>DASXVC010000028.1:0-11928 GCA_036504495.1 Geothrix sp.
CTACGCGGAGATGGCCCTGCAGTTCTCCCGCGGCTGCCCCTTCGACTGCGAGTTCTGCGACATCATCGAGCTGTTCGGCCGCCGGCCCCGCACCAAGACCCCGGCGCAGTTCCTCCACGAAATGGATCTGCTCTACGAGGAAGGCTGGCGCGGCCCGCTCTTCCTGGTGGACGACAACTTCATCGGCAACCGCCGCGAAGTCCGGGCGCTGCTGGCCGAGCTGATCCTCTGGCAGCAGCAGCGGCACCATCCCTTCACGTTCTTCACGGAGGCCAGCCTCGACCTGGCCAGCGATGAACCCCTCATGGAGCAGATGGCCCAGGCCGGGTTCAACATGGTGTTCCTGGGCATCGAGACGCCCGATCCCTGCGCCCTGCAGGCCGCCGGCAAGCGGCAGAACCTCAAGGCCGACATGCTCGCCAGCATCCGGACGATCCAGCGCAAGGGCATGGAGGTCTCCGGCGGCTTCATCGTGGGCTTCGACAACGATGCCGGCGACATCTTCGAGCGCCAGGTGCGGTTCATCCAGGAGGCCGGCATCCCCACGGCCATGGTGGGCCTGCTCACCGCCCTGCCCCGCACCCGCCTGCACCGGCGCCTCGCGGCGGAGGGCCGCCTCACGGGCGATTCCGGCGGAGGCAACAACACCCACGACCTGCGCCTCAACTTCCTGCCGAGGATGGATGCCCGGAAGCTCATCGACGGCTACAAGCGCATCCTCGCCGAGATCTACCATCCGGATCGCTACTTCGAGCGGTGCCTGAAGCTGCTGAAGACCATGAAGCCGCCCCGCACCTCGCGCCGGAAATTGCACGTCATGGAGCTCCGGGCCTTCGTCCGTTCCCTCGTGGTCCAGACCTTCTCGCGCTACGGCTGGGCCTACTGGCGCTTCCTGATGCAGGGCTTCTTCGCGCGGCCCCTGATGGTGCCCGAGACCGTCACCCTGGCCGTCAAGGGCCACCACTTCTTCAAGATGACCCGGAGCCTGCTGGAGCTGGAGCGCTTCAAGACGGGCCTCCACGACTTGGCACGGACCTTCGAGGCGCGTCTGCACGCCGCCACGACCCTGGACTTCCCGCAGCGGCTCGCCGAGTTGAAGGCCCTCAGGGACCAGGCGCTGAGCCAGACGCAGGCCCGGTACCGGCGCCTGCCCAGGGATTTCCGCGCCTACGCCGACGAAGCCGTGGCCGCCTTCCGGGCCACCCTGGAGGACCACCTCTCCCGGTTCGCCAGCGGAGCTCCGGCCCAGGGGCGGTTCGTCTGACCCGCCGGCGCAAGTCCGGGCCGCCTTCGCCCGCATCGCGCCATGCAGCAGTCGTATGGACAAGGTAAAAAACAGACATTGAATATCATTTTGATGCATTGACTTGCTGTCGCAACAACCCATGTTGGAAGACCGCCCAGGGGCGGTCCAGGTTCGTCTGGATCCTCCCTTCATGGGGCGCCACCCTGCCGCTTCCCTGAGGGGGCGGCCGGTCGATTTTTTGTGCCGGGAGGAGGTCCGCGCCTCCAACCATCGAATCACCACATCCACACGGAGGAGTTCATGGCATTCCGACCCAACCCCTTGCCCGTGCTCGCGGCGCTGGCCCTACTGACCTCCGCCTTGGGGGCCAGGGAAACACCCAAGGCCGCTCCCGCTGCGACCGCTGATCCGGCGCCGGCTGTGCGCGCGCCTGAATCAGGCCTGCGGCGCTTCATCGTCGTGCGCACCTTCCCGGCGGGGGCCTTGGCTGGCCTCGACGCCGAGGGCAAGAAGGCCGTCAACAAGTGCAACGCCACGTTCGGAGTGCGTTGGGTGTATTCCTTCGCCAATGCGGACAAGACGAAGACCTTCTGCATCTACGAGGCACCCAGCGAACAAGCGATCCGCGACGCGGCGGTCGCGAACAAGATTCCCGCCGATGACGTCATCGAGGTCCCGGTCGTGCTGATGCCGCATTAGCGGCCCCGGAAGGTGGCGCGCACTGGACCGGTCCTCCAAATCACCACACCCACAAGGAGGGGTTACATGAAGACACGCATCCTGGCCGTATCCGCGCTGGCGCTGGCCTTTGCCGCGTTCGCGCCCCCCGCCCTCGCCAAGTCCGGCAAGAAGGCCGGCACCGTCGCCCTGTTTCCCACCGGCGACCTCAAGTGGGCCGACGTACCGGATTTCCCGGGCGTGCAGATGGCGGTCGTCGATGGGGATCCCAGCACGGGGGCGGGCCACTTCCTGATCAAGCGCAAGGATGGACTCGCGGTGCCCCTGCACCACCACACCTCCGACCACTTCGGCACGGTGCTCTCGGGAACCATGTCCTTCACCATCGATGGCAGGGAGACCCTGCTGCCGGCGGGCTCGTTCTTCGTGTTCAAGGGGAAGAAGGAACACGTCACCAAGTGCGTGCCCGGCGCCGATTGCGTGATTTCCATGGATGTCCGCGGGAAATGGGACGTGGTGCCGGAAGAAGCTGAATCCGCGGTGAAGAAGTAGCCCGATTCAATTCCATCGAACCCCCGAGGCCTGCCATGACCACCCGCGTGGACGAAATCGCTGACGGCATCTTCCGCATCAGTACGTCGGTCCCCATCCCCGCCATCCCGGGCGGTTTCACCTTCAATCAGATCCTCGTCCGGGACGAAGTGCCCCTGTTGTTCCACACGGGTGGGATGCCGGGCTGATCTGGGTATCCACCTCCCCGGACGCTCCTTTGCGGAGACCTGTTCACCCAGCCCGGCGCGGAGCTGCCGCCCATCACCGAAGGCGACATCCTCGGCCCCAGCGAGGCCATGCGCGCGGGCATGGACTACTACGCCTGCCGGGACAAGGCCGAGACCACCTTGGCCCGCCTGGCGGACCTGCAACCCCAGACCCTCGCCACCATGCACGGCAGTTCCTTCCGCGGCGATGGCGCCTCCCTGCTGAAGGCCCTCGCCGCGACCCTGGCGGCACCGGCGGGCGTCCACTGAGCCCTACCGCCCGATCCCCGTCCGCTGGAACAGCGCTGCGTCCTCGCCATCGGCGTAGTAGCGGGGCCGCAGCCCGCAGGGTTTCCAGCCGCAGGTCCGGTAGAGCCGGATGGCCGCCGCGTTCGACACCCGCACCTCCAGGAAGAGGTGCACCAGCCCCTCCTCGGCCAGCTCGCGCTGGCAGGCCTCCAGCAGGACCCGGCCCAGGCCCTCGCCCTGATGGGTGGGGTCCACGGCGATGCGCAGCAGCTCCGCCTCTCCCGCGGCGGGCACCCGCGACCAGCGCGCGAAGGCCAGCTCCGGCAGCACCCACAGGACTTCATGGGTAGCCGGGGCCTTCCAGGGCGACCCGAAGGCCGTGCGGTCCAGCCGCGTCACCCAATCCGGCGGCGGCGCGTCCCCCGCCAGGCGCTGGATGCGGAACTCGGGCGCCCCGGTCATCGCGCCACGCCCTTCCGCAGGGCCTCCGACAGGTGGGCGGCGGCGTGGGGGAAGTTCACCGCCGCATCCGTGTCCCGCAGGTAGAAGGGCACCAGGGGCGCTTCCGGAGGGCCCAGGGCGACCCGGCGCGCCAGGGCCGTCAGCCCCGCCAGGGTGGCCTCGCCCTCGTCGGCCAGGACAATGCGGTGGGCGGGCAGCACGGCCTCCACCTTGGGCGCGAAGGCCTCCGGCGCCCACCAGGGTTCGTCGCCCACACGCTCGGGCAGGGTGGCCAGGGGATGCTTGGCGGCGGGCTCGGTGGGACCGTCGGCCCAGCGCTGATGGAAGGCCTCGCTCCGCTGGCCGTCCAGGAGGATCCACAGGGGCCCCTCCACCCCGGCCTGGCGCAGCGCCTCGGCCCGCAGGGCGAAGGCGGAGAAGCCCCAGGTGGGCAGGCCCGTGAGGCCGAAGCCCTCGGCCGTGGCCACGCCGATACGCAGGCTGGTGAAGCCGCCGGGCCCCAGGCAGGCAGCCACGCCAGACAGGTCCCGCGGCGTCCCACCGGCCTCGGCCATGAGCGCGTCCAGCGCGGGGATGAGCCGCTCGCTGTGGCCGCCCCCCAGGCCCGGCAGCACCCGCCGCGCCCAGGTCCGCTCCCCGCGGATCAGCGCCAGGTGCAGGATCTCCGTGGTGGTGTCGAGGGCGAGCAGCATGGGGTCAGTGTACCGGGACCGGCCTTGAGTCTTCGCTAACGCAGAACGGCGGCCCAGTCGGGCCGCCGTTCTGCGTAATCAACGGCGTTCTAGCAGGCCTTGAGGACCTTGCCGGCCTGGATGCAGGAGGTGCAGACCCGCATGCGCTTGGGGGTGCCGGCCACCAGGGCGCGCACGCGCTGGATGTTGGGATTCCACCGGCGCTTGGTGACGTTGTTCGAGTGGGACACATTGTTCCCGAACTGGGGCTTCTTACCGCAGATTTCGCACTGACGGGACATGGGAACCTCACGAACTAAAGGTGAAAACAGCCAAGAGAACCAGTGTAGCTGTGTGCCTGCCAAACGCAAGGGGAAAGGGATTGAGGCACCTCCGGGGGGACCGCCCTGGCCGCCCTCGGCGGCCCCTGTGTAATTCCGGTCCACTCCCTCCTTGCGCCCCCCAGCCTACCCTGGCCAGGATGGGACGCTTCCCCGGAAACCCCATGGACCTCCGCCTCTGGGCCCTCGCCTTCACCGTGCTGGACTGGCCCGAGCGCCAGAAGGCCGCGGCCTGGGCGGCCCTCCAGGCCGAGACGGAGCCCGCCCTTTCCGCCGACCAGGCCCGGGCCCTGGCCCAGCTGGAGGCCGACCTGCCGCGCCGCCGCCAGGAGGCCCGGGACCGGGGCGCCCGTCTGCTGCTACCCGGCGAGGAGGGTGTGGACGCCCTGCTGGCGCCCCTGCCCTACCCCGTGGCCCTGTGGGTGCGGGGGACGCTGCCGCCAGACGGCCGCCGCATCGCCATCGTGGGCAGCCGCCAGGCCAGCGCCCGGGGGAAGGCCCGCACCCGGGCCTGGGCCCGGGCGCTCACGGAGGCCGGGGTGGCGGTGCTGTCGGGCCTGGCCCGGGGCATCGACGGCGCGGCCCACGCGGGGGCGCTGGAAGCCAATGCGGATGCGTCCAAGGCCAACGCGGATGCGTCCAGAATGGCCGCCACTTGGGGCGTCATGGGCTCGGGGCTGGACCATCCCTATCCCCCGGAGCACGCCGCCCTCATGGACCGCATGGTGGCGGCCGGGGGCGGGATCCTCACCCCCTTCCCCCCCGAGGCCCCGCCCCTGAAGTGGCACTTCCCCCGGCGCAACTGGCTGCTGGCGGCCTGGACCGACGGGGTCCTGGTCATGGAGGCCCGCCTGAAGTCCGGTTCCCTGGTGACGGCCAAGCTCGCCCTCGACCTGGGCAAGGAACTCTGGGTGTGTCCCGGGTCCCCGGAAGATCCTTCGGCGGAAGGGCCTAATTTATTGCTAAGGGAAGGTGCTGCACGAATTTGTCTATCCCCGGCCGACCTTTTAGAGGACCTTGGACCCACCCGGGCCCCTTGACAAACCTCTGCCCTTAGGTTCCATCCTTAGGGGCCGTTCGGGGCAGACAGTGTTTTTCTGGCGGCCCTGTGACGGCGCCTTATGCCGCCCCCCGAGTTGAGATGGCAAGTTGTTTCGAACGGGCGGCTTAGCCCCCCAGGAGTTCCGCCGTGGCCAGGAAGCTGAAGCAAGACGATGCGAGTTCACCGAGCCCTGCCGAGCCCTCGGCCAAGGGCCAGAAGCTGGTGATCGTCGAAAGCCCCTCGAAGGCGAAGACCATCACCAAGTACCTCGGCAAGGGGTTCAAGGTCATGGCCTCCGTGGGCCACATCCGGGACCTGCCCCGCAAGCTGGGCGTGGACATCGAAAACGGCTTCCAGGAGGAGTACGAAATCAGCCCGGCCAAGGAGAAAGTGGTCCGGGAGCTGCGGGCCGCCGCCAAGACCGCCTCCGAACTGATCCTCGCCACTGACCCTGACCGCGAAGGGGAGGCCATCAGCTGGCACCTGCTGGAGGCCATCAAGCCCCCCAAGACCCTGGCGGTGAGCCGGGTCCTGTTCAACGAGATCACCCCGGCGGGCATCGCCAAGGCCATGGCGGCGCCCACGGTCATTAATAAGAAGCTGGTGGACGCCCAGCGGGCCCGCCGCGTGCTGGACCGGCTCGTGGGGTACAAGGTCAGCCAGGTGCTCTGGGAAAAGGTGCGCCGCGGCCTCAGCGCCGGCCGCGTGCAGAGCGTGGCCGTGCGCATCATCGTGGACCGCGAGAAGGAGATCCTGGCCTTCAACCCCGTCGAGTACTGGGTGCTGAAGGGCAAGTTCGCCGCCAAGCTGCCGCCCCAGTTCTGGATGAAGCTGGTGAAGCTGGGCGGGCAGCCCCTCCAGCTGGGCAACAAGGAGACCAAGCGCCGGGTCGCGGACGCCGACCAGGCCAAGGACCTGAAGGCCAAATTGGAAAAGGCCACCTACAAGGTCACGGGCCTGGAAACCAAGGAGAAGAAGCGCAACCCCGCCGCCCCCTTCACCACCGCCAAGCTCCAGCAGGAGTCGGCCCAGAAGCTCAAGATGAGCGTCAGCCGCACCATGCAGAACGCCCAGCGGCTCTATGAAGGCGCGGACTTCGGCGAAGGCCCCGTGGGCCTCATCACCTACATGCGCACGGATTCGCCCCGCATGGCCCCCGAGGCCATCGACGCCACCCGCGAGTTCATCGCGGAGACCTACGGCAAGGAGTACCTGCCCGCCAAGGCCCGCGTCTACACGGGCAAGGCCGGGGCCCAGGACGCGCACGAAGCCATCCGCCCCACGGACATCACACGCACCCCTGAGTCGCTTCGAGGACACCTCGAGCCGGATCAGTTCCGCCTCTACGCGCTGATCTGGCGGCGGACCATGGCCTCGCAGATGGAGGCCGCCCGGTTCGATGAAACGGTGGTGCAGACCGAGACCGAAGTGGGCAAGGACACGGCGCTGTTCGAGGCCAAGGGCGAGATCGAGCGCTTCCCCGGCTGGCTGGCGGTCTACCGCACCGGCAAGGCCGAGACCGACGCGGAATCCATCGCCGACGCCACCAAGGGGCCCGACGAAGAGGACGAGGACGAGGCCCTGCTGCCCGCCCTGAAGCTGGGCGAGGGGCTGAAGCTCGAACAGCTCGACGCCGACCAGCAGTTCACCAAGCCGCCCGCCCGCTTCAACGAAGCCACCCTGGTGAAGGAGCTGGAAGAGGACGGCATCGGCCGCCCGTCCACCTACGCCAGCATCATCAGCACCATCCAGGACCGCGACTACGTCAAAAAGCACGAGGGCCGCTTCAAGCCCACGGACCTGGGCATGACCGTCACCGAGCTGCTGCTGCAGGGCTTCCAGGACCTCATGGATCCCAAGTACACGTCCGGCATGGAGGGCAACCTCGACCGCATCGAAGAGGGCAAGCTCACCTTCAAGAAGGCCATGACGGACTTCTACGGCCCCTTCGAGAAGTCCCTGGCCGCCGCCGGGACGGACATGCAGAACCTCAAGGCCGGCGTGCCCACGGGGGAGAAGTGCCCCAAGTGCGGCGACCGGAAGAAGGGCGGCGGCACGCTGCTCAAGCGCATCGGCCGCAACGGGCTCTTCGTGGGCTGCACCAACTACAGCGCCGAAAACGAGAAGGACAAGTGCGACTACACGGCGGACCTCGAGAAGATGGAGGAGCCCGAAGACGCGCCGGAGTGCCCGCTCTGCGGCACCACGCCCATGAACCTGCGCAAGGGCCAGTGGGGCCCTTTCTGGGCCTGCCCCAACTACCCCGCCTGCAAGGGCATCGTGAAGGCCGACCCCAAGGGGATTCCCGTTCCGCCCGACGAGCCCACCGGGGAGGCCTGCCCCAACTGCGGCAAGGGCTTCGTGAAGCGGCACGGCCGCTACGGCGAGTTCATCTGCTGCATCGACTACCCGGGCTGCAAGACCGTGAAGAAGGAAATCCTGGCCGTGCCCTGCCCCAAGTGCGGCAGCGGCCTCAGCCCCCGCAAGACCCGCTTCGGCAAGGTCTTCTACGGCTGCGTGGCCTACCCCAAGTGCGACTACACCGCCTGGGACAAGCCCGTCCCCGTCACCTGCCCCGCCTGCAAGAACCCCAGCATGGGCGAGAAGACCCGCAAGCCCAGGGGCAAGGACCCCATCCAGGTCCTCATCTGCCCCAAGTGCCAGCATGAAGAGCCGATGGGATGAGAAGGAATTCGCTTACAATGGTTCATTCACCAATATTTTTGCCATAGAACAGTAGGAGATCGGGATGGCAGAAGAACAAACCTTGTTAAGAAATAGTATTAAAAAATTTATTCTAAAAATCGATCTTTTACCACTTAATAATTTAAAACATTTAGAAATTGTAGATAAACTTGCACCGTTTTTCACTCGAGTTGAATCAAGAAATGTGAGTAATTTTGCGATTAATTTAACTACTACAAATACAGAAATAAAAGAAAACAAAGTCGTCGATTTTGTTTTAGTAAATACAGAATACAATTATACGGTGACTATTTCAGAACCTCAAAATTCAATTTATTTTGAAACAAGCAATTATACAAATAGTAACACTTATAGGAATTTCATTGAAATCTTAAATGAAGTTCTCACTTTAATCGAAAAACCCATTCAATCAAAACGAATAGGCTTAAGATACGTCAATGAATTCAACTGTGAATCACCAAGACAAATTGCTTCAATATTTTCAACAAGATTGAGCAAGATTATTAAGATAATGCTAACAGCAGACGGCCTATCAAGAATAATAGGCCTGGAAGAGTACAATAGCACGATGATAAAATCTAGACTTCAATATGGAATTCCCAATAAGCACTACCCTGCTCCTATTTTAAAATTAGATTTTTTGTTAGATATTGATTGCTATATCGATTCTACTGAAGCACACGAAACTTGGCCTGAAGCAATTAAAAATATTAATCATTCTGCATACGAGCATTTTATTAATTCTATTAACCCTCAATTTATAGAAAAATTAAAATGAATGAAAAATTCATCGAATTACCTCCCGACATTGAACCACTTGCCACAACTGCGATGATTCAATATGAGCCCAAAGTCCCCAAAAGAATCACTCTTACATTCCAGACCGGCACCCCCCAGGAGAGTGTCAGCGAAGAAGCTGCTGCCGCTACCAAGCCGAGTAGCCCAAGCTGATCTTTTCGAGGACTTAGAATTAATCGAAGATTTCAAAACCACAGGATCGAAGGTTCAAATTCAAAAAATTTCCTTTCCTTACGCTATTTGTTTAAACCAAGAATGTGATCTACAAAATGATTTTATTAATACTGCTAATTCAGACGCAAAATTAATCCATTTAGCATTTGCTCCTGTGTTCAATTTTGAACAATTCCTTCAAGGTAAACATTGGGGTGGCCTTTTCAGAGACAATCCGGCCCAAAAAAGAGATAGCACGACAATAAAAAAAATTATCGATAATGAAATTCCGCGTTACCATTATTTGATTTTTAATGACGATAAAATGCCAGAATTAATTATCGATTTTAAACATTTTTTCTCTATAAATAAAGATTCTGTTTACGAGCAACTCCCAAAAAGGCTGTGTTCTCTATCTGATCTGTATAGAGAATCTATTAGCCAAAGATTTTCAAACTATTTATCTCGAATTGGGCTACCTTAACTCAATTAACAGTAAAATTCATACGCGACTTCTAGATAATCATCAACCCCCCATGTTCCTTTTAATCACCTTAGGGCGGGACAGGCTGCGGGCTTGGGAGGCACCATCCACAAACGATAGCCCCCAAACGGAGGCATTGGCCATGTGCCGGTGTTGCATGGTGATGAACGATTATCGAAATCACCCTGCTTTTCATCATCGTCCATCACTGTTCACCATCGGTTCCACATTATTGGAATATCCCCTCATGCTCCAGGACACCCCCTCCTTCCTCGCCTACTGGCGCAACGCCCGGTCCCGCACGGTGCGAGTGCTGGAGGCGCTGACGCCCGAGGATCTGGAGTGGGCGCCGGTCCCCGGGGCCTTCACCTTCGGCGACCTGTTCCGCCACCTGGCGGGGCTGGAGCGCTTCATGTACGCGGAGAACGTGCAGGGCCGCCCCAGCGCGTGCCCGGGTCACGGGGTTGAATTGGCCTCGGGCCTGGACGGGGTGCGCGCCTACGTGGACCGCTGCCACGCGGAATCCATGGCCATTTTCGCCACCCTCACGGACGCGGACTTGCTGGCCCCCTGCCTGAACCCGGCCGGAGCTTCCATGGCGACTTGGAAGTGGCTCCGCGCCATGGCCGAACACGAGGCCCACCACCGCGGCCAGCTCTACCTCATGGCCAGCCAGCGCGGTCGCACCGTGGCGCCCCTCTTCGGCCTCACCGAACAGGAACTCGCCGCCAAATCCCTCCCGAAAAGCTGAATCAGCCACGGATTCACACGGATGGACACGGATGGACACGGATTTAAAAAGATTCAGCCGGTGATGCGCGGTGATAAATGGTGAAGGCGCGCCGCAAATATTCCGGTCGACGGGGAGACCCAGGGATGAAGGATCAGATGAAGCGGAGGACAACAGAGGACCTGAGGAAAGCGGAGAAAGAAGAATTCGTTACCTTCTTTTCTCCGCTCTCCTCTGCCACTCCGCTTCCCTCCGCTTATGGATATTTTTCGGCCCGGCCACCGCGCTCACGGCGGTTCGGGAATCTGTGTTCATCCGTGTTCATCTGTGGCCAACCCTCCCTCCGGAACCCATCCTTGGGCAGCGTTCGGTCCAAGGAGGCTGCCATGCCCACGACCATGCTCAGGGAATTCCTCACCAGGAACGGGGTGGCCCATCAGGTCATCCAACATCCCCAGGCCTTTACGGCCACGTCCGTGGCCGGAGCCGCCCACATCCCCGGCAAGGAGATGGCCAAGACGGTGGTGGTGAACCTGGACGGCCATTTCGCCCTGGCCGTGGTGCCCGCCAACCGGAAGGTGGATCTGGAGCGCCTGCGCCAGGCCGCCGGGGCCCTCAGCGCCGAGCTGGCGGACGAGCGCGAGTTCATCGCCGACTTCCCGGAGTGCGAGCCCGGCGCCATGCCGCCCTTCGGGAACCTCTACGGCATGGACGTCTACGTGGAGCCGCACCTGGCGGCCGACCCGGAGATCGCCTTCAACGCCGGCACCCACACCGAGCTGATCCGCATGGCCTACAAGGACTTCGAGCGCCTGACGCACCCGAAGCTCGTGGACATGTAGCCTCCCCGCACCGGCCCGGGGCCCGGGGCCCGGGCCCACGCCCGGGTTAACATCCCTTCATGTGGCCTGTGCTGATGCTCTTTCTGCTGCCCGTCGGGGGCGGCATCCCCGCGGGGGTCCTGCTGGCCCGGGCCAATGGCTTGGCCTGGCCCCTGACTGCCGGGCTCTACTTCGCCTCGGATGTGCTCCTCGCCCTCGCCTTTGAACCGGTCCTGAGGCTGCTCACGGTCCTGGCGGGGAAGGTCCCGTTCCTGGCGCGGTTCGGCGCGGCCATGAAGGAGGCCATGGCCCGCAGCACGGCCCACCTGGGCGGCACCGGCGCGGGGCCCTTCGCGCTCGTCATGATCGCCTTCGGCGTGGATCCCATGACCGGGCGCGCCTCGGCCATGGCCGCGGGCCACGGGTTCGTGATGGGCTGGATGTTCGCGATTACGGGCGACATGCTCTACTACGCCGTGATCGCCATCACGACCCTGCGCCTGAACGCCTACATCCGGGATCCGAATACCACCATGTGGATCGTCCTCGGCGCGATGGTCGTCGTGCCCATGCTGGTGCGTCAGGTCCGTTCGAGACTCGCCGTTCGCGGGTAGTTTTTTTGCCACGGATGAACCCGGATAGACATAGATGAACCCGGTTATCGGCGAATCTCAGCCTGATCAAAGGGTTCAAAAGCCTCCACGAAGAACACGAAGAAGCAAGCAAAGGCCACAAAGACAGGTACCAGCGTTCCGGCTTAGGACATCCGGGCCTCGGGCCCCCGGTAGC
>DASXVC010000029.1:0-1663 GCA_036504495.1 Geothrix sp.
CTACGAGGAGACCAGCCGCCACGCGGACGTGATGGCCTTCATCGCCGGCCTTGCGGCCAAGGGCGACAAGCGCCTGCACGTCACCTCCTTCGGCATGAGCCCCCAGGGCCGGGAGCTGCCCCTGCTGGTGCTGTCGGCGCATGGCGTGACGACCCCCGAGGAGGCCCGCAGCCTGGGCCGGCCCGTGGTGTTGGTCATCAGCGGCATCCACGCCGGCGAGGTGGAGGGCAAAGAGGGCTGCCTCATGCTGGTGCGCGACCTGCTCGACGGAAAACCGGGGCTGGACGCGGGCCAGATCCTCGAAAGCCTCACCCTGGTGGTGGTGCCCCTCTTCAACCCCGACGGCAACGACGCCATCGATCCCGGCAACCGCAAGCTGCACCTGCCCAAACTCACGGGCCAGCTGGGCCCGGACAGCGGCGTGGGCACCCGCGTGAACGCCGCCAAGATCAACCTGAACCGGGACTACCTGCGGTACGAAGGCGCGGAGATGCGCCTGCTCCAAACCCGCGTGTGCCAGCCCTGGGCCGCGGACCTGACCATCGACAACCACGCCACCAACGGCTCGGTGCACCGCTTCTCCATGACCTACGACATCCCCCACACCGTGGAAAGCGGCCGGAGCGAGCCCATCGAGTACATGCGGAACCGGCTGCTGCCCCCCGTCACCGCGGCCCTGAAGGCCAACCACGGCCTGGACGCGGGCTGGTACGGCAACTTCGTGGAGGACGAGCGGGCCCTGGACGCGGATCGCGACGCCGAGCCCGGCGCCCCCGTGCGGGAAGGCTGGATGACCTACCCGCACCACCCGCGCTTCGGCAGCAACTACCGGGGCCTCACCAGCCGCATGGACCTGTTGCTGGAGTGCTACTCGTACATCTCCTTCGCAGAGCGCGTCCGCACGGCCTACGCCTTCATGCTGGAGACCCTCAAGTACGTGGCCGCCCACCGGGACGAGGTGGTGCAGACCGTGGCGGCGAGCCGCACGCCCCGCGGGCACATCGCCGTGCGCTACAAGCTGGAGAGCTTCGAACGGCCCGTGGAGATCCTCACGCGCACGCCCCGCACCCTGGAGGGCGCGCCCGCGACCGTGACGATCCCGCACCTCGGCCGCTTCGTGGGCAGCACCGTGGTGGAGCGCCCGGCGGCCTACCTGGTGCCGCCTGCCGTGGCGTCCCACCTGCGTCTGCATGGCCTCACCCTGCAGGAGGCCCTGGGCGCCTTCGAGGTGGAGGTACCCGTGGTGGAGGCCCTGGAATCCGAAGGGGGCCGGGCCATCCTCGAGGCGGCCGCCGTGGGCGAACTGTCCGTCTCCTGGCGGCGGGGCCCCCGGCGCCCACCGACGGGCTGGTCTCTCGTGCCCACGGATCAGCCGCTGGGTGCCATCGCCGCCTACCTCTGTGAGGCGGAAAGCGACGACGGCGCCGTGGAGAATGGCCTGCTGCCCATGCCCGCGGTGGGCGACGAGCTGTCCCTCTGGCGGGTGCCGGACCTGGGTTGACCTCGGGTTCACCGACCCATGCCTGCCATTCGCCGATTCCCGGCCGCCCACTTTCGAGGCGCCCCGTAGATTGAGTGCATCGCCGGAGGCTCCATGTCCCCCCTGTTCGCCCCACCCCACCCTGGTTTCTTCGAGGTCCTGGCCACCCGCCGCGCCTACACC
>DASXVC010000030.1:0-52322 GCA_036504495.1 Geothrix sp.
ATCTTCGCCACGTCGCTGGGGCGCTCGCCGTTGGCCAGCAGGGTGACGGCGCGCTGGAGGCGGCGCTCGATGAGGTACTGGTGCGGCGTGGTGCTGGTGGCCTCGCGGAAGAGGCGGATGAAGTGGTCCGGCGTGCAGCGCGCCATGGTGGCCAGCTCGGGCACGCTGTTCTTGGAACCGATGTGGACTTCCATGTGGTCCAGCACCAGCTGCAGGGTCGAGCGGTTCAGGCGGTAGGGGAAGCGGCCCCGGTCCTCCTTCTCCGTCAGGCGGGCCAGCTCGGCGCCTAGCAGGATGAGGAAGAGCTCCCGAGTCATCAGCTGGATGCCGTCGGGGTTGGTCAATTCCTGGGTGAAGATGCTGAACAGCTGCTTGAGGCTGAGGCTGCGCAGCACGGCAAAGCTGGATTCCTGCCACTTCCGCGGCGGGTTCTGGAGCGAGGACAGCAGCGGTTCCGGGAAGGGGCCTTCCATGAACAGCGCCGTGAACCCGAAGGGGGCGTTGGGATGGTGGCGCTTCAGCGTGTGGCCGAAGCCCGGCAGCAGCAGGGCCAGGTCGCCGGAGCGGATCACGCCCTCTTCGCGGTCCTCGCTGGTGCAGACGCGCACCGCGTGCGTGGGCTGGAGCAGGGTCCAGGCCTCCCGCGCGGGCAGCAGCTTCGCCGGCACGGGATCGCGCTTGAGGACGGCCAACCGCAGGGGGCCGCTGGTGTAGGTCTGGAGGTTCTTGGCTTCAGATTCGCTCATGGCTCAGGAATAAATAGATAGCCCATCGGGGCGTTCCGGGAAGGATGACAGGAAAAATTTTCAGAGGGCATGGAAATTTCACAAGCCCAAGCAGAAATCGCCTTCGGAGGCTGGAGGGGCCCTGGCTCAGGCTTTGGAGAAAGCCGCTTCCAGGCTGCGGAATACCCCCATGCCGCCGGTGGAGCCCAGCTTGGGGTCCACGGCCCGCTCGGGGTGGGGCATCATGCCCAGCACATTGCCCCGGACGTTCACGATGCCCGCGATCCCGTTCATGGCGCCGTTGGGCACATGGGTCTCGCCGATTTCCCCGCGGGCCGAGCAGTAGCGGAAGGCCACCCCGCCGCGGGCCTCCAGATCCCCCAGGTCCTCGGGATCGAGGGTGAAGTTGCCCTCCGCGTGGGCGATGGGCACCCGGAAGACCTCGCCCGCCTTCATGGCGCGGGTGAAGGGCAGGTCGGCGCGCTCCACCCGCAGGTGGACGTCCCCATGGATGAACCGCAGGGATTCATTCCGCAGCAGGGCGCCCGGAAGCATGTGGGCTTCGCAGAGGATCTGGAAGCCGTTGCACACGCCCAGCACCAGGCCGCCGTTGTCCGCATGGCGCTTCACGTCGGCCATGATGGGGGCCAGGGCCGCGATGGCGCCGCAGCGCAGGTAGTCGCCGTAGCTGAAGCCGCCGGGGATGAAGACCAGCTCCGTGTTCTCGGGGAGGCGCGTCTCCTGGTGCCAGACCGGGAACGTGTCCCACCCCATCACCGTGCCGCAGGCATGGAGGGCGTCGTGGTCGCAGTTGGAGCCGGGAAAGACGGGGACCGCCACGCGCATCTAGACCACCTCGATGGAGGCCTTCTCCATCACCGGGTTGACCAGCAGCTTCTCGCACATGGCCAGGGCCTTGGCCTTCACTTCGGCGGGATCCGTGCCGGGGACATCCATTTCGATGAGCCGGCCGATGCGCACATGGTCCACGGCGAAACCGAAACCGTGCAGCCCCTGTTCCACCGCCTTGCCCTGGGGATCCAGGATCCCAGGCTTCAACTGCACCGACACGCGAACCTTCATGGAGCCCTCCACAGGAACCAGTGTACCTGAGCGCCCGCCGGCCCGGCAGAAACGGGCGGCCGGTGGGCCTGTATGACCACATGGTGAAGGACGAAAAATGGATTCTTATGCCTTTGATCACATGCGACTTGCACATAAAAAGGACTCGCTCATCCTTTTCTTCGTTCCGGATCCCCGGCAGGAGGACGTCATGCCCGAAAACCTCTCCCGACGTGATTTCCTCAAGACCGGCGCGGCCGCCGGGGCGGTGGCCGGGGGCGTCACGGCTCTCGCCCCCCTGGCGGCCGGGACGGTCCCCGCCAAGGATGTCGCCTGGCAGAAGGCGGTCTGCCGCTTCTGCGGGACGGGCTGCGGCGTCATGGTGGGCACCCGCAACGGCAAGATCGTGGGGGTGCAGGGCGACGAGAAGAGCCCCACGAACAAGGGCCTGCTCTGCATCAAGGGCTACAGCCTGCCGGGCATCGTCAGCGGCCAGGACCGCCTCACCACGCCCCTGATCCGCAAGGGCGGAAAGCTGGTGAAGGCCACCTGGGACGAGGCCCTGGATCTGGTGGCGAAGAAGTTCGGCGACACCCTGAAGGCGCACGGCCCAGAATCCGTGGCCTTCTACGGCAGCGGTCAGTGGATGATCACGGACGGCTACGCGGCCTCCAAGTGGTTCCGGGCCGGCATGGGGTCCAACAACGTGGAGGCCAACGCCCGGCTCTGCATGGCCTCGGCGGTGACGGGCTTCATGACCACGTTCGGCAGCGACGAGCCCATGGGCTGCTACGAGGACCTGGACCTCTGCGATGTGCTGGTGCTCTGGGGCAACAACATGGCAGAGAACCATCCCGTGCTCTTCAGCCGCGTGCTGGAGAACAAGCGCAGGAACCCGAAGATGCGGCTCATCGACCTCGCCACGCGCCGCACTCAGAGCTCCGACTTTTCGGACCACTATGTCGAATTCCAGCCCCAGACCGATCTGGCCCTGGCCAATGGCATCTGCCACCTGCTCATCAAGAAGGGCCTGGTGGATAAGGCCTTCCTCGAGAAGCACGTGGTCTTCAAGAAAGGCAAGACCGGCATCGGCTACGGTCTGGAGGACAAGTTCAAGTTCGCCGACGAGGCCAAGCCCTCCAGCTTCGACGAGTTCACGGCTTTCCTGGCGGACTACGCGCCGGACAAGGTGGAGAAGCTCACAGGGGTGCCCGCCGCCACGATCGAGCTGCTGGCGGACACCTTCGGCAACCCGAAGCTCAAGGTGATGTCCGTCTGGTGCATGGGCGTGAACCAGCACAGCCGCGGCACCTGGATGAACAACCTCATCTACAACATCCACCTGCTCACGGGCCAGATCTGCAGGCCCGGCGCCACGGCCCTTTCCCTTACGGGCCAGCCCTCCGCCTGCGGCACCGTGCGCGAGGTGGGCACCCTGGCCCACCGCCTGCCCGCGGACATGGTGGTGATGAATCCCGACCACCGCGCCCTGGCTGCCAAGATCTGGAAGGTGCCCGTCGAGAAGCTGAACCCCAAGCCGGGCCTCCACACTGTCGAGATGTTCCGGGCCTTCGACCGCGGCGACCTCAAGTGCATGTGGATCCAGACCACCAACCCCTTCGTCTCCATGCCGAATCTCAACCGCTACCGGGCGTCGGCGAAGAAGGGGGACGGCCGCTTCATCGTGGTCAGCGAAGTCTATCCCACGGAGACCTCCCAGTTCGCGGACGTGATCCTGCCCACGGCCATGTGGGTGGAGCGCGAAGGCATGTTCGGCAACACCGAACGCCGCACCCAGCACTGGGACAAGCTGGCCGAGCCACCCAAGGGCTGTCTGGCGGACGACTGGCAGATCCTGGAAGTGGCCCGGCGCATGGGCTACGGCAGCCTCTTTCCGGCGGATCCGAAGACCTACGTGAAGGATCTCTACGAGGAGTACCGCCAGTTCACCCTCGGCACCGGCAAGGACGTGGCCTCCTACGAGGATCTCCGGATCCATCGCGGCCTGCGCTGGCCCGTGGTGAATGGCAAGGAGACCGCCCGCCGCTACGTGGAGGGCGAAGACCCCTACGTGAAGCCCGGCGAAGGCATCAAGTTCTACAAGAACAAGGCGGATGGCGGAAAAGCCGTCATCTGGCTGCGGCCCTACGAACCCGCCGCCGAGGCGCCGGACAAGGATTTCCCCTTCTGGTTCTGCACGGGCCGCGTGCTGGAACACTGGCACACCGGCACCATGACCCGCCGCGTGCCCCAGCTGAACCGCGCCATGCCGAAAGCCTATGCGGAGATCCACCCCGAGGACGCCAAGGCCCTGGGCGTGCAGGACTGCGGCAGGATCCGCCTGGTCTCCCGCCGCGGGCAGCTGGAGCTGGCCGCCCGCATCGACGGGCGCGGCAAGGTCCAGAAGGGCCATGTGTTCATGCCCTTCTTCGACGAGAGCCTGTTGGCGAATGTGCTGACATTGGACAGCTACTGTCCGATCTCCGCCGAACCCGATTACAAGAAGTGCGCCGTGCGGCTGGAGCGGGTGTGATGCGCGCCGCGGCCCTCATCCCCTTCCTGCTGGCCGCCGGCCTGGCCGCGGCCCCCGCGAAACCCAAGGCGCCGCCGAAGCCCGAGCGCCAGATGACGCCCTACGCGCCGCCGGTGATCCCCCATCCCGTCGAGCCGGGCATGGCCTGCACGGACTGCCACGGTGTGGCGGACTCCGGCGCCCCGGCGCTGCCCCATCGCCTGATCCCCAATTGCCAGGCCTGCCATATCGAGCAGAAGGCCGTGAAGCCGTTCAGGGCCAACGCCTTCAAGGCCCAGCCCGAACGGCCCGGGCCCAACCGCGCCCGCTACGCCGGGGCCCCGCCTGCCATTCCCCACCACACCCTGATGCGCGAAGTCTGCGTGGCCTGCCACGGCAGGGAACCCCGCCACGGCGCCCGGAATCCCCATCCCGACCGGCCCGCCTGCACCCAGTGCCATCTGCCGTCCGGGGCGGGGCAGTAGAGAGCAAAAGCCTCCACGAGAAGTCAGTTCGCCTCGCGTATCGGCGAAGCCGATACCGAGAAGGATACGAAGGAAAAAACTTCAAGCCTACTTTCGTGCCCTTTGATTTTTCTTCGTGTCCTTTGTGGAGATCCTTCGCTTTTTGTCGAGGCCGTTCCACCGGTGGGCCTCCAGATCCAGGTTGCCCAGGTCGTCCACCTCGATGCCCTCGTCCCGCAGGCGGCCGATCTGCTCCATGGCGCCCCACCAGCGGCCCCGGCTCGGGACGTAGCCCTGGGTGTTCACCACGCGGTGCCAGGGCAGGTCCGTGCCTTCGGGCAGGCCCGACAGCACCATGCCCACCTGGCGCGGGCGCTGGGGGAAGCCCGCCAGCAGGGCCACCTGGCCGTAGGAGGCGAGGTTCCCCTCGGGAATCCGCGCCACCACCGCCAGCACCGCCGCGCGGAAATCCCCCGGCGGGGCCGCAGGTTTGATGCGTTTGCTTGACGTTGCGGGCATTCGAGGGCTCCCGGGAGAGGACACCTAGGCGTTTGAGCTGAAAAGAAAAGATCACCGCCAAGACGCCAAGGCGCCAAGTAAAGAATAAGAATTTCTGATTATCGGCAAGCCTCAGCCAGAAAAGCAGGAACACGGAAGGCACAGAAGCGCCCGTTGGGCGCACACAGAGGACGCAGAAGGGGCTCGATCCACCGCGGACATCCCTTCGCGAGCGGCGGCTCCGGGCGGCTTCCAGGGGCCGCCATGGCCGCCGTCCGCGAAGCAGGCCGCGCAAAGCGCGACCTGGGGCCGGAGGCCCGGATATCCTGGCTGGAGCGCCAGGTGCCTTTTCTTTTCCTCCGCTTTCCTCGGCTCCTCCGCGAACCTCCGCTTATGGACGCCTTTTCTGCACCCATCTGCGACATCTGCGGCTTCAGCCTTTCAGGCTGAGGCTCGCCGATAATCAGGTAAGAATTATGGTCGACTGGCTCTTCTCGGCCTGGCCTGTGGCAAGCGGCGCACAAATGGAGAAGCCAGACCTTCTTGGTGTCTTGGTGTCTTGGCGGTGAAGGCCTTTCCACCGTGATGGACGACACTTGTCTCAGGCCTGCACGCCCGGCCGCTGGTCCGCGGGCACGCGGGAGCGGAAGCCGCCTTCGTAGCTGTGCCAGTGGTTGAGCGATTCTTCGGGGTAGGCCCAACACCAGTAGCCGTCGCCGGAATCGAAATCCACGAGCCATAGGCCCTTCACGTCGGCCTCAAGATCCTGCATGCTCTGCTGCCAGGTCTGCACTAGGATCTGCAGGCGGTCGCGCAGGTCCTCCGCCCGGGCCTCGTCCTTGGTGTCTTCGGCCCGGCTCAGTTCTTCGGCGAGGCTCGCGGCCAGTGTGTAGACAGGTTCTGTCACGGCCTTCACTTGGGGCATGAGGGCCTGCGCTTCATCCAGGGTGAAAATGCGGCCCATGGTGCCTCCGTTGCTCCATGATAAGCCGATGCGGTTCGTGCCCCAGATTCCATCCCATTTTGATCCCGGGCCCTGGTCCTCTCTCGCACCCCTGACCCTGGGGTGGGGGGGCGACCTTCATCCCGGGTGGACCCCGGCCGTCCGTCGCGGGCTGGCCGTCCACGCCATCCTTCTGCCGGGCCAGTCCCCGGTGGAGGAGGGCCTTGAGGCCCTGCGCCACGCGCTGGGCCCGGATTTCCTCATCATTCCCGTGGCCCGGCCGGCCAACCGGGAAGCGGGTTTCCGCCTCCTTGGCCACCTGGAATCCCTGCTGGAGGTCACCAGCGGCCGGGGCGTGAAACTGGCCCTGAAGGTCGAAGGCGGGGCCGAGGCCGCGGTGGTGGAGCTGCTGAAGCAGGCCCGGGCCGAGGCCGTGGGCTTCTGCTGGCATCCAAGCACGGCTGACGCCGAGCTCCTGGCGGACCGTCTCTGGTGCGGCGTCTGCGAGCCCGGCTCGGACCTGCGCCTCCTTCAGAAGCTGGGCTACCGCTGGGACATGGCGCTGCCCGCCGAGGATCCCGCCACCTTCCGCGCCCAGGCCGCCGCGCTGGAGGCCGCCCACCCGCCGGTGCTCTTCCCTGCGGAGATGCCCGCCACCGCCCTGGGCCGCCCCGTGGTGCCCGATGAGAGCGTGGTCTTCGGCAGCCACCTGCTCCAGGACCAGGATGGCAGGCGGGAAGGGGGGCGCTCGTGACCCAGACCCTGCTCGTCCTCGCGGGCGAGGACTCCGGCGACCTGCACGGCGCGGAGCTGCTGCGCGAGCTGAAAGCCCGGCGCCCGGACCTGCGGATCATCGGTGTGGGCGGGCCGCGCATGAGCCCCTTCCTGGACCGCAAGCTGGCGGACGTGAAGGACCTGGCCGTGGTGGGCTTCATCGAGGTCATCAAGCACCTGCCGCGCCTGAACCGCCTCTTCAAGCAGATCCTGGCCGCTGCGCAGGAGGAGCACATCGCCGGCGCCCTGCTCATCGACTACCCGGGCTTCAACCTGCGGCTGGCCAAGGCCCTGCGGAAGCAGCTGCCCGCCGTGACCCTGCACCAGTATGTGTGCCCCCAGGTGTGGGCCTGGAAGAAGGGCCGCATTCCCGATCTGGGCACGGTGCTGGACACGCTCTACTGCCTGTTCGATTTCGAGCCGGAGCTGTTCCGGGGCTACCCCGTGGACGCCCGCTTCGTGGGCCATCCCCTGGTGGAGGTGGTGAAGCCCGAGTGCGACCGGGCCACCTTCTTCGCGGAGGCGGGCCTCGATCCCGCGCGGCCCCTGGTGGCTCTGCTGCCGGGCAGCCGCAAGGGCGAGATCCAGCACCTGCTGCCGCCCATGGCGGAGCTGGCCCGCCGCTGGCGCCTGGCCCGGCCCAAGGTGCAGTGGGTCCTGCCCGTGGCGCCCACGCTGGACCCCGCCTTCGTGCGCGCCCACCTGGGTGATGCCCCCGTGACGCTGGTGGAGGGGCGCACCTACGCGGCCCGCGCCCACGCGGACGCGGCCCTGGTGGCCTCGGGCACCGCCACCCTGGAGACGGCCCTGCTGGGCACCCCCTTCGCCATCGTCTACAAGCTGAACGCCCTCACCTACGAGATGGCCAAGCGCATCGTGAAGGTCCCCTACTTCGGCCTCGCCAACGTCGTGGCCCGCCGCGAAGTGGCCCCCGAGCTGCTGCAGGGCGAGGTCAACCCCGAGCGGCTGGGCGTGGAGCTGGCACGGCTGCTGGAACCCGACACCGCCCGCCGCCTCCGCGCCGGGTTAAGTGACGTGCGCGGGCACCTGGGTGAACCGGGCGCTGCCGGAAGGGTGGCCGAAGACCTGCTCCGCAAACTCGGGGCCTGACCGCAAAAGAAAGCTCCGGCCGCAAAGAACGCAAAGGGCACAGAAGGGTGCTTTTCATGTGTGGCGAATGCTCTTTCCTGGTCATCGGGTTGTCCCAGGCAGAAGAGCAAGCAACCGCGAATGACGCGAATGGGCGCGAATGGCAGCGAGGCGGGAGCAGGGGCGTTCACCCTTCGCGCGCCCGCAGGGCGATTCGCGCCATTCGCGGTTCGATTCTTTCAGGCGGAGGCCGGCCGGTAACCGGGTTCTCTTTCGGCATAGAGCGCTTGGGGGCATCAACCGGGGGAGAGGCGCGACCGCCCGGGCAGGCACGGTAGATCGCCTTCTCGCCAAGAGACATCTTCCGTTCACCCAGGGTTTTGACACCGTTTAGAGGTGCTGTGACTCAAAGGTCCACAATGGGAGTATCGTTCACTCAATTTCCATCGACGGCTGGCTCATGACGGGGTTGGCCGTCTGATTCAAAGTTAGGAGGTTCACATGAGATCACTCCTTATTCCGCTGTTCCTTCTGTCGGTCTCGGTTCTCGCCCAACAGGAGAAACAGATCGTCCATGTGCGTATTTACGATACAAATTTGAATCGGAAAGATTTTGAAAAAAAATACTCCGATCCCATCGCAGCTGAAATGAAAAAACACAATATCGGAAACGTTTTAAATTCCTATACAGTGCATGAGTCACCAATGACAAAATTTATGGCTGATTACGTGATTATTACGATAGGGCTAAATGATCTTGAAAAGGGATTGCCCATTTTAAAAAATTTCCTAAAATCACAAAATTTTCCGAAAAACAGTGAAATTAGTTATATTAAATTAAATAAGGTGCACACTATCAAAATTAAGATTTCCTAATTTTTCGCTTAACTCAGGCTCTGCCGGCATCGCCTCTCTCTCGTTGTTTTACTTCCTCGACTCCGCTCAGCGCCTCGGTGCAGGCGGGGCCGGTTTGCTTCATTCGTTAGGTGGCCTTATGCGGAAACCAACAGCCAGAATGCTTTTCAGTCTTGTTCTGATCGGTTCCATCCTCACCGGGTGCAAGAGCCCAATATGTCGGGTAGGTGGAAATATTGGCACTCCTGAAATGAAGAAGTGGTTGAATATTGAAAACGAAAAAACAGGTTGGTTCCAAGGTTGGCAACGTCGTGAAGATTATAGATATAAGAAAATTTTTATTGATGAACCTGACCTTTCATTGCTATGTGAACCCGGCTGCATTGAAATTAAGAAGGGAATACAACATGCACTAGAGACATATTTATTTCAAACGCTACGTAAAGACACTCAATTTGAAATCGTCAGCAATAAATCGGAAGCAGATTTTGAAATTAAAATTAAAATTGCTAAGGTCAAGGAACATCACTACATTGAATATGTTAGCTATTTCCCACCACACGATTTTTATATTTACTGGTTTAAAATTTCAAACACCAAAACTTTGAATACAGCCTTTTGGTCCTATGGCATGGATTTCTTCAATGAAGATTCTCATCGGCGTACATATCAAAAGTTAATTTCTCAAATCAACAGCTTCGATGGCAGCCATGGCTAGCTTTTGCATCTAGATGGGGCGCCCAACCTCCCGCTCAACTCGCACCCCGCCTGCATGGCCTTCCGCTCTCTCGTACCCTCTGTTTTCCAAGTTCTTTTTCAACGCATCGGTGGTTGCGAGCCCGGTCACTTTTGCTCACTTCAGACCACCCAAGGGTGTGGAGGACCCGATGACGGTATCCGTCTTTGTGGGTGTGAGCGTGGACGGGTTCATGGCGCGCCCGGATCATGACCTGGATTGGCTGCCGGAGGGAGGTGGCGAACCGCACGGGTACGAGGAATTCATGGCGGGTGTCGATGCCCTGGTCATCGGGCGCAAGACCTTCAAGAAGGTGCTGACCTTCGATCCCTGGCCCTACGGCGCCAAGCGGGTGGTGGTGTTGAGCGGCCGCCCGCTCCAGCTGCCGAGTGCCATCGGCAGCAATGTCGAGCAGATGGCGGGCTCGCCGGCGGAGATCGTGGCCCGGCTGGCGGAGCGCGGGGCCACGAAGCTCTACATCGACGGCGGCATCACCATCCAGCGGTTCCTGCGGGCGGGGCTGGTGGACCGCCTCATCATCACCCGGGTTCCGGTGCTGATCGGCGAGGGCATCCCGCTCTTCAGCACCCTGCCTCACGATGTGCGCCTGCATCACGTCGCCACCCGGTCCTTCCCGAGCGGGTTGGTCCAGAGCGAGTACGAGGTACTCCACTGACCGGGTGGCTCCGTCCCCTCTGAACTAGTGCCCCGCCGGCTTGTTGTCGTAATTGCCCGACTGCTCGACGTAGACCACGGCTCCGTCCGGCTGGCTGTTGGAGTGGGGGTGGTTCCCCGGGATGAAGACGTACGAGCCGGGCCCATAGGGCTGCTCGTGGTCGGGGTCGCTTCCGTACCGGAAGGTGCCCGACACCACCACGAGCCTCAGGGCGCTGGAGTGGGCGTGGACGCCGCTCTTGCTGGCCACGGGGAATTTGACGAAGCCGTGCCAGGCCCCCTTGGCGTGGTGGCCCTCGACATCGGCCACCATCACGCCGACGCCCTTGGCCGCCAGGTCCTCCCAGGAAAGCTGGTCGGCGGCGAGGGCGACGGCCTTGCCGGGCGTTTCGCCGGCGTGGGCGCTGGGCGCGAGGGCCAGGGCCCCGGCGAGCAAGGCCGAGGGAATCACAAGCAGCCTTGAAGGTGATATCCGCATTGCCTCCTCCTTGTAGAAAGCCCGCATTGGGCTGTAAGACGATAGCCACCTGCCACGCCTGTCGCAACAAGCAGTTTTCCGGGGGCAAGGGCCGCCTTCCCGCCCGGCGCAGGGTATGGTCAGAACCTCTAAACCCATCCCGGGCTTGGAGCATCCAAGAGATGGATGTGCGCGGAGGTGCTCATGCTGCCCAGTCTGCTGCTGCTTCCCATGATGGTCCTCCAGGCCCCGGCGCCCCTGCCGGTGGTGGAGGCCAAGAGCCTGCCCAAGGCCCCCCGGGGGCCCATGACGCCCGAGGTCCCGGACGCCGGGGCGGACACCAGCATCACCGGGCAGGCGCGCCAGAGCGCCCGCCGGAGCCCCTCCATCCCGGCCCTGCAGCTGCCGGCGGGCAGCGTCCGGGTGACGGGCAAGATCCCGGATGTCAGCGGCTGGCAGGCCTTTGCCATCGAGGTGCCGGCGGGCGGCAAGGTGAAGGCGCACGTGGTGGAGGGCCGGAAGGCCTGGTTCCGGGTCCTGGCGGTGAACGCCTGGGGGCGGGACGAGCCGGGGCTGCTGCAGAACCGGATCCCCACCGGCGAACCGCAGGCCACCTACGAGAATCCCAGCCGGGAGACCCGCACCATCTACGTCATCGTCGACACCCTCGACGCCAACATGAGCGGCGAGCCCTACACCCTGGAAATCACCCGGGGTTGAGCTCGCGGAGTGCAGCGTTCAAGAGCTGAAAACAAGGGCTTTCACCACCAAGACACCAAGACACCAAGAAAAGCGAAAGACAATGCTTTTGCAGTTCTTGGTGTCTTGGCGTCTTGGTGGTGATCTTTTTTCTTTTGAAGACCAACCTAGCCCTACAGCGCCTTCGGCGGATCTCCGGGCAGGCGCTGGAGCTTGAGGGGCAGGGCGTCGTGGAAGGTCTTCTGAAGCGAGGGTGGGGCCTGCTTCCAGGCCTTCAGGGCGGCGGCGCGGGTGGGGAAGGCGCCGTAGCAGGCCTGCCACCAGCGGAAGCCGTCCGGGCGCACGTAGGGCAGCACGAGCACCTCCTGGGCCTTGGGGCCCGCGGCCCTGGCCACCTGCTTGAGGCCCTCGGCGCGGCCGGACACCACCAGGCGCAGGGTCCAGGAACCTTCCGCCGCAGCGGCCCGCAGGGCGGCGCCCCGGTGCAGGGCCTCCTGCAGGTCCATGCGCTCCAGGGGTTTCACGGCTTCTTCCGGATCTCCCAGATCTTTTTCCGTGAGCACCCGCCGGGGCACCTCCACCCGGACTTCGACGCTGCGGGACGAGCCGCCCATGAGGTTGCTCACGCTGAGGGTGTAGACCGTGGTCTTGTCGGGGACCACGGCGATGCTGGACTGGCCGTCCAGCTCCAGGCCGCCGGGTTCCAGGCGCACCTTGGCGTCGCCCTGGCAGATCCACTTCAGGTCCACCTGCTCGCCGGGCTTCACCACGGTGCGGCTGGCCTCGAAGGTGCAGACCATGGCCGAGGGGGCCTTGATGGCGGCCAGGGACCGGTGGCCCAGCACGGCCACTTCCACCGTGCGGCTCTGGCCCCCGGCGGCGTTGTTGGCGGTGATGGTGTAGCGGGTGTTCTCCAGGGGCGTGACGGTCACCTCGCTCTTGCCATCGAGCTCCAGGCCGCCGGGCTCCAGGCGCACCTTGGCGCTGCCCGCGCATTCCCAGCGGAGCACCACGGGCTCGCCGGGCAGCACGGCCTTGGCGCTGGCGTCGAAGGCGCAGATGCGGGCGGCCTCGCCCAGGGGCAGGCCGGGGGTGACGCGCACCTCGGCGTGGCCCAGCTCCGCGCCGCCCGATGAGGTGCCGGGTCCGGCGTCGAAGAGGCGGTAGGTCGTGGTGTAGGCGGGCCGCAGCGTGACCTGCGAGCGGCCCGGCAGGATCATGCCGCCGGGTTCCAGCCGCACCTGGGCGGCCTGGGGGCAGGCCCAGGTCAGCAGCACGGACTCGCCGGGGCGCACCTCCTTCGGTTCAGCCGTGACGACCGGAAGGGTGGAGGAGGCCGGAGCCTGGGCGTAGAGGGCCACCAGGGGCAGGAGCGGAAGCATCGTGCGAGTGTACCGCCGGAAGGGCCCGGGTCGATGCCGGGCAATCCACTATGGCAAATCATAGATTGTTGACATCAGATGTAGACTTTTTGCGAATATCCCAGCTTCCTGAAAGGATGGGCACGCTGCCCGAGTGGGATGGCTGACGCAAGATGCCGCCCCGCCCATCGACGTCCATGGCTACCGAGACCGTCAGTCCCCTTCAGCCCGGTGATGTGGTCGGCCGCTACCAGGTGGAGGCCTTTGTCGGCGAAGGGGGCATGGGCCGGGTCTTCAGGGCCTGGGACGTCTCGCTGGAGCGCCATGTGGCGCTGAAAGTCATCCGCGCGGACCATGCCAGCCAGAGGGCCGTCCTGACCCGGTTCCAGCGGGAGGCCCAGATTCTCGCCAAGCTGGACCACGCGGGGATCTGCCACGTGTACGACTGGCTGGACCACGACGGAACCCTGGTCATGGCCATGGAGTGGGTGGACGGAACGCTCCTCTCCACGCTCCTGGAAGGCGGGCCACTGCCGCTCCCGAAGGCGATCCGCCTGCTCCGGGAAGTCGCCCTGGCCCTGGCCGCGGCCCACGCCAAAGGGGTCATCCACCGGGACCTGAAGCCATCGAACATCCAGATCACACCGGAGGGGTCGGCCAAGCTCCTGGATTTCGGTCTGGCCAAGGATTTCAGGGAGGTGGCTTTCGAGGACAACCGGGAGACGTGGTCCACGCTGCCGGAGGAGGAGGCCACGACGCGGACCCGGCCGGCCTTCAGGGAGCCGCTCACCCGCCCCGGCACGGTCATGGGCACCCGGGGGTTCATCGCCCCGGAACTGCTGCTGGGGGAATCCGCCACGGCGGCCACGGACCTGTACGCGCTGGGGGTGATCGCCTCCCTGACCCTGGCGGGTGATCCGCCTCCGGGGAAGGATGGGACTCCGATCCCCTGGACCCGGCGGGTGCTGAAGTGGCGATCCGGCTCGGGGCCGCATCCCCACGGACATGCCGCCGGGCCCCACGCCCTGAGGCACCTGGTGGACCGCCTGCTCTCCCTGGATCCGGCAGCCCGCCCCACGGCCCAGGAGGTGGTCGGGGCGCTGGATCAGATCCAGGCGCCGGCATCCCCGGTGTGGTGGGCGGCCGGTACGGCGGCCATCACGCTGGCGGTGGCCGGGCTCGCCATCTGGGCCTATGGCCGGGGCGCGATTCCTGAATTCTCGGCCTCGCACCAGGCCCGGCTGGTGGTGGTGCCCGTCCGCAACCTCACACGCCACCCTGGCCTCACGCCCGAGGCCGAGATCACCACCACGGACCTGCTGGAGCACATCCTGCGCAGCTTCCCCCAGGTGAAGGTGGTGCAGGACCGTGATCCCGGGGACGACCGGCCCCGGACGGCGGTTGCGGGGGGCGATGACACGGCGCTCATCCGGCGCCTGGTGGCCCGGACCGGCGCGGATCTGGTGATGCTGGGCGAGCTGGCCCCGGTCCCCGGTTCGGGAGTCACCGTGTTGCGCCTGAAGCTGCTGGACCGCAAGGGCCGCCTGAGGGCGAGCCGGGAATCCACGGCCTCCACCGCGGAATTCGAACCCAACCTGGCAGTGCCTTCCGTGCTGAAGGAGTTGAACCGGACCCTGTCGCCGCTGGGCCGGTCCCCCGAGTTCCCGTCCATGCCCCCGAAAGAGGCCCTCGAGGCCTACGGCACGGGCCTTGATTTGCTCCGGCGGGGGGACACCGTCCGTGCGCTGCCCTTCCTGGAACGGGCCGCGCTGCTTGCCCCGCGCTTCGCACCGGGCGTGAGGGCCTACGGTTCGGCACTGTATGGCCGGGGGGATCCCAAGGCCCTGCCCACGCTCATGTGGGCCGTGGCGACCGCCCGGGAATCGCGGGACCGCTATTCCGAGGCGGCGGGTCTGATCGGACTGGCGCTCCTCGCCCGGAGGACGGATCGGAAATCGGATGAGGAGGTCCCCCTGCTCGAACAGGCCCTGGACCTGGGCAGAGCCACGGGGGACACGGACCTCCAGGCGCAGACCCTGAACGAGCTCGGCACCCACTGGATCCACAAAGAGGATTGGGCGGCGGCGGAACGGTCGCTCTCTCCCGCGCTTGAGATGGTGACGGCCACGGGGAACCGGCGGCTGCGGACCCACATCCTGGTGAACCTGGGCAACCGGGCCAAGTACCTGGGCCAGACCCAGGATGCCCGTGCCTTCTACCTGGATGCCTTCGCCGACGCGAGCGTGACCGAGAGCCCACTGTACAAGGCCCTCACCCAGAACAACCTGGCCATCCTCGACCTCGATGAGGGCAGGCCCTGGCCGGCGGAGAAGACCTTTCTGGAGGTCCTCCGCCTGCGCCGGGACCTGGGCGACGCCGAAGGCGAGTGCCGGACGCTGCTGCTGCTGGGCATCGCCGCCCACATGAAGGGTGACTTCGACCAGGCGGCCGCCCGGTACGAAGCCGTCCTGGAGGCCTCGCGGAAACGCGACTTCCTCCTGATCCAGGGGCGGGCCCTCTACCGGCTGGGGGATCTCCTCCGGGTGCGGGGCAGGCTAGCCGCAGCCACCGTCCGCCTGATGGAGGCCTCGGCGCTGCTGGTGAAGAAGGGGACTGCGCAGAACCAGGCCGACACCCTCGCCGCGCTGGCTGAGTGCAAGGCCCGCCAGCGGGACCTGACGGAGGCCGGACGGTTGCTGGATGAGGCCCGGGGACTCGCAGGCGACCGTCCCCAGATCTGGCGGGCCCAGGCCTGGGTGCTGCATCTGCGGGGGCGCGACAAGGAAGCCCTGGATGCCCTGGCCTCGGCCCTGGCCAGCCCCCGGGGCGAGGATCCCGAACACCGTGAGGAAGTGCTTTCGCTGGCCTCGGCCTGGCGGAAGCGGTCATGAACCGTTCTTTCCCGGGCCGCGGGTCGCGGCCCACGTGTCCACCACGTTTCCTGAACAGGAGGCACCATGCCAGTGTTCGCCAAGATCGCCCAGCACCTGAGAAAAATAGGTGAACTCCCCAAACCCGAGAAGGAAGACTACTTAGCCTGGAAGTTCACAGACCCCAAAAAACCATTCGCCATCCACTTCAAGGCCGACGAAATGTGGCTGTTGACGGGCTACGACAAAGCAGAGAACCGGGAGTACAAGATCCACATGCTCCCCGGCGAATTCACGCTTGATTTCAACCCCCACTCCGTGAACCTGGCCTTGCTGGCCATCGATCCCGACCCCGGAGGCGGGGGCCTGATCGAGTAGGGATGATTCCGGGCCGTGGCGTGGGGCTGTTCACGAGGCTTTGAGGGCCGGTCAACGCCCCCCCCCCACTCAGTTCCCCAGGTACGTGAACCAGAAGCGCACACCCAGGTACTGCCCGTCGTAGCCCTCGGGCAGGCGCTGGAGGGGCGCGGCGCGCAGCACGGCCATGCGGGCGCTCTCGTCCATGGCCGCGTTGCCGCTGGGGATCTCGATGCGCACGCGGTCGAGGCTGCCGTCGCGGGCGATGCGGAAGTAGATCTGCACGCGGCCCTGGGTGCTGGACACGCGGTTCCAGTTGGAGGTGATGCGGGCCTGGACCTGCTGCAGGTACCACACGAAGGGGAAGTTGCCATCCACGCCGCCCACGAGGCCCACGCCGCCCTGGACGCCGGAGGTGGGATTCAGGCCCGGAATGCCGCTGCCCGCACCGATGGCCGCGCCGTTGCCCGAGCCCACGGCCCCCGCCACGGGATTGGGCGAAGCGGTCTTGCCCTTGGCGGCGGTGGTGCCCGTGCCCTGGCTGGCGGCGTCCTTGCTGTCGCCCTTGGCGGCGGACTTGGTGGTCTTCGTGGCGAAGGGATCCGGGGCTGTTGCCGAGGGCGCCGTTTCGCGGACGGGGGCCACGTCCTCCACGCGCCGCAGGCGCTCGCCGGTCTTGCCCACTTCCATGGCGTCGGAGCCGCCGGAGGTGCCGCCCATGGCCGCGGGCAGGTTCACCCAGGTGACCTTGGCCTCTTCCGGTCGTTCGCCACCGCCGCCCCGGGGCCAGAAGAAGAGGACTCCCAGGGCCAGGTGCAGGCCCAGGCTCAGGGCCAGGCCCGACGACCACCCCAGCTCGCCCAGGTGGGAGCGGGTGCGGAGGTAGGCCTGGAGGTCCTGGCTCATTTGGCCTCGGCGACGGGAACCAGGGGCGCGGCGGCGGTGACGAAGCCCACCTGGGTGAAGCCCGCCTCCCGGATGGCGTCCACCACCTGGATGACGCGGCCGTAGGGCACGTTGTGGTCGGCCCGCACCAGGACGGGGCGCTTGCCGCCGCTCTGGGCCTTGGCCTTCAGCTGGTTGGCGAGCACGGGGAGGGCCATGAAGGCCTTGTCGAACTGCAGGCGGCCATCGAAGGTGATGGACACCGTCAGGGCCTCGCTCTCCAGGTTGCGCCCCGTGCGGCTTTCGGGCAGCTTCACGTCCACGCCCGTGGTCATCATGGGCGCCGCGATCATGAAGATGATCAGCAGCACCAGCATCACGTCGATGAGCGGCGTCATGTTGATGTCGGCCATGGCGCCGCGCCTGCTGCCTGGAGTGAATGACACGGGCACCTCGAGGAGAGGCTCCAGTTTAGCGCGGGCGCGGACGGAGAAGGCTGGCGGGACTCACGGGACTGTGCAAGTCAGGCCCCGCAGCCCGAAAATGATCTCCACGAAGAACACGAAGGCACCCTGCAGGTGCACGAAGGGCGCGAAGGGATGTCCTAAGCCGGAACGCTGGTACCTGTCTTCGTGGCCTCCGCTTTCTTCTTCGTGTTCTTCGTGGAGGCTTTTGCAGCCTTTGATCAGGCTGAGGCTAGCCAATAACCGGAGCGCGCCTTGGTTAATTTATTGATCTTAAATTGACAAGTTGACCATCGATGGTCAGTGGATCTACCGTGCCATGGTCCGTTGTTGAATGTCGATATCCGCCGCCAACCTTTCACCGTGGGAGCCGAACCGATGGAAGACGAGCCGAGGGCGCGCGACATGGATCCGCTGCTGTCCCGGGCGGAGACACTGGACGGCGGCGAAGCCACGCCCGGGAGCGGCCCCACGCTGGGCGCACCCCTTGGGCCCGCGCCCAGATCGGGTGATCCGGACTTCCCGGTACCGGCCTGGGACCGCTACGAATGCCTGGGCTTCCTCGGGCAGGGCGGCATGGGCAAGGTGTTCCACTGCCGCGACCGGCGCCTGGGCCGCGAGGTGGCCATCAAGTTCGTGCGCATCGACGACGACCGCTACGTCACGCGCTTCATGCTGGAAGCCCGGGCCCAGGCCCGCGTGGACCACGACCACGTGTGCAAGGTCTACGAAGTGGGCGAGGTGGAGGGCCGGGTCTTCATCGCCATGCAGTACGTGGCGGGCCTGCCCTTCGATGCCGCGGCGAAGGATCTGTCCCTGGAGCAGAAGGTGCTGGTGCTGCGGGACGCGGCCCTGGGCGTGCAGGAAGCCCACCGGGTGGGGATCATCCACCGGGATCTCAAGCCCTCCAACATCATGGTGGAGCGCGTGGAGGACGGCTCCCTCCGCACCTTCGTCATGGACTTCGGGCTCGCGCGGGAGTGGAACCAGGACCTCACGGAGACGGGCTCCGTGCTGGGCACGCCCACCTACATGTCGCCGGAGCAGGCCCGGGGCGAGGTCTCGCGCCTGGATCGCCGCACGGACATCTACAGCCTGGGTGCCACGCTCTACCACGTGGCCACGGGCCGGCCGCCGGTCGGCGGCTCCAATCCCCTGGAGGTCCTGGGCGCCATCGCCTCCGAGGACATCCAGCCCATGCGCGGGCCCGGGCAGGACATTCCCCGGGATCTGGAAGCCATCACCCTCAAGTGTCTCGAAAAGGAGCGCGCCCACCGGTACGACTCGGCCCGCGCCCTCGCCGATGATCTGGACCGGTTCCTGGCGGCGGATCCGGTGCTCGCCCGCCCCACAGGGCTCTGGTACCGGCTCCAGCGCAAGGCGCGCAAGCACCGGCAGCTCACCATCGTGGGCGCCGCGGCCCTGCTGGCGGTGCTCGTGGCCCTGGGTGTGGCGGTGAAGACGCGAGGCGATGCAGGGCGCCGGGAGCGGCTCGCCCGGCAGTTCACCGAAGCCACGGCGCGCATCGATGCCACGGCTCGCTATTCCGCCCTGTCGCCGCCCCATGACATCCGGCCCGACCTCCAGGCCGTGCGGGAGCAGATGGCCCAGCTCCAGGCCGACATGGCCCGGGCCGGTGCCATCGCCAATGGTCCCGGCCACTACGCCCTGGGCCGGGGCTACTGGACCCTGGACGATACGGAGAAGGCCCGGGAGCACCTGCAGATGGCCTGGGACGCGGGCTACCGCGAGCCCCGCGTGGCCTACGCCCTGAGCCTCGCCCTGGGCCAGCAGTACCGGGATCAGCTTCTGGAAGCGGAGCGCATCGCCTCCAGGGACCAGCGGGAGGCCCGCCTGCGCGCGGTGGAGCGCACCCTGCGGGATCCCGCCCTGGCCTTCCTCCGCCAGGCCAAGGGCGCGGATGTGCCTTCACCCGCCTACCTGGAAGCCCTCCTGGCCTTCTACGAGGGGCGTCTGGACGAGGCCCTGACCCGCCTCAAGGCCCTGGGCACCGAGCTGCCCTGGTTCTATGAGGCGCCCCTGCTGCGCGGTTCCCTGCTGCAGGCCCGGGCCTGGCAGAAGTGGAACCAGGGCGACCGGGATGGCGCCCGCCGGGATTTCACAGCGGGGCGCGAGGCCCTGCAAACTGCGGCCGCCACGGGGCGCAGCGTGCCCGTGGTGTACACCGCCGCCGCGGACCTGGAGAACAACGCCTTCTACATGGAGAAGTACGGGCAGGGGGATGTCATGGGTCCCTTCGATCGTGGCATGGCCGCCCTGGCGGCGGCCCTCCACCTCCAACCGGACCATGCCCCGTCCTTGATCCTCCAAGCTGCGTTGCGGGGCAATCTCGCAGATGTCAAAGCCACCCGGGGGGAGGATGGGGAGGAACTGGCCCGCCAGGCCGTGGAGGCTTCCCAGAAGGCCGTGGCTGCCGGGCCCACCCGCGTCGACGCCCGGGTGGCCCTCGGCAAGGCCTATTACGTGTTGGGCAATGCGCGCCTCCAGCGCAACCTCGACCCCACGGACCCCCTGTCGCGGGGCCTCGCGGCCTTCGACAGTCTGTCGGCGGAGAAGCGCGACTATGCGGTCTGGAACCACCTGGGCCTTCTGAACCAGAAGCTAGCCCAGTTCGAGAGCGGTCGCGGCCAGGACTCCTCCGGCCACCTCGACGCGGCCATCGAAGGGTTTCGCTTGGCCGCCCGGATGGAGCCCTACCTCCTGCCCGCCTTGATCAATCTCGGTATGTGCCTGGAGCAACGGGCCACGCGACCCGGCACGACCGGACCGGCAGCCGATCTGCAGGAAGCGATGGACGTCCTGGCGAAGGCCCGGGCCCTCAACCCCCAGCACTTTGTGCCCTGCTTCGCCCTCGGTCAAGTGTTCTTAGATCGGGCCCTCCGCGCGAGGGCCGAGGGTCGGGACCCGCGCCCCGATCTGCTTCAGTCGCGGGATCTGCACCGCCAGGGGCTGGCCATCAATGCCGCCATTCCCAACCTCCACAATGGGGAGGGCATGGCCCTGACCGAGTTGGCCCGGGAGGCGTGGGAGCGGGGGGAGGATCCCTCCCCATCGCTCACGGGGGCCGGGGCCGCTTTCCGGGAGGCGATTCGAGTGGCGCCGGCACAGTCCTACGGGTATCTCAACCTAGCCGACACGCTGCTGATGGAGGCTCGGTGGACCAGGGCGCTCCGCCCCCTCTCGGAGGCAGAGGCCGTGCTGACGCGGGGCCTCCGCGCTGCGCCGGGGGACCCGGCGCTCCAGGTCGAGCAGGGTCGTGCGGCGGCCGTCCGGGTAGAGGTGGCCCTGCGTGCCGGAGCGGATCCAGCAGCCCTGGTCCGGGCGGGCGAGGCGGCTCTGGCCAGGGTCCTGGCCGTGGACCCGAAGAACCGCGATGCCTGGCAGTACCTGGGTGAGCTGCGTGCCGCCAGAGTCCGCTGGAAGATCGCCAGGGCCTCGGCCACGGATGCGGGCTTCACCGCCGCCCGGGAGGCCTTCGATCAGGCCCTGGCGGTGGACCCGGACTCACAGGAATCCCGGCTCGCCCTGGGGCAGCTCTGGCGGGACCAGGCGGCCTGGGAATGGGAGTGGGGGCGGGACGCCGGCCCGGCCCAGGCCCAAGGGAAGGCCCAAGCCGACACCCTCCTCAAGGTTCGACCGGGCTGGGCCGAAGCCTTGGCTCTGCGGGGCACGCTCCACCTGATAGATGCGGAGGCCATGGCCCATCCGGCAGCCCTTCAGGCGGCCCTGGCGGATCTCGCTGCCGCCGAGGGTGGGAACCGGCACTTGGCGCCGATCCTTGCCCCCTGGAAAGCCCGCGCTCGGCGGGCCGGGACCCGCTGAGCGCACCTTTCGCTCCGGTTGGCGTCAGCCGGTGACCCCGATGGTTCCGGCATTCTGGGTCGCCCGGGGAGACGGTGGAGTGTCGACCGAATAGTTGCCCAGGTCGGCGGTCGCCCGGATGGCGTAGACATTGGTTCCGCTGGCATTCGCGTCCACGGTGCAGGTGGTGGTCCCGAAGAGGGTCGAGGGGTCCACCGTGGACCCCGGGGCAGCCGTAATGGTCACGGAGGTCGGGGCGTTGGAACCGGCCTGGATGAAGTGGACGGAATCCACGGATCGGTTGCCCTGCGTCAAGGACGGATTGCACGCGGAGGAGCTGACGGTGATCGTCTTGGTGGCCATGAGTCCTCCAGAGGAGAAGGGGGTGGGTGAGGTGCCGGCGGTCCAGGTCCATGGACAAGGGTGGTCTGGGAATTCGCGCTGAGCATAGATCAAAATTGGAATAAACAGTAATTGTTTATCAAAATTTGTATCTTTGTCCGAGTGGCGCGCAGGCCTGTTCAGGACCGCCGCAGCAGGAGCAGTGTCCGGTCATCGGCGAAGGAGGTGCCCTGGGCATGCGCTTCCAGGTCGGCCATGAGTCCGGCGTCCAGGGCCTCGAGTGGCGCAGCCACCCTCGCCAGGAGGAAGTCCTTGAGCCGTTCCGGAGAGTATTCCTCCCCCTCGGGATTCGCCGCCTCGGTGATGCCATCCGTGTAGAGCGCGAGGAGCCCGCCGGGCGGGAGGGTGAAGGTGCCGGACCCGTAGGGCTGGCCGGGCAGCATGGCCAGGGGGAGGCCCTGGGATTCCAGTTCGAGGCAGGAGCCTTCCCTGGTGAAGAGGAACCCGGGATTGTGGCCGGCGTTGGTGTAGGTCACGACGCCCGTGGCCGGATCCAGCAGGGCGAGGAAGGCGGTCACGAAGCGCCGCCCGTCCGCATGCCGCGCCAGGGCCCGGGAGAGGTGGAAGGCGAGAGTCTCCGTTGAGACGTCCCGTCCGGCCCAGGCTTCCAGGAACGCGGCGAGGCTGGCCATCACGAGCCCCGGCCCCAGGCCCTTTCCGCTCACGTCCGCGAGCGCGAGGAGCCAGCGGCCATCCCCCCGGGGCCACCATCCGAACAGATCGCCGCTCACCTGGCGGCTCGGGAGGTTGTTGCCGTAGAGCTGGTAGCCCGGGATCTCCGGAGGGAAGCCGGGCAGCAGTCCCTGCTGGATGTGGCGGGCGAGATCCAGCTCGTGATCCAGTTTCCGCCGCCCCAGATCCGCCTCGCGCAGGCGCGCCTGCTCGAGCTTGGCGGAGGCCATTTGGGCGAAGGTGGTGGCGAGGCCCAGGTCCTGCTCGTTGAAGGGGCCCCGCGGAGGGCGGGCATCGAGGTAGAGCAGGCCCAGCACGGCCCCCTCGAATTCCAGGGGGGTCAGGATGGCGGTGGTGATGCCGCTGAGCAGGATCGAGGGGCTGGCCATGTCCAGACCGAATTCCCGGAACAGGACCGCCTCTTTGCGGCCAAGGGCGGACTCCACCAGGCTCCCTGAGAGCAGGATGGGCGCCTGTCCTTCATTGGCCCGGGAGACGGCCAGGCGGAGGCCGCCGGAGGCCTCCTTCATCAGGATCGCCGCCCGCCAGGGCTGGAGCAGCGTCCACACGTGATCCAGCACCTGGGCCAGCAGGGCATCCGCGGGCACGTCCTTGATGAGTTCCAGGCTCAGTTCCTGCAGCGCCTTGATGACGGCCCCCGTCCGGTCGAGGTCCTGGGAGGAGGGCCTCCAGGCCTGCCGGGCCTGGTCCAGGGACATGATGAGGCTCTGCTGGGAATCCGCCGAGTCCTGGGTCTGGATCCGCACGTCGGGTCCCTGGGACCCCTGGGTCACGCGGATCCGCACCGAGCCCATCCGGATCTCATCCCCGCTCCGCAGCGCGCGCGGAGCCCGGATCTGCTCATCGTTGACGAAGGTGCCGTTCCGGGATCCCAGGTCCTCGAGGCTGGGAGCCTCGCCCAGGAGCACGATGCGGGCGTGCCTGCGGCTGAGCCCGCCATCCAGGAAGACCACCTCGTTCTCGTGGGAGCGGCCGAAATGCCAGGCCTGGCCATCCTCTCCCCTGAGCAACAGGGGGGCGCGCCCCGGGAGGAGGAGGGTCAAAGGGGAAGTGGCGGTCACGGCGGTCATGGCGGATGGCAGGATTGTGTGCCATTTCGCGTTCAACCGCCATGAGACAACGGCTCAAATTTGACGATTTTTCCTGATCGGCTTCCAGGCCTGGCCTCAGGTGCGCCCGCTAGACCTGGACCGGTGCCACGAGGTACTTCCCCTTGGCATCCCGGCTGACGGTGCCCGCGGGAATGTCAGGATCGTGCTCGAAGACGCAGACGGTGCCGGTGCCCGTGACTTCCTCGAGCAGCTTCTGGCGCTCGTTGACGCAGGTGACCACGTCGAGGTCGTAGCCCATGCACCAGGCGGGCTGGATGTGGCGGGCGGTGGGGATGAGGTCGGCCAGGTAGACCAGGCGCTTGCCGCCGCCTTCGACGACGACGTTCTGGAGGCCCTCGATATGGCCCGGCGCCGGGCGCACCGAGATGCCAGGCAGGATGTCGGCGGTGCCGTCCACGGTGTCGAGGATGCCCGCGGCTTCCAGGGGCTCCCAGTTCTGGGGCAGATAGCTGGCCTTCACGCGCAGGTGGGGATGCTTGGCGTCCGCGAGATCCTTCGCCTGCACCACGTAGCGGGCGTTGGGGAAGCTGGGGACGGGCTTGCCATCGGCCCCGAAACGCGTGCTGCCACCCGCGTGATCGAAGTGCAGGTGGGTGAGGATACAGAGGGTGATGTCCGCGGGCTTCACGCCGTGCTTCGCGAGGTTGGCGTCCAGCACGCCGCGGCCCTCGAACTTGAAGCGCGCCATGAAGTCGTCGCTCTCTTTGTCGCCGTTGCCGTTGTCCACGAGGATGACGTGCCGCCTCCCGCCCACCTCGCCGCGGATCAGCAGGCAGTTGGTGGCCATGAGGATCTGGTTCTCCTCGTCGGCGGGATAGAGCTTGTTCCACACCACCTTGGGCACGGTGCCGAACATGGCGCCGCCGTCCAATCGGAAGGTGCCGCCGCCAACGATCTGGACATCCCAGGGGCCGAACTGCATGGGAACTCCTTGGTAGGAAAACCTGGAACCGCGAAAGGTGTGAAGGGTTGCCAAAAGAATAACGAGAACGACCGGCCTCCAGGTGAGTGCCAGTTCAGTGGCTTGTTTCGCGCTTTTCGCGGTTGCCTTTCAAAGGCTCAGAAGGCCAGCACCTTGCGTGCCGCAGCCAGCACCTTGTCGGCGTTGGGGAGGGTGGCGCGTTCGAGGATGCGGTTGAAGCCCACGGGTGTGAACTCGGAGCCCACGCGCTCCACGGGGGCGTCCAGCCAGACGAAGCACTCGGAGGCGCAGATGGCCGCCAGCTCGCCGCCGAAGCCGCCGAAGACCTTGTCCTCGTGGGCGATGAGCACACGGTGGGTCTTCTTGACGGACTTGGTGATGGCGGGTGTGTCCAGGGGGCTGAGGCTGCGGAGGTCGATGACCTCGGCGGACTTGCCTTCCTTCTCCAGCTTGGCCGCGGCCTCCAGGGCGAAGTGGACCGGCGTGCCGTAGGCGAGGATGGTGAGGTCCGTGCCTTCGCGGCGGACGCGGGCCTTGCCGAAGGGCACGGCGAAGTCCGGCGGCACCACGGCGTGGGCCATCTTGGCGTTGTAGAGGAACTTCGGTTCGAGGTAGAGGGTGGTCCCGCGGCTGCGCAGGGCCGTGCGCAGCAGGCCCGCGGCGTCGTCCGCGAAGGCGGGCGCCACCACGCGGATGCCGGGCAGGGTGGTGAGCCAGCCTTCGACGTTCTGCGAGTGGTAGAGGCCGCCGCCGATGTAGCCGCCGGAGGCCAGGCGGATGGTGAGGTTGGGGGAGAACTGGCCGTTGCTGCGCCAGTAGTCGTGGCTGCACTCGACGATCTGCTCGGCGGCGGGCCAGATGTAGTCGGCGAACTCGGCGCCCTCCACCACCACGCGGATCTTGTCGTCCAGCCGGGAGAAGCCGTTGGCGGTGCCGACGATGAAGTCCTCGGCGATGGGGGCGTTGAAGACCCGCTTCTCGCCGAACTCCTGCTGCAGGCCCTTCGACACGTTGAAGATGCCGCCCTTCTCCTTGTTGGCCATATCCTGGCCCCAGATGAAGGTGTCGGGGTTGAGGCGGAATTCCTCTTTCAGGGTCTGGTTCAGGGCGGTGATGAGGCTGACGGGCGTTCCCTCGGCCTGGTGCGTGCCATCGGGGAACAGCCCGGAGACCCAGCCTTCGGGGATGATGAAGTTGTAGATGCTGGCGGGATCGGGGCTGGGCGCGGCCATGGCCTTGTCGTGGGCGGCCAGGTAGCGGGCCTGGTTGTCCGTCTCGATGGCCTTGAGTTCATCCTCGCTGAGGCCGTGCTGCAGGCAGAAGGCGCGGAACTTGGGCAGGGGATCCTTGGCTTTCGCCTCGGCCCGTTCCGTGTCGTCGCGGTAGAGCTCGTGCCGGTCCGAGTTGGAGTGGCTGCCGATGCGCACGCAGGAGGCGTACACCATCGCCGGGCCCCGGCCGGTGCGGATGTAGGCCAGGGCCTCCGCCATGGCGCGCATGGAATCCAGGAAGTCGAGCCCGTCGCACTTGATGATCTTCAGGTTCGGATAGCCGCTGTAGTTGTCGCAGAGGTGCTCGTTCGCACTCTGGTCGCGCTTGGGCACGGAGATGCCGTAGCCGTTGTCCTGCACGACGAAGACCACGGGCAGCTTCTCCCGGTCGGCGCCGTTGATGCTCTCCGAACAGTAGCCTTCGGACAGCGACGACTCGCCCTGGCTGCAGAACACCACGCTATCGCGGCCGTAGGTCTTCACGGCGCGGGCGAGCCCCACGGCGTGCTGGGTGTGGTTGCCCGTGAGGCTGGACACGTTCTGGATGCCGATGGCGGGCTTCGCGAAGTGGTTGCTCATGTGGCGGCCGCCGCTGGCGGGATCCGTGGCCTTGGAGATGCCGTTGAGGATGATCTCCTCGGGCGTGAGGCCGGCGGCGAGGCAGGTCATGAGGTCGCGGTAGTAGGGGAACAAAAAGTCCTGGCCGGCCCGGAAAGCCAGGCCCGCGGCCAGCTGGATGCCGTCGTGGCCCGCGCAGGGCGCATGGTACGACCAGCCGATGGCCTGCTTGAGGTAGTTGGGCGCCTTGTCATCGAGCAGGCGTCCGAGGTGCATCAGTTCATACCAGTGGCAGAGATCCTCGCGGCTGGGGCTTGTGCCGCCGTCCAGCGCGTTCAGGGCCGCTTTCACCAGGGTCGGAGTTTCCAACATCCACCTCCACGGGGCCGGGTTCCACCGGCTGCACCAGAGCGTTTCATCATCCCACGGACGTGCTGGACGGACCAGCGCGCAGGCCGTGGATCATCCCCGGTCAGGGTTCCAGACCAGAGGTTTGCCGCTGCGGTTGGCGGCGGTGAAGCCTTTGCCGGCGCGGGTCAAAGCAGACTTCAAGGTCATGTCGTTCTCGTCCGGGAACCACAGGGTGGCGCCCGTCGGGTGCTGCCCCAGGATTCCGCGGAGGCGCTCGAGCAGGACTTCTGCGCCCTCTTCGCTGGTGTGCGGCATGATCAGCAGGTACTGATCCACCGACAGTTCGATGAGCAGATCCTCCCCGCGCAGATGGGCTGCGGCCGCGGCCAGGCGGCCCTTGGTTCCCGTGACCATGGGTTGGGACCAGAGGGCCAGAGCGATGGGTTCCTTGCGGCGGCGGGCCATGAAGAGCGAGGCGCGGAGCCAGATGTCCAGGTAGCGCCGGTTGGGCATTCCGGACCGCGCGCTCTGGAGGGCGCTGTCCTCCACGATGGCGCCGCTCAATTCCAGCGCCTCTATGGCACCCCGGAGCTCCTGCTTGAGGCTCTCGGATTCGAGGGCGCGCGCCATGAGGTGGCCCATGGCCCGGATCAGTTCGGTTTCGCTGCGGTCGAAGGCCTTGGGGGCGTGGTGCTGCACGCAGAGCGTTCCCACCACGTTCTCGCCATCCTTCAGGGCCACCCCGGCGTAGGCCCGGATGCCGAGTTCCAGCAGGCCGGAACTCTTCTGCCACCGCGATTCCGTGGCGGCGTTCCGGATGGCGAGGGGGCGGTCCGGATGGGCCATGACCCAGGGGCAGAACCCTTTTTCGGGCGCCTGGAAGACGCTGGCCATGGAGACGCCATCCGCCACAGCCCACCAGAAGACCTCGTAGCCCAGCGCCGTGACCCGGGTCAGGAGGGCCCGGTCCACGTCGAGGCGGTCCACCAGGAGGGCAAGGCCCTGCTCGAAGAGATGGGCCGGTTCCTCCCGGCTCGTGTTGAGCAGGTCCGCCAGCGCGGCCAGATGATCAGCCTTGGCGCTGCGCCGCTTGAGGGCCTTTCCAGGGCTCACACGTGTCTCCAGAAGGTACCCCTAGGGTGCCGGGCTTTTCTTGCAGTGCAAGGGGCGGTTGGCAGAGGATCTACCAGCTCACGACGCGGATGCTCGGACTCACTTCCTCCTGCAGCAGCCCTTCGATGTAGCGCAGGGTGCCGCTGGTGGAGGAGGGGCAGGAACCGCAGGCGCCGTGGTAGCTGATCTGGAGGGTCTGGCCGTCGAAGGAGATCACCTCCAGGCCGCCGCCGTCCCCCGCCAGGCCGGGCCGGATGCGGGAATCCAGCAGCTGGTTGATGCGGCCCAGGGTCACGTCGGCATCACCGCCGGGCGCCAGGGCCGCGTCGCCGGTGTCGTTTTCCGGCAGCTTCAGATCCTCGATGGATTCGCAGATGGGGTCGATGAGGTCGCTCCAGTCCGCCGACGGTTCCTTGTTCACCGTCACGAAGCGGTCCATGTAGAACACGGACGTCACATGCCCCAGGCCGAAGAGCGCCGAGCCCAGCGGGTCGCCCACGGCCGCGCCGAAATCCTTGAAGGACCGGGACCCGGCCTTGAGGATGGCGGGATGCACCAGGAACTTCAGGGCGTCCGGATTGGGGGTGGGTTCGATGTTGATGACCTTGGGCATGGATGGCTCCCAGTAAAGTTTACCAAATCCGTCAGGATTTTCGAGTGCCCATACTGGAATTGGAGATCCCATGACCCGGACCAAGACCATCCTGAGCTGGTCCAGCGGCAAGGACGCCGCCTGGGCCCTGCATGCCCTCCGGCAATCGGCCGAGGTGGAGGTGGTGGGCCTGCTCACCACCACGAACGCCGCCTTCGAACGGGTGGCCATGCACGGGGTCCGGGAAGCGCTGCTGGAAGCCCAGGCCGACGCGGCGGGACTGCCCCTCTGGAAGGTGCCGCTGCCCTGGCCCTGCCCCAACGAGGCCTATGAGGCCCTCATGGCCCAGGCCTGTGCCCGGGCGGTGTCCGAGGGCATCGAAGCCATGGCCTTCGGGGATCTGTTCCTGGAGGATGTGCGGGATTACCGCATCCAGAAGCTGGCGGGCACGGGCCTCAGCCCCCTGTTCCCTCTGTGGGGCCGGGAAACCGGGGCCCTGGCGCGGGAGATGGTGGCCGGGGGCCTGAAGGCGGTGCTGACTTGCGTGGACCCCCGGGTCCTGGACGGCGCGTTCGCGGGCCGGGACTTCGACGGCCAGTTGTTGGCGGAGCTGCCGCCCTCGGTGGATCCCTGTGGCGAGCGCGGCGAGTTCCACACCTGCGTCTGGGATGGGCCCATGTTCAGGACCCCCATCCCCGTGGACCGCGGCGAGGTCGTGGCGCGCGACGGGTTCGTGTTCGCGGACCTGGTGCCCGCATGACACCGCAGGCCACGGGCGCCAGCCTGATGGATCCCGGCAGGCCGCTGATCCTCGTGACCGGCGCCACAGGCTACATCGGGGGGCGCCTGGTGCCCCGCCTGCTCGCCGCGGGCCACAGGGTCCGCTGCCTGGCGCGCAACCCCGACCGGCTTGCGGGGCGCCCCTGGCCGGGTGTGGAGGCCATGAGGGGGGATGTGGGCGATCCGGCCTCGCTGGAGGCGGCCCTGGCGGGCGTGTCCCAGGCCTACTACCTGGTCCACGCCATGGGGGAGGACCGGCCGGATTTCCGCGGCCGGGACCTGGGCCACGCCATGGTCTTCGCCGCGGCCTGCGCCAAGGCGGGCGTGCAGCGGATCATCTACCTGGGCGGGCTGGGGGATCCCACCCGCCAGCGCAGCGAGCATCTGGCCAGCCGGCAGGAGGTGGGCGCGGCCCTGGGGTCCACCGGTGTCCCGGTGCTGGAGTTCCGGGCGGCCGTCATTGTCGGCAGCGGCAGCGCCAGCTTCGAGATGCTCCGGCACCTCACGGAGCGCCTGCCCATCATGATCACCCCGCGCTGGGTGAACACGCGCTGCCAGCCCATCGGCGTGCGCAACGTGCTGGGCTACCTCACCGAGGCCCTGGAGCATCCCGAGGTCGCGGGCATTTTCGAGATCGGAGGCCGGGACATCCTGGACTACCGGCGGATGATGCTGGGCTATGCCGAGGCCCGGGGCCTGCGCCGCCTCATCATCCCCATGCGCGTGCCGCTGCCGATCCTCTCGGCGCTGTGGGTGGATCTGGTCACCCCGATTCCGCTGGAGCTCGTGAAGCCCCTGATCGAAGGGATGACCACGGAGGTGGTGGTGCGCGATCCCCGGGCCCTGGAGGTCTTCCGGGTGCGGCCCATGGCCTACAAGGAGGCCCTGGCTTTGGCGCTGGAGCGCCTGGACGAGGATGCGGTGGAGACCACCTGGGCCACGAGCCTCTCCCGCGAGCAGGAGGAGCAGGTCCTGGGCTCCCACGAGGGCATGTTCCTGGAGCGCCACCACCGGCACGTCAAGGCCCCGCCGCAGGTGGTGTTCGACACCTTCTGCGCCCTGGGCGGCGAGAACGGCTGGCCCGCCGGCAACTGGCTGTGGCAGGTCCGGGGCCTGCTGGACCGGGCCTTCCGGGGCATGGGCATGCGCCGGGGACGCCGCCATCCGAGGCAGCTGCGCGTGGGCGATCCCATCGACTTCTGGCGGGTGGAGGCCCTGGAGGAAGACCGCCTCCTCCGGCTCCGGTCCGAGATGAAGCTGGACGGCCATGCCTGGCTCCAGTTCACCGTGCGGCCCGAAGGGGTGGGCTCGCGGCTGGAACAGATGGCCTTCTTCGAGCCCCACGGCGTCCTCGGCCTCATCTACTGGTACGCGATGCTCCCCTTCCACCTCTTCGTCTTTCCCGGGATGATCCGGGCGCTGAAGAAGAGAGCGGAATCAAGTTCCCGAGAATCTCCAGTGCTCAAAAGTTAGGAGTGCAGAAATCGAAAGCGTGGAAGGCCTCTACCGGTGAGAAACGGTGAGAAACGGTGAGGGCCGGTGAGCAAGACGGCAGACCCGATGGGCTGGAAGCCTGGAACCGCGAAACACGCGAAAGGGCGCGAAAAAGTGAGGGTGGGCCAGGGCGGAAGCCTACCCATTCGCTTTTCGCGGCCAGCTTTCTCACCGGCCCTCACCGTTCCTCACTGGTGAAAAGGTTCTTTCGGGTTATTGAGCCCCACCGGTGTTGACTCTGGCTGTCATGAGAATGGCCCCTCACCCCAGGTTCATATGACAATCGCAGCAGGACGGTGATCATGTACGACGCGCAACGCGATGCCTGCCTGGCCGCGGCCCAGGCCGGGGGGAAGGTGCTTCTGGGGCATTTCCGGCGGTTGGATCCGGCCGCCATCACCGAGAAGACCAAGAATGACTTCGTGAGCGACGCCGATCGCGCCGCAGAAGCGGCCATCCGCGCTGAATTGGACTTCCGCTTCCCCCAGTACGGCTTCGTCGGCGAGGAGGGCGGAGCCTCGGGCGATACCGAGCGCCGCTGGATCGTGGATCCGCTGGATGGCACGTTGAACTTCGTCCAGGGCTTCCCCCACTGGTGCGTGTCCGTGGCCCTGTGGGACGCGGAAGGCCCCGTGGTGGGCTGCGTGCTGGACCCCCTGCGGGAGGACTGCTTCCTGGCCGTGCGGGGCCTGGGCGCCACATGGAACGGCCAGCCCATGCATGTGTCGCAGCAGGCGGGCCTGGACGGCGCCTTCCTGGCCACGGGCTTCGCGTTCCAGCTGGGCGAGCGCTGGCCGGCCTTCAACGCCGCCCTCGGCCGCGTGTTCCCGAGGGCCAAGGGCATCCGCCGCGCCGGCAGCGCCGCCCTGGACCTGGCCCACGTGGCCTGCGGCATCTTCGACGGCTACTTCGAGCTGGGCCTCAAGCCCTGGGACATCGCCGCCGGCGCCCTGTTGGTGCAGGAGGCCGGCGGCGTCATCACCGACTGGGAAGGCGGCCAGGGGTGGTTCCAGAGCGGGAGCCTGGTGACGGGCACCCGGGGCGTGGCGAGGGATCTGCTTGAATGCTTGAATGCTTGAGAGACAGAGAGTTCATCGCGAAATTTCTTTTTTTCTCGTGTATCAGTGATACCTATACCGAGAAAGAAAGAAGGCCGAAAAGAAACTCCCGCATGCATTCGAAACCATTGTAAAAGCGGTTCCGGTGGTGGCCTATGGTTTGCCCGAAGTGCGCTTTTCACCTGCAATGCATCGCCACCATCCAGCAATCCAGCATCATCACCTGGGTCCTCGACTGCCTGAGTCAGGAACAGCCACCCAGGGCGCTGTTTCTGACTCAGGCATAGCTTTGGCGCATCAAAGGCTAAACTGTTTGGCAGTCCAGTCCCGAGTTATGAAAACATGCGTACAGGTCTCGTCTTGGCCGAAATTTTCACCTACTTCAGAATTACCCTTACCCGGTAGTGAATCGAAATAGGGCATTTGAATTCCCTATCCACCGCATTAGCGTAAGTAATGATTCTGAAGAACTGCCAGTGATTCTGCTACCACGAGATTCAAAGAGCGATCAAATCCATCTCCAGAAAGCATTTGCTCCAACTGGGACTTAACATCCAATGGGCGTACTGACGCTAATGGTATTAGCAGGCATAATCGAAGGGCACGCCGTACAAGAATATGATTACCCTTATCTCCGAGTTCATCCACTTCGTCTAAACGATTTAATACATGATTTGCGTAGTGCGTTAGCGGTGAAAGAACCATTTCATTTGCTAGCATCCGATATGGCTGTAAAGCAGCTGTAAGTGTAGGTTTTTTCTTGAATGAGAAAAATGGATGACGCACGCCGTCTCTCTCTAAAGCCGCTACAGGAATTACCCCGCCAAGTCGGTATATCCGCGCCATCTCTAACTGTGAGTCAAACAAGTGGCGAACCACCTTTTCTCGGAAGGTGGGCTCAACGGTGGCCCCAGCACACAGACACCGGTACAACAACCATAGTAGTTTGGTTCGCCTCGCCATCGCCGGGTAGGTCATGACCTGGCTCATAACGGAGCGAGCCATTAGAAATTCGAGAACTTCCTCCGGTGCTTCTTGTTGGGCCACTACAAATTCAATTACACTCAACCAATTATCATCATCAAAATGTTTACGTACATATTCCATTTCTTGACGCCGGGAAATTAGAGCCCGTGCAACGAAATATTCCTGAAAGGAAGTGTGGCTAAAAGCGTAAGTATCTGCAGAAATTCTTTCTAGAATTCCATGATGGCACTCAATTTCATTGAGTACCCCATCAGCCTGTTGCTTTTCGAGGCCGAATCGTTCTGTGTACTCACCAACAATAAGTTTGAGTGCATCTGAAGGAAATCTGAGCCGAACACCATCTGTAAAATAGTGATGGGCTACATGTTCAAAAATTCGTTCCTTCCTTTCATCTGTAAGTTGCGAATATGCACTGTCTCTGCGAAAACGCCGTGTCGTATCCCAATCTCGGAGTAGTGTATCTATACATCGGCGATATAATTCAGTCTTCCTCTTCGGGAGGGCTAAGTCATGGCGAAATTGAATACATAATAGGCTTAATAGCAATGGTGTTTCTGTAAGTGCACTGACACCGCGGTCAGCTTTTAGCATCCTGATAAGATCAGAGCCTTTTTCGGAATCGTCTTTAAACCAAGCTTTTATGATTTTGTTCACAGCGGGATTTGAAAGCCTAGCGATTTCGACTTCATGAAAATTTTCAAGTCCTCCTTCATAATCTGCAGCGCGGCAGGTGAGGACAATTTTTGACAGAGGAAATCGTTTTTCAAATTCAATAATTCGATCTAATACGGCTTTGCGGATTGGTACAGGAACTTCATCCAGGGAATCTAGCAGTAACACCCCTAAACCCTTGTCAAAGGTTCTCTGCAGGTAGTCCTTGGCAAAATCCGTTGTCTTATCGCAAAGTGGTTTTGCTGCATAGTCGAACAAAGAATTTTCTGTTTTCGCTAAAGCTGGAAGTGCAATATAGACAGGAAGCAGAGATTTTGACAATTTCGTATTAACAAATATTTCTTTAGTTGAATAAGCTAGTGCGAGATGCTTAAGGAGAGTTGTTTTACCCGATCCAGGCCCACCAAGCACGATTATTCGATTGTGTTTTTCGACAAACGCTTCTGCATCGATCGATAATTTTTCAGGTTTTTTCTCCTGATGAGTTACTTCTGCGGGTCCTGATTCCTCCCTGCCACACACCGTTTCCGGACGAAATAACCGACGACCAATCGACGTGGATAAGCGAGCTGGAGAGTAAATGTCCCTCAACGCTAGAGGCTGAGCCATGCCAAGTATTTTCACATATTTGGTTTCTTCGGAAACTGAAAGGAATTGGGCATTGCGGAATTTACGAAAAAGATCGAGGGACTCTACTCCGTGATTAAGGGTATGAAAGACGGAGGAGACAGATTGTTTGATCGGCTCGTCAAACCATGAAAAAACAGGAAGACCGCCTTCGCTTTTCCCAGAGCTCATTGTCACCACTCCATGATAACTTCCCTGAACGCTTTGCGCAGATCTATTAACCAAGTCTGTTCTTGGGTACAAGAATACCTTCAGGTTGATTTGTTTTTCTACAATTATTATCCACTCCCGGAACGACGCTATAAGTGCTCTAAACCGCATGAAGCAGATGGCACAGGTCGGGCTAACGGGGGGCCAGGATAGCGTCGATTCCAGCTGGAATATAAGGGCGGGAACAATCGAAGATACGAAAATAGGAATTAGCGCAGAAGAAAAGCCTTCCTGCCTTCACATCTTTGTAGTGGATCAGTAACGGTAAGGTTTACGCCTCGCCCTTGGCCTGGCGGCTGTAGACGACAACGTAGAGGCACAGCGCGATCAGTGCCCCGACACCGAGCCATTCGCCCAGGGCGCCTTCGGCCTGGTGGGCGGTGAGGAGGGGGAAGCCCTCGGTCCACTTCAGCTTGATGAAGCTGGCCACCACACCCATGATGGCGCCGCCGGCCATGAGGCCGCTGGCGATGAGCACGCCGCGGTTCTCGCGGGCCTTGGCGTCGGCTTCGGTCGTTCCGGCCTTGGGCCGGTTCACCCAGTGGGCCAGCAGGCCGCCCAGGAAGAGGGGCGTGTTCAGCTCGATGGGGAGATACATGCCCAGGGCGAAGCCCAGGGCGGGCAGCTCCACCATGCGCAGCACGATGGAGAGCATGACGCCGAGGCCGAAGGCGTACCAGCGCAGGGGCATGGACACGGTGCCGAAGATGCCTTCGAGGATGGCCTTCATGGCGCTGGCCTGGGGGGCGGGGATGGAGGTGCCCAGGGCCATGGTGCCGTCGAGGTTCAGCTGCTTGGCCATGAGCCACATGGCGATGCCCGTGAAGAGCGCCGCCACGAAGGTGCCCACGAACTTCCAGCCGATCTGCCGCGCAGGGGTCGAGCCGATCCAGTGGCCGATCTTGAGGTCGGTGCTGAAGGCGCCGGAGGCCGCCAGAGCGGTGCAGACGATGCCGCCCACCATCATGGTGAGGAACATGCCGTAGCCGCCTGTGAAGTTCAGCTTGAGCATCAGCACGCCGGTGATGACGAGGGTCAGCATGGTCATGCCGCTGATGGGGTTGGTGCCGATGGTGGCGATGGCCCGGGCCGCCACGGGCGCGAAGAAGAAGGAGATGACCATGACGACGAGGGTGGCCACGAGAGCTGGAACAAAGGCGTGTTGGATGCCTACGCCGAAGCTGAGGAAGGCCATGGTGCCGACGGTGCAGGTGACCAGGCCCACGGCGATCATGGAGCCCGGAAGGCTTCGTTCCGTGCGCACGGCCTTGGGGGATTCGGCCGCGGCATCCCGGTTCAGCAGGGCCTTCATGTTGCTGATGATGCTGCGGATCATGTTCGGCATCGAGGCCGCCACGCCCATGATGCCGGCGCCGGCGATGGCGCCCACGCCCACGATGCGGATGTAGGAGAAGAAGACCTGTTCCGGCGTCATGTCAGCGATGAGCTTGGTGCCGGGGGCCACGATCAGGGGCACGTACTGGCCGATGGCGTGGAAGAGGGGGACCAGCACGAACATGCTGAAGAACGATCCGGCGGCGATCACGGCAGAATACTTCAGGCCGATGATGTAGCCGATGCCCAGCGTGGCGGCGCTGTTCAGGAAGTTGAAGGACATGAACTTGTCGCGCAGGGCCCGGCCCACCCAGAGATGTTCCAGGCGCAGGTATTCACCCATGCCGCGGAAGATCGAGGTGATGCCGTCATAGAGGGCGCCGATGCCCGCCGCCACGGCCAGTTCCTTGGCCTGGTTGCCGGCCTTCTCGCCCGTCACGAGGATCTCGGCGGTGGCGGTGGCTTCGGGCCAGGGGAAGATGCCGTGGTTCTCCACCATGAAGTGGTGGCGCAGGGGCACCAGGAACAGGATGCCGATGCAGCCGCCCAGGAAGCTCACCAGCACCACCTGCCACAGGGTGGGCGTGGGCACGCCGCTGCCGGGTGTCTGGGCCAGGATGTAGAGGGCCGGGATGGTGAAGGCCGCGCCGCTCACCACGTGGCTGCTGTTGGCGCCGATGGACTGGACGATGACGTTTTCGAGGATCGTGTTCTTGCGGGGGAAGAAGCGGCTGAGGCCCACGGCCAGGATGGCGATGGGAATGGCGGCCTCGATGCCCTGGCCCAGCTTCAGGGCCAGGTAGGCGGCGGCCATGCTGAAGATGGCGCAGAAGATGAGGCCCATGGTGATGGCGCGGGGCGTGGTTTCCGGCACGCCGTCCTGGGGCACGAGGGGGACATAGGCTTCACCGGGTGCCAGAGCCCGCCGCGCGTTCGCGGGCAGACCCTTGATCTCCTGGGGTTCGGATCCGTGGGACATGAAGAACTCCTAGGGCTAAAGAAAACGGATCACCACCAAGGCACCAAGACACCAAGAACTGCATAGAAAGGCCTTTTGCTTTTCTTGGTGCCTTGGCGTCTTGGTGGTGAAAGATCAGGACGGATAGGACTCGAGGACGGACGCCACCACGCGGCGCGACAGGCCGTGGTAGCCGGGGCTGGCGGCAGCGAAGGTTTCGCGGGCCAGGGCCCGTGTGCGGACAGAACCGCCCAGGGCGCCGTAGAGGGGCCGCAGGTACTTCATGCGGCCCACGCGCACCAGCACTTCGCGGATGCGCGGGAAGGCCGGTTCGTAGTCCGCGGCGGCGGCCAGGGTCAGCCACTCCACCAGGATTTCATAGTTGCCGCGGCCCATGAGCTGGAAGTGCTCGTCCAGCCAGGCGCAATCCTCTGTGCTGAGTTTCCGCGGCAGCTTCTGGAGGAAGACCTGCAATTCGGAGGGCTTCCAGGTGGCGATCTGATGGGCGCTGGGCCGTCCCCCTTCAGGCCAGCTCTCCGCCAGCATGGTGAGGGTGTCGAGTTGCGCGCTGCGGAAGCTGGGGGCGGTGGCGGGGAGGCCGGGCTCATCCAGGTAGGCCTTGGCGCCCACCGCTTCCAGCGCGCCGGGCAGCTTGGCTGCCGCGAAGGTGCAGAACTGCTCCGTGGTGATGGACGTGAAGCGGAAGGCATCCATGTAATCGCGGAGGAACCGCAGGAACCGCTCCTCGCCCACCTCGCGCTCCAGGGCCGCCACCAGCCGCGCGCCCTTCTCGTAGGGGATGCTGGAGAAGGCATCGTCGGGATCGATGCCCTTCAGGTGCATGCGCAGGACGGTGAGGTGGGGCTCGTCCTTGAAGCGCGCCAGGCTGTCCTCCAGGGCCTTCTCGCCCATGGCCCAGCCGAGCGCCGCGGCATCCTCGCCGTGGAGGATGCGCAGGATGCGCCGTTCCGCCCACACGGTGAAGCCCTCGTTCAACCAGAAGTGCTCCATGCTCGCGTTGGTGACGAGGTTGCCGGTCCAGCTGTGGGCCAGCTCGTGGGCCACCACGTCCACCAGACTGCGGTCGCCCGCCAGCAGCGTGGGCGTGAGGAAGGTCATGCGGGGATTTTCCATACCGCCGTAGGGGAAGGACGGGGGCAGCACCAGCATGTCGTAGCGGTCCCAGGGGTAGGGCCCGAACAGGGCCTCCGCCTTCACGATCATGTCCTCCACGCCCGCGAATTCCCAGGCGGCGGCTTCCACGGTTTCAGGCTCGGCCCACACCCGGGCGCGGGGGCTGAGGTCCCGGGCTTCGAGGCGGCCCACCGCCAGGGCGAGGAGGTAGGGGGGGATGGGCTGGGGCATGGAGAAGCGGTAGAGGTGGCGTCCTTCGGCGGTGGCCTCATCCCCCGCGGGGCCCGCGGACATCACGGCGGTGAGGCCCTCGGGTACGGCCACCTCCGCGTGGTAGGCGATGCGGGCGATGGGCGTGTCCTGGCAGGGCACCATGGTGCGGGCGTGGATCTGCTGGCACTGGCTGAAGAGGTAGGGCGCCACCTTGCCCTCGGTCTGTTCCGCATCCAGCCACTGGAGGGCCATGGCGTCCGCGCCGGTCCGGTAGGCGATGGCCACCTCCTGCGTGCCCGCGGGCACCTCCAGGCGCAGCCGCTGGCCCAGGATGGCGTCCGCTTCCCCCAGCTCCCAGGGAATGGGGCCGTGGCCCGGGACCTGTACGGTGTGGATCTCGAGGCCCTTGGTGTCCAGGTCCAGGGTTCCAGACACGGCGCTGCCGAATTCCAGCACCACTTCCCCATCGATGCGCTTGGCGGCGAAGTCCACCCCCAGCTTCAACCGGAGGCGGCGGGCCTTGGGCTGGGCAGCATCGTAGTAGGAATGCGGATCCGGGTGACGCATGAAGACCTCGGGGAACCGGCCATGATGCCATGGGGCGAGGATTGGCAGGCGTCACAAGATAGAAGGCCCCGCACCGCGGGGCCTTCTATCTGAAAACCGCAGGTTTTCAGCTCTGGAACTAATCCTCGTCCAGGGCCAGCCCCTCGACCTTCTTCACCTTGATCACATCCCCGTGGTCCTTGACGACGCAGCGGAGCCAGTCCTCGGGGGCCTTGGGGTGGGTGACCTCGCCCTTCTCGTTGCGCACGTTGCCGTCCAGGTACTTCCAGATGAGGAACTCGCCCAGCTTCTTCCAGCGGGACATGAGCTGCTCGGTCTGCTTCGCGGCGTACTGGGTGAGGTAGTCCTGCGCCAGGCCGGGATTCTGCTTGTGGAGGCCGAGGGCGGTGCGGTCCACCTCGGCCTGCTCGGCGAGGTAGCGGCCTTCGAACTCGCGCTGCACCTTCTGGACGTCGACGATCATGTCGCTCCAGCGGGTGTACGTGTAGTTCGTGACGAAGTTGAAGGTCCAGAAGGCGCTGTCCCAGTTGAACTCGTTGAAGTTCCCGGTGCCGATGGCGAAGGCCTTGGGGGGCGCCTTGATGCCGCAGGAGATGGGCACATACACGGTGGTGTAGGTGTCATCCACGCCGAACCAGAGCACGCCGCCGACGGGATCGGGCAGCCAGGACCGGCTCTGGGTCACGAAGGAGAACCCGGTCTGCTGGGTGCTGATGGCGCGCTCGTGGATGTAGGCCTGGCCGTCCACCTGGAAGCCCATGGGGCGCCAGCGGTAAGGCAGCTTGTAGGCGCCCGCGCCCACGTCCTTGGTCATGTCGAAGTCGGTGCCTTCGAAGTGATCGCGCATGAGCTCCATGGCATCGTGCACGTCCAGCTTCTGGTCGGGCTTCACGAAGAGCGGCATCGGCCTGGCGCCCTTCTCCGCCTTCACGAAGTCCATGGAGATCTTCTGGCTCTTGGCGGCGCGGTTGAAGATGCTCCACACGCGGGCCTCGCAGCCCCGCAGGGAGCCGAACGTCAGGGGCGCGTAGGTGTCCGCGAAGCTGAAGGCCTTGTCCTCACCCTTGAACCAGCCTTTTTCCCGGGCGAAGGAGATGAGGTCCTTGCTGTAGAGCGCGGTCTTGGGGTCGTTCAGGGGGAACTGGCGGATGCGGGCCTGGTTGGCGTGGGCGCTGATGGTGCCGTCGGGGAGCTTGTAGGCCACCCAGAGAGAGCCCTTCTGGCCCTTGCCCCGGCCGATCATCTCGAGGATCCAGACCTCGTTGGGGTCGGCGATGGAGAAGCTTTCCCCGGTGCTGGCGTAGCCGTATTCGTCCGTCAGCCTGGTCATCACCTCGATGGCCTCCCGGGCGGTCTTGGCGCGCTCGAGGGCGATGTAGATGAGGCTGCCGTAGTCGATGATGCCGGTCGGAGCGGCCAGGTCCTTCCGGCCCCCGAAGGTGGTCTCAGCGACGACAAGCTGATGCTCGTTCATGTTGCCCACGCGGGTGTAGGTGACCGGCGCTTCGGGGATGCTGCCGAGGACCTTCCCCGTGTCGAAGGTGAACCCGCTGTCCCACTCGCGGATCTCGCGCATGGCACCAGGAAGGTGGCGGCCGCCCGCCTTGAAGTAGAGCTCGCCGTAGAGCGTGTGGCTGTCGGCGGCGTAGGTGATCATCGTCGAGCCGTCCTTGCTCGCGCCCTTGGTCACGAGCAGGTTGGTGCAGGCTTCCAGGGCCGCGCCCGCGGCGAGGAGGCTGGCAAGAAGGACGAGGGGGCGAATGCGCATGGGGATCCTTTGGAAAGCGGGGCGAAAGGGCGATGCTACCAGATGGCCGGACGGACCCTGTCGGGCCGTTTCATGGGGTCGCCGTCCTTGCATCCGAAGGCCTCGAAGAACTCCGGAAGGTTGGCGAGAGGCCCGTTGACGCGGAACTTGGCGGGGCTGTGGGGGTCGGTGTTGGCGCGGAGGCGGGTGGCCTCTTCGCGGGTGAGGGTGCGCCAGGTCTCGGCGTAGCCCAGGAAGAACCGCTGCTCGGGAGTGAAGCCCTCGATTTTGCCCTGGGTTCCGGGTTGGGAAGCCTTGCCTTTCTGGCTCAGCTTCCAGGCGTCCCAGGCGATCTTGAGGCCGCCCAGGTCGGCGATGTTCTCACCCAGCGTGAGCTTGCCGTTGAGCTTGAGGCCGGGCAGGGGCTCGAAGGCGTCGAACTGCTTCACCACCAGGTCGGCGCGGACGTTGTAGGCCATCTCGTCCTCGGCCGTCCACCAGGTCTTGAGGTTGCCGTCGGCGTCGAACTGGCGGCCCTCGTCGTCGAAGCCGTGGGTCATCTCGTGGCCGATGGTGGCGCCGATGTTCCCGTAGTTCACGGCGTCATCCGCCGTGGCGTCGAAATAGGGCGGCTGGAGGATGCCCGCCGGGAACACGATCTCGTTCATGGTGGGGCTGTAGTAGGCGTTGTTGGTCTGGGGCGTCATGTCCCATTCATTCCGGTCGATGGGCCGTCCCAGGTTCGACAGGCGCCGCTGGAATTCGAAGCGCCGGGTCTCCAGGAGGTTCAGGACGTAGGGTTGGGGCTTGATCTGCAGTTTCGCGTAGTCCCGCCAGGCATCCGGGTAGCCGATCTTCACGCGCATGGCGGCGAGCTTTTGCCGGGCCTTGGCCTTGGTGGGGGCGCTCATCCATTCGAGGCCGTCGATGCGGGTCTTCAGCGCCGTGCGCAGGTTCTCGACCATCTCCAGCACCTTGGCCTTGCTGCTGGCGGGGAAGGCGCGCTGGACGTAGAACTTGCCGAGGGCCTCGCCCAGGCCGCGGTCGGCGGCGAACATCACGCGCTTCCAGCGGGGGTGCTGGGCGGTGGTGCCCTGGAGCTTCGTGCCATAGAAGGCGAAGGCCTCCTGCTCGAAGGCCCTGGAAAGGGCCGGCGCGGCGTTGCGGAGGAGGGTCCAGCGCAGGTAGACGCGCCACTGGTCCGCCGGGAGGTCCTGCATCATGCGGCCCAGTTCCGCGAGGAAGGCGGGCTGGCGCACCACGAAGCGGTCCGGGGCCGATACGCCCAGCGCCTTCAGGTAGAGAGCCGCGGGGAACCCAGGCGCGGCGGCCTGAAGCTGGGCCGGGCTCATGGCGTGGTAGACGGCGTTGGGATCGCGCTGCTCCACGCGGGTCATGCTGGCCTTGGCGAGGCGGGTCTCCAGGGCCAGGATGAGGTCGGCGCCCTTGGGATCGGCACCGGCCAGGCCAAGCATCTTCGCCACGTGGGCCCGGTAGGCGGCGAGGAGTTCCTTCGATTTGGCGTCGTCCTTCAGGTAGTAGTCCCGGTCCGGCAGGCCGAGGCCGCCCTGGGCCAGCGCCATGGAGTAGCGGCTGCTCTCCTTGTCATCCTGGTCCACGCTGAAGGAGAAGCCCGCGAAGACGCCCAAGGGGTGCAGATCCGCCAGCGTGGCCGCCAGGGAGGCCGGGTCCTTCACGCTGTCGATGCGGGCGAAGAGTGCCTTGAGGGGCGCGATCCCCGCCGCTTCGATGCCCGCCTCATCCATGCCGCTGGCGTAGAAGTCCCCGGCCTTCTGGGTCTCGGATCCCGCCACGGCCTGGGCGGCCGCGGCGGATTCCAGGATCTCCCGCAGGATCTGGTGGGTCCGGGTGTCGATTTCCTGATCCACCCCGTACCGCTCGTACTCCGCAGGGATGATCGTGCGCTTGGCCCAGCCGCCCACGGCGTATTGGAAGAAGTCCTGGCAGGGCTTCACCGAGGCATCGATGTTCGCCGGGTTGAAGCCCTTGTAGGACACCTGGGCAGACAGGGGCGCCATCAGCGCCAGAACAAGCAGTGGAGATCGAGTGTTCAAGCTGTTTCCTTTTTTCTATCTCCGGAAGGCGCAGCCTTCCGGAGCAGGGATCACCAGATGGCCGGCCGCACCTTGATGTCTCGCTTCATGGCCTGGCCATCGCCACACGTGAAGGCCTCGTAGAACTCGGGCAGGTTGGACAAGGGGCCGTTGACCCGCTCACGGCCGGGGCTGTGGGGATCGGTCTTCAGGCGCAGGGACAGGGCCGCTTCGCGGATGTGGTTGCGCCACACGGCGGCGGTGCCCAGGAAGAAGCGCTGGGGGCCGGTGAAGCCGTCGACGGGGGCCGGAGCGGGCTTGCCCTTCAGGCTGTTCTGGTAGGCGGCGAAGGCGATCTTGAGGCCGCCGATGTCGGCGATGTTCTCGCCCAGGGTGAGCTTGCCGTTCACGTGTTCGCCCTTGATGGGCTCGTAGGCATCGTACTGCTTCACCACCAGGTCCGTGCGGGACTGGTAGGCCTTCTTGTCCGCGTCGGTCCACCAGTTCTTGAGGTTGCCCTCGGCGTCGAACTGGCTGCCGCTGTCGTCGAAGCCATGGGTCATCTCGTGACCGATGACGTAGCCCAGCGCGCCGTAGTTCACGGCGTCGTCAGCCTTGGCGTCGAAGAAGGGCGGCTGCAGGATGCCGGCGGGGAACACGATCTCGTTCATGGTGGGGCTGTAGTAGGCGTTCACGGTGGGCGGCGTCATGCCCCATTCGGTGCGGTCGATGGGCTTGCCGAGCTTGGCCAGGTTCTCCTGGATGCGGAAGGCGGCGGCGCGGCGCACGTTGCCGAAGTAGTCATCCCGCTTGACGTCGAAGGCGTAGGTCTTCCACTTGTCCGGGTAGCCGATCTTCACGCCGAAGGCGTTGAGCTTGGTGATGGCCTGCTGCTTGGTTTCGGCGCCCATCCAGTCCAGGTTGGTGATGCGCTCCCGCAGGGCCACGCGGAGGTTCTCCACCATTTCGAGGACCTTCTTCTTGGATTCGGGCGGGAAGGCCACCTTCACGTAGAGCTGGCCCAGGGCCTCGCCCAGGGTGCCGTCCGTCACGGCTTCGATGCGCTTGGCGCGGGGTTCGCGCTCGGGTGTGCCGTTCAGCACCTTGCCGTGGAAGGCGAAGGCTTCCTCCCCGTAGGCCTTGGGCAGGAGGTTGGCGGTGGCGCTGAGGGCGTGCCAGCGCAGGTAGGTGCGCCACTGGGGGGCGGGCATTTCCGAGGCCAGCTTGCCGAAGGCCTGGAGGTAGGGGGGCTGGCTGAGGTTCAGGTCCGCCAGCTTCACGCCGCGGGCCTGGAAGTAGGCCTTCCAGTCGAAGCCGGGGGCCTCGGCGGCGACCTGATCCAGGGTGCGCTTGTTGTAGGTCTTCTGGGGGTTGCGCATCTCCACACGGCTCCACTGGGCCTGGGCCATGCGCGTTTCCAGATCCAGCACCACCCGGGCGCGGGCGCGGGCCAGGCCGGGGGCATCCCCTGCCAGCTCCAGCATCTTCGCGACGTGGGCTTCGTATTTGGCGCGGATGTCCCGGCTGCGGGCGTCATCCTTCAGGTAGTAGTCGCGGTCCGGGAGCCCCGTGCCGCCCTGGCCCAGGTAGGCCAGGTACTGGGTGGAGGCCTTGGCGTCCTGGCGGACGAAGAAGCCGAAGCCGCCGGGCAGGCCCTGGGCGTGCAGCTTTGCGAGGAGGGCGGGGAGCTGCTTCGTGTCCTTCAGGCCCTCGATGGTGGCGAGGATGGGTTTGAGCGGTGCCAGGCCGCGCTTCTCGATGGCGGCCTCGTTCATGCCGGAAGTGTAGAAGTCCCCCACCTTCTGCTGGATGCTGCCCTTGGCCCAGGTGGTCTTGGCGCTGGTCTCGTTCAGGATCTTCTGGAGGATGGCGCGGTTGCGCTCGCTCAGTTCCTCCATGGCGCCATAGCGGGACTTGTCCGCGGGGATGGCGTGGGACTTGAGCCAGCCCCCGTTGGCGAACTGGTAGAAGTCGTCGCAAGGCCGCACCGCGGTGTCGAGGTTGACCGGATCCACGCCGGGCTTGGACTGGGCGGCCAGGGAGAAGGCCGCCAGGCCCAGGCAGAGGCCGAGGGAGGCGCGAAGGGGGGAAGCCATAAATAACCTCGTAAGATGAGGGTAAAAGCCTATCAGGAAGGCCTGCGAAGGGAGATGTGGATCACTTTCTGCACTTCCGCGTGGACGATCCCCTGGGCGTCCCGCAGCTCCACAGGGTAGGCGCGGTCCACCTTGGGATGGTCCTGGAGGAGCCGGCGGATCTCGGCCACCTCGGCCTCATCCACCCGGAAGGTGGCGAAGAGGGTGCTGCGGCCCGGCTTGCGGAAGCGGATGGAGGCCGCCTTGTCCCACACCACGTAATCGGGCCCAAGGCGGTGGATCAGCATGAGCATGTAGAAGGGATCGACGCCCGCATACAGGCTGCCGCCGAAGATGGTGCCCACGTAGTTCCGGGTCCGCCAGGACAGGGGCAGGCGCACGCGGACCTCGGACCAGTCCGAGGCGATGAAGGCCACCCGGGCGCCGGTGCCCCGGAAGCAGGGCCAGACGTTGAAGGCCCAGCGGAAGAGGCGGGTGCGGAGGGATTCGCGCACGGCGGGTCTAGAAACGGACCGTGACCTTCTCGCCTTCCTTCATGTGCACGGTGTCGATGAAACGCACCTGGCGGGCACCGTAGGTGAGGATGAGGCTGGAGGTGCGGACGCCGTGGCCGAAGTGCAGCACGCCCTTCAGGAGGTTGCCGTGGGTCACGCCGCAGGCCGCGAACACGATCTGCTTGCCGGGGCAGAGGTCATCCGTGAAGTAGATGCGGTTGAAGTCCACGCCCATGGCCTCGGCCTTCTCCCGGCTGGCGGTGTTGGTGTCCACCTTGAGGCGGCCCTGGATCTCGCCGTTGAGGCACTTCAGGGCCGCGGCGGAGAGCACGCCCTCCGGTGCGCCGCCGGTGCCCATGACCGCGTGGATGCCCGTGCCGCTGACGGCGGCGCTGATGGCGGCGCTGAGGTCGCCGTCGCCGATGAGCTGGATGCGGGCCCCGGCCTTGCGGATGTCCGCGATGAGCTGGGCGTGGCGGTCCCGGTCCAGGACACTGACGGTGATCTCCTCGACCTTGCGGTCCAGGGACTTGGCGATGATCTCGAGGTTCTCCTGCACGGGCGCGTCGAGGCTCACCTTGCCCTTGGCGGCGGGGCCCACCACCAGCTTTTCCATGTAGAGGTCGGGGGCGTGCAGCAGGCCGCCCCGCTCCGTGGCCGCCAGCACGGCAATGGCGTTGGGGGCGCCGGTGGCGCACAGGTTCGTGCCTTCCAGGGGATCCACGGCGATGTCCACGGCCGGATGGTCGCCATCCAGATCGGCGCCCATGCCCACCTTCTCCCCGATGTAGAGCATGGGGGCCTCGTCCCGCTCGCCTTCACCGATGACGATGGTGCCGTCCATGCGGACGCTCTCCATGGTCTTCCGCATGGCTTCCACGGCCAGCTTGTCGCTGTGCTTCCGGCGGCCGTGGCCGATGGAGGTGGCGCAGGCGATGGCGGCCTGTTCGACCACGCGCAGAAATTCGAGGGACAGGGTCTGTTCCATGGAGTTGCTCCCGGGGAGGCTGGTCAAGTCGGGGTCAGGCGAGGCGGTTTACGCTCTGGCGGATCCAGTCGAGGAAGGCCTCGGATCCGGCCTCCACGGGGAACATCAGGATCTCGGGCACCTCGTAGGTGTGGAGGTCCGTGATCACTTCCGACACCTGGGGGAAGAGGTCCTGCGTGGTCTTGATGATGAGCATCACCTCTTCATCGAGGTGGGTCTCGCCTTTGAAGTAGTAGTAGCTCTTGATGCTTGGGACGATGTTCACGCAGGCGGCATAGGCCTGATCCACCAGGGCCGCAGCGATGGTCAGGGCCGTCTCCTCGCTGCCGCAGGTGGTCATGATGGTGCAGGCGTCGCTCATCGGGTGGGCTCCCCGCCCGGCGGGCGGAACCGGTCATTGTAGCTTGGGAGCGGGGATATCGCGGATCACGAAAGGTCGGGCGGGGGGGTGGCGTGGTCTGACCGCGGAACGCACTCCGCGATTCCACTCGGAGGTCGGCCGTTCTCCGTATTCGGCGCCGACCCACCAAGGCCGCGGATTCGAATGGCGTGCCACTCGGAGGTTGGCCGCTCACCCTTCTGAGGATTCGACCCACCAGGGCCCCGGATTCGAACGCGTCTGGCTGCGCCAGCCGCTGGTCTCGTTCCGGCGCGACATCTAGTCGCGCCTCCGCGATCCCACTCGGAGGTTCGAACCCTCTCGCCTGCTTCCGACCAATAAGAAAGGGGCCCGCAGGCCCCTTTCTTATTGGTCGGGGCGAGAGGATTCGAACCTCCGACCTCTCGGTCCCGAACCGAGCGCTCTACCAGGCTGAGCCACGCCCCGACGAAGGTTTGACTTTACTGGAAACGGCCGGGGGCGTCCAGTCTGGCTCTATTCCTTCTCGAGGCCGAGGCGGATGCGCTCTTTGCGGCGGGCATCGAGGAGCTGCAGGGCGCGGCGGAGGGGGTCGGGATCCTGGGGGAGGGCCTGGGACTCCGGGGGCGGATCGCAGGGCGCGATCTGGAGTCCGGTGAGGCGGAGGCCCAGGGCCCGGTGGATGCGATCGCGGATCTGCGGCCACACGGCGGCGGCGGCTTCGCGCAGGGGGGCGATGCGGGCGAGCTCCCAGCAGCCCATGACGAGGACATCCCGCTCCACGCGCAGAGGGCGGGTGCGGTCGGCCAGGGCGGGGCCCACCACGAAGGCCCAGGCCCGGGTAAGGCGCGCCAGGGCCTTCTGGTCTGGGAGACGGGCGCCCAGGGGCACCAGGCGCGGCAGGCGGCGGCGATCCGAGGTCATGGCTTCCACCGGGGCGGGGGCAGGGCGGCGCAGGCCCGTTCGCCGTTGAGCAGCACCGGCGCGGCGAGGGTGGGGACCATGGTGTTGGTTTCAGCCTCGAAGAGGGGCTGGAGCAGGTTGTGGAGTTCGCCGCCCTTGCGGAACAGCACGTCGTCCACGCTGCGCACGCGGCTGGCGGGGATGGCGTTGGGTTCGCAGAAGGCCAGCACGTCGGCCACGGTGCTGGCCTGGGTCCGGGCTTCAATGAGGGCGACGAGTTCCTCGCGGTCCTTCACGCGGCCGCGGTTCTTCCGCCATTCGGGGCGGGCCTCCAGATCCAGGTTCAGCCACATGGCCAGCACCTCGAACTGGCGGTCGCTGCCCACGGCGATGGCCACATCCCCATCGGAACAGGGGAAGGTCTGGTAAGGCACGATCTGGGGATGGGCATTGCCCCAGCGCTGCGGGGCCTGGCCGGTCATGAGGGCTCCGGCGGCCACATTGACCAGGCCAGCCAGGGCGGCCTCCATGAGCGGAACCTCGATGTGGATGGCCTCGCCGGCGCGCTCCCGGTGCAGCAGGGCGGCCTGGATGCCGTTGGCGCAGTAGAGGCCCGCCAGCACGTCCACCAGGGCCACGCCCACCTTCATGGGGCGGCCATCGGGTTCGCCGGTGATGGCCATCCAGCCGCTCTCGGCCTGGATGATGAAGTCGTAGCCGGCCCGGCGGGAGGCGGTGACGTCGGAGGCAAAGCCGCGGATGGAGGCCAGGATGAGTTTCGGAAACTTCGCGTGGAGCCGTTTCCAGCCCAGGCCCAGGCGATCCGCGGAATCAGAACGGAAATTCTCCACCAGCACATCCGCGTCCTTCAGCAAGTCGAAGAGCCTGGCCTTGCCTTCCTCGGTGTGCAGATCGATGGTGCGGCTGCGCTTGCCCCGGTTGGCGCAGCGGAAGTAGGCGCTTTCGCCGGTGTCGCCGTCCTCGAAGGGGGGGCCCCAGCCCCGGGTGGGATCCCCTTCGGGAGGCTCCAGCTTCTGCACCTCGGCGCCGAAGTCCGCCAGCAGCTGGGTCGAGAAGGGTCCTGCGAGCACGCAGGACAGGTCCACGATCCTGAAGTGGGACAGGGGCTTGGGCATCGGATTCTCCGAGGTCCAGCCTACTTCAAGTCCCTGCGGGCTTCCTTCAGCTCGCGGCGATGGTCTGGCGATAGGCCGCCGTCAGCGTGGCGGCGATCTCCTCGGGCGTGTGGGCCAGGAAATCCTGGCGCTGCATGAGGTGGACCAGCTGGCCGTCCTTGAGGATGGCGGCCTGGGGGCTGGTGGGCATGGCACCCTCGAAGTACTCCCGGGCCTGGGCCGTGGCTTCCTTCTCCATGCCGGCGAAGACCGTCACCAGGTGATCGAACCGCAGGCCCTGGGATCGCAGGGCCTCGGTGACGCCCGGGCGGGCGCCCGCCGCGGCGCATCCGCACACGCTGTTCACCACCAGCAGGGTGGTGCCGGACCGCTGGAGGGCCTGGTCCACCTCGACGGGGGTCAGGAGCTGCTGAAAGCCCACCTGGGTCAGTTCAGCGCGCATCGGGGCAACCATGTGTTCGGGGTAGTTCGACACAACATCCTCCTCGGATGTAGAAAGTTTACCAATCGGGTCAAGATTGATCCAGGTCACAATTCCGAGATGCAAGGAGGAGCCATGCGCGTGGCCTTGATGGGCGGAAGCCTCCGTCCCGGTTCTCTGAACACCCGCCTGCTGCGCCACCTTGCCGGCCAGCTGGAGGCGCGGGGCCATGAGGTGTCCCTTTTCGCGGGGGAGGCGCTGCGCCTGCCGCTCTACGAGGAGGGTGCCACGATCTCGGCGGAAGCCCAGGCACTTCATGAGGGGCTCCGGGCAGCCCAGGGCCTGGTGATCGTCTCGCCGGAGTACAACGCGGGCATCCCGGGGCACCTCAAGAACGCCGTGGACTGGCTCAGCACCCTGAAGCCCAGCCCCTGGCCCGGTCTGCCGGTGCTGCTGTGCGCGGCCAGCCCCGGGGCCTTCGGCGGCGCCCGGGGCCTGGTGGCCTGGCGGGCCACCCTGGCGAACATGGGGGCGCTGGCCCTTCCCGAGGCGATCACGGTGCCCCACGCGGACCAGCAGCTTGACGCCCAGGGAGCGCCCACCGATGCCCGCACCGCCGCAGCCGTGCCGAAGGTCCTGGATGGCTTCCTGTCCCTGGTGGCCCGGCTGCGTTCCTAGCCACCCAGGTATGCGATCCTGGAAGGTCTTCCCGGAGCCACCATGAAGTCCTTTTTCAAGAGCTTCTTCGCCGCGCTGCTGGCCCTGATGGTGGCCGGCGGGCTGGCCTTCTTCCTGTTCTTCGGCCTGCTGGCGGCCATCGGGTCGTCGGGCAAGCCCACGGTGCCGGGCAAGGCGGTCCTGGTGTTCGACCTGGATACGAGCCTGTCGGACGGAGAGCGGGATCCTGAACCCGGCGAGGCGCTCAACGAAGCGCTGGGCGGTGCCGGAGGCCGCAGCCTCGCCCTGCCCACGGCCATCGAGGCCCTGGACCGGGCGGCCGCCGACAGCCGCATCACGGCCCTGTTCCTCACGGGCAACCTCCAGGGCGCAGGTCCCGCGCAGCTGCGGGAGCTGCGCGAGGCCATCCAGCGCTTCAAGGCGAAGAAGCCCGTGCTGGCCTACAACCTGGGCTGGGGCAAGCGGGACTACTACCTGGCCGCCGGCGCCACGACCGTGTTCATGAACCCCTTCGGCGAGATGGAACTGAACGGTCTGGCCAGCGAACCCATGTTTTTCGGCGAGGCCTTCAAGAAGTACGGCGTGGAAGTGCAGGTCACGCGCGTCGGCAAGTACAAGAGCGCGGTGGAGCCCTTCATCACCGACCGCATGAGCGAGCCCAACCGGGAGCAGGTGCAGAAGCTGCTGGACGACATCTGGTCCGAGTGGAAGGGCACGGTCGCGAAGGACCGGAAGAAGGCTCCCTCCGACTTGCAGGCCATCGCCGATGAGAAGGGCCTGGTGGAGGCCGAAGACGCCAAGAAGCTGGGGCTGGTGGACCGCATCGCAGCCTATGACGAGGTGCTGGACGAGCTCAAGAAGCTGGCGGGCAAGCAGTCCAAGGACAAGGACTTTCCCCAGATCTTCCTGGCCACCTACGCCGGCATCCCCGGCGAGGCCAAGACCGGCAAGACCCGCATCGCCGTGGTGGTGGCCGAAGGCGAGATCGTGGATGGTGAAGGCAAGTCCAGTCAGGTGGGCGGAGAGCGCCTCAGCCGCGAGCTGCGCCGCCTGCGCCTGGACGACCGCATCAAGGCGGTGGTCCTGCGGGTGAACAGCCCCGGCGGCAGCGCCTCGGCTTCGGAGCTCATCCAGCGCGAAGTCATCCTCACGAAGAAGGTGAAGCCCCTGGTGGTGTCCATGGGCCACCTGGCGGCCTCCGGCGGCTACTGGATCAGCACCTACGGCGACCGCATTTTCGCGGAGCCCAGCACCATCACCGGTTCCATCGGCGTCTTCGGCCTGCTGCCCAACGTGAAGAAGCTGGCCAATGGGCACGGCATCACCTGGGACAGCGTGCAGACGGCCAAGCTTGCCAATCCCATGACCCTGACCCGGCCCAAGAATGATCTGGAACTGGCGCGCATCCAGGGGCTGGTGGACCGCATCTACGAGCAGTTCGTGGCCAAGGTGGCGGACAGCCGGAAGATGAAGAAGGAGGCGGTCCACGAGATCGCCCAGGGCCGCGTCTGGTCGGGCCAGGAGGCCGTGAAATTGGGCCTGGTGGACGAGATCGGCGGCCTGGGAGCCGCGGTCAAGTACGCTGCGGAGCGGGCGAAGGCCGGAGATGACTACCAGGTGGTGGGCCCCGAGCACGAACCCGACGCCTTCAAGGAGATCCTGAAGAACCTGGGCGCCAAGCCCAAGAAGCTGGCCAAGCGCGGCCCGGTGGATGCCCTGACGGGCGGATTCCTCCACCAGCTGGAGCTGCTGACTTCGCTGAACGATCCCCGGGGCGTCTACGCCAGGCTGCCCTTCGAGATCGAGCTGAAATAGCTTCGTGGACTCGTCCTCGTTCATCTCCGCCGTCGTGCTGCTGGTGCTGGTGACGGATCCCCTGGGCAACATCCCGCTCTTCGTGGGGCTGCTGCGCCAGGTGGATCCGGTCCGGCGCCAGCGGATCATCGTGCGCGAGGTGCTGTTCGCCTTCGCCATCCTGATCTTCTTCGCGCTCTTCGGGCAGAAGGTGCTGCGCCTCATGCACCTCACGGATACATCGCTGGGAATTGCCGGCGGCGTGATCCTCTTCCTCATCGCTCTGAAGATGGTCTTCCCCCACCCCGAAGGCCGGGCGGATCACCCCCTCCACGGGGAGCCCTTCCTCGTGCCCCTGGCCATCCCCTTCATCGCCGGGCCTTCGGCCATCGCCACGGTGCTCCTGCTGGTGAGCCGGGAGCCCCACCGGCTGTGGGAGTGGCTGGGCGCCCTCTCCGTGGCCATGGCGATCTCGGCCGTGGTCCTCGGGTTCGCGGAGAAGATCGCAGACTTCCTGGGCGAGCAGGTCACGATGGCCTTCGAGCGGCTCATGGGCCTGGTGCTGACGGCCATCGCCATCGAGATGCTCCTGGCGGGCATCCAGAAGTTCGTGCAGCAGGTGCGGGTGCCCTAGCCCTTCCGCTTCAGGCTCAGCTCAAGCATGAACTCGGCCACGGGCTCGAAGGTGCCGTCCGGCAGCTTCACGGCGGCCTGGATGTGCATGGGTTCGGTGATGCGCTCCTCGGAATCCAGGGCGCGCCGCACCTGGTCGCGGATGGCCTCGCCCTCCTCGCAGATGAAGTAGACATCGGATTCGGGGCGCTTGAGGAAGGTGGCCTGGAAGGCCTTGAACACCAGGGAGACGGGTTTCCCCGTGCGCTTGATCTGGTCCATGGCCAGCAGGCCCCCGGCGCAGTCCGCGCCGATGGCCAGGGCGCCGAAATACATCGAGCCAAGGTGATTGCGGGTCCAGCGGCGGAGGGGGATCCTCACCACGCAGCGGGTCTCGCTGAGCTCCACGACGCTGGGCCGCACCGAAGCCAGCAGTGGGATCTTCAGCCATCCGAACAGGCGCATGCCGAAGGTTTGTTTCAGGCGTTCGAATCGGGGGGACATCCTCCGATTGTCCGTTCCCAGCCGGAGCCTGTCCAACAGTGGAATTCAGGGAACCTCGTTATCCGGGGGCCTCAGCTTGAAAAATCTCCACGAAGCACACGAAGAAGAAAGCAAAGGTCACGAAGGCAGATCCGGCGCCCTGGCCAGGACATCCGGGCCTCAGGCCCCCGGCCGCGCCTCGCGCGTCCGGCTTCGCGGGCGGCGGCCCATGACGGCTCCCAAGGGCCGCCATGGCCGCCG
>DASXVC010000031.1:0-19381 GCA_036504495.1 Geothrix sp.
AGGTGGGCGACGTGGTCGAAGTGCTGCTCGAAATGCTCGAGGACGCCAACGGCAACGTGCGCCTCAGCCGCGAGCGCGCCGAGAAGATGAAGATCTGGGACGAGGTCGAGAAGGCCTTCCGTTCCAACATGACCGTGCACGGCACGGTGCTCGAGAAGGTCAAGGGCGGCTTGGCCGTGGACATCGGCATCCGCGCTTTCCTGCCTGGCAGCCAGGTGGACATGAAGCCCGTCCGCAACCTGGATCCCTACCTCGGCAAGTCCTTCGACATGAAGGTCATCAAGGTCAACCGCCGCCGGGGCAACATCGTGCTGTCCCGCAAGCTGTTCCTCGAAACCATCAACGCGAGCCTGAAGGAAGAGACCTTGGCGGGTCTCGAGGAAGGCAAGCTGGTCGAGGGCACCATCAAGAACATCACCGAGTACGGCGCCTTCGTCGACCTCGGCGGCGTGGACGGCCTGCTGCACATCACCGACATGTCCTGGGGCCGGCTCAACCACCCCAGCGAGATGTTCCAGGTGGGCGACAAGGTCGAAGTGGCCGTGCTCAAGTACGACAAGGAGACCGAGCGCGTCAGCCTCGGCTACAAGCAGAAGTTCCCGGATCCCTGGCTCTCCGTCGAGGAGCGCTACCCCATCCAGGCCACCGTCAAGGGCAAGGTCGTCTCCATCACCGACTACGGCGCATTTGTCGAGCTGGAGCCCGGCATCGAGGGCCTCGTCCATGTCTCCGAGATGAGCTGGACCAAGAAGGTCAAGTCCGCCAAGGGCATGGTCAACCTGGGCGACCAGGTGGAAGCCCTGATCCTGCAGGTGGATTCAGACAACCGCCGCATCAGCCTCGGCATGAAGCAGATCACCCCCAACCCCTGGATGGCCATCGCCGAGAAGTACCAGCCCGGCATGATCGTCACGGGCACCGTGCGCAACATTACGGAGTTCGGCGCCTTCGTCGAACTGGAAGAGGGCATCGACGGCCTCATCCACGTGTCCGACTTCAGCTGGACCAAGAAGATCAAGCACCCCGGCGAGATCGTGAAGAAGGGCGACGAAGTCACCGCCAAGGTCCTCAACCTGGACCCCCTGGCCCAGCGCATGAGCCTCGGCGTGAAGCAGATGGAGCCCAATGTCTGGGAGATCTTCTTCGAGAACCACCACGTCGGCGACACCCTCACCGGCAAGATCGCCCGGCTGACCGATTTCGGCGCCTTCGTCGACCTCGGCGATGGCATCGAGGGTCTGGTGCACGTCTCCGAGCTGAGCCGCAAGCGGGTGGAGGACATCCAGAAGGAGTTCGCCGCCGGCCAGGACCTCACCATGAAGATCGTGAAGCTGGATCCCACCGAGCGCCGCATCGGCCTCTCCGTCAAGCAGCTGGAGCAGGATCAGGAGCGCGGTGATCTGGATGCGGCCAAGGCCCGCCAGCCCGAGTTCAAGAAGGCCACGCTGGCCGACGCATTCAACAAAGCGGAACGCGAGTAGTTCCCCTCCCGACCCGCAGACGAGGCCCCCGCAAGGGGCTTCGTCGTGGTGAGAGAGGTCTGAGCATCCCGCAGGGATGCGAAGAAGAAGGCCACGCTGGCCGATGCCTTCAACAAGGCGGAACGGGAGTAGGTTCCCCTCCGGACCAGGACGAGGCCCCCGCAAGGGGGCTTCGTCGTTCAAGACCCAAAGGGTGTTTTTTAACAACCGCCCCTGACTTGACGCAAAAGCTTACGGGACGGGGGGTTCAGTGCAGCCCCCTTATACGGGACAGGGTTAAATCCTGTAGCGGTCCCATGCGGCGCTGGATAAACTCGTTATCAATCGAATGTCGGTCAAAGCCGCAAAGGAAGCTCCATGAGCGAACTTACTCGGAAGGAAGTGGTCTTCATCCTCAAGTCGGGGAAGAACTTCCAGCGTGCAGACCTGAGCGGCCTCGATCTACGGGGCTTCGACTTCACAGGGGCAAACCTTTCCGAGGCCAACCTCGCGGGCGCCGTGCTCAACGAGACGCGGCTTGTGGGCGCCAACTTGGCGGGCGCGGACCTGCGCCTGGCCAACCTGGACGAGGCGGATCTTGAGAGCGCCAACCTCAGCCGGGCGCGACTGGCCGGTGCGAATCTCGCCGGAGCCAACCTCTCCAAGGCCGACCTCACCTTCTTCGACATCCAGCAGTACGAACCCGCCACCGTGCCCAACCTCCAGGGCGCCAACCTGGCCGGGGCGGTCCTCAATGGCGTCATCCTCACGGGCCTCGACCTGAGCGGGAAGAACCTCCGCGGCGCCGACCTCAGCGGGGCGGACCTGCGGCAGGCGGTGCTGGAAGGCGCGGATCTCGAAGGCGCCAACCTGGGCCAGGCCAACCTGGTGGGCGCGAACTTCGCCAAGGCGAACCTCTCGGGCGCCAGCCTCCAGGGTGCCACCCTGGGCGGAGCCAACCTGAACCTCGCCAACCTGGGTGCCAGCAACCTCGCGGATGCCGACCTCCACTGGGCCAGCCTCACCGAAGCCAACCTGGAGGGCGCGAACCTCAGCCGCGCCAACCTCAAGGGCACCAACCTCAGCGGCGCCAACCTGGCCGGAGCCGACCTCCGGAACCTCGACATCCTCAAGTACGAAAAGGATGACGTGCCCAAGCTGAAGGGCGCGAACCTCAGTGGCGCGAACCTCCACGGCACCAACCTCCGCGCCATGGATCTGGCCCGCACCAACCTCAGCCGGGCCGATCTGGCCGAGGCCGTGCTCCGCCAGGTCAACCTGGAAGGCGCCGATCTGCGCGAGGCGAACCTCAAGGGCGCGGACCTCAGTGGCTGCAACCTCAGCGGCGCCAACCTGGCCGGGGCCAACCTCGGCGCGGCCCAGCTGAGCGGCGCGGTGCTGAGCAACACGGATCTCCGCGGTGCCGACCTGACCGGCGCCGACCTCCGCGACATCAACCTCGGCGGGGCCAACCTCAGCAGCGCGAACCTCACGGGCGTGAGCCTCACCGGCGCCCAGCTCGATGGCGCGGTGCTGGCGGGCACCCTGCTCGTGGGCGCCAACCTGGCCAGCGTGGACCTCTCCCGCAAGAACATGAAGGAGGCCGACCTCTCCAAGGCCGATCTCACGCAGACCAACCTGGACGGCGCCAACCTTGCCGGGGCCCAGTTCAGCGGGGCCAAGCTCCAAGAGACCCACCTGGGCGGCGCCAACCTGCGCGGCGCCAAGCTCAGCGGCGACGACCTGCGCTCCGCCAACCTCTGCGGCGCGGATCTCAGCGGCGCGGACCTCAGCGGCGCCGACCTCGCGGGCAGCATCCTCAGCGCGAACCTGCACGAGGCCAACCTCTTCGCCGCCAACCTCCGGGGCGCGACCCTGGACCGCGCCGTGCTCACGGGCGCCAACCTTTCGGGCGTGGACCTCAGCGGCTTCGCCCTCGAAGGCATGGACTTCAACCACGCGATCCTGAACAGCGCGAACCTCACGGGCGCCAAGCTCAAGGGCGCCATCCTGCGCGGCGCCCAGGCCCTGGGCGCGGACCTCAGCGGCAGCGACCTCGACAGCGCCGACCTCCGCAATTCCGATTTCAGCGGCAGCAACTTCTTCGCCTGCAACCTGGAGGGGGCGAACCTCCGCGAGGCCAACCTGGCCTCCCTGCCCACGGAATCCCGCGGTGAATACCGCACCAACCTCAGCAACTCGAACCTGAACCGGGCCAACCTCAGCGGCGCGAACCTCTACCAGGCCAACCTGAACGAGGCGAACCTGGTGAACGCGGATCTCACGGGCGCCAGCCTCGTGTGGGCCGACCTCCGCGGTGTGGACCTGCGCCAGACCTCGCTCAAGAACACGGACCTCCGCCAGGCCAACCTGGACGGCGCCAACCTCTGCGGCGCGGATCTGCGCGAGACCATCCTCCAGGACGCCTACCTGGATGGCGCGAACCTCTCCGGTGCCAACCTCTCCGGCGTGAACCTCTCCGGGGCCGACCTGCGCCACACCAACCTCATCGACGCCAGCCTCGACGGCGCGGACCTCAGCGCCGCCAACCTCAACGGCGCGAACATGGTGTGGGCGAACCTCAGCGGCGCCAACCTGGGCCGGGCGAACCTCACCCACGCCAAGCTCAGCGGCGCCAACCTGGGCGGCGCAGACCTCCGCGAGGCCAACCTGGATCAGGCCAACCTCGACGCCACGAACCTGACCGGCGCCAAGCGCTGAACCTGACGGCCCAGCCGGGCTAGGGTTTCAACTAGGGTTTCATCCAGCCTGGGCCCCGCCCGGGCTGGGTTGCATCTGGCGATCCGTGGGTCCCGCTGGCGGAATGCCCCGGGCGATCCGAGGCCCGGTCGTCCCGGCGCGGCACGAAGGGCACGGGCTCGTTGGGGACGGGCGGCAGCAGCTGGGCGCAGGTGCCCTGAAGGGTTCCGCCCTGGTCCACCACCAGGGAACCCAGCTCCACCTCACCTTCCACCCACCCCGTGCCGAGGATCTCCAGGCAGCCTTCGATCCGGAAGGTGCCTTCGGCGCGCCCCAGCACGATCAGGCGCTTGGCGTGGATGGCGCCCTTCACCACGCCCGTGGCTGCGATGGTGACTTCCCCTTCGCTCAGGATGGTGCCTTCCACCGACCCTTCGACGCACAGGTCGCTGGTGCCCGTGTGGATCTCACCCTGCCAGTGGGAGCCCTCCCCCAGGCGCGTGGGGCTGGCGCCGGCAGCGGATCTCGGCGTTCCCTTGGTCGTCGCACGGGTGAACATGAGCCTCCCAGGACCGGGAACGGAAGTGAAAGGCGGGCCAGGCGGCCCGATTCCCTTCCGGAAAGAAGGTCCCTTCCCTCATCGGCCGGAGGCGCCCGGGAACATGAGAAAGGAGGTTCCGCCGCCCGGCGTGGCTGGACCCGCGCTGGGATGCAATACTCGGGATCGAGCGCTCCCCTGCTGTCTTCTTCCGGAACCCCATGCGATTCCTCCACACCTCCGATTGGCACCTCGGCAAGACCCTCTGCAACGCGAACCTCCTGGACGACCAGGCCCACGCCCTGGAGCAGGTGGCGGCCATGGTGAAGGAGACCCGCGCGGAGGCCCTGGTGGTGGCCGGGGACCTCTACGACCGCGCCGTGCCGCCCAAGGAGGCCGTGGCCCTCCTGGACGACGTCCTGGACCGCATCGTGCGGGGCCTCGGCATCCCCATCCTGATCATCGCGGGCAACCATGACAGCCCCGAGCGCCTGGGCTTCGCCTCCAGCTTCCTGGAGACCCAGGGCCTCCACGTGATGGGCTCCCTGGAGGCGGTGGCCCCCGTCCTCATCGGTTCCGCGGCCTTCCACCTCCTGCCCTACGCCGACCCCGCCACGGCCCGCCATGCGCTCCAGGATGAGGGCATCCGCACCCACCAGGACGCCCTCGCCGCCCAATTGGCCCGGGCCCGGGCCGGCCATCCCAAGGGCCGCCGCTTCGTGGCCGTGGCCCACGCCTTCGTGGCCGGGGGCGAAGGCTCCGACTCGGAGCTGGGCCTGGCCATCGGCGGCACCGGCGAGGTGGACGCGGCCCTCTTCAAAGCCTGCGATTACGCGGCCCTGGGCCACCTCCACCGGCCCCAGGAGGCCGGCCACGCCCATGTGCGCTACGCCGGCAGCCTGCTCAAGTACAGCGCCTCCGAGGCCGCCCACACGAAGGGCCTGACCCTGGTGGAATTTCCGGACCGCGGCCCCGCCCGGACCGAATTCCTGGCCCTCACGCCCCGGCGGGAGCTGCGGCGCCTGCGCGGCCACTTCGATGACCTGATGCGGGGACCCCAGGGCAACCCCGACGACTACCTGTTCCTCGACCTGCTGGACGAGGGCCCGGTGCTGGATGCCATGGCGCGGCTGCGCCAGATCTATCCGAACATCCTCGGCATCCAGCCCGCCCCGCCGGGCCCGGCCCCGACGCAGGACACGGTGCGCGCCGCCGACCGCGACCTGGATCCCGCCACCCTCTTCGAGGCCTTCTTCCGCGACACCGCGGGGCGGGACATGGATGAGGAGGAACGGGCCCTCTTCCGCGAAGTGGCCGGACGGACCCTGTCCGGGGAGGCGGCCCAGTGAAACCCCTGCGGCTCACCCTGGAAGCCTTCGGCCCCTACGCCGGACGGCAGGAGCTGGACTTCGCGGACCTGAAGGACCAGTCCTTCTTCCTCATCCACGGCCCCACCGGCGCCGGCAAGACCAGCATCCTCGATGGCATCAGCTACGCGCTGTACGGACAGACCAGCGGCGGCCAGCGGGAGACCCGCGACCTGCGCAGCCACTTCGCCGCCCCGGACGCCCCCACCCGCGTGGTCTTCGACTTCGCCCTGGGCGAGAAGCGGTACCGCGTGGAGCGCGCGCCGGAGCAGCAGGTGCCCAAGCAGCGCGGCGGCGGCACCAAGAAGCAGCTCTACGTGGCCCACCTGTGGGAGCTGGTGAATGGCGCCGAGGTGCCCCTGGCCACGGAGAAGCCCACGGTGGTGGACGCCAAGGTGGCCGATCTGCTGGGTTTCAAGGCGGGCCAGTTCCGGCAGGTGGTCCTGCTGCCCCAGGGCCGCTTCCAGGAGTTCATGCTCGCCGGTTCCACCGAGCGCCAGGCCATCCTCCAGACCCTCTTCCAGACTGCCCGCTACGCTGACATCTCGGATGCCCTGGCCGAGGAGGAGAAGGCCCTGCGGGAGGCTCTGCGCACCGCCCAGGCCGAAGCCCGGCAGCTCCTCGCCCAGGCCGGCGTGGCGACCCCCCAGGACCTTCCCGGCCTGCTCCAGGCCGCGGCCCTGCGGGCAGAAGAGCTGGCGCAGGACCAGACGGCGGCCAGCGACCATCTGGGCCGGGCCGACGCGGCCCTGCAGGAAGGCACCCGCGCCGCCGAGCGGCTCGCGGAACGCGATGCCGCCCGGGCGGAGCAGGCCCGCATCCAGGGGTTGAACCGCATCATGGAGGCCCGCCGCACGGAGCTGGACCGGGCCCGCCGCTGCGAATCCGTCCTGCCCGCCGCCCGGCACCTGGAGGAGGCCCTCACCCGGGTCCAGGAACTCGAGCAGGAGGAGGCCCGGCTGGTGGAGGCCGTTGAGGCGCGGACCCAGGCCCTCGCCCAGACCGAAGCCGCCCTGGTCGAAGCGGAGCAGCACGAGGTGCGCCGCGAGGAACTGCGCCGCACCATCGACCGGCTGAAGGATCTGGAACCCAAGCTGGAGGCCCTGGAACTCGCCCGGCAGCAGGCCCGGGAGGCGGCCCTGGAGCGGAACCGCCTCGAGGACCTGGTCAGCGGCCAGAAGCGGCGCCTTGAGACCGCCAAGCTCGACCTTCAGCGCCAGCGGACCCTCCTGCAGGAGACGCGGACCGAGGCCTCCCAGCTGGCCGGCCGGGAGGGCCTGCTGGTCCTCGTCCGCCAGAAGCGCACCCAGCGCGAGGACTTCGACCGGGCCGGAGAGGAGATCGACCGCGCCACCGCCGCGCTGGAGGCCGCCCGCGCCGCCCAGGTGGCCGCCCGGCAGGAGGTCCTGGGCGCCCGTGAGCGCCACCGGGCCGTCCAGGATCGCCGCCTGGCGGCCCAGGCCGCGCGCCTCGCCCGGGACCTGCACACCGGCGAGCCCTGCCCCGTCTGCGGCAGCGAGGCCCATCCCCATCCCGCCGAGCCGTCCGTGGACCTGCCCGACGAGCAGGAGCTGCGGCTGGCCCTGGAGCAGCAGGAGGACGCCGAGACCGTTCTGGGCCGCGCCCAGGATGCGGCCGCCTCCCGGCTCGCCACCCTCGAGACCGCCAAGGCCCGCCGGCAGGACCTGACCCTCCGGCTGGGCGAACATGCCGGCGTCACCACGGAAACCCTCGCGGCCATCGAGACGCGGCACCGGGAGGAACTGGACCGCAGCCGCGCGGCCGAGGCGGGCCTGGCCCGCTTCGAACAGCGGCTGACCGAGGCGGAGGCCACGCGGAACCAGGCCGAATCCCAACTCGCGGAGACGCAGCAGCGACTGTCGGAGTGCATGGTCCAGGAAGCCGGGGCCAAGGCCCGGATGCAATCCCTCGAGGACGCCCTGCTCCAGGAGTTGCGGGTTCCGGGGGCCCTGTCCGCCCGGCGCCACGAGGCGGAGGAGGCCCTGGCCCAATCCGAGGCGCGGCTGAAGGCCGCCCGCGAGGCCCGGAATCCGGCCCATTCGGCGGCCATCGAGGCCCAGGCCACCCTGAAGGCCCACCGGAACCGGCTGGAAGCGGGACGCACCGATTCCTGGAACGCCAACGGCGCCTTCGAGGAGGCCCTGGCGGCCGCCCACTTCCACGGCCGGGGGGACTTCGACCTGGCCCGGCGGAGCCCGGAGGAGATGGATTCCCTCACCCGCAGCCTGGAAACCCACACGGCGGAAGCCGCGGCGGCGGCGGACCGGATGGCCCGCGCCGAAGCCCAGGCCGAAGGCCTCGAAGCCCCGGACCTGCCCGCGCTCCAGACCGCCCGGGACGGCGCCCAGGTCCATTTCGCCCAGGCCGGAGAGGCCCTCGGCCATGCCCAGTCCGAACAGGCCACCCTCCAGCGCCTGGAGGCCGCCCTCACCCGCCTGGAGGCCCGGCGAGGGGCCGAGGAGCGCCGGCACCGGGCCGCCTCCAGCCTGGCCCGGGTCGCCCGGGGCGAGGACGGGGCCCGCGTCTCCTTCGAGCGCTACGTCCAGGGGGCCATCCTCGACGAGGTGCTGATCTCCGCTTCCGAGCGGCTGCGCCGCATGAGCAAGCAGCGGTACGCCCTGCGCCGCGCCGCGGCGGGCGGCGACCTGCGGAAGGCCGGCGGCCTGGAACTGGAGATCACGGACAGCCACACGGGCCGCGCCCGGGCCGTGAGCTCCCTGTCCGGTGGCGAAGGCTTCCAGGCCAGCCTGGCCCTAGCCCTGGGCCTCTCGGACGTGGTGCAGCGCCACGCGGGCGGCATCCGGCTGGATACGGTGTTCATCGACGAAGGCTTCGGCAGCCTCGATCCCGAGGCCCTGGACCTGGCCCTCCGCACACTGGAGGACCTGAACCAGGGCGGCCGCCTGGTGGGCCTCATCAGCCACCTCGAAGAAGTGAAGGCCCGTATCTCCGCCCGGCTGGAAGTGACCCCGGGCCCCGGCGGAAGCCATGCGCGGTTCCGGGTCGATTAGAGGTCCCAAATCAAATGGCCGGTCCTGCTTATCCGTTTGTCTCGGCCTGAAAAGCCCACCACGAAGCACACTAAAGACGCCCTTCGGGCGGGCGAAGACCACGAATGCGCTCCGACCCACCCTGGGGCCATTCCTTTGCGGGCGGCGGCCAGGACGGCTTCTGGGGCCGTCGATGCCGCCGCCCACAAAGCCGGTCGCGTTATTCGCGACCGGGGGCCGAAGGCCCGGATAGCCCCATCGGCGCGCTGGAACCAGCCTTCGTGATCTTGTCATTTCGACCTTCGTGTCCTTCGTGGAGATCTTGAAGGCCCTACATCAGGCAGAACCAGGCCGACGATCAGGTAGCCGATCGGGGAAATACCTCGCATGGCGTGGTAGACTCCTGGCCATCCTCCGGAGCCCCCATGCTGCGCCCCCTCGCGCCCTTCCTGTGCCTGGCCCTCGCCGCCCAGCCCACGCCCTACCAGAAAGCGCCCAAGGCCATCCAGGCGGTGCTGGACGCCCCGGGCACCCCGTCCCTGGTGGCCAGCCCGGCCGGTGACCGCTTCCTGCTGGCGGAGTTCGAACGCCATCCCCCGATCAAGGCCCTGGCCCAGCCCATGGCGCGGCTGGCGGGCCTGCGGCTGAACCTCCGCGCCCACGGTCCCCACAACCCGCAGCGGCTGAAGGCCCTGGCCATCCAGGACCTGAAGGGGGGCCCTTCACGGCCCATCGCCCTGCCCCCGGAAGCGGCCCTGGGCCAGCCCCGCTGGTCCCCGGACGGCACGCGCTTCGTGCTGACCGGCTCCACCGCCGACGCCACGGAGCTGTGGGTCGGCGAGGCCGCCACCGGCAAACTCCACCGGATGACGGGACTGAAGCTCAACGCCGTGCTGGGCCAGCCCCTCGACTGGATGCCGGACGGCAGCCTGCTCGCCAAGACGGTGCCCGCGGGCCAGGGCCCCGCGCCCAAGGCTCCCGAGGTGCCCACCGGTCCCCGCATCCAGGAGAACGAAGGCAAGGCCGCCCCCGCGCCCACCTACCAGGACCTGCTCCAGAACGCCTTCGATGAAACCCTCTTCGAATTCCTGGGCCAGTCCCAGCTGGTGCGCGTGGACCTCGCCACTGGCGCCGTGAAGCCCGTGGGCAAGCCCGGCCTCTACGCCGATGTGCAGCCCTCGCCCGACGGCCGGCTGCTGCTCGTGGCCCGCCTCCAGCGCCCCTTCTCCTACCTGGTGCCCGCCTCCCAGTTCCCCGTGCGCGAGGAGGTCTGGGATCTCACGGGCGCCCTCGTCCACACAGCCGCCGATCTGCCCCTGGCGGAAGGCATTCCCCTCGAAGGCGTCCGCACCGGCCCCCGCCGCCTCCACTGGCGGCCCACGGAGCCCGCGACCCTGGTGTGGGCCGAGGCCCTGGACGGCGGCGATCCCAAGCGCAAGGCGGACTTCCGCGACCGGCTGCTGATGCAGGCGGCCCCCTTCCAGGCCGCGCCCATCGAGCTGGCGCGCCTCAAGGCCCGGCTCATGGGCCTCGAATGGGGCGAGCGCGGCGACCTGGCCGTGGTGCGCGAGTACGAGCGGGACCGCCGCTGGAGCCGCACCTGGCTGCTGGATCCCGCCAAGCCCGGCGGCGCGCGCCTGGCCTTCGACCTCAGCAGCAATGACAAGTACCGCGACCCCGGCGCCTTCGTGCAGCGCCTGCTGCCCAACGGCCACACGGCCCTTCGCCAGCAGGGGAACAACCTCTACCTCATGGGCGCCGGCGCCACGCCTTCCGGCGACCGGCCCTTCCTGGACCGCTTCGATCCCGCCGCCATGAAGGCCGAACGGATCTTCCACTGCGGCGAAGGCGTCTTCGAAGCCCCCATGGCCCTGCTCCCGGACGGCCGCTTCATCACGCGGCGGGAGAGCCCCTCGGAAGCGCCGAACTACGTCCTGCACGGCTCCGCCCCGAAAGCCCTGACCTCCTTCACGGATCCCCTGCCCGAGCTGCGGAAGATCCGCAAACAGCTGGTGAAGTACACGCGGCCCGATGGCGTGGCCCTCAGCTTCACGATGTACCTGCCGCCCGACTACAAGGCCGGCGAGCGACGCCCCGCCGTGGTCTGGGCCTATCCGCTGGAGTTCACGGATGCCGCCACCGCGGGCCAGGTGAGCGGGTCGGCGAACCGTTTCACCACCATCGGCGGCATGTCCCACCTGTTCTTCCTGCTGTCCGGCTACGTGGTGCTCGATAGCGCCACCATGCCCGTGGTGGGTGATCCCAAGACCGTGAACGACACCTATCTCGAACAGGTGGTGGCCAGCGCCAAGGCCGCCATCGACAAGGCCGACGAGCTGGGCGTCATCGATCCCAAGCGCGTGGGCGTGGGCGGCCACAGCTACGGCGCCTTCATGACCGCCAACCTGCTGGCGAACTGCACGCTCTTCAAGGCGGGCATCGCCCGGAGCGGCGCCTACAACCGCACGCTGACACCCTTCGGCTTCCAGAGCGAGCGGCGGACCCTGTGGGAGGCCCCCGAGATGTACTTGAAGGTGTCGCCCTTCATGGCCGCCAACCACTTCCACGCGCCCATCCTGCTCATCCACGGCGAGGCCGACAACAACTCGGGCACCTTCCCCATCCAGAGCGAGCGCCTCTACGCGGCCCTCAAGGGCAACGGCCAGACCGCCCGCTACGTCACCCTCCCCCTGGAATCCCACGGCTACATCGCCCGCGAGTCCGTGGAGCACACCCTGTGGGAGATGATCCACTGGTTCGACAAGCACCTGAAATAGTCGCCCCGGCCTTCACTCGCCCCATGAAACCGCGCCTGTATGACATTGATCACACACCGGTAATTAAAACCTAAGACCCGCTGGGCCTGCCCGAATAGAGGGAAACACCTCGCATGCGCGAGGGAATTTTCTATGGAGCGGAGACATGGCCTACATGGAATGGCGGGCGGCCCTTGAAATCGGCCACGCGAAGATCGACTCGGAGCACCGGTCCCTGGTGGACGCGCTGAACCGCCTGCACGCGGCCATGAAACAGGGGAAGGGCCGGGACGAGATCGAGCGGATCCTGCTGTTCCTGAAGGACTACACCGTGGAGCACTTCCAGGGTGAGGAGCGCCTGATGATGGCCCATGGCTACCCCGGCACCGCCATGCATTGCGCGATCCACGCGGACCTGGTCAAGCAGGTCGGCGATCTCATCACCGGCTACCGGAGCGGCAAGACGGTGCTGACCTCCGCGGTACTCGACTTCCTGGAGGCCTGGCTAGTGAAGCACATCCAGGGCGAGGACACGGCCCTGGGCGCGTTCCTCAAGGAGAAGGACGCCGTCGCCTAGCCGGCCACGCCAAATGACCTTCAAAAGACAAGGAACACCGCCGAGTCGCCAAGCACGCCAAGAACTGCGCTGGTCACAGTAGGCACGGAAGAAAGCTGGAGGGCGCTGGAAGTGGCCAGGGGGCGTCCCCTGCGAAAGCACGGGCCAGATCCCGGGGGCGCCTGAGCCGCGCTTATTGGGACGCGGTTCAGGCGGACCCGTGCAGGTTGGTTCGTGCCCTCTTCGCGCTCTTGGCGCCTTGGCGGTGGATCTTTTCATCCCAACCAAGGCGCCGGGATCACTCCATTCCCACACCGCTGTCCGGCCAGCGCCGGGTGTCGGCCGCGCCCTGGGCGATTCCGTTCCGCACGAGGATCACCTGGGCGCAGCCCTGTTTCGGCACGTCCTTGATCGCGTGGCCCATGGCCTTCAGGGCCTCCCGGGTGGCGGACGGAAGGTCCGCCTCCACCTGGATGCGATCCGGCAGCCACTGGTGGTGGAAGCGCGGGGCGTCCACGGCGCCGCGGGCGTCCAAGCCGAAGTCCACCACGTTCAGCACGGTATTCAGCACCGTGCTGGGGATGGTGCGGCCCCCGGGGCTGCCGCTCACCATGACCACGGCGCCATCCTTCACGAGGATCACGGGGCACATGCTCGAAAGCGGCCGCTGGCCGGGGTGGGCCAGGTTCGGTGCCGTCCCGATGCGGCCCGTGGCGTCGGTGAGCCCCGGCACCGCGTTGAAGTCGCCCAGCTCGTTGTTCAGCAGGAAGCCCGCGCCCGGCACGATGCGCCCAAGACCGTAGCTCTCCTCCAGCGTGTAGGTCAGGCTTACGGCATTGCCCTTCCCGTCGATCACGGACAGATGCGTGGTGTCGGGCCGGTCCTTGGGCCAGGTGAAACGGTCGGGCGCGGAAACGGATGCGCGGTCGGATCGGATGGTGGCGCGCAGGTCCGCCGCGTAGGGCTTGGACAGCAGCCGGGCCATGGGGATCTGGGGATTGAAGGCCGGATCGCCGATGAACTGGGCCCGGTCCGCGAAGGCGCGGCGCAGCGCTTCCGAGGCCAGGTGGATGGCTGCCGGCGACCCCGCCCCGGCCGCCTTCAGGTCGTAGCCTTCGAGGATGTTCAGGGCCTGGATCAGCACCTGGCCACCGGAACTGGGCGGCGGCGAAGCCAGCAGTTCCAGGCCCCGGTAGGTTCCACGTAAGGGCTCCCGCAGCACGGGCTGGTAGGCGCGGAGATCCGCGGCCGTGATCAGGCCGCCGTGGTTCTGCATGTCGCGGACGATGAGGCGCGCGGTTTCGCCGCGGTAGAAGTCGGTCCAATCCCTGGATAGCCGCGCCAGGGTCCGGGCCAGCTGTGGCTGCGCCAGCCGGTCCCCGGCCCGCAGGGCCACGCCCTTCCGGCTGAACTGGGCCAGGGTGGGGGCATGTCTGCGGAAGGTGTCCTGCTGCCCCGCCAGGCTGGCAGCCTGGTTCTCCGTCAGCACGAAACCCTCGCGGGCCAGGCGGATGGCGGGGCGCAACAAGCGGGCCCAGGGCAGGCGTCCCTCCCGCTTCCAGGCCTCCCGCAGGCCCGCCACGGTGCCCGGAATCCCCACAGAGGCCAGGCTGCTGTGATGCCGCGCCTCGTCGTAGGTGCCGTCCGGCTTCAGCCACATGCGGGGATGGGCAGCGGCCGGGGCCGCCTCCCGGAAATCGATGAAGGAGGCCTGACCTGCGGTAGATCTCGACAGCAGGAAGCCGCCGCCGCCCAGGTTGCCCGCGGCGGGATGCACCACGGCCAGCGCGAAGGCCGTGGCCACGGCGGCATCCACCGCGGATCCGCCCTCCCGCAGCACCGCGGCGCCCGCCTCCGAGGCCAGGCGCTCTTGGCTCACCACCACGCCGCGGGGAGGTTCTGCGGGAAGGGGAAGAAGGGCAGAAACAAGGCAGGCGGCCAGCAGAATGGAACGGAGGCGCACAGAAGCTCCCGGAGAAGAGGTCCCTAGAGTCTGTCATCCTTGAGCCATGTCCCGCAGCGCCGCCTTCCCCGGCTCGACAGATCAGACCCCCCGCGAGGAGCTGGCCAACAGCCTCACCCACGGTGCGGGCGTGGCCCTGGCCATCGCGGGCCTGGTGCTGATGGTGGTCTTCGCGGCCCAGCGCGGCACCGCCCGCGACGTGGTGGGCGCGTCCATCTTCGGCTCGACGCTCATCCTGCTCTACCTCATGTCCACGCTGTACCACGCCTTCCGCGGGCCCCGGGTGAAGCTGGTCTTCAAGATCTTCGACCACTCCGCCATCTTCCTGCTCATCGCCGGGACTTACACCCCCTTCTGCCTCTCCGCCCTGCGTGGCCGCGTGGGCTGGACGCTGTTCGGCCTGGTCTGGGGCCTGGCCGTCCTGGGCATCGTGTTCAAGGCCGTGTACTACGCCAAGGTCGCCAAGCAGGCCTTCCGGCCCCCCGTCGTGGACCACCTCCACACCCCGCCCGCCGATGCGGACATGGATCCGGCTTTCACCCGGCGCATGGGGTGGGTTTCCACGGGCATCTACCTGCTCATGGGCTGGCTCATCGTCTTCGCGGCCAGGCCCCTGGGGCACGCGCTGTCGACCCACGGCCTCTACTGGCTCTTCGCCGGCGGCGGCTTCTACAGCGTGGGCGCGGCCATCTACAGCCTGAAGAAGGTGCCCTACCACCACGCCCTGTGGCACCTCTTCGTGGTGGCCGCCAGCGCCTGCCACGTGTTCGCCGTGCTGTTCCACGTCATCCCGAAGGGCTGACACCAAGGTGCCTTCAGCACATGAGGAAAAGCCTTTCACCACCAAGGCACCAAGACACCAAGACACCAAGACACCAAGAACGGCAAAGCCACTGTGGCTGATTTTCTTGGTGTCTTGGTGCCTTGGTGGTGTTCCTTTTCTTTTGAAGGCAGATTCGTACGCGTCAGAATCCGAGCCGAATCGGGAAGGAATCAGCCCCGCCGGGCCACGAGCACGAGATCTGCCGACGTCGGGCTCCAGGGATCGCCGGTCATGGTGCCGAGTGTCTCGCGCACCTCGAAGCCAGCGGCGCGGAGCAGGGTTTCCATCTCGGCGCGGCGCCAGCCCCGCAGCTGGACCTCCTCGGCGGACACCAGCTCCAGGGGCGGTTCGGCGCCGGGGCGCCAGCGCAGGTTGACGGGGGTGAAGGTCACGCGGCCGTCGGCGTGGGGCGTCATCAGCCGCAGGAAAACCGTCTCGGCCCCGTCTTCGCCGGGCCGCACCATCACCGGGAAGGTGCGTTCGCCACGGTCCAGGATGCGGTCGTAGTTGAGGATCTGGAGCAGGAAGACGCCACCCGGAAGCAGGCGGCCCGCCAGACCCTCGAAGCAGCGGCGCAGGTCGTCCTCCTCCGTGAGGTGCGGCAGCGTGTTGCCCACGCAGATGGCACTCCCGAAACCGGGCTCCACCAGGTCGGCCAGGGCCGTGAGGCTGCCCTGCAGGTAGCGGCCCCCGGGGTCGGCCCCCTGGGCGGCCGCCACCTGCGACGGGGAGGCGTCCACGCCCGTGGGCTCGAAACCCAGGGCAGTCAGGAAGCGGGCGTGTTCGCCGCTGCCGCAGCCGAGGTCCAGCACACGCTGTGAGGGCCCGCCCTCCAGCACCCGCCGGAGGAGCGGTTCCTCGCGCTTCAGACGTTCCGGCCAGGCGATGAGGCTCCGGTAGGAGATGCGCCCATATCGGTCGGGGCCGGGTTCCATGGGGCTCAGAGCTTCGGCCAGAGCCAGCCGAAGGCGCCGGCGCTCACCAGGCCGTAGATGAGGCCGTCGATCAGGTCCTTGACCACACTGCGCCAGGGCTTGCCGGCCCAGATGCCCATCTGGACGCTGCCGCCCGCGTAGGTGAGGAAGGACACGGCGCCCACGACGCGGAACACCTGCAGGTAGTGGGTGCCCGGGGCCAGGGTGCGGGACGCGACGTAGGCAGCCATGAAGGCCACCGCGATGGAATAGACGAACCACTGCCCCAGGGCCTTGCCCATGTTGGGGGCGCCATTGGGGCTCAGCATCAGGAAGCCCACGGGGCCGTCCTTGTACTTCTGCTGGACCTCGGGCTTGCCCATCTCCTTCATGTCCCCGCAGTGGGGGATCACGTACTGGCCGGGAGCGGGCGAGCCCTTGCGGATGGCCGCGCGGACCTCCTCCTCGTTGGACAGGGGGCGGTAGTCCGAGTTGTGCCACTTCAGGACCATGTGGATGAGGCTGCTGGCCACGAAGACGAAGACGGCCGACAGGATGATCGGCAGCCAGAGGTGGGTGAGCGGAACGGTGGTCGAAACCATGGGGGCTCCTGGGTTGGGGGTGGGGGCGACCGTAGGGTGGCCCGCCCCCACCATCCCGTCAAGCGCGCCGGGGTTTTTTGGGGCCCGGCGCGGAGCGGGCCCCGGTGGCCGCATCCACGGTGTCGATCCATCCGGCGCGGGCCCCGGGGAAGGCGTCGGCGTAGGGCACGTAGGGTTTCAGATCCAGCACCGGCGTGCCGTCCAGCAGGTCCACGCCCCGCAGGCGGAGCGTGCGGCCCTCGATGGCCACCAGTTCCACGCAGGAGAGGCCGATGGCGTTGGGCCGGTGGGGCGAGCGCGTGGCTAGCACGCCGCGCTTGGCCCGGGGGCCCCGGGGCGGCTGCACCAGCGGCGCCCAGCCCTCGCTCAGGTGGAAGGCGAAGATGAGCCAGATGCGGTCGAAGCCCGCCAGATCCCGCAGCACCGTCTCCGGCAGCGAGGCCTCCAGCTCCAGCGTGGCCTCCGCGGGAACGCCCGTCTCCGTGCCTTCGACCACCGTGGGCTGGTGCGGCGCGTCGATGCGCTTCGCGTAGGGCGAGCGCACGAACCCGATGGGGCGGTAGGTGAAGGCGGGGGCGTCCATGCTGGAAGGGTAGCGTCCCCGGCAGCTATCCTGGAGCCGATGAAGCCCCCCGAACCCCGCTCCCCGGCTGTCCACGGCCTTCGACCGCGCGCATGAAGCACCTCACGGTCGATGGCCTGCGACTCGAGTACCGCGACTTCCCGGCCGCCGCAACAGGGCGGCCGACCCTGCTGCTGCTCCACGAAGGTCTGGGATGCGTGGCCATGTGGCGCGATTTCCCGGGGAAGCTGGCCGCAGCCACGGGCTGCCGTCTCATCGTGGGGTCCCGGGCGGGCTACGGGGGCTCCCAGCCCTATCCGGAGCCCCGCACGCCCCGCTACCTGCACCGCGAGGCCGAGGTGGCCCTGCCGGCCCTGCTGGCCGCCCTCGGCATCGAGCGTCCGGTGCTGATCGGCCACAGCGACGGCGGCAGCATCGCGCTGCTCTTCGCCGGCACGTTTCCCGGGGTGCCCCTCGGCGTGGCCGTGCTGGCGCCGCACGAGTTCATCGAGGAGGAAACCCTGGCGGGCCTCCGGGCGGCCCGGGAGACCTGGACCACCACCGACTGGCCGCGGAAACTGGCCCGCTACCATGCGGACGCGCCCAAGGTGTTCAGGGACTGGAACGACACCTGGCTGTCACCGGCCTACCGCCACTGGAACATCGAGACCTGCCTGCCGGAGATCCGCTGCCCCGTGCTGGCCATGCAGGGTGAGGAAGACGAATTCGCCACCCTGCGGCAGATCGAGGTGATCGCCGAGCAGGTGCCGCAGGCGCACCTGCTCAAGCTGCCCGGCTGCGGCCACGCGCCCCACAAGGATCAGGAAGGGCGGGTCCTGGCGGAGCTGGCAGAGTTTGTCGACCGGCTGTCCGGGCCCGATTGAACACTCAGGCTCTCAGGCCTCAAGCCGCATCCCTGGGCTTAGAGTGCCTAACAAAACCCCCAGGGGGCCGCGCGGCGTCACGGCCCTTGAACGATGTCCCGCATCGCCCTGCGGGCCCTTCCTTGCGGTGCATCCCACCTGGCTTTCTCGCGGCCCCGTCGGGGTTTTGTTAGGCACTCTTAGCGTTTGTCCCCGGGAATGGTCGGCCCCACAATGGACCCGGGATCCACCATGAACCGTCAACAGGTGATGCAGACACTCCACGATGCCCTGCCGGGGATCCGGGAGCGGTTTGGCGTGCAGGACCTGGCGATCTTCGGGTCCGTGGCGAGGGATGAAGCCGGAGTGGCCAGTGATGTCGATGTCCTCGTGACCTTCGATGGGCGAACCCGGTTCCGCACCTTCATGGGGCTTCAGTTTGAACTGGAGGCCATCCTGGGCACCAAGGTTGATCTGGTTACCCCCAAGGCCCTGAAACCCACCTTGCGGCCCCACATCGAACGCGATCTCATCCATGTCTCGTGATCCCCGGCTGTTCCTTCAGGACATTCTGGATGGGTCTTAGGAAGCAAACAGGAGAGGTGAGACCATGAAAGCCGCGCCGATCCTATAGAAAACAAGTACTACACCCGTTCAAAGATTTCCGAGGCCAAATTCCGCCACCTCGTGAGGTGCTTTGCGCTCGATCTGACGGCTACGGAGACGGCCGTGATGACGGGGATCAGTTTGCGTTCCGTGAACGCGATCTACCTCCGCATCCGTGGCCGCATGGCTGAGGCCTGCGAGCGCCAGTCGCCCTTCTCTGGCCAGGTGGAAATCGACGAGTCCTATTTCGGACCTCATCGGGTCCGTGGAAAACGGGGCCGAGGTGCCGGAGGCAAGACCATCGTCTTCGGCATCCTGAAGCGCGGCGGCCAGGTGTTCACCCAGGTGGTTCCCAATTGCAGCAAAGCCTCACTGCTGGCGGTCATCCGGGGTCACGTGAAGCGGAAAACCACCATTCACAGCGACGGTTGGAAGGCTTACGACGGCCTTGTGGATATGGGCTACCAGAAGCATCACCGGGTCAACCACGGCGCCAATGAATTTGCCCGTGGGAAGAGCCACATCAATGGCATCGAGTCCTTCTGGAGCTACGCCAAGCGCCGCCTCGCCCGATTCAATGGCATCTCCAAGGTGACCTTCCACCTCCACCTCAAGGAGTGCGAGTTCCGCTTCAATTATCGCCATGAGGATCTCTACCAG
>DASXVC010000032.1:0-30328 GCA_036504495.1 Geothrix sp.
GGCCTGCTCGACGCTGAGGCCGTAGCGGGCCAGCTGGTCCCGCTTCAGCACGAAGTCCAGGAAGTAGCCCTGGGCCGTGCGCTCGGCGAACGCGCTGCGGGTGCCCGGAACGCCCGACAGGATGCGCTCCGCTTCCACGGCGACCTTCTGGATGGTGTCCAGGTCCGCGCCATTGATTTTGAGGCCCACGGGCGTGCGGATGCCGGTGGACAGCATGTCCTGCCGCGCCTTGATGGGCATGGTCCAGGCGTTTGGAATGGCCGGCAGTTTCACCACACGGTCCAGTTCGGCGACGATCTCCTCTTGCGTGATCCGGTCCCGCCACACGGGACGCAGGACCGCCTTTAGGAAGTCCGGCGCCCAGGAGCTGAACCAGCGGGGTTTCTCGCGCCACTGGTCCTCGGGCTTCAAGGTGATCACCGTCTCCATCATGGAGAAGGGCGCGGGATCGGTGGACGTGTCGGCCCGTCCCGCCTTACCGAAGACGCCCGCCACCTCGGGCACGGTTCGGATCAGGCGGTCCTGCACCTGGAGGATGCGCTGGGCCTCGGTCTGGCTGAGGCCCGGCAGCGTCGAAGGCATGTAGAGCAGCGTCCCTTCGTTCAGGGGCGGCATGAACTCGCTGCCCAGGCTCACGAAGGCGGGGATGGTGGCCAGCACCAGCAGCACGGCCACGGCGATGGTCGCCTTGGCGTGCTTCACCACGAAACGGCAGGGCCCTTCGTAGATCCGGTGGAGGAAGACGCTGATGGGATGCTTCTCCTCCGCGTAGTACTTGCCCACGGCGAACTGGGTGAAGGTCCAGGCCAGCCACTTGGGCTTGAACTGGAACGGCTCCACTCGCGCGAAGAGCATGCGCATGGCGGGATCCAGCGTCAGCGCCAGGATGGCGGCGATGGCCATGGCCAGGTTCTTGGAATAGGCAAGGGGCTTGAAGAGCCGGCCCTCCTGGTCCAGCAGGGTGAAGATGGGCATGAAGCTCACCGCCACCACCAGCAGGGAGAAGAAGACGCTCGGCCCCACTTCCATCAAGGCTTCGAGCCTGACGTGGTAGAAGCTTCCGGGTTTCCCGGCCGCGATCCACCGCTCGATCTTCTTGTAGGCGTTCTCCACTTCGACGATGGCCCCGTCCACCAGCACGCCGATGGAGATGGCGATGCCGGCGAGGCTCATGAGGTTGGCGTTCTGGCCGATGCCGTACATCGGGATGAAGGCCAGCGCCACGCTCACGGGAATCGTGATGATCGGAACAATGGCCGATGGAATGTGCCAAAGGAAGATCAGGATGATGATGGAGACGACGATCATCTCTTCGATGAGCTTGTGCTCCACTGTCTTGATGGCGTTGTGGATCAATTCGGAGCGGTCATAGACCGTGACCACCTCCACACCCTCGGGAAGCCCCTGCTTCAGGTCCTTGATCTTCGCCTTCACGCGTTCGATGACGTTGAGGGCGTTCTCACCCTGCCGCATCACCACAATGCCGCCCACCACATCGCCGTGGCCATCCAGGTCCGCGATGCCGCGGCGCATCTCGGGCCCGAGAGTGACGGTGGCCACCTCGCCCAGGCGCACCGGCGTGCCGTTCTCGGCCTTGAGCACCGCCTGTTCAAGATCATGGGTGGTCTTCACATAACCCCGGCCCCGGACCATGTACTCGCGTCCGCTGTACTCCACCAGGCGCCCGCCGACCTCGGAATTGGCCGACTTGACGGCGCCGATGACGGACTCAATGGGGATCCGGTAGGCCGCCAGCTTGTTGGGATCGACCTGCACCTGGAACTGCCGGGCCTGGCCGCCCACGGTGGCCACCTCGGCCACGCCGGGCGTGCTCTGGATGCCGTAGCGGAGGAACCAGTCCTGGAGGGACCGCAGCTCGTCCGAGCTGTGCTTCCCGCTGTGGTCCACCAGGGCGTACTGGTAGATCCAGCCCACGGAGGTGGCGTCCGGGCCGATGACGGGCGTGACGCCCGGAGGCATGGCCGAGGTGATCTTGCTGAGGTACTCCAGTGTCCGGGACCGGGCCCAGTAGATGTCCGTGCCGTCCTCGTAGATGACATAGACATAGGAGAAGCCGAAATCCGACAGGGCGCGGACCGCCTTCACCTTCGGCGCGCCGAGCAGCGCCGTGACGATGGGGTAGGTCACCTGGTCCTCGACGATATCGGGGCTCCGGTCCCACTTGGTGTAGACGATCACCTGGGTGTCGCTGAGATCCGGCAGGGCGTCCAGCGGGATGTTCCGCATGGTCCAGAAGGACATGGCGATCAGCACCGCCGAGGCGGCCATCACCAGCCAGCGGTTCTCCGCTGAGAAGCGGATGATCCGCTGGAGGAAGGTCGGGTGTTCGGGGTCGTAGCCCACATGTGCGCTCATTTCGACTCCCCTAGTGCTTGTGCTCAGAAGGTGCGGGATTAGCCGCGCCCTTCTGGCTGAGGTGGGCCAAGGCGGCCTTGAGGCGGGATTCGGAATCCACCAGGAAGTTGGCGCGGACAACGACCTCTTCGCCCGCCTTGAGGCCGGACCGGATCTCCACCTTCTCGCCCACAGTGGTGCCAGTGGTGACTTCCCGGGGCTCGAACTTCCCGTCCCCCAGCGCCACGAAGGCGACCTTGGTGGTGCCGGCATCCAGCACCGCGTCGAGGGGGATGACGAGGCCCTTGCGTCCCTGGCCCTTGAGCGCCACGTTCCCGAACATCTCAGGCTTCAGGACGCCCCCGGGATTCGGGAACTCCACGCGAGCCCTGGCGGTGCGTGTCTTGGGATCCATGACCGGATCCACGAAGGCCACCCGCCCCTTGAAGGTCTTGCCAGGAGTTGACTGGGTTGTCAGCTCGGCGGGCATGCCCACTTTGGCGCGGCTCAGCTCGGCCTCGTAGATATCCACCAGCACCCAGACCCGGCTCAGGTCCGTGATCTCGAAAGGGATGTCCGCGGGTGTGATGCGGGCGCCCTCCACCACGTTCTTGGCCGTGACAACCCCCGAGATGGGGCTGCGCAGGGTGAGGGCCCGCAGGACCTCGCCGGTCTTCTCCAGGTTGTCGATGGCCGCCTGCGGCACATCCCAGAGGGTGAGGCGGCGCCGGGCCGATTCCAGCAGGTCGCCGCCGCTGCTTTGCAGCGATCCGCCCGACAGGGCCTTCTGGGTCTTGAGGGCCAGGAGGTACTCCCGCTGGGCGCTGACGAACTCGGGGCTGTAGAGGCTGAACAAGGGTTGGCCCTTGGCCACGGGCTTCCCGACAAAATCCACGAAGAGCCTCTCCACGAAGCCCTCCACCTTCACATTCACCTTGCGGACGCGGGTCTCGTCCACGGCCACCCGCCCCAGGGCGCGCAGCTCGCCGCTGACGGTTCCCTCGGCCACCTTCTCCGTGCGAAGGCCGATGAGCTGCTGGCGCTCGTGGTCGATCTTCACGGTTGCATGGGTGTCGATCCCCGCACCCTCGTTCTTGAGGTCGCCTTCATAGACCGGCACATAGTCCATGCCCATCTCGTCCTTCATGGGGACCTGGGAGGTGAGGCTCGGGTTCATGGGGGAGACGTAGTAGACGATCTTGCCCTTTTCCTTGGGGGCGTCGCTTTCCATGGGCACGAGGTCCATGCCGCAGATGGGGCAGGTGCCCGCGTGGTCCTGGATGATCTGGGGGTGCATGGGGCACTGGAACATCTGCTTCTTGGGGGCGGCCGCGCTGGCAGCTTCTTGGCCGTGGTCGTGCTTGGGGGCGGGGCGCAGGAGGAGCGTGCCGCCGGTGCCGGCGACGAGGCCCAGGGCCACCAGGCCCAGGGTGCGGAGCTTGGAGGCCCGCGCCGGGGCCGGTGAATCGAAAGTCGGTTGATCGAGGCTCATGGGGGATCTCCTACATCTTCGACATGGCGGGGCCGCTGTCCTGGGCCTTGCCCGGGGTCTTGGCGGTGGATTTCGAGGCGGTGGGCGCGGCGGCGCCGGCCGAGAGGCTGGCCGAGGCCAGCGACCCGCCGGTGATGGGCGCGGTGGAGCCGAGGGCGGCTTCACTCAAGGCGATGTGCTGGGCCTGGAGCTGGGCCAGGGTCTGCAGGTAGGCCCCCTGGTCGCCCACCCAGCCGTTGAGGGCTTCGAGGGCGCCGAGGAAGGGCGCGCGGCCGGCCTCGTACTGGGCCAGGGCCGCCTTGAAGGTGGCCTCGCTCTGCACCAGGAGGCCCTCGCGGTAGAGGTCCCGGGTGCGGCGCAGGGTGTCGATCTGGATGCCGCGCTCTTCCGTGCGCTGGCGCAGGAGGGTGCGGATGGATTCGACCTCGGCCCCCTGCCCGGCGCGGTGGTGCTCATGCTCCGCGATGGCGCGCTGCTGCTTGTGGCGGCCGTAGATGGGCAGGGAGATGCTCACGCCCACCTGCCACATGGGATCCAGGCTGCCCCGGGGCATGATGCCTGCGGTGACGGCGAAGTCCGGCCGCCGGTCCAGCTTCGCCAGCTCCAGCAGCTTCTCGGTCTGCCGCACGCCCGCGCGGGCGCCGGCCAGCTCGGGGCTGCGGGCCTCGACCTGTTCGGGAGAAAGGGCCGCCGGTTCGGGCAGGTCCGCCAGCACCGCCGTGGTGGCGATGGGATCGGCCGGATCGTGCTGGCGCAGGCGGTTCAGACCCGCGAGGGCGGTTCGCTCCTCGGCCTCCAGGGACCAGGCCGCCTGCTTGAGGCGCGTGAGTTCCAGCTGGGCCCGCAGCAGATCGCCCTGGCTGCCCTGTCCCACCTCGTAGCGGGTGCGGGCCAGGCGTTCGGACTGTTCCAGGAAGACAGCCTGCTGCGCCAGCAGCTGTTTCTGCCCGCGGACCAGGAGCAGGGCCGCATAGCCGCGCCGGACATCAGCTTCCAGACCGAGGCGGACGCGGCTCAGGGCGGCCTCGGAGAGGTCCACCCCCAGGGCCGCCACCTCCTTCCGCAGGCCCCGCTTGCCCGGCCAGGGCAGCGGCTGTGTGAAGGCCACACTGTAGTAGCTCGTCTCCATTTTCCCGATCTGGAGTTCCTTGAACCCGTCGTTCTGGAGGCCCAGCGACAGGCTGGGATCTGGCAGCACGCCCGCCTGGGGGATGCGCTCCTGATCCATCCGCACGGCCGCACCGGCCTTCTGGATGTCGGGATGCTTGCCGAGGGCTTCTGCCAGCAGGGCGGCCAGGACGGGATCGGCCCCGGATGAGGGAAGGGGTGGGGCTTCGGAATGGGGGGCCTGGGCCACGCCCGGTGCAGCGAGCACCAGGGCTGGGGCCAGGCGCAGCAACGTGCGCATGGAGATCTCCGGAAGAGGAAAGAGGAACAGCCTGCCCTCGGGCAGGCGTGGCTTCGCTCAGTCCCTTATCAGATCCGGAACGCGCTCAGTCGTGCGAGGTGCCGCCCCAGATCGGGGTCCCGGCCACCTGTGGAGATGGAAATCGCGATTGCTTCCGGAGCATCGGCTTCTGTCCTGGCCCAACCAACCGGCTCGGGCCGGGGTTCGGTCCGGCGTGCGCCATGCTCCGCCCGGCGGGCGGCCTGGGTGGCAACCACCTGGCGTTCCGTGCAGGCGCCCCGCTGTGGGGTGCGGTTGCTTTCAGGCTTCGGGCACGGGCAGGGATCCTCCGGGCCGCTGGGCATGGCCCCGCAGCAGCAGTCGTGAGGCTGGGCTGCACGGCTGCCAGCCAGCGCCCAGTCCCCGCCCCAGCCGCCCAGGAGCAGCGCGACGGCCAGGATGGCGCGCAGGATTGTCCGCACGGAGAAACCTCCGGATCCTTCCATCATAGGCCTTCCACTCACGTGGCAACACGGAAAGCTTGATCCAGATCACAGCGAGTCATGGGGTGAGGGGCCCAGAAAGCAGGTCCGGTGCGCATCCGCGTTAGGATGGCAGCATGGGCACGGCGGACACGGCAGAGGTTGCGATCATCGGCGGTGGCATCGCCGGACTGAGCCTCGCCTTCCATCTGGCCCGCGCGGGCCAGACGGGCATCGTCCTCCTGGAGCGGGAGGACCAGCCCGGCACCTACGCCAGCGGCCACAACGCCGCCGTGGCCCGGGCCCTGACCGGCAGGGACGAACACACGGCCCTGGCGGTGGAGGGACGGCGGCGGTTGGCGGAGGCGGGCCTGCTGACTGCGGGCGGCGGCCTGCTCGTGAGCGTGGAACGCGGCCCCCTGGACGCCTTCGAAGCCGAAGCCGCCCGCTTCGGCGTGGAAGTCGTCCGCGGCGAGGGCATCCCCCTGCCCGGCTTGAAGGCGGCTGAGCACCTGGCCATCCCCGGTGACGGCGTCATCGACATCGCGGGCCTGCTGCGCACCTGCGCCGAGGGTGCCCGGGCCGGAGGCGCCGACCTGCGCTTCGGCTGCGCGCTGACAGGGCTGCGGGCCACGGAGACGGGCTTCGACCTGGACACGGATCGCGGGCCCCTGCACGCGAAGGCCCTGGCCATCGCTGCCGGCGCCTGGGCCGGCGAGCTGGGCCGTCTGGCCGGATCGCAGATCGCCTACACTCCCCTGCGGCGCTCCCTGGTGTGGAGCGGCGCCGCCCATCCCCAGGAGGAACCCTGGGCCTGGTGGGTGGACCGGCCCTTCTACCTGCGCCCCGAGAGCGGGGGCCTGCTCATGTGCCCCTGCGAGGAGGCCGCCATCCCCCTGCCCCCCCGCGGACGCCAGCCCGATACCGATCCCGCCGTGCTCGAAGGCCTCTTCGCCAGCCTGCGGGAACTGGCGCCGGATCTGGCGGAGCGCCCCATCACCCGCTACTGGACCGGCCTGCGCACCTTCGCGCCGGACCGCCGCTTCGTCATCGGCTGGGATCCCTGGAACCCGCGGCTCTTCTGGTCCGCAGGCCTCGGTGGCCACGGCATGACCAGCGGCCTCGCCGTGGGCCAGCTCGCCGCCGACTGCTACCTGCGCAAGACCACCGCCGGACCGCTGGATCCCGCGCGGTTCAAGGACTGATCCAAAAAGATTAAGGATCACCACCAAGACACCAAGACACCAAGAACTGCAAAAGAAAAGGCTTTGTCTTTCTTGGTGTCTTGGTGTCTTGGTGGTTTGCTTTTTCTTTCGCGGTACCTCGCCTTCTAGGATGTCCCCATGACCACGCTTCGCGTCGCCCTCGTCCAGCAGGCCACGGTCTGGCAGGACCCGGCGGCGAACCTCGCCCGGGCCCGGGGCTTCGTGGAGGCGGCGGCCCGTGCCGGAGCGCGGGTGGCGGTGTTCCCGGAATTGTTCACCCTGGGTTTCACCATGGCGCCGGAGCCCTTCGCCGAAGCCATTCCCGGCCCCACCACGGAGGCCGTGGCCGCGCTGTCCCGGGAGTTCGGCCTCTACCTCGTGGGTACGGTCGTGGAGGCCCATGCGCCCCACCCCCGCAACGCGGCCTTCGCCACCGCGCCAGATGGTTCGCTGCTCGCCACCTACCGGAAGATCCACCCCTTCTCCTACGGCGAGGAGAACCGGCACTACTCCGGCGGCACGGAATGCCCCGTCTTCGAGATCGACGGGATCTGCTGCGGCCTCCAGATCTGCTATGACCTGCGGTTCCCCGAGCCCTTCCGGGCCCTGGCCGCGAAAGGCGCCGAGGTGGTGTTCATTCCCGCCAACTGGCCCGTGAAGCGCATCGCCGCCTGGTCCACCCTCCTCGCCGCCCGCGCCATCGAGAATCAGATGGCCGTCTGCGGCGTCAATCGCGTGGGCCGCGACGGCGCCGGTCTCGACTACCCCGGCGCCTCCGCCATCCACGACGCGTTCGGTGAAGTCATCGCCAAGGGGGATGCCACCGAGGGGCTGGTGGTCGGGGACATCGACCTCAGCGCCCTGAGGGCCTGGAGAGAGCGGTTTCCGGCGCTCAAGGACCGGCGGGTGGAGGTGTACTCAGGGCTGGAAAGAAAAAGAATTTAATTGGCCACGGATTAACACGGATGAACACGGATTAAAGACTGATGAAGGCCGATGTTTGGATTCGTGAATAAAGCGAAGCGGTCACGCCTGCACCGAGAGGCTGAGCGGAGCCGAGATAGCAAGAGGTTGAGAGAGAGCGGAAGACAATGCAGACGGTGTCCGAGTTGAGCGGAGGGTTAGGCCGCTACGATTTCACAAGGGGAAGGAAGAGCCCCGTCATTCTCGGCGGCTCGTAGTACACACCTGCTCCGAATCGGTATCCTTTCTGAATATCTCTCAGCTCTTGCGAATCAGATTCGAACAAAGTAAATCGAAATTTACTACTGGGAACTGAAGGTGAAGGTTCAGCCTCGATCTGGAGTTCTAGTTCGTATTCTCCCGGTTGCCAGCGAAATTTTTTTTCGAAGAGCGCAATGATGGGATCTACATTCCCCTGATCCGCAGCTACGTCGATCTCTTTGTTTGTTAGGAATGCACGTTTGTCGTTGATGTCAGCACGAAGGTTAGATTCAATTTGGCGATACTCCTTATCTTCTATTCTGGAAAAATGGTTAAAGAAAGTGACGATGTGTCCCCAGTCTTCACCTGATTTCAGTTTGAATGGGGTGAGAAGACGAGATTCTTTGTCGGTTGGGAGATGGAAAAAATTCTGTGCTGGCAATGAAAAAGTATCTTCATCTCCTCGTTTCAACATCAAAGATATGGACTTAATTTTAAGTAATTTCCCGCCCGTATTGGTAAGTATCAAATGAAGTTGGACGTTCGGATACCCTACCTTGTGATTGACCATCACTCGGCTGTAAACCTCAATCTCCAGTTTGGCCCTTCGAAACCAAGTGCGAATTGGAGACAGTTGCGAAAGGATGATTGCGGAGAAGGATGCAATGACCGACCAAAACCTCCAATCCAAGTAGAAGGGGGTGTCCATCATTTGGACTCCTTTGAACGGGATCGATCAATGCGTGAAGACTAACTCTAAATTAGACGACGCGTTGTAATGCGAGACGTCCTTGATTCATCAAGGTTTCTTGCCAAGCATCTTCAAGTAATCCTGGCAGGGTGTCCACCTTTCATCTCGCCATTCATCCGTGTTAATCCGTGTTCATCCGTGGCCAAAAAAAGCCCTTCCGATCCGGGGGAGCCTTCGTTCATATCTTCGCCCAGTGCCCGCCGCGCTCCAGGGCCTCTTCGCAGTCCGGGCAGATGCCCGTCCGGTCCCCCTGGGCCAGCAGCGACTCGCTGGGGGGGATCCGCAGACCGCAGAGGGTGGTCCCTTTGCGGCCCACCTTCAGGTTCCAGCTGCCCGGCGCGACCAAGTGGGCCTTGGCCTCCCGGACCGCGGGCTGGCCGCCACCACCCAGGTGCACCAGGTCGGCCTGGAGTTCCTGGAGCGCCTCGTTGGCCGCCTTCAGCCGCAGCGCGAACTGGCGGCAGATGACCCGCGTCAGCATGGGGAAGCGCTCCATGACGGTCTCCAGGTGCCCGGGTGCCAGGACCAGCACATGGCACTCGGTGCGGGCCCGCACGGAGGCCGTGCGCTGCTGCCCGCCCAGGTAGGCCATCTCGCCCACGATGGCGAAGCTCCCCACATCGCAGGTGACCTCGTCCAGCACCAGGCCCGTGCGCTCCTTCTCCACCGCGTAGGTGCCCCGCAGGACGATGAAGATCTTGTTGGAGGTGTCCGATTCCTGGAAGAGCCACTCCCCCTCCCGGTAGAGGAGCGGCGTGATCTCCGGGTGGATGGCGGTCAGGGCCTGGATCTCCTCCAGGGCCAGGGACCGGATCTCGCCGAGGGTGATGGGGACTGGCATGGCGGCTCCTGCGTTCCCCCAGGGTAGGGCTATCCGGCCCCCGGCGCAGGAACCCCAAAGCGCGCGCCCTGTGAGGGGCCACCCAGCCGGGGCCCGCGGGCCCAGCCGGGCGGGTTAAAGCGGGCGGAGCTGCTCGGCCAGCGAACGGGTCATCCCGGTCACGGCATCGCCCGTGTGCAGGGTCTCCTTCCGCTCGATCAGCAGGAGAAGGCACTCCTCCTCGGCGACGGGGTTGTGGCGCACCCCTTTGGGAACGATGACCATCTCGCCTTCCCCCAGCTCGACGGCCCCCTGCTCCATCTCGATCCGAAGGCGGCCCTTCAGAACGAAGAAGAGCTCGTCCTCATGTTCATGGGCATGCCAGGCCAGCGAGCCGTGGACCTTGGCGACCTTGACGTACGACTCGTCCACCTCGCCGATGACCCGCGGCGACCAGAACTCTGTGAGGGAAAGTGCCGCGGCTTTCGGGGAGACGACTTTGGCCATGACTGCTCCTGAGACCTGACGAATGAGGCGAACCAGCCCCACCGGCGATGAAGCCGTGGGTTGGATCGGCCGAGGGTTACGGGCGCAGGATCTTGTCCATGGATCTGCCCTTGGCCAGTTCGTCGATGAGCTTGTCGAGCCACCGGATTTTCTGGGTGATCGGATCTTCAATGGTTTCCACGCGGACACCGCACACCACACCCGTGATGCGGGAGCTGTTCGGGTGGATCGCGGGGGCCTGGCCGAAGAAGGCCTGGAAGTCGATGTTGACGGTGGTGTGCCGGGCCAGCTGTTCGCGCGAGTAGCCCGTCAACCAGCAGATGATGGTGTCCACCTCCTCCCGTGTGCGGTCCTTGCGCTCGGCCTTTTGCACGTACAGGGGATAGACACTGGTGAACAGCAGCTTCGAGATCTCGCGGGCGGCCATGGTTACCTCGTCTCTAGCATATGGGATGGGCCGGACGGCCCTGGGGAGGAAGCGAATCGCACTTGCCTGCGCCGAGGCCCGGAGCGGGGCGTCAGGTCCGGCCCATACCTTTGATTCGGGGACTCGAGCGTGATCCCAGTTCTTTGGCTCACCTCATCCCTCCGCTTTCATCAGCGTTCATCCGTGGCCAATACGTCTTGTTCACTTCGGCGGATTCGCGGGGGCGTCCCGCTTGTACCACGACGCCTGCCCATAGACGGGCTTCACCCTTTGTTCCAGCGCTTCCAGCTGTGCAGCATTCAGGGGCAGGAAGTCCCTCGCGATGCGGATGTTCTCTTCGAGCTGGGCGATGTTGTCCACGCCGATGATGACGGTGCTCACGGGGTGGCTCAGGGTGTAGCGCATGGCCTCCTTCATGGTGAGGGTGCCGGGGCGGTCGTGCTTGGCGGTGCCGCGCTGCCTGTCCGGGGGCGGCGGCTGGACGCCTTCGAGGATGCGGCCCCGGGCAGGGATCTTCATGCCGATGATGCCCATCTCCTTTTCCACGGCCAGGGGCAGCAGGGTCTTCTTGAAAGGCAGATGCCAGGTGTCGGCGGCATTGAAGGCCATGAGCACCGTGTCGAAAGGGAAGCGGCGGATGGCCTCGGCCAGGATGTCGGGATCCGTGTGGCCGCTGAGCCCCAGGAAGCGCACCAGCTTCTGATCCCGGGCCTTCTGGAAGGCCTCCAGGGCGCCGCCCTTGGCGCAGACATCGTCCACATCCTTCATGGTGCTCATGGCATGCAGCTGCCAGAGGTCCACGTGGTCCGTCTGGAGCAGCTTCAACGAGATCTCCAGCAGCCGCATGGACCCGTCCGCCGTGCGGTCATGGGTCTTGGTGGCCAGGAAGGCCTCGCGGCGGCGGCGCTTCATCACCTGGCCGAAGTACTGCTCGCTCCAGCGGGCATCCCCGCCGTAGCGCGCCGAGGTGTCCAGGTAGTTCACACCCAGATCCAGGGCCCGCTCGATGATCGGGATGGCCCCTTTTTCGTTGTTCGGCTTCTCGATGGCCGCCTGGCCCCCCAGGCTGAAGATCCCCACGTGATGCCCCGTGCGCCCCAGGTTGCGGGTGGGCATGGCCAGGGCCGTGGCGGGATTGAAAGGCGCCTTGGGCGCCGGGTGCAACGCCACGGGCTCCGCATCCACGGCGCCGAGGCGCGTGGCGATGAGCCCCGCGGCTGTCGCGGCCCCCAGCTTGAAGAGATCACGTCGGGTGGTGTCCGCGTCACTCATGGCGTCCTCCAGGGAGAAACGGCGTCTAGTATCGCGCCAGGAAGGCTTCGATGTGGACCTGGGCTTCCTCGGGAGCCCCGTAGGTCTGGAACTCGAACCCGGGCTTCCGGATGCCCGTGAGCATCTTGCTGACGCGGACGCCCTCCTTCGCCAGGCAGAGCACGGGCCGGCCGTGCTCCAGGGCGTAGGCGACCTCGAAGCCCACGCCGTGCGAGGGCGTGGTCACTTCGGCGATGACGGCGTCGCAGTCGCGGAGCCAGGCCGTATCCCGCTCGAACACAGCCTCTGGAGACAATTCCCCGTCCGCGGCCATCGCCGATTCAGAGGCCAGATGCGCCGTCAGCACACGATGACCAAGGGCCTGGAGGTGCTCTACCATGCCCGCGTAGGCGGGCTGGTCCTGGCGGCCGCCAGTCAGGGAGCAGGAGAAATAGAGATCCATGGCTACTTTCCAGTCAGCTCGGCCACGAGATGGCCCGCATCCATGATCGTCCGCAGGGCCTCCAGGATGGCGCGGGCATCGGTGGCGACGGCGCGTTTCGTGGCGGCATCGTAGACGTAGTAGCCGCCCTGGCCTTCGAAGACGCTGTCGAAGTTGATGCCCACGAACTCGCCCTTCACGTTCACCACGGGGCTGCCGCTGTTGCCGCCCACGGTGTCGCAGGCGTAGATGAAATTGAAGGGCGTGGTGATGTCCAGTTTCGCCTGCCGCTGGAGCCAGCGAGCCGGCAGGGTCCAGGCGCCGTCCTCCGCGGCGGCGACGTTGCCGCCCCAGCCCAGATGCCGATCGTACATCCCCATGAAGGTGGTGAAGGGCTGGGCCTTGGTGCCGGTGCCGTTGGCGTAGGTGGCGACGGGGCCGTAGCCCAGGCGCAGCGTGAAGGTGGCGTCCGGATAGACGGCCTTGCCGAACACCTTGAAGCGGGCTTCGGCGATGCGGCCGCCCTGTTCGGAGAACACGCTGGTGACCTCATCCTCCACCTGCTTGCGGATGGCGCGGTTGAAGGGATCGAGCTTCTTCGCGAGCACGATCATGGGGTCGGTGCTGGCAGCGAGCGCGGCCCTGCCACCCTCGGCCAGCTGCTTGCGCACGGCCGGGTCATCCAACTTCGTCCCTTCCACAGCGGCCTTGGCCACGGCCTCGGGCGTCTGCCCACCCAGCATGGCCTTCACGAAGGGATGCCCGGCGCCCAGTTCCTCCCTGGCTTCCTGCAGGCCCGCAGCCAGCAGCGTGGCATCGATGGGCTTCTGCACCGGACGCGGGGAGAGCAGCCGGGCTTTGGTGGCGGCGAGGTTGCCCTCGCTGAACTCCGTGAGGCGCTGGGCGGAAGGCTTGGCCTCTTCCTCCGCGAGCCGCACCAGGGTGACCGCGTGCCCCAGAAGCGCCACCCGGCCCGCGAGGGTCCCCCGGTCCGTTCCCTGGAAGGTCGAAGCCCGCAGCAGGGCCTTCTGCCGGGCCACGGCCTGGGCAACCTGGTCCCAGCTCCCGCCCACCCGGGCCTGCAGAGCGGGATCCTTCGCCACGGCGCTCTTCAGGGCGGTCTCGGCCGCTTCCACCTTCTTCAGGTTCTCGGCCTTGGCGAGGCCCAGCAGCTGGCCGCTGAGGCGCTTGTGGCCGTTCTCGATGCCGTAGATGGCCTCGGCGGCGATGCGCCGCGCCTCGGGCGAGGTGGCCGCGAGAGCCTGCAGCGCCTTCTTCTGCCGCTCCAGGGTGTGGAGCTGGAAGGGGATGCCGGTGTCCCGGGCGTAGGCCATCTGCGCATGGGTCTGCTGGCGGAAGGTGGTGCCGGGATGTCCCGAGATGAAGGTCAGGTCGCCCATGGACACGCCCTTGGCGGCGAAGGGCAGGATGGCCTCGGGGCGGTAGGGCTGGCCATTCTCGTAGACGCGGAAGAGGGCGAAGTCCAGGTTGTGGCGGGGGTAGGTGTAGTTGTCGGGATCGCCGCCGAAGGCCGCCACCTGGAGTTCGGGCGCGGCCGCGAGGCGCACATCGCTGAACTTCTTGTAGCGGTAGATCCAGTACTCGCCGCCCTGGTAGAGGGTGACGGGTTCGCAGGTGAGTCCCGTCTTCGCCTCTTCCGCCTTGCGGAGGTCGCCGAGCGCATTGCGCCGGGCGGTGAGGGCATCCTTGTCCGCGCTGCCGGGCTTCACGGCGCCGTTGACCTTCGCCGTCACGTCCTCCATGGACACGAGCATCATCAGCTCGAGTCCGGGCACCTTGAGCTCCGCGTCGCGAGTGGCGGCGGTGAAGCCATCCTTCACGAAGTCGGCCTTGGCGCTCGACACCTGGGCGATGGCGCCGCGGCCCACATGGTGGTTCGTCACCACCAGGCCGTCGCGGCTCACGAAGGCCCCCGTGCCGCCGGGGAAGCGCACCGTGGCCAGCTGGAGGTTCTTCAGCCAGGCGGCGTCGAGGTCCACGCCATAGCTGGCCTTGATCTTCTGCGCGGGGATGTTGTCGAAGGTCCACATGCCCTCGTCCGCGCGCAGCGCGGGCAGGGCGAGCAGAAGGGCAAGAGCGGTGAGACGCATCGACACTCCCTGAAGAAGTCATCCACAGATTCCACAGATTCACACAGATTTCGAATGCCTTTAAATCTGTGAAATCGGTGGAATCTGTGGACGAAAAGCTGTTTGCTACTTCCCCGTCAGCTCGGCGGCGAGGTGTGGCGCGTCGTAGACCTTGACGAGGGATTCGAGGATGGCGCGGGCATCCACGGAGACGCTGCGGTTCACCTTCTCGTCGTAGTAGTAGCGGCCGGCGTTGCCTTCGATGTTGCCGTCGAAGAGGAGGCCCACCAGCTCACCCTTGCGGTTCACCACGGGGCTGCCGGAGTTGCCGCCGGTGGTGTCCACGGCGTGGGAGAAGTTGAGGGGCGTCTTCAACTCCAGCTTGCCCATGCGGTCCAGCCAGCGCTGGGGCAGCATCCACTCGCCGCCGTAGGCGTGGGCCTCGTTGCCGCCCCAGCCGAAGTGGCGGTCGTAGAGGCCGGCCCAGGTGGTGAAGGGCTGCTGGAGCGTGCCGTTGGCGGGATAGGTGGCCACGGCACCGTAGGTGATGCGGAGCGTGCCCGTGGCGTCCGGCGGCAGGGTCTTGCCGTAGACGGCGAAGCGGGCCTTGGCGATGCGGGCGCCGTGCTCGTCGATGATCGCCTTCACGTCGTCCTGCTTCTTCCGCAGACCCAGGAGGATGGGTTCCAGCTTGCGGGCCAGCTGGATCATGGGATCGCCGCTCTCCGCCACGGCCTTCTGGCCGCCCTCGATCAGGGCCTTGCGCACGGCGGGATCACTCAGCTTCGTGCCCTCCACGGCAGCCTTGGCCACGTCCCCGGGCTTCTTCCCGCCGAGGGCCGCGCTCACAAAGGGGTGCTTGGCGCCCAGTTCCCGCGCCGCATCCTCCAGGCCCCGGGTGAACAGGTGGATCTCCTGCTCGGGGTTCGGCGCCTGGCCCATCATGCCCATGGCGGGGCCGCTGAGGCGGGTCTTCAGGGTCTTGAGGCTGCCCTCGGACCGGTATTCCGTCAGGCGCTTCTCCACGGGCAGCTCCTGCTGCTCGGCGAGGCGCACCAGGGCCAGGGCCTGGCCCAGCGTCGTGGAGCGGGCGGAGCCAAGGTACTGGGACTCCTTGAGGAATCCCTTCTGGAGCTGGATGGCCTGTTCGATCCGCGTCCAGCTCTGGCCGGTGGTCGCGGCCAGCTTGGGATCCTTGGCCACGGCGGCCTTCAGGGCCTTTTCCGCCTCCTCGATGCGCTTCAGGGCCTCGGCATCCTTCAGGCCGGCGAGGGAGCCCTCGTTGGCCTTGGCGCCGTTGTTCACGCCGAGGATCAGGGTCTGGACCTGCCGGGCGTGCTCGGGGCTCTGCTTGCCGTACTCCTCCAGGATGCTGCGGGTGCGCTCCGCCGTCCGCAGGTACGTGGGGATGCCCAGGTCGCGGTCGTACTTCATCTGGGCGAAGGTCTGCAGGCGGCTCGTGCGGCCGGGGTGGCCGACGACGAAGGTGAGGTCGCCGGTCTTCAGGCCCTCGGTGCTCCAGGTCAGGTGGTGCGCGGGGTGGTAGGGCTTGTCGTTCTCGTAGACGCGGACCATGGAGAAGTCCAGGTCGTGCCGGGGATAGGTGAAGTTGTCGTAGTCGCCGCCGAAGGCCGCCACGGCGATCTCGGGCGCGGCCACGAGGCGGATGTCCTTGAAGACCTTGAAGCCGTACATCCAGGTCTCACCGCCCTGGTAGAGGTTCACCACGTCGTAGGTGAGCCCGCTGGCCTTCTCCATTTCGGCCTTGATGGCCTCCAGTTCCTTCGCCCGGGCCGCGGCCGCGGCCTTCTCATTCAGGCCCGGTTTCACGGCCTTGGCGACGCGCTCCGTCACGTTCTCCATGGCCATGAGGGTGCGGTAGGTGAGGCCCGGGATCTTGATCTCCTGGTCCCGGCTCATGGCCACGAAGCCGTTCTTCACCAGGTCACGGTCCTTGGTGGACAGGCGGGCGATGGAGCCGCGAGTGCAGTGGTGGTTGGTGAGCACCAGGCCGTCCGCGCTCACGAAGGAGCCCGTGCAGCCGCCCAGGGTGAGGGTGGAGAGGCGGACGTGGTCGGTCCAGTCCTTGGCGGGTTCGAAGGCGTATTTCTCCTTCAGCTGCTTCAGCGGCAGGTTGTCGAAGGTCCACATGCCCTCTTCGGCGTGGAGGGCTGGGAGGGCGAGCAGGAGGGCAAGGGCGGTGAGGCGTTTCATGATGGCTCCAAGGCAGGTGCAGCTATTTTCCGGTCAGCTCGGATACGAGGGCGGTGGCGCCGTAGACCTTGTCCAGGGCGTGGACGATGGCCCGGGCATCCACGGAGACCCCGCGGTTGGCGGTCTCGTCGTAGAAGTAGTTGCCGGGCAGCATGTCGATGTTGCCGTCGAAGATGAGGCCCACCAGCTCGCCCTTGCGGTCCACCACGGGGGAACCGGAGTTGCCGCCGATGATGTCCACCTTGTGGGCGAAGTTGAAAGGCATGGACGGGTCCAGCGCGCCGCGCTTGTCGAGCCAGCGCTGGGGCAGGCGCCAGGCGCCGTCGTGGGTCGCCGCCGCGTTGCCGCCCCAGCCGTCGTAGCGGTCGTAGAGGCCGCCGAAGGTGGTGAAAGGCTGGATCAGGGTGCCGTTGGCCGGGAACTCCGCCACGGGGCCGTAGGTGAGGCGCATGGTGAAGGTGGCGTCGGGATAGGTGGCCTTGCCGAACACCGCGAAGCGGGCCTTGGCGATGCGCGCGCCGTGCGCGTTGATCACGCTGGCCACCTGCTCATCGTGCTTCCTCCGGAGGGCGCGGCTGAAGGGATCGAGTTTCTTCGCCAGGAGGATCATCGGATCCTGGCTCTCGGCGATGGCCTTCTTCCCGCCTGCCAAAAGGGCCTTGCGGGCCTCGGGGTCGCCGAGCTTGGATCCCGCCACGGCGGCCTTGGCGACATCCGTCGCGGACTTGCCGCCGAGCATGGCCTTCACGAAGGGGTGGTTCGCGCCCAGCTCCCTGGCGGCCACTTCAAGTCCCTTGGTGAAGATGAAGGTTTCCTGCTCCTTGTAGAAGGGAGCGGGGACGCCGAGGCGGGCCTTGGCTGTCTTCAAGTTGGCGTCGCTGTACTCGATCAGCCGCTTCTCGCTGGGAAGGGCCTCCTCGTCCGCGATGCGGACCAGCGCCAGCGCGTAGCCCAGCAGGGTGGAGTTGGCCGTGCCGACGTAGGCGCTGTCCTTGGCCATGCCCTCGGCCACCTTCAGGGCCTGCTGGATCTTGGCCCAGCTGGGGCCGGCTTCGGCCTGGAGCTTCGGGTCCTTGGCCACCTGGGCGCGGAAGGCCTTTTCCGCGGCTTCGATGCGGGCCAGGGCCTCCTTGTTCTTCAGCCCAGACCAGTAGCCCGTGACGGCCTTGAGGCTGTTTTCGATCCGGAGGATCTGGGTCCCGGCCTGCCGGGCCGCCTCCGGCGAAGTCTTGCCGTACTGCACCAGGGCTTCCTTCTGGCGCTCCAGTCCCTTCAGGCGCATGGGGATGGCGAGGTCCCGAGCATGGACCATCTGGGCCAGGGTGTCCTGCCGCTTGGTGCTGCCGGGGTGCCCGACCACGAAGGTGAGGTCTCCGGCCTTCAGCCCCGCCTGGGTCCATTTCAGGTACTCGGGAGGCGTGTAGGGCTTGCCGTTCTCATAGACGCGGAAAAGGGTGAAATCCAGGTTATGGCGGGGGTAGGTGAAGTTGTCGTAGTCCCCGCCGAACAGGGCGATCTGGAGTTCGGGGGCGAAGACCAGGCGCACGTCGGTGTGCTTCCGGTAGCTGTAGATCCAATGCTCGCCTCCCTGGTAGAGGGTCACGTGTTCGCAGGTGAGGCCGCTCTTCTCCTGCATCTCCTTCTTGAGTTTCTCGATCTCGGCATTGCGGGCCGCCAGGGCCTCCTTTTCAGAGGCGCCGGCCTTCACGGCCCTGGCCACGCGGTCCGTGATGTCCTCCATGGCCATGAGCGTCATCAGTTCCAGGCCCGGCACCTTGATCTCCTGCTCGCGGGAGGCGGCGGCAAAGCCGTTCTTCACGTAGTCGGCCTCCTTGCTGCTCACGCGCTGGATCCATCCGCGGCCCACATGCTCATTGGTGAGCACCAGGCCGTCCTTGCTCACGAAGGAACCAGAACCACCAGGGAAGCGCAGGGCCGAGAGCCGCACGTGGTCGAGCCAGGCCTGGTCCGGCGCCCAGCCGTAGGCCGCCTGGATCTTCTTCGTAGGGAGATTGTCGAAGGTCCACATGCCCTCCTCGGCCCTCAGGGAAGTCGAAGCCAGGGCGAGGGCGACCAGGGAAAGGGACAGACATCGGGCTCGGAACGGCATGGATTCTCCACAAAGGGACGGAATAGCCATCGTATCACTACGTATCTGAGGGCCTCGTCCATCTGCCCGCTTGCCCTGGAATCAAGTAGGGGCGCTTTTACTCGATAGACGGGGAAGATCCTTGCCGGAGCTGCTTTCAGTGACGGAGATCACTTCCCAACCCAAAGGTCTTGAATAGATCATTCTTGAGACTCAATATCATGATCATGACGACACCCACCTCCCCCCTCCTCCGGCGCCTCCTTCCCGCCCTCCTCCTGGCCACCTCCCTGACGGCCCAGGAGAAAAAGGAAGGCCCCATCCAAGACAACTCCTTCCTCGTGGAGGAGGCCTACAACCAGGAAAAGGGTGTGGTGCAGCACATCAGCACCTTCACCCGCTACCAGGAGACCAAGGACTGGATCTACACCTTCACCCAGGAATGGCCGGTCGGCAGCATCAAACACCAGCTCAGCTTCACCCTGCCCTGGCAGCGGCAGGGCGCCTCCCTCGACGGCAAGCAGGCCTTCGGGGACGTGGCCCTGAACTACCGCTACCAGCTGGTGGGGGATGGCGACGCTCCCGTGGCCATCGCACCTCGCTTTTCGGTGCTCCTGCCGACCGGCGACGAGAAGCGGGGCTATGGCAAGGGCGGAACGGGTTTCCAGGTGAACCTGCCCGTGAGCTTCACGCTGGGCAGCGCCTTCGTGGGCCACTTCAATGCCGGCGCCACCCACACCGCCCGGGCCATCAACGCGGACGGCGACCGTGCCGCCACCCAGGACTTCATGGTCGGCCAAAGCTTCATCTGGCTGGCGAACCCCCGCTTCAACGTGATGCTGGAATACGTCTACACCAACAGCGAGGTGGTCACAGGCCCCAGCCAGACCCAGCGCCAGAGCGCCTCGTTCATCTCACCCGGCATCCGCTGGGCGTACAACTTCCCCAGCGGCCTCCAGGTCGTGCCCGGCATCGCGGTGCCCATCGGCGTGGGCGCCAGCCGCGGTGAGAAGGCCATCTTCCTCTACCTGAGCTTCGAGCACCCGTTCACCAAATAGGATTCTTCCCGGACACGGGAAAGGCCGCCCTGAGGCGGCCTTTTCTGCGTCCACACGGCCCCTCCACGGCCCGCTCCGGTATGGCTGCTGGATGCGCAATCTAGCGCGGCCGGCGGTCCTCGAAACGACTGATCAGCCGCTCCCACCCAAGGTGGACCGGGGGGCAGGGCCCGTGCGGCCTGGATAGCGCCAGCACCCGCTCGCCATCGGCGTCGTAGCACTCGAAGCGATGCCGCTCGCCTTCCGGACGGGGCTCCACCACAAACCACAGGCTGTCCACTCGGCCGGGGTCGAGCCGGAGGGTGGCCTGGGCCATCCGGATCTCCCACCCATGGGCCTCGAGCTTCAGACCTTCCAACGGAGATTCCAGGATCTGAGTGCAGTGCCGATTCCCCAGCTGGGCATGCACGGGAAGGCCCGACGCGGCCAGGCTCTCAAGGACCGAGGCCAGATCCCCGGCCTGGATGGGCGTGGTGTAAAGCCCCTCAAGGGCCCGAAGCGCCAGGATCCGTCCCAGCCCGAGCCCCTCCAGGCGCGCCTCCAGATCCCGCTCCGACTCGGCTCCACACCAAGCCTCCCGCAGCATCCAGATTGGGCAGTCGGCGGCGGCTCCCGGGCGAGGCGGATCGGCCTGGTGCCGGAGGCAGTTCCAGCAGCCGCGATGGCGCCGGACCAGGTCGACGAAGGCTCCCCATGTCGCCGGATCCGGAAGGGTGATCCGGTGGGCCAGGGCCCCCGTATCCCCGAAGAAGAGCAGGCAGGGCGGCACCTCGGCGAAGTCCATCCCACGGCTGAGGACTGCCACCGAGTGGCGCCACGAGGCATCCAGCCAGCGCATGCCATCGGGGGCGCCAAACAGACCAGTGCCCTCGCCCAGCGGCAGGACCGCGCCCACCGCCTCATGGCGTGTGCAGGTGACACAGGCGTTCCCAGTGGTGTAGTCCGCGGGGCCGAGGGAGGGCAGATCCTCCAGGATGCCCCGGGCGTTCCGCTGCAGGGGCATGAGCCGGAGGTCCTCCCGGGCCTGGAGGGCCTCCAAGTCGGACGGGCCGGGCGTCAGAAGCGCCTTGAAGGTGCCCACTGGGCCACGGATGCGGATCATCGGACCTCCTCCCTGCAGGTGCCACCGGGCCGGGAATGGCCAGGGGGACGCTGAAGTGATGGTTGGAGATCAGATTAAATTATTGAGACTGAATCTCAATATGATTTTCATCACAAACTACTCGGATCAGAACTTCCACTTCACCCGTCCCGCCAGCGTGCGGGGCGGGATGACGTGGGTGCCGCCGAAGGTGCTGAGGAAGTTGTAGAGGCCCTTCGCGTCCGTGGCGTTGAGCAGATCCACACCGAGGGCGAGACGGCGCTTCCCGGCCAGCTTCCACTCCTGGCCCAGGCTGAGGTTCCAGGTGGTGCGGGGCCGGATGCGCCAGGTGCCTTCGGAATCCTGATGGACGTACCGGACGCCGAAATCGTAGTCGGGGTTGCCGGCCACTGAGGCCGGATCTCCGGCCACGAGACCCGAGTCGTAGCGGCCGGACACCTGCGCGGTGAACCCCCCGTGCTCGTAGACGACCCCGGCCTGGGCGCTGAGCTTCTGATCGTGGTCGATGAGAAACCGCGTGCCCGGCACCATGTCAGGTGCCTCGAGCTGGAGCCCGCCCACCAGCGGGGCTTGGAAGATGGCCCGGGTCCGGCCCAGGCTCAGGTAGGCCGACCACCCTTTCACGGGCACCAGGTCCAGGCGCAGGTTCATGCCACGGAACAGGCCCTTGTCCGCCCCCACGGGAAACAGCACCCCGGTGTTCAGGAACTGGGCGTTGTCGCCGGCATTGCGGCTCCGCTTCTCCCAGTACTCGACCATGATCCGCCCGGCCTTGCCCAGCTGCTGCTCCACGCCATAGCTGTAGGAGTGCTGACGCTCAGGCCGGAGCGGCTGCCGGGGGGTGCCCGCATAGGGCCCCAGATCCCAGGCTTCCTGGGACAGGGACAGGGCGAGGTTTTCGTGTTCCCGCAGGATCATGAGGCGGTCGTACGAGACCCGGAACACCGTCCCCGTGGCACCCAGGCGGTAGCTCAGCCCCAGCCGCGGCTGGAACAGGCTGTCGGAGATGTCCTCCACCCGGTAGGTGTCGTGGCGCAGCCCCAGGGCCAGGAAGAAGGACCCGAGGTGGATGTCGTTCTGCACGAAGGCCGACGTGAGGGTGGGCCGGATGCGGGCATCGAAGCGGAAGAGGTGGCCGCCGCCGGCGGGGGTGTAGGGATAGAGGGGATCGCCGGGACCGGCCGCCTGGGAGTCATCGGGGATGGCGAAGCGGAAAGCCTCGTGGATGGGGAAGGCGATGCGCTGGACGCCGACCTTCAGCAGGTTCTCCTGGCCCCAGCGCTGGGTGAGGGAGGCCTGGACGCCGAGGTTGTCCAGGCTGCGGTCCTGCTTCACCCAGTAGGGGAAGTCCCGCCTCCCGGCGCCCGTGAAGCCCTCCGCCAGATCTTCGCTAGGCTTCAGTTCCGCCTGGGAGCCCCGGTAGAACAGCGACGCGTCGAGGCTGCGGCGGTCGTTGAACAGGTGCGTCCAGGCCAGGCTCAGGTTCGCGTCGGACGTGGTGGCGCGCTGGTCCTGCCCTCGGTCCTGCTGCGACGCCAGGTTGGCCACCTCGCGGTCCGTGCGCCCGCCCGATGCGGAAAAGCGCAGGGTGTCCTGGCTGCCCAGGATCCAGTCGAAGCGGGAGAAGACGCGGCCCGTCTTCCCGTGGTTGTGCAGGTTCTCGAAGTTCACCGGATCGAGGAAGCGGTCGCTTTCGCTGGCGGCGGCGCTCACGAACCAGCCGAAGGCCTCCTTCCCGCCCCGGGCGTTGAAGCCGGCCTCGGCCGTGCGGAACCGGGAGGCGCCGAAGGAGGCCTCGCCTTCGAAGCCATCCGGCGTGCCCAGACCCGATTTGGTGGTGAGGTTCACCACCACCACGGGCTTGCCGCCGTACTCCGCCGAGATGCCGCCGGTGATGACCTCCATGCTCTCCACCTGGGAGGGGTCCATGCTGTTGCTGAAGGTGGCGTGCATCTGGTCGGACACGGGGATGCCGTCCACCACGTAGGTCATCTGGCCGTGGCTGCCCCGGAAGTGGAAGCGGCCGTTTTCGTCGGCGATGAAGCCGGGCGTGGTGAGCAGGATGCTTTCCATGGCCCGGCTCTGCACCGCCGCCGGCGTGCGCTCGATGGTGGTCTTGTCGATGTCGATGTGCGTGCTGGGGTGGTCCTCCACCAGCTGCAGGTTCTCTTCCACCACCACGGTGGCGCCTTCGGGTTTGAGGGCCACGGCCACCTGCTGGGGCAGCGGGCTGTGGACATCCACATCCAGATGGCCCGGCAGCAGCCCCGGCGCCTCGGCATCCAGGTGGTAGGCGTTGAAGGGCACGTTCTGGAAGACAAAAGCCCCTTTGGCATCGCTGCGCACCCGCTGCCGGTAGCCGGACACCGGATTGGACAGGCTCAGGGTGGCGCCCGCCACCGGCCGCCCCTGGTCGTCCAAGACCCGGCCGGAGAGCGCCCCGCTGGAGGCCGCGGCCGCGAAGGCGGGCCCCGCCACCAGCAAGGCCAGGATGCTGGGGCCGAAAGTGCGCTGCGCCACGGGAAGTCCTCCAGATGGAATTATTTTTCAATTGATCCATGAGGTCAATGAAAATTATTTTCATTTATGACATCCAAGGTCACTAAACCTCAAGGCTGTCTGCGCGAAGATTGAGCATTGAGATAGGCTCAGCCCCTTAGGGAGACCTTTGATATGAAGCGCAAGAAGTTCTGGATCCTCGGTGGGGGCTTGGTGGTCATTCTGATCGGCGGGTTGAGCCTCGCCGGCATGAAGGACAAGGGTACGGCCGTGCAGGTGGCGACGGTGGCCCGCGAGAACCTCCAGGCCAAGGTGAGCGCCAACGGCAAGATCCAGGCCGTGACCAAGGCCGACATCTCGGCCAGCATCATGGGCCAGGTCACCCGCCTGGCCGTCAAGGAAGGCGACCGGGTCCACAAAGGCCAGTTCCTGATGGAAATCGACCCCCGCAGCGCCCGCGCCAACGCGGATGCCATGCAGGCCAACTTGCATGCGGCCCAATCAGACCTGATTTCCGCCACCGCCAACCTCGCCCAGGCCCGTTCCGATTTTGACCGGGCGAAGGCCAACCGCGCGGCTGGCATCATCTCCGCGGCTGATTTCGAGCGGGCGAAGACGGCCTTCGACACCGCCCAGGCTGCCCAGGAGACATCCCGCCGCCGCACGGACCAGGCGAAGGCCACCGTGAGCCAGTCCCACGTGGGGCTCGGATTCTCCACGATCTCCGCCCCCATGGATGGGGTGGTGACGGCGCGCCGCATCGAACTGGGTGAGACGGCCGTGCCCGGCATCCAGAACCAGGCCGGCACCGTGCTGCTCACGGTCTCGGACATGAGCAAGGTCGAAGCCGAAATGGAGGTCGACGAGGCCTCGATCCCCACCGTGAAGCTGGGCCAGGAGGCCCAGGTGCGCATCGACGCCTATCCCAACCAGAGCTTCCAGGGGCAGGTTACGGAAGTGGGCGGCAGCCCCATCCTGAAGACCAGCATCAACGAGGCCACCAAGTTCAAGGTGAAGGTCTGGATCAAGAACCCGCCTCTCACCATCAAGCCCGGCCTCTCGGCCCAGGCGGACATCTACACCGGCAGCCGCGACCAGGTTCTGGCCATTCCCTTCCAGGCCCTGGTGATGCGCGAGATCAAGCCCAAGAAGGGCGAGACCCTGAAGCCCGGCGCTCCCCGCGAAGAGGAAGGCGTCTTCCTCCAGGAGGGCGGCAAGGCCAAGTTCGTGGCCGTGAAGACCGGCCTCATGGGCGATCTCTCGGTGGAGGTGCTCTCGGGGCTCCAGGGCGGTGAGTCGCTCATCACCGGCCCCAACCGCGCGCTGCGCGACCTCAAGGGCGGCGAGGCCGTGCGGGTGGAGAAGGCGAAGAAGAAGGACAAGGACGAAACCAAGTCCTGAGACCCGACCATGAACCCCACTGAACTTCTCCGCGCCTCGCTGAGGGCGATCAAGGCGCACACCCTGCGCAGCTTCCTCACGCTGCTGGGCGTCATCATCGGGGTGGCCACCATCGTCGCCGTGGTGGGCGTGATCTCCGGCCTGAACACCTACGTGAAGGAGAAGATCATCGTCCTGGCCCCGGACGTGTTCATCATCCAGAAGTTCGGCATCATCAGGAGCCGCAAGGAGTTCCTCGACGCCCTCAAGCGCCCGCCCATCACCTGGAGCGAGTACGAGCGGCTGTCCAGCGGCATGCTCAAGGAGGCCAGCCAGGTGTCTGCGGCTTCGGGCCGCGCCATGGCCGTGAACTACGGCGACAAGCGGCTGCCCGACGTCATCGTCATCGGCGCCACCGGGAACTTCGGCGACCTCTTCAGCCTGGAGATGGAATCCGGCCGCTACTTCAGCGAGAGCGAGAACCAGGCTTCCCAGGCGGTGGCCGTCATCGGCGCGAATACCCGCGAGGAACTGTTCCCCCACCTGGATCCCGTGGGCCGCATCCTCCTGATCCGGGGCCTGCCCTTCCGCATCATCGGCGTCATGCCCAAACAGGGCCGCAGCATCGGCTTCAACCAGGACGGGCGGATCTACATCCCGCTGCAGGTCTACCGGAAGAACTTCATGGCCGCCAACGAGACCCTGGAGCTGCACATCAAGGCTCGGGGTGGCGTGGAGGGCCTCGACGCCTCCATGGACGAAGTCCGCGCCATGTTCCGGGCCATGCGGCACACCGGCTTCCGCAACCCCGATCCCTTCGGCATCCTCACCCAGGAGAGCCTCCAGCAGCTCTGGAAGGCCATCAGCAGCGCGGCGTTCCTGCTGCTCATGCTCATCTCCAGCGTGAGCCTGGGCGTGGGCGGCATCGTGATCATGAACATCATGCTCGTGAGCGTCGTCGAGCGCACCCAGGAGATCGGCGTCCGCATGGCCCTGGGCGCCCGCAAGCGCGACATCCGGCGGCAGTTCCTCCTCGAGGCGGCGCTGCTCTCGGCGGCGGGCGGCGTGGTGGGCGTCCTGGTGGGCTCTGCCGGCGCCTTCACCGTGCGGGCCCTGGCGGGCTTCCCCGCCCAGATCACGCCGGGCATCGTCCTCACGGGCATCCTCCTCAGCACCCTGGTGGGTCTGGCCGCGGGGTTCCTTCCCGCCTACAGGGCCTCCAACCTCGTCGTCATCGACGCGATCCGGGCGGAGTGACCATGGCCACACGGAAGGCCGGGTTCAAGGGCATCGGCACCGAAAACATCCGCTTCGCCATGCGGGCGATGCTCGCCCAGAAGCTGCGGAGCTTCCTCACGCTGCTGGGCATCGTCGCCGGTGTGGCCACGGTCATCGCCATGGTGAGCTTCGTGTCGGGCTTCAACGGCGCCGTCACCGACAGCTTCAGCGCCTTCGGCACCACCCTGGTGCAGTTCCAGAAATACGAGCAGCGCTTCGGCGGTGGCGGCCCCCTGCCCGAGGACCAGAAGCGCCGCCGCGACCTCACCATCGAAGATGCCGAGGCGCTCAAGCGCACCGCTACGCTGGCGGCGGCCGTCTCCCAGGAGCGCTACCTCTTCGGCCCGGCCGGCGCCTCCCTCACGGTCAAGACACCTGAGGGCACGGAGGCGAACGGCCCTACGTTCGTGGGCACCAATCCTGACTACGCCCCCTCCAACAATGCCTTCGTGCAGGACGGACGGTTCCTCGTGGACGCCGACGTGGCCCACACCTCCCGCGCCTGCATCCTCGGCCCCGAGACGGCCACGGCGCTGTTCGGCCGCAAGGATCCCATCGGGCGCACCGTCCTGGTGAACGGCACCGCCTTCCACGTCGTGGGCCTCCTGGAGAAGAAGGGCAGTTTCCTGGGCGGCGATGCCGACAACATCCTGATCATCCCCATCAGCACCTTCGACGACATGTTCCCCCAGATCAAGAACGGCGGCGGCGACACCATCCACATCGCCACGGTGCCGAAAGACCCGCAGCGCATGAACGAGATGATGGATCAGGAAGTGGCCATCCTCAGGGCGCGGCGGGGCCTGCGGGCCAACCAGCCCAACGATTTCGCCATCTTCACCAGCGAGGCCCAGCTCAAGACCTTCCAGCAGATCACCGGCGGCATCGCCGGCGCCATGATCCTCATCGCCGCCATCGCCCTGCTGGTGGGCGGCGTGGGCGTCATGAACATCATGCTGGTGAGCGTCACCGAGCGCACCCGCGAGATCGGCATCCGCAAGGCCCTGGGCGCCACCCGCAGGGACATCGCCATGCAGTTCCTGGTGGAGGCCGTCAGCCTCACGGGCGTGGGCGGCGCCATCGGCATCGCCGTGGGCCTGGGCATCGCCATGCTGGTGCGCCTGGTCTTCGAGTTCCCCGCCGCCGCCCCCATGTGGAGCATCGTCCTGGGTTTCGGCGTGAGCACGGCCGTGGGGCTGATCTTCGGATTGTGGCCCGCCCTGAAGGCCGCGAAGCAGGATCCCATTGAGGCCTTGCGCTACGAGTAGTTCCTCTTCCGTTATGGGATTGCGCCTGGGCGTTCGACTCTGTCTCACGCACGGCCTTTGAAGGAAAAGCCTTTCCCCCGATTCATGGCGGAGGCCCCCCGCACCGATCCAGTGGCGTCCGGTCCTGGAGCCCCCATGCGCGTTCTGCCCATCCTGATGCTCGCGACCTCCCTCGCCCTCGTGGCCGAGGATCATGTCGCCCCGTCGGCCAAGGCGAAGGTTCCGGCTCACGGGCCCGCCCCCGCCCCCGCACCTGCGGCGCCCGCAGGACAGGAATCGGCACCGTCATCGGACACACCCGACAGCCCAAGCGCGGCCCTCGCGGAGCTCAGCGCTGGCAATGGCCGCTTCGCCGCCGGGAAGCGCATCCGGACCATTGACACCGGCCATGACGCCGCCATGCGTGCCGCCCTCACGAAGGGCCAGAACCCCTTTGCCGTCATCCTCACCTGCTCGGACAGCCGGGTGCCCGATGCCCTGCTCTTCGACCAGGAGGCGGGCCGCCTCTTCACCATCCGCGAAGCGGGCAACGCGGCGGATCTCCAGGGCCTCGCCTCCGCCGAATACGCCGCCGAGCACCTGGGCTCCAGGCTCATCGTGGTCATGGGCCACACCAGCTGTGGCGCCGTGAAGGCCGTGCGGGAGGCCAACGGCCAGCCGCTGCCCGGCAACCTATGGGCCCTCCAGGCTGGCATGGCGGGCCTGCTGGAGAGCACACCGCAGGATCCGAACGAGGATGCCAGGGCCCACACCACCCGGCTCGAGGAAACCAATGCCCGCCGCCAGGCCCAGGCCATCCTCGACCGCTCCCTCCTGCTGCGCGATCTCGCCGTGGCCGAGAAGCTCTGGGTGGTGCCAGCCCTCTACAACCTGGCCAGCGGCAGGGTGCAGTTCTTCAAGCCCATCGCAGTGGCCCCTGCGCTGCAGACACATCATTAGCGGAACCGCCAGGGCCTTCACCGGGCCTGGATGACCTTGGCCCGGGAATCCGCAGGGAGACCTTTGTCCTTCCCATTGGGCATCGAAACAGAGAAGGCGTAGGCTTGGCCCTGGGTGGTGAGCGGTGCCGCACGAAAGGTGCAGACGCCTTCTGCCGCAGGAGGCCCCTCGGGAACCTCCCATCCAGCCCGACGCATCCCTGACGAACCGGAGCTCCCATGAACCTTCGCCTGTTGGCCATTCTCCTCGTCGGCGGCCTCCTGCAAGCCGATGCGCTGTCGGACCTCAGGAGCACTCTCGCCCATTTGAACGGCCAGGAGCCCGTGAAGGCCAGCGTGGATTACCACTACTGGAGCAAGCAGGGGGACGAGAAGTCCCCGGTCATCACGGAAGGCAGGGCCACCACCATCGTCGAGGAGAGCCCCCAGGGCCTGAAGATGTCCTGGAACCGGGCCCTGCTCCAGGCCGCCGAACAGGAGGCCCGGGTCCAGGCGAAGGATCCAGAGAAGAAGGCCACCACCCGCCGGGCCATCGAGGGTCTGAGGGCCCTGGAAGTGAGCGGCTACCTGAACGGCGCCGAGGACCTGCTGAGCACCCTGGACCAGTGCCGGCTGCTGGAGGAGAAGGCGGAACCCTGGCAGGGGAAGCCCGCCCGGCGGCTCCAGTTCAAGCTCACGCCTCGGCTCTCCCGGCAGGACCAGAAATACGTGAAGGACCTGGACGCCACGGCCACCGTCTGGATCGGTGCGGATGGCCTGCCCCTGGCGGCGGAAACCCAGACCCGTATGAAAGGCCGCGCCCTGCTCGTCATCAGCTTCGAGCAGCAGCAGAAGACGTCCTCCCAGTTCACGCGAATCGGCAACCGCCTGGTGGTGGTGCACCACGTCCAGGAAAGCAGCGGCTCCGGCGGCGGCGAGCGTGGGCAGTCGAGGACCACGGTCAGCGTCCACATGAACTGATCTGCGTGTCCCACATCCAGGTCGCGCAGCGACCTGGATCCGGCGAAACTATGGGGCATGGACCACAACGAATTCCGCCGCCTCGGTTACCAGCTCGTGGATTGGATCGCGGACTACCGCGAGAACCTCGAGCGCCTCCCCGTCATGAGCCAAGTGAAGCCCGGCGACATCCGGGCTGCCTTCCCGGACCATCCGCCCCTGCACGGGGGCCGCGTGGCCCAGGCCATGGCGGCCCTGGAGCGGGACGTGCTGCCCGGCATCACCCACTGGAACCATCCATCCTTTTTCGCGTACTTCCCCAGCAACACCAGTTACAGCTCGATCCTCGGCGACCTTGCCGCCTCGGGCCTGGGCGCCCAGGGCATGAGCTGGCAGACCAGCCCCGCGGCCACGGAAGTCGAGGAAGTGGTCATGGACTGGCTGCGCCAGATGGTGGGCCTGAGTACGGCCTTCACCGGCGTCATCCATGACACCGCCAGCACCGCCACGTTCACCGCCCTGCTCTGCGCCCGGGAGAAGGTGTCGGACTACGCCCAGAACACCGAAGGCCTCCAGAGCGGCGAGGCGCCCCTGGTGGTCTACGCCACGGACCAGGGCCACAGCTCCATCGAGAAGGCCGCGCTGCTTGCCGGCTTCGGCCGCAGCTTCCTGCGCCTCATTCCCACCGATGACAACCATGCCATCCGACTCGACCTGCTCCAGGCCGCCATCGGGAAGGACATCGAGATCGGCCTCCGCCCCTGCGCCCTGGTGGCGGCCATCGGCACCACGGGCACCACGGCCCTGGACCCCCTGCCGGCCCTGGCGGACCTCGCCGGGAAGCACGGCATGTGGCTCCACGTGGACGCGGCCCTGGCGGGCACCGCCATGGTGCTGCCCGAGTGCCGCTGGATGTGGGAGGGCATCGAGCGGGCCGACAGCCTGGTGTTCAACCCCCACAAGTGGATGGGCGTGGGCTTCGACCTCAGCGCCTACTACGTGCGCGATCCCCAGCACCTCATCCGCGTCATGAGCACCAACCCCAGCTACCTGCGCACGGCCCAGGACGGCCAGGTGAGCAACTTCCGCGACTGGCACATCCAGCTGGGCCGCCGCTTCCGGGCCCTTAAACTCTGGTTCTACCTCATGGATGTGGGCGTGGAGGGCCTCCAGGCCCGCATCCGCCGCGA
>DASXVC010000033.1:0-6101 GCA_036504495.1 Geothrix sp.
CAGGACGAGGCGGAGGACTGATGCTCGATGCCCGCCTCATCGCCTACATGGAACAGCGGCGCATTCCCTTTTGCCTCATTGGTGGGCTGGCCCTCGCAGCCTGGGGCGTCGCGCGCTACACCGCAGACGCGGATCTGCTCGCCATGGACCCGCGAATCCTCAACTCCGGCTTCTGGTCGGATTGGAAGGGAGCGCCCCCCCACATCACGAAGGGCGATGCCGAGGATCCGCTTGGGGGGGTGGTGCGTTTCCCTGGCCCACCCCATCAAGACCTCATACTGGGGCGTGGCGCGGCCGCCTTGATCGCCCTGGAGACTCACGAGCGATGCGAGGCCTTCTCCTGCCCCGTTGCCTCACCTCTGGGTCTCATTCTGCTGAAGCTGGAAGCCGGGAGCCCTCAGGACGCCGCTGATATCCTCGCCCTCCTGGGCAACGCCGAGGCCCTGGGCCGCCCATCCATGAAGGAAGATGCGGCTTCCATCGTCCCGAAGCTCACACGCGAAGCCCAGGCCTTCTGGGTAAAGATCTCATCCCTCTGACCAGGCCTTGCGCGAAGCGCTCCCGCCAGTTCCGCCAGGAACTGGGTCCTCCGGCCTGAAGGTTTGATCTGGCCCCAGCCTCAGGCCGCAGCCAGCCCCCGTGCGACCTGCCTGGCCTGCTTCCAGGCAGCCCAGGCTTCCCGGAGGTCGCGGTGGTACCGGGCGCGCTGCACCTTCCATTCCGCCCGGGCCAGGCTCCAGGCGCCGGCCCTGACCTGGCCCTTCTGCTTCCACTCGGCCTTCCTGGCGCGCCATACGTCGAGGCAGGACTGGAAGGCCGCAAGGGCCGTATCCACCCGAGCGTGAGCCGCCTCCAGGGCTGTCCTGGCCTGCAGGGCCTCGGCGGCGAGCGCCCCGGCCAATCGGGCCGCCAGGCGCTTCGCCTCCATGGCGACGCGGGCACGCTGCATGTCGGTGGCCGGCACGCGGCGCAGGTTCCAGGTGAGACCCACCCAGGCCCCGGCGCCGATGAGCCACTTGGCCGGATCCCACTGGTACCAGCGGGGGCCGTTGCGGTAGTCCCACTGCCACATGTGATGGAAATTGTGGTACCCCTCGCCGAAGGTGAAGGGCGCCAGCACGGCGTTGTCGCGGGCGCTGTTGGCGTCCGTGTAGGGCTGGCTGCCGAACCAGTGGGCGGCGGAGTTGATGAGGAAGGTGCTGTGGTGCGTCAGGACGATGCGCAACAGGAGGCCCATCACGAGCTGGCCGGCGAGGTTGCCGGTCGCCCAACCCACCACCAGCACCGGCAGGGCCGCGACGACGCCACCGATCCAGAAGTGGTAGCGGCGCTGCCAGCGCAGCAGGGGATCCCGCAGCAGATCGGCGACACCATCGAAGGGACGCTCCCCGCCCTCCATCACCCAAAGCCAATGGGCGTACCAGAAGCCCCGTTTGACCGGATAGGGATCCCGCACTGGGTCATCCACGAAGCGGTGGTGGTGACGGTGGTCGCTGCACCAGGCGATGGCGGAATTCTGGAAGGCGGCGGCCCCGAACAGCAGCAGCACAAGCCGCACGGGCCAGGCCGCCTGGAAGGTCCGATGGCTGAAGAGGCGGTGGTAGCCCACGGTGATGGCCAGACCTGTTGCCGTGTACATGGCCAGAAGAACCACCATTTCGCTCCAGCGCAATCCCTGAACCGCCAATTTCCACGGCACGAGGATCAGGGCCAGGATCAGCGTCCCCAAAAGGAAGAGGGTGTTGAGCCAGGAGCGGGGGGTGCGTTTGATCACGGAACATCCTGGGAGCGGACGCGCTCCCACCTCCACCATAGGCCCCAGCCCAGCCTTCGCCCTGAAATCTCGGTGGCAATTCACCTCACGACAGGGACTTCCAGGATCCCATCCGCCCCTCCGTGCGCAGCGCCTCCGCCAGCTCTTCCAGGAACAGGCCCCGCGGGACGCACTGGAACCCATACCCCACCAGCCCTTCGTGAGGCAGCTGGCCATCGATCATGGTGAAGCCCCAGGACGCGAGCCGCGCATCCAGAGCCATAAGTGCCGCACGGCTGGCCTCGGGCTCCAGGCTGAACATGCTCTCGCCGAAGAAGGCGCCACCCAGGGACACGCCGTAGAGGCCACCCCGCAATTCGCCGTCCCGCCAGGCCTCCACGCTGTGGGCATGACCGGCGCGGTAGAGTCCGACGTAGGCCTCGCGCATCTCCGGCGTGATCCAGGTGCCGTCCTGGCCGGGGCGCGGCACGGCAGAGCAGCGCTCGATGACCTGCTCGAAGGCCGTATCGAAGCGGATCTCGAAGGGACGGTGGCGCAGGCTCCGGCGGGTGCGGGCCGACAGGTGCAGGTGGCCGGGGCGCAGCAGGGCCCGCTCGGCTGGCGACCACCAGAGCAGGGGATCGCCCTCGCCGTACCAGGGGAAGATGCCGCTGCGGTAGGCCAGCAGGAGGCGCTCCAAACTTAGGTCGCCGCCGATGGCCAGCAGCCCGTCCTCCGCCAGTTCCGGGTCCGGGAAGACCAGGGCCTTCGTCAGCCGAAAGACAGGCACGGCCGGCCGTCCTTGAGGTCCACGGTGGCCTTGCCGCCCTTGGTCAGGGGCCCGAAGAGGATGGCCTCCGCCAGGGGCCGCCGCAGCTCGCGCTCGATGAGCCGCGCCATGGGCCGGGCGCCGAAAGCCGGGTCGTAGCCCTTCTCCGCCAGCCAAGCCCGCGCCGCGGGCGTGCAGGTCAGGCTGACGCCCTTTTCGGCGAGCTGGGCGTCCAGTTCGTGCAGGTGCTTGTCCGCCACGCGCTCCATCTCCGCCCTCCCGAGGGGCGCGAACTGGAGGATGGCGTCCAGGCGGTTGCGAAACTCGGGGCTGAAGGCCTTCTCGATGGTGCCGGTGGCCGAGCGCCGGCCCCCGGCCTCGGCGAAGCCCACCTGCCGCGCCGACAGCTCCCGGGCGCCCACGTTGGTGGTCATCACCAGCACCGTGTGGCGGAAGTCTGCGCTGCGGCCATGGCTGTCCGTGAGGGCGGCGTGGTCCATGACCTGGAGCAGGATGCCGAAGAGGTCCGGGTGGGCCTTCTCCAGCTCGTCCAGCAGCAGCACGGCATGGGGCTGTTTCCGCACCGCATCCGTCAGCAGGCCGCCCTCCTCGTAGCCCACATACCCGGGCGGCGCGCCGATGAGCCGCGCCACCGTGTGCTTCTCCTGGTACTCGCTCATGTCGAATCGCAGGAAGGCGATGCCCAGGGCCTTCGCCAGCTGCTTGGCCAGTTCCGTCTTGCCCACACCCGTGGGTCCCGCGAAGAGGAAGCAGCCCATGGGCTTCAGGGGATCCCGCAGGCCGGAGCGGGCCAGCTTGATGGCGCCGGCGACGGTTTCGCAGGCGGCGTCTTGGCCGTAGATCTGCGCCCGGAGCTGCGCTTCGAGCGTATGCAAAGCTTCCCGGTCGTCGGCGCTGACAGAGGCCACCGGAACCCGCGCCATGCGGGCCACCACGGCTTCGATCTCGGCCGGACCGACCTTCTTGGCCCGTTCCTTCTTCGGCAGCAGCTTCTGGGCGGCGCCTGCCTCGTCCACCACATCCAGGGCGCTGTCCGGCAGCTTGCGGTCCGTCAGGTGCTTGGCCGCCAGGCGCACGGCGGCTTCCAGCGCCTCGTCCGAGTACTTCACGCCATGATGGGACTCGTAGGCGGCTCTCAGACCCTGCAGAATGCCCAGGGCATCCGCGGTGGAAGGTTCGCTCACCTCCACCACCTGGAAGCGGCGGGACAGCGCGCGGTCGCGGTCCAGGGAACCCTTCAGATCCTGGAAGGTGGTGGCACCGATGCAGCGGAGATCACCGGAGGCGAGGGCCGGCTTCAGCAGGTTGGCCGCGTCCATGGCCCCGCCGCTGGTGGCGCCCGCGCCCACCAGGTTATGCAGCTCGTCCACGAAGAGGATGGCGCCGGGCTCATCGCCCAGGGCCTTCAGCACGGCCTTGAGGCGCTCTTCGAAGTCGCCGCGGTAGCGGCTGCCCGCGAGGAGGGCCCCCAAGTCCAGGGCGAAGATGCGAGCGTGCTTGAGGGGGTCCGGCACCTTCCCCTCGTGGATGCGCCGGGCCAGGCCCTCCACGATGGCGGTCTTGCCCACGCCGGGCTCGCCCACCAGCAGGGGGTTGTTCTTCCGGCGCCGGCAGAGCACCTGGGCCATGCGGGTGATCTCGGCGTCGCGACCCACCAGGGGATCCAGCCGTCCCGCCGCAGCCCGGGCCACCAGGTCCGTGGCGTAGGCCTCCAGGGGATTCTCGGCCACGGTGCCTTCTTCTTCTTCCTCTTCCTCCACCTGCTTCTTCACCGGAGTCTTGGCCTTCGAGGCCGCGGGGCCGTGGCTCAGCACCTTCAGCAGAGCCAGCCGCTTCACGCCGTGCTTCTCCAGCAGGTGCCGGGCGTGGCTGGCTTCCTCCTCCAGGAAGGCCGGCAGCAGCTCACCGCCGCGGACCTCCTTCTGGCCGGCGCTGAAGGCGTGGACCAGGGCCCGCTCCACCACCCGCACGAAGCCCAGGGTGCTGTGGGGCTGGAATTCCTCGTCCTCGGGGACCCGCTCGAACAGTGTTTCCAGGGCCGATTCCAGATCGTGCCGCAGGGCCTCCAGCTTCACACCGCAACCCTTCAGGGCCCGAGCGGCGTGGACGTCATCCAGCAGGGCCAGCAGCAGGTGCTCCAGGGCCACGTCCTCGTGGCGCCGCGCCTTGGCCAGCTCGAAGGCCCGCTGGAAACCCTGGTTCAGGTCCCTGCTGATGTTCGGGGACTCAGAGCTCATGATGCATCTCTTGGTAAGGAAAACTGCTCACCACCAAGACACCAAGACACCAAGAACCGCCTTTTCTTTTCTTGGTGCCTTGGTGTCTTGGTGGTGAATCCTTCAACTTTTTGCTTAGGCATCCTCGGCCTCCACGGTCAGCAGCAGGGGGAAACCCTCACGCTCGGCCAGCTGCCGGCCGCGCTCGGCGCGGGTCTCGGCCACGTCCCTGGTGTAGACGCCCGCCACGCCCACGCCCGCCTTGTGGACGGCCAGCATGATGACCGTGGCCTCGGGCTCGCTCTTGCGGAAGACCGTCTTCAGGAGCCACACCACAAATTCCTGCGTGGTGTAGTCGTCGTTGTGGAGGAGCACCTTCCACAGACCGGGCTCTTTCACCTTCGCCCGCTGGCGGGTGAGGACCTGGCCCGCCTCCTTCACCTGCCTGGCCATGAGTGACGCCTCCGGGGCATCAGGATAGCGGATTGAGCCGCACGAACCCGCCCCGGGCGAGCTCCCGGATGAACAGGGCCGCCCGAAAGCCGGCATCGGGCTCGCCGGGGTGGGCCTGGGCCATGGCCTCCATGACTTGCGCGACGGTGCGCGTGCCGTCGCAGGCCTGCCACACGGCCGTGCCGCGGGCATCCAGCTTCACCCGGAAGTTGGGCCGCTTCATCAACCGCACCAGCCAGGCCCAGCGCGGCGACAGGATCTTGGGCCGGATCAGCACCACCGTCCCGCCCTCGCAGGGCTCTGAGGTCAGGGCCTGAACCGGCACGAGGGCCAGGAAGGATTCATCGGGGAAAGGAGTCATTCGTCACGCTTTCAAAAGAAAAAACTCACCACCAAGTCACCAAGACACCAAGAAAAGAACAAGTCCTTCTTGGTGTCTTGGTGTCTTGGTGGTGATCAGTTCGCCTTCAACCTAGAAATTGGCGCTGGGCGGCGCGGGCTCGTCGGCTTCGCCGGCGTTGGCCAGGGGCACCTTCACCAGGTAGACGGCGATGCCGGCCAGGATGAGCAGGCTGATCCAGAACATGCCGGGGTCGGCGAAGATCTTGTACTTCACCTCGAAGAAGGCGAAGGACGCGAAGAGCAGGCCCACCAGGGCCTCGCCGGCGATGAGGCCCGCGGCCAGCAGCACGCCGTTGTTCTCCACGCGCACTTTCTGGGCCTCGTTGAGGCCCCGCTTGGCGCCGACCATCTCCACGGCGCCCTTGATGAGGCCGCCCAGGAAGATGGCGAAGGTGGTCTCCAGCGGCAGGTACATGCCCACCGACACCAGCATGGGGCTCTTCACCTGCATGAGGATGAAGGCGAGGCCCATCATCATGCCGACGAT
>DASXVC010000034.1:0-47292 GCA_036504495.1 Geothrix sp.
GCAGGCCTGGCGGATGCCCAGGCAGCCCTGCTCGAAGGTCCACATGTTCTCGGGCTTCTCGGGGTTGCCGTAGTTGAGGCAGTCCGTGAGGCCGATGGGCTCGGCGCCCACGCAGGCCAGGTTGCGGCAGGCCTCGGCCACGGCGTGGGCCGCGCCCCAGAAGGGATCCAGGTAGCAGAAGCGGCTATTGCAGTCGCTGCTCATGGCCACGGCCTTGCCCGTGTCCTGGCCCGCCTCGTCCTTCACACGGATGAGGCCCGCATCGCCGCGGCCCATGCCCAGCAGCGTGTTGCTGCGCACGGTGCCGTCGTACTGCTCGAAGATCCACCGCTTGCTGGCCACCGTGGGCCGCTGGACAAGCTGGCGCAGGGTGCGCTCCACGTCGGTGGGCTTGAGATCCGCGGGCAGCGGCGCGGTGGCCACCGCATCCAGGTAGCCCGGGCGCTGGCGGGGCCGGTCGTATTTGGGCGCGGCATCCACCAGGGGCTGGATGGGCAGGTTGATGACGGGCTCGCCGTGCCAGCTGCCGATGAAGCGGCCGCTGTCGGTCACCTCGCCCACCACGCAGGCGTCCAGGCCCCACTTGTGCAGCACGCTGATGATCTTGTCTTCGCAGCCGGGGCGGGCCACCAGCAGCATGCGCTCCTGGCTCTCGCTGAGCATCAGCTCGAAGGGCGTCATGCCCTCCTCGCGCATGGGCACCTGGTCCAGGCGGATCTCCAGGCCCGTGCCCGCGCGGCTGGCCATCTCGAAGCTGCTGGACGTGAGGCCTGCGGCGCCCATGTCCTGGATGCCGATGACCCAGTCCGTCTGGAAGATCTCGAGGCAGGCCTCGAGCAGCAGCTTCTCCGTGAAGGGGTCGCCCACCTGCACCGTGGGGCGCTTCTCCTCGCTGCCCTCGCCGAACTCCGCCGAGGCCATGCTGGCGCCGTGGATGCCGTCGCGGCCCGTCTTGGAGCCGATGTACATCATCTTGTTGCCGATGCCCGAGGCGAAGCCCTTGAAGATCTTGTCGCTGCGCAGCACGCCCAGGGTGAAGGCGTTCACGAGGATGTTGCCGTTGTAGCTGGCGTCGAAGGCGCAGTCGCCGCCCAGCATGGGGATGCCCATGCAGTTGCCGTAGCCCGCGATGCCCGCGGCCACGCCCTTGACCAGGCCCTTCATGCGCGGCGCGTCGAGCTCGCCGAAGCGCAGCGAGTTCAGGTTGGCCAGGGGCCGGGCGCCCATGGTGAACACATCACGCAGGATGCCGCCCACGCCGGTGGCCGCGCCCTGGTAGGGTTCGATGAAGCTGGGGTGGTTGTGGCTCTCCATCTTGAAGGCCACGGCCCAGCCGTCGCCGATGTCCACCACACCCGCGTTCTCGCCGGGGCCCTGGATGACGCGGGGGCCCTCCGTGGGCAGGTTCTTCAGGTGGATGCGGCTGGACTTGTAGGAGCAGTGCTCGCTCCACATGGCGCTGAACACACCCAACTCGGGGTAGGTGGGCAGGCGGCCATCGAGCAGGCGCAGGAGGACCTGCCACTCGTCCTTGGACAGGCCCAGCTCCAGAGCCAGGGATTCGGTGACGGCCGGTTCGTGCGCAGCGGACATGGAGGCTCCGGAAGCCTTGATTCTAGCGGGCTCCGGCCCTCTGAACGAGGCTTGACATCCGCTCAGGTCACTCCGGGTTCCAGGGGCACCATGGGAGATTCCCCCCCTTCGTAGGTGCGCCGGAGCACCCCCAGGACGAGCCGCTGGAAGAAGGTGGCCCGGTCCGGGTTGAAGACGATGGAAACCGTGGCCTTCAGCTCGGACCCCAGCTCCAGGAGGGCCCCTCCATCAACGCCGGTGCCGAGCAGGATGAAGGGCACCCGGCCCTGGACCAGCTCGACCATGGTCCGGAGGCGCCGCCGCTCGTCCAGGCCCAGGTTCGGCACGTGGAAGAGCAGCAGGGCGGGATTTCTGGCGAGGGCGTCCTTGAGGGCGGGCACGGTCGACGGCAACCTCTGGAGGGGCTGCATCCCTCCCAGGAGATCCTGCAGCACCAGCTCCAGGGCCGCATCCTGGGACACCAGCAGCAACCCGGAGGGGACTCCGGCCGGGGAACGGACGCCACCTCCCTGCGGGGCGCTCCCGGGACCCCGCCGGACCAGGCGATCCAGGTCCTCCTCCCGCCGTTCGAACACCCACCGGGACAGGGGTTCAAGAACCTCCCGCTCCAGGGGGGGAAGGTATTCCACGCCGAAGACCCGCCCCTGCACGTGGCGGACCTTGGCCGGCGTGTTGATACGGACGCCTTCGATGAGGGGGATCGTCACCGCCACATCGTCGCCGGGTCCGAGCCCGCCCACACCCAGGCCCTGCGGGCTGAAGATCCGCACTCCCGTGGCGCTGATGTCCACCAGGGTCCCCTCGATGAGGTCCAGGCCCGGTGTGCTGAAGGTGACGGCGACGCGCCCCACCCGGTCCACCCGGTAGGCCCGGCGCTGGTCGTCGTCCTGAAGGCTTCCGGGCAGCGCCAGCCGGATGGTCCAGCGGCCATCGACCATGCCGAAACCCCGGAGCTGGGTGGGCCCTTCCAGGAAGCTCACCCCGTGGGGGAACCGGAGCCGCAAGCCGGCATTCCGCAGCCCGTACTGGGCCTCTTCCCGCCCCATGGTGGCCGCGGCATGGATCTCATTGCCGTCCAATTTCAGGAACGAGGACTCGAACCGGAGGTAGGGGGTCACCAGGATCATCAGCTCGTGCTGGCCACAGGCCCGCCCCACGATCTCCGCGATAGCCTCTGGGTTCCGGATCAGGTTTCCGGCCAAGTTCCCTCCATCGTTGCAATGCCTGCTTCCATCATGGATTCCGTTCCCTACACTGGAAAGCTCTGCTTTCGGACCCCATGAACCCTCCCCGCACCCTGCTTGCCTACAGCGCCCCCCGCAGTGGTTTCGGGGATGAGTGGATGACCTTCCTCCCCATCGGCCTGGGCTACCTCCAGGCCATGTTGAAGTCCCGCGTCTTCCCCTGCCGGGTGGCCAATCTGAGCGGCAAGAGCCGGAAGGAGGTGCTGGCCTACTTCAAGGCCCAGAACCCCCAGGTGGTGGGCATCTCCATGTTCACCTTCAACCGCAAGCGCTCCTATGAGCTGCTGGCCTGGGCCCGGGAGGCCTGCCCGGACGCCATCCTGCTGGCCGGGGGTCCCCACCCCACCCACTTGGCGGAGGAGGTCTTCGAGGACTGCCCGGCCCTGGACGCCATCGTGCAGGGCGAGGGCGAGGCGGTGCTGGTGGGCCTCGCGGAGCGCCTGAAGTCGGCCCCGGGATCGGACCTGTGGCGGCGGACGCCGGGCCTCATCCTCCGCGACGGCCGCACCCTGCCCCAGGCACCCCTGGAGGACCTCGATGCCGTGGGCATCCCCGCCGAGCACCTGGAGGCGGATTTCCTCAACGACGTGGGTCAGCTAGCCTACCTCAGCACCAGCCGCGGCTGCCCGGCCACCTGCAACTTCTGCAACACGCCCGAATTCTGGGGCACCTCCATCCGCTTCCGCAGCGCGCCCTCCGTGCTGCGCGAGATGCGGCTGCTGCGTGAGCGGCACGGCCTCACCTACTTCAGCTTCCGGGATGACACCTTCACCGCCAACCGGGGCCGGGTCATGGAGCTCATGGAGGGCATCCAGGGCAGCGGCCTCCATCCCCTGTGGAACTGCCAGAGCCGCGTGAACCTGGTGGACGAGGACCGGCTGGTGGCCATGAAGCGCGCGGGCTGCGAGTTCATGCAGTTCGGCGTGGAGCATGGCAGCGAGCGGGTGCTGGCCCTGCTGGACAAGGGCACCAACCTGCGTCACGCCCGCCGCGCCCTGGGCCTGGTCCGCAAGGTGGGCATGAACCTGGGCATCTACCTCATCACCGGCATCCCCGGCGAGACATGGGCGGACGTGGAGGAGACCGCCACCTTCATCCGCGATACGCGGCCCCAGGACTGCCAGATCAGCCCCCTGGCCCTCTATCCGGGCACCCGCATGTTCGATCAGTACCGCGCCGAGGGCCGCATCCGGAAGGACTTCTACCGGGCCTCGGGCGACGCCGAGATCTTCGCCCGGGTGGATGGCCACACGGAAAAGGCCCTGCGCCACCTGGACCGCGAGGCCCAGCGGGCCAAGGCGAAGTCCCGCTTCACGCCCGCCGAGTTCGCCGAACAGAAAGCCTGGCTGGGCTTCTGTGCCGTCACCAACCTGCTCTGCGGCGAGGCCGCCGAGGAGGAAGGCCGGTTCATCGAGGCCGAGGCGGAGTACGCCGAGATCATCGCGAAGGAATCCGCCAATCCCTGGGGTTTCATGAAGCGGGCCCTGCTGCGGGAGAAGCTTGGACGTTTGGACCAGGCCCGCGCCGACCTCGGCGAGGTCCTGGCCCTGGCCCCCGGGAATCCCGAAGCCACGGAACTGGCCGCCCTCTGGGGCCTGAAGCAGAGCAAGGTGCGGACGAAGAAGCCCGCCCACGGCCCCACCGCCGAGATGAAAGGCGCCGAAGCCTACCTCAGCCGGCCGAAGATGTAGAGCCGGGACCCGAGAATGTGCAAGCCGAAGGCCGGCTTCGCCGGACTACGGCGCGGGGGTCCGGGGGTGTGCGCGCAGCGCGGGACCCCCGGAGAGCATTAATCCTCGTGCTTCAGGTTCGGGCTGCGTTCGATGACCATCAGCACCAGCCGCTCCAGCTCATCCACCATGAGAAAGCGAAGGGTCGGGTCCTTCGGACCGCTGTGCCCGGGTTCTCCACCGCCCCGCAGCACGAAGAAGGGGCCGGACCGTTCCAGCCGGGAGATGTGCTTCCAGGGCAGGCGCCCCGCGCCCAGCTTCCGGGCCATGGGCGCGGGCAGGGCATTGTGCTCCACCGCCAGCCCCAGCTCATCCACCAGCACCTGGGAGCCCTCCACCAGCAGCAGGCCGAAGAGGGTACCCAGGAGGAGCAGGCTGCCCGCCACCACCGCGCCGATGGCGGCCACCACCGCGACCCAGAAGGACCAGGTGGGCTCGCTGGCGGCCTCGGCCACCTTCAGCGAGGCGCGCAGGACGGGCAGCCGCTCGAGGATCTGCGCCAGGGCGCGGACCCCCACCAGCCAGGACCCGGCGAAGAGCAGCACGGCCATGGCCCGCTGGGCGAAGGAGGGCCGGAAGACCAAGGGGGAACCGACAGTCATGAGGGTCTGTCTTCAGAATGGATGCGAGCCGCGACGGGTCCAGCCGCGTGATCCAGGAAGGCGGTGGCCGCAGGACGATGCGGGACATCGTTCAAGGCCACCAACGCACCTGGGCGCGCGGCTGGACCCGTCCCGGAGGGCAAGGGGCGGCGCCCGGCGCGATACCGCGTCGAACTCCTCGCCGATAGTGCCGCTATCGTCATCGTCGTTCTCCTTGTCTCGCTTGGGCGGCGCCCCTTGCGCGGCCACACCCCATTCTGAAGACAGACCCTAGCCTTCCATCTCGGCCACGATGGCTTCGGCGGCGGCGGCGGGGTCCGCCGCGTGGGTGATGGGGCGTCCCACCACGAGCCACGTCGAGCCCTGCTTCAGGGCCTGGGCCGGGGTCATGACGCGGGCCTGGTCCTGGGTGGCGGCCCCGGCGGGACGGATGCCCGGCGTCAGGCGGTGGAAGCCCTCACCGCAGGCCTCGCGGATGGCCGCGGCCTCCCAGGCCGAGCACACCACGCCGGCGCAGCCCGCCTGATGGGCCAGCTTCGCGTAGGCCAGCGCCAGATCCTCGGCCCGGCCCGCATGCCCCAGGGCTGCGAGAGCCTCGCGGTCCAGGCTGGTCAAGACGGTCACGGCCAGCAGCTCAGTCCGCCCCCCCGCGGCACGATGGGCGCGCACGGCCTCCACCGCCGCCTCCAGCATGGCGGGGCCGCCCTGGGCATGGACGTTGATGAGGCGCGGGTCCAGCTTCAGCAGGGATTCCAGGGCCCGGCGCACGGTGGTGGGGATGTCGTGGAGCTTCAGATCCAGAAAGACCGGCACCCGGGTCTGGAGGTCCCTCACAAAGGCGGGCCCCTCGGCGCAGAAGAGCTCCAGCCCCACTTTCAGCATGCCCACCCGGCCCGACAGCCGCTCGGCCATGGCCAGGGCCTCACGGGCCGTGGGCAGGTCCAGGGCCACGACAAGGCGCTCCCGGGGCGTGAGGATTGATGGGGCTGGGCTCAAGGCGACTCCCGTATGATGCGGAGGATCATTCTGCCACTAAGAGCGTCTATCCGAACCCGACGATGCCGCGATGAAGCCAGCCGGGATGCGCCGCAAGGAAGGGCCCGCAGGGCAACGTGGTTCGTTGTTCAAGGGACCTGACGCCGCGGGGCGCCCGGCTGGCTTCATCCCTCCGGGCGGGGGGTGGCGGGCGTCGCGGTGCAGCGTCATGCTCGTCGCACGTAGTCCCTGCTACGCTTCGACTCGCCTTCCTCGCCTCGCTCGCCCGGCACCCCCCGCGCGGCGCCGTGGGATTCGGTTAGACGCTCTTGAGGAAGCTCCATGCCGCCACTGACCGCTCCGCCGCCCGTCACACCCCCGGCTGAGATCCGGCCTGCGCCGCCCTCCGCGGCCGAGTTGCAGGACCGCCTGCTGGAGGCCTACGACTGGGGCCGGCCCCTCCCCAAGGCCCCCAAGGGCCCAGGCGCGGCGGCCTATGCCTGGCTGAGCCTCGCCGCCACCTTCGATCCGCAACGCCAGCTGCCTGCGAATCCCTTCCCGCCGGGTCCCGCGCATGGCGAAGCCGAGGCCCTTCGCGCCTTGATGAAGGCGCCCCCAGCCCGTCTGGCCGCCCGTCTCACCGCCCTGCCCCTCCGCCAGCGGGGCACCGCCCTGGCGCTCTGGCGATGGGGGAAGGCCCGGATCCACGAGGGACGCTTTCCCGCGACCGTGCGCCGGGCCTGGGAGGACCGGCTCCTGGCGGCAGGCCCGGCGCTCACGCGAGGCTATGCCCTCCGCCATGCGCTGTGCTGGGCCCTCGCCGAGCAGGACGAGGCCCGGTTCACCGCGCTCAAGGCCCGGGCCGACGCCGACGCCGATCCCATCGTCATCCGGTTCCAGCGCCTCTTCGCCCAGCTCGGCGGCCCCTCACCGATCCTGCGCCTCTGGACCCTGCCGGGCCTGGGCTACCAGGACCTCCGGCTGGACCAGCTCGGCGCGTCCCGGATCTGGATCACTCCCGCGGAGGAGGGTCCCTTGCCGGAACTCCCGGCCGGCGTGGCCTGGATCATCCCCAGCCTGAATGCCGGGCTGGACGACCGCAGCGCGAGCCTCCAGGGCGGCCTGCTGGCGGAGGCCCAAAGCCTGGCCACCCGCCTCCCGGCCGGACAGACCGCCCATTTCATCCCCAGCCGGGATGCCTTCGAAAACCTCGGCCTGGCCTGGTTTCCCATCCTCATCGAGCTGGATGGCCAGGGCCGCATCAAGGCCGTCCGCATGGGGGATGCGGCGCCGCAGAAGCCTTAGGCTTTCCCGGAACCTCGTTATCGGTGAGCTTCAGCCCAAAAAGATCTCCAAGAAGAACACGAAGGCACCCTGCGGGTGCATGAAGGGCGCGAATGGGGGTCCGACCCATCGCGGACATCCCTTCGCGGGCGGCGGCTCCGGGCGGCCTCCAGGGACCGCCATGGCCGCCGCCCGCGAAGCCGGACGCGCCATGCGCGGCCGGAGGCCGAAGGCCCGGATGCCCTGGCCAGGGGGCTGGGCCTGCCTTCGTGGCCTTTGCTTCCTTCTTCGTGTTCTTCGTGGAGGCTTTTGAATCCTTTGATCAGGCTGAGGCTCGCCGATAACCGGGTTCCGGAATTCTGGGATGAATTGAACCCTGGACGGATCAGCCGATCCCGCACCCCTGCAGCCACCCCGCCACGGCCCCCCAGACCATCTGCGACCAGTAGTAGAAACCGCGCTTCACAGGCTTCGGGGTGTAGCTGGCATGGAGCCGGTCCTTGAGCATGGGGTAGTTGCCGTCGGGATCAAGCACCGCGGCGGCGACGGGGGAATTGAACTGGTAGGTGATCCAGCGATCCTGCCCGTCCCACACGAGGCGCTGTTCCTCCCGGTTCTCCAGGCGCACCCAGAGCGTGATGGGCACCTTCAGGCCGCCCTTCCGCTCGAGGGTGATGGAGCCCACCCGGCCCGGCGCCGTGGGCTGCGGGGCCGCGAAGACCGGAGGCTTGTCCGAAAAGAGCCAGCCGCCCTGCGTGACCTCCTGGGTCTTCACACCCCGGATGGCGTAGTCGAGCACGTCGGTGCCCTCGACGAAATCCCGCCAGAACGGCGACAAGTCCCGGCCTGAGACCCGCTCGGCGATCCGCTTGAAGTCATGCCGGGTGGGATGCCGGAAGGCCATCTCCTGGGTGTAGGCGCGGAGGATCTGCTCCATCACCGGCCGCCCCAGCATGGCTTCGAGCTGGTTCAGGACCAGGGTGGGCTTGCCGTAGGCGGTGACGAAGTAGCTCCGCATGTTCATCGTCTTGAACCCGAAGCGCGTGAGCGGATCCGTGGAAGGCAGGCTCCAGTAGCCCGCCCACTCGATGAAATCCGTGGGCACCTGGAACCGCCGGCCGCTCAGCAGGCTGTGGTAGCTGCGCTCCATGGCCTTGTGGGTGAACCAGCTGTTGAACCCCTCGTCCAGCCAGGGTTCCTCGAACTCGTTGCTGGCCAGCATGCCGTAGAAGAACTGGTGGCCGTATTCATGGATGGCCACGACCTCGGGCTCGAGGCGCTGCTGCACGGGGTCGAAACCCACAGAACTGGCCGTGATCAGGGTCGGGTATTCCATGCCATCGGCCCCCGGCGCCTCCTTTGGCGTGTCGATGACCGTGAGCGTGGGGTAGGGATACTTGAAGAACCACTCTTCGCTCCAGCGCAGGGCGTTCTCCACCGCGCGGCGCTGGCGTTGGAAGTTCGCGCGGGTGCGGTCGTTGAGGTAGTAGAAGACCTGCACTCCGCGGTACTCGACCATGGCGGGCTTGCGCCAGCTCTCCCGCGGCATCACCGCCCACGCGAAATCGTGCACGTCCTCCGCGTGGAGGCGCCAGATCACGTTCAGGGGACGCTTGGGATCCTGCTCGATCTCGGTGATGAAGTTGGTCTGCGTCCCGGTGTGGGCCAGTCCCAGCGCATTCGGCAGGGACAGGGCCACGTCGTAGACACCGAAATCCGCGAAGAATTCCGTGTTCGCGTGGTACGCGTGGCAGTTCCAGTGGTCGCCCTGGTAGACCCCCACCTTGGGGAACCACTGGCCCGACATCAGGAAATCCTCGGCCCACCCGCTGCGGGCGAACACCTTCGGGTAGCGGTTCTCCCAGGTGACGTCCACGTGGATGGTTTCGCCCGGCGCCACTGGGCGCGGCAGCTTCAGCCAGTGGACCGTCTCATCCTCGCCGACATGCCCCTGGAGGTCCCGGCCATCCATACGGGCGCTGAGCAGGCGGCAGTAGCCCCAGGAGGTGGCCTCCGAAGGCTGGTCCAGATGGTCGCTCCGCAGGCGGCCACCGCTCTCCTTCACGAAGAGGCTCTGGGGACCCTTGAAGGCATTGAGATACAAGTGCAGCGGCAGCTCCTGGGTGGGCGCCGTGCCCGTGTTCCGCCAGGAAATCGTTTCCGACGCCTCCAGGTTCTTGTGCTCGAAATCGAGGGCCGCCTCGATCCGGTAATTGGCGATCCGCGGCGATTTCGCCTTGTCGAACCACTTCTCCGGCGTCCAGGTCCGCGGCCCCGCCGCCAGTCCAGCCGCCGCCAACAGCACCAGCGCAGCCACCATGCGACGTCCCATCGAAACCTCCCGAGCGTCCGTCGAGCATAGCAACTCTCATTCAGCCTGCGTCCTTGCCTCCTGCCAGATCCCTGCTACACTTCAAGACCTACCGCGGGGTGGAGCAGTCCGGTAGCTCGTTGGGCTCATAACCCAAAGGTCGCAGGTTCAAATCCTGCCCCCGCTACCAACCTTGATGTGAAGAAGCCCTTGAATCTCAACAGTTCAGGGGCTTTTCGCTATCCTGGGAAAGACCTGATCGCCACTGCGAGTTAGAGCCCAATTGTAGATTCATCGGTGCCTCGCTGCACAACTGCTGCACAAGTAAATCCGCTGGAAACCCACACTGGAACTGAATCTTCAATCCTGATGTGAAGCGCGACCACGCGAGGAGATGACCTACAAGGACCATCAGGAGATCCCTCATGGTCTCACCTCTCCTGTTTGCTTCCTAAGACCCTCTGGTTTTCCGTCATCTGCCCAAACCTCGACCCCTAGCAGCCCAGCGCACTCTGAGAGGGGTGGGGCTTTTCCTATGCGCGATGCGATTCGGTGAATACCCTCCGGGTGGTCTCCATCACCTTGACCACCTGGGCAAGCTAGTCCACGAACTCTTGGATGACTTCCTTCTTGGGGCTGACGCCCTTGCTGATCCAGGAGCCGATCACGCGCCCCAGGACGATGGGGCTGTACCCAAATCATCCGCCTGACTTCCAGCCCGGAGGTTCGACGACGATATACCCCTGACCGTCCTCGTTCCAGGCGGTACCACGGTGACCGGTGGCGAGGATCAGGGGGCGCTTCTTGGAATCGGTGTCCAGGCCTTGGAGGGTTCGGTCGAAGACGTAGACGGCGCGTCCGTCCTTGAGGTAGAAGCAGGCGGCGCGGCAGGAGGCCATGGTGCAGGCCCTACCACCCCTAAGGGGCTGATTCGCAAAATCCTTCGGAAGGTGGGCGGTGAAGCCGACGGACTCGATGGACCATCGTCTGCATCGCTCCATGCATTGCTCCACAGACTCCTGGGCGGTGTCGTCCACGCTGAAATCCATACTCCGGACTTCCATGTAGGTCTGAAGCGCAGCCCGGGTGAAGCGCTCCCCTTCATGGCTGTTCCAGTGAGAGAACCAGCCCCATGCACCCGATCCAAGCATAAGCATGATGGTGGCCGCAATTCCAAAGGCTTGCCACGTCTGGTGGGTGGTTCGGCGTGTATCTGAGCCCTTCGCGGTCCGGAGCAGGCTGCGCCTCAGGTCATCTGGGGCGGGATCGGGGCGCAGCGTATTTATGAGCTGCTGGTCAAAGCCGGTGGTGCTGGTCGATTTTTCGCTCATGCCATCCCCCCTTTCAAAGTCATCCCTTCTGCACTCAGTGCGGCTTTTAGGGAAGCCTTGGCTCGGTGGAGCCGACTTTGGACGGTGCCGAGGGGCAACTCTAGGATCCCGGAGATCTGTTCGTAGGAAAGTTCCTGTTGGTAACGTAAGAAGAGAAGTGTCCGAGCTGCCTCTGAGATGCGGGAGAGAGCCCCTGGAAGCGCTTCGAGCAGTGATGGGTCCATGCCTTCCTCTGGCTCATGGCCGGGAAGCTCATTGAAATCTCCCTCATCCCAAACCTCGAAGCGCGAACTGGCCCTGAACTCCATGGCGATCTCGTTTCGGAGAATGGACAAGAGCCAAGCTCGTGCCGCAAGGACATCGCGCAATTGACCGAGTTTCTCGAATGCCTTTAGGAAAGTGCGCTGAACAACTTCCCTTGCGAGATCCTCCTGCCTGACCTTCATGCGGGCGTACGCATATACTGCATCGAGATGCTCTTCCACCAGGGATTCACAGGTCAGGGTCAATGAGCTTCTTATGAGTTGTCTCGCCTGAAAGGGGATGCAAAGAATGGAAGAACCGGGAGGGACGGTACCCCGTCTCGCAGAGGTTAAGACATGTAATCCGTAAAGACAGGGCCGGTCTCGCGCACTTTTGGAGGAACCATCTTCTTGGCGCCCATCATGCAACCTTGGCATTGTCCGCAGCCCTTAGTCTCCTTGGATTCAGCCATCTCCTTGGATTCGTGCCTCCCCTTGGATTCAGACGCAGTGGCCTCGTGGTGCTTCATGTCCATCCTAGGCTCTTCGGCAAAGGCGAAGGTGAAGGAGGCAAGGGCCAGGAAGGCGAGGATGTTTCGTGACTGTCTCATGAGATCTCCTTTTTGGGCCAACCGTCTTGGCGGCTCATGTAAGGGATGCGTCACGGGTCACTTTGTTCCGTCCGATTTTAGGATGCGTCGAAATTAAAGGTGGCCCGATCATCGCAGGGGCTCTGGTGCAAGTTGGCTGCCAGTCCTGCAGCGAGTGCAGAGATATGCGACCTGATTTCCTGAGAGCCCATGCAGCGGGCCTGTGATCCCAAACTTGGCCTCTTTTCCAGGGGAATCTCATCCCCAATTCCCAAAGATTCCGACTCTAGGGTCTGTTAACACTATCTGAGCGCCTCGACGAATAGGGCTACACCTGAGGGGCTCATGACCGGGTTGGGCGGTACGCTCGTTCAATGCTCTGGTCGGGTGGGTCTCCCCCAGCAGGGCCCTACGGATTGACCCGTTCCTTGACAAAGGTCCGGCCGACTTTTTTCTCGATGAGGGCCAGGTGGGTCTCCTCATCGGGGCCGACGAGGCTGATGGCGACGCCACCCAGGCCAGCCCGCCCGGTGCGGCCGCTGCGGTGGACGTAGTCCCGGGGGGACCGGGGCAGATCGTAATGGATGACACAGGCCAGCCCGCTCACATCGATGCCCCGGGAAATGAGATCGGTGGCCACGAGAATGCGGAGGCGGCCGCTCCGGAACTGCTCCATGGCGTCCGTGCGGGCGCTCATGCTCTTGTCGCCGTGCAGCGAGAGGGCCCGGACGCCATTGTTTCCCAGCTTGCGGACCACGTTATCGGCCCGCCTTCCTGAAGCCACGAACACGAGCACCTGGGGCCAGGGCTCCCGTGCCAGGAGTTCGCGCAGGAAGGGGCCCTTGTGCTCCTGGGGAACGAGGTAGGCCTTTTCTGCGATGGAAACGACGAGTTCCGGCCCGGCTTCCACGTGGATGTGCTGCGGCGCATTCAGGAAGAGGTTGATGACCTCCTGGACGGCCGTGCTCATGGTCGCGGAGAACATGAGCGTCTGGCGTTGGGCCGGCAGCAGCTGGAGGATTTCATTCATTTCTCCGCTGAAGCCGAGCTCCAGCAGCTTGTCGGCTTCGTCGATCACCAGGTGCTTCAGGCCGGCCAGGCTCAGGGCCCTTTTACGCACAAGGTCCAACAGCCGCCCGGGGGTGGCGATGACCAGATCGGCACCTCCCCGGAGGGCCAGCATCTGGGGGTTCACCGAGACGCCGCCGAAGACCGTGCGGATCTTCAGCGGGGTGGACAAGTGTTTCGCCAGGTCGGCCGCCCGGTCCCGCACCTGCACCGCCAGTTCGCGGGTCGGCACCAGCACCAGGACCCGTGGCGGGTTGCCGGGTGTTTTCCCGGAGCCACCTTTCACCAACAGGTGCAGAAGCGGCGCGAGGAACGCCATCGTCTTCCCGGATCCCGTCTGCGCCTGCACCACCAGATCCCGCCCTGCGAGCACCGGCGGAATCGCCTGTTCCTGCACCGGGAAGGGGCGAACGTAACCCAGCGCCTTGAATGCGCGTTCAAGCTCGGGGCAGAGCGACAGTCGGGAGAAGGACATCGTCAAGGCTCCTGCGGAGAAATCGGTGGGTCGGTTTTCGGACCCAGGGGGTGGGGCCCTGGTGGCAAGTGGAAGGCCTCGGGGAAACACCGGGGGCTCGGGGTTCAGGCTTCACCCTTCATCGTCACACGGTCAATGAATCACCGGGCGGCCCACCAGGTGGCCCACGCCCTTTCATGAAAGCGCACCTGTGCCCCCCCTGCCCAAGCCCCCAGACTGATCCGGATTCCTTCCGGCAAGCTCTTCACCACGCTCCTTGGCCGTTCCCCTCCAAATCCAGCCGGCCTGGACACCATGTGCATCACGGACCGGAATGCCTCTATCCGGTCCATCCGGCCCCAGCACCGAGGAACCCATGCGATCACCCCGAATGCACCTCGCCTTGAACCTTCTGTTGGCGCTTGCCCTGAGCCCCTCCACGGCCCCGGCCCAGGAGAAAATGAGCCCCCAGGATGAAGCCGTCTACCGGGAGATGATCAAGCGTTCCGGCGCCGATCCGGACATGGTGATGGGCGCCTCGAAGAAGGTGGAGACCTCCCGCAAATGGACCGACGCCAAGGGAGGACTCGTCCACTACCACATCGAGGGTGTGTTCCAGGGGCAGGTCAATGTCGTGGGCGGAAGCGACTGGATCGGCCATGCGGATGTCACCGACCGGGTGGTCATCGAGCTCGATTGGAATGTCATCGAGTCGAAGCTGGCCGGCACGCCCCTGATCCAGAACTTCAAATCCACAGCCCGGAACTTCCGCAACCCGGAGCCGAAGTGCCTGCCGCCGATTCTCAAGGGTGAATACGAACACTGCGACCTGCTGGGGATCAGGAATGGCCTGGGGGGCGCGCTGGAGTTGCAGGTGCGGACCACCTACCCTGTCGTGGAGGTCGCGCAGATGTGCACCGGTGCGCGTCTCAAGGTTCCTTCCAGCGTCAAGACACGGCCCGAATCATTCGTGGTTCTTTCACCCGTGCTGCTCGACAGCCAGGTGCCCGACTCCGACAATCTGCGCATCTCAAAGGACCGGAAAGCCATGAGCCACAAGAAGGCCGGCTGGACCTGGACCTTCACACCGAGCCTCAGGAAATAGGCCTGCCCATGCGACCCCTATTCCTTGCCCTTGCCCTCGTCCTGGCCGCAATCCCGGCCCGGGCCCAGTACCTCAACCCCGGCGGCGGCACCTTTCCAAACATGGCCGCCTTCGCCGCAGATCAGACCCTGTCGCGGATGATGTTCACCTCCAGGCACCAGATCCAGCGCCTGGTCATGGATGCCCACGCCAAGAAGCAGCTGGGGCCATCGGAGCGCCCAGCGTCTTTACCTGCATACAAATTCCCCATGACAGCCACTGATATCAGGCCCAGCGGAATCCGCAACGTCCCGGAGCGGCTCGCGGCCTCGCTCCCGAATCCCAAGGACCGCGGGCCGTTCATCCAGATGTGCCGGGAGCTCCGGAAGGGCATCGAGGCGGAGCCCTCCGTGCGGAAGAACAACCTTGCCATGGCCCTCACGCTGCTGCTGGGTTCCAGCATCCAAGTGGTGGCGAACCGGGAACTCTCCGAGGCCGAGAGCGAGGATCTGATGCGCACTGTCAACGACACCCTGGCCGGTGAGGAAGGCTACCGGTCCATGAGTGCTGAGCGGCGCACCCTCGCCTACGACACCTGCCTCATCACGGGCGGCCTCATCGCCGCCCTCGCCCACAACGGCAAGGAAGGCGACCCTGCCCAGTCCGCCCTGGCGAAGGAACTGGCAGCCCAAACGCTCCAGACTTTCGGTCTGAACGCCAAATGAACCCTCTGCCTTCCCGGGGCCTCGGGCTGGCGTGGTTCCCGATCCTGCTCGCCTGCGCGCCGAGTTCCCCCTCCACCCTCATCATCGAGAGCCGCACCGAGCAGGGGCTGCTCACCCTCACCAAAGTGACCGCCAAGGCGCGGGTGGCCCTCCTCAATGCGGCCGGCAACTCGGCCACCTTCACCCACGAAGTACTCTCCCCCTCCACCGTCAGCGTCGCCACCACCGGGCGGGTCTGGGTGGCACGCGGCGCCATCCAGGTGACCTTCGTGGACCGGGATGGGCGCACGCAGACAGTGCGCGCCGCCCCTGGCAGCCCTGGGGAATGGACCGCGGATATCCGCACCCGGCGGTTGCAGGACAAGGAGAAGCGGATCGCCTTCAGCCTGAACCTGCTGCCCCTGGAGGGCCAGCCGCCCAAGGCGGAAGGGGTGGTCGTGGAGGTGGTCTACGGGCCAGGGGTGCGCCATCCCGAAGCCCCGCACTGACCCCCGCCGGGCGAAGCATCCAGCCCGGGATCGAGGTGGGGACGGTGGCGCCTGGGATGGCAGCGTTTGTATGCTCACGTGGAACAAGGGAGAATGCCCCGTGCGCTACGATGAACCCCTCTTCCGGCCGCCCAGCGAGGCCGACTCGTACATCCTCCAGGCGACCCTGGGGTGTTCCTGGAATGCCTGTACCTACTGCGCGATGTACCGGGACAAGCAGTACCGGGTCCGGCCCCTGAACGAGGTCCTGGGTGATATCGCCGAGGCCCGCGCCAGATTCGCCGACGAGGTGCGGCATGTCTTCGTGGCCGACGGCGACCCGCTGGGGATGGATCACGGACACTGGGAACCCATCCTCCTCGCCCTGGCAGAGGCTTTCCCCCGCCTCCGGCGCGTCAGCACCTACGCCACGGCGCGCAACCTCCTGGAGAAATCCCCCGCGGAGCTGAAGCGGCTCCGGGAACGGGGACTCTCCCTGCTATACATCGGCCCCGAGTCGGGGGATGACGTGACCCTCCGGCGCATCGCGAAGGGAGCCACTGCGGCGGAGCATGTCGAGGCGGCGCGCAAGGCCCGCGAGGCGGGGATGGAACAATCGCTGATCTTCCTCCTCGGTGCGGGTGGCCTCGAGCGCAGCGAGGACCATGCGCGGGCCTCCGGGCGCCTCGCCACGGCCATGGATCCCCGCTTTCTCTCCACCCTGACCCTGACGGTGATCCCGGGCACGCCCATCGCCAGACTGGAGGATCAGGGGCGTTTCGAGCTGCCGGATGTCCGGGGACTGCTCACCGAGCTGCGCTGGTTCGTGGAGGAGGCGCACCCCAGTGCCGCCATCTTCCGCTCCAACCATGCCTCCAACTACCTGCCCATCGGAGGCCGCCTGCCGCGGGACCGGGAGGCGATCCTCGCCGCCATCGACGCGGCCCTCGGCGGCCGGACACCCCTTCGGCCCGAGTGGGCGCGGGGGCTGTAGCCCGCTCGGGGGCCTGCCTCAGGCCTCTTTCGGAAAGAGCACCGTCTCCAGGAAACGGGTCGCGTCTTCGATCTCCGAGGTCGAGGTTTCCCCGCTCCAGAGCCGTTCGAAGGTCTCCACTTCGGCTGGACTGAGGACGCTCAGCAGGGGCTCTCCCCCCTCCAGGTGCAGCAGCGCGTGGCAGGGGCTCTCGGGAAGCACCCAGGCCAGGTGGTCCAGCTCGGTGACGCCGGCTTGCAACTGCTCCAGGAGGGCGCAGGGATCGTGGTGGAAGCGGGCCAGGCAGGTGTGCGTGCGCAGGTGGTCCACGGTGGTGGCCGAGGGACCCAGGGGGTTCCGGGCCGCCGTCTCCATCAAGGCCCCGGAATAGCCGAAGTAGGTGACGATGTCTCCGGCCACGGCCGCCTCCCCCGGGTCCGTGAAGCAGGTGGCGAAGAAGCCCACCTGCAGGGCGGTAATATCGGGGTCGGCGTGGGCCTCCAGGTAATCCGCGAAGCGGGTGAAAAGCTCAGAAGGAGCCCAGGCGAGTGCCTCCAGCATCAGGGCGAACCAGGGCACCGCCTTCCCCTGGTTGTACATCACGTCGCAGGCCTGGGCCGTCCGCGCCGCTGCGCGCATGGCGGCTTCGGGGAAACCCGGCGAATCGAGCACCGTGTAGGGGATCTCCTGCAAGTGCCGGAGGCCGAACCCCGGCGCCGTGTCATGCAGCCGCGTGCCCGGCAACACGGACAGGGGGAAGATGTCCAGATGGTTCGGCGCGAGGCTCAGCGCAAAGTCCAGGCTGGCCAGGAACCCTTCGAGCGTATCCCCCGGCAAGCCGTAGATCAGGTCGAATCCGTACGTGGCGCCGGCCTGGTGCAGGAGGAGGACCTTGGCCTCGAAATCCTCCCGGTCGAGGTTCCGGTTGATCTTCCGGAGCACCGCATCGTCGGCGCTCTGCAAGCCGATCTGGAGGGAGCACTGGATGGAGGCGAAGAGCCGGGCCAGTTCGGCGTCGATGAATTCGCTCCGGATCTCGAAGAAGAAATGGATGGCGGGAGCCTGTTCTGCGATCAAGCGCAGGATGGCCTTCGCCTGGCGCTTGTCGAAGTTGAAGGTGGGGTCCAGCACGAAAACCTGGCTGACTTGGCAGGCCTCGAAGTGAAGCAGCTCGGCCTTGACGCGGTCCATGGGGACGCGCCGGGTCCCTTCGGTGCCGCGGGACTCGAAGCAGAAATCGCAGCGGAAGGGACAGCCCCGGGATAATTCCCAGAGCATGCCCGGGTAGGCGGCGGGATCCAGGCTGCCATCCAGGTAGGGCGAGGGCAGGGCCGCGAGGTCCTTCACGGGAGCGGGGCGGATGGAGCTCCGGATCTCGGCAGCCGTGGCGCCCTGCAGCAGCTTTCCCACGACCTCGACGATGAGTTCCTCGCCCTCGCCGGGAAGCACGAAGTCCAGGAAGCCCTCGCCCAGCATGCCCTCGGGATCGGCGGTGGCTTCTGCCCCCCCGGCGAACAGCAGGAGCGATGGCTTCTCGATCCGCAGGATCCGCGCGACCTCCCGGCCCAGGGCCCGGTTCCAGACATAGAGGGAGAACCCCACCCAGGCGGGATCCAGGGCCAGGATCTGCGCCGCGCAGGCTTCGGGGGACTGGTGCAGGTAGAGATCCAGGATGCGCGGGTGGACGGCCTCCGGATAGGCCCGCTTCACCACCGACGTCAGCATGGCCGGGCCCAACGGCACCGCCCGCGGGGAGGCTTCGAGGTGAATGGCGACCAGGACAAGGTTCATGCACGTTTCCCGTACGATCATACGCGGGCCCTCGCAAGCCCACCGGGATCCGCCGCTCTTTTGGAGGGACAGCCGCCGAACGGCTAGGCTGGAACTGGGGCCCTGCGTGCTGCCCGCCCCGAGAATGTACGGATCATCATGACAACCCGGTTTCATCAAGGTCAGCGTTGGATCAGCGAAGGTGAGCCCGAGCTGGGCCTGGGCGAGGTCCGTGGCGTCACCGCCCGGATGGTCACGCTGGTCTTCGCGGCCTCGGCGGAAACCCGCGCCTACGCGATCGAAAGCGCACCCCTGCGGCGGGTGGCGTTCCGGCCGGGCGATGCCGTCAAGAACCTCGAGCAGGCGGCGTTTACGGTGCGCGCCGTGACTGAGCGGGAGGGCCTGCTGTATTACCTCTGCGACCAGATGGAGCTGTGCGAAACGGAGCTCAGCAGCACGCTCAGCTTCAGCGGTCCGCTGGACCGGTTTTTCGCAGGACGGTTCGACCCGCCGGGCGTCTTCGACCTCCGCCTGTCCGCCCTGAAGCATCAGCACAAACGCCGCCAATCGAAGGTCCGCGGCTTCCTGGGCGGCCGGATCGACCTCCTGCCCCATCAGCTCAGCATCGCCTCGCAGGTGACCGGCCGGCTCCTGCCGAGGGTCCTGCTCGCGGATGAGGTGGGCCTGGGGAAGACCATCGAGGCCTGCCTCATCCTCCATCGGCTGCTCCTCACTGGCCGCGCCCGGCGGGTGCTGATCCTGGTGCCCGAATCCCTGGTGCATCAATGGTTCCTGGAGCTGCTGCGCCGCTTCAACCTCTGGTTCCACATCTTCGACGAGGCCCGCTGCAAGGCCATCGAGGAAGCCCAGCCCGCCAGCAATCCCTTCCTGGACGACCAGCTGCTGCTCTGCGATTTCAGCCTATTGGCCGGGAACGAAAAACGGCTCCAGCAGGCCCTGGAGGCTGGATGGGACCTGCTCGTGGTCGACGAAGCCCACCACCTGGGCTGGGCGCCGGAAGCCGCCAGCCCTGAATACACCGTGGTCGAGCGCCTGGGCCGCCAGACCCCGGGCCTGCTGCTGCTCACGGCGACTCCGGAGCAGCTCGGCGTGGCCAGCCATTTCGCCCGGCTCCGCCTGCTCGATCCCGACCGGTTCTACGACCTGGACGAATTCATCCGGGAAGCGGAAGGCTACCGGGGGGTGGCGCGCCTGGCGGAAAAGCTCCTGGCGGCCCAGCCGCTGTCAGCGGACGAGGTCGAAAAGCTGGCCCACACCCTGGGGGAAGCCGAGCCGGAGGTGCGGGCCAAACTGGCGCAGACGGCCCAGGGGAATGACGGAGACCGCAAGGCCTGGATCGACGCGCTGCTCGATCAGCACGGCACGGGTCGCGTGATGTTCCGGAACACCCGCGGGGTCGTGGCTGGCTTCCCCAAACGCGTGGCCCAGTTGCATCCCCTGGAGGCCCTGGCGAAGGACCCGGATCGATGCCGGGCGCTGGCCAGGGAGTGGGCGGCCGACACGGATCCGGAGGCCGGGGCGGCGTTCCACCCGGACTTCGCAAGGGATCCTCGAATCGCATGGCTCGCCGCGCTCCTGCAGAGCCTGGGCGGGGAAAAGGTGCTCCTGATCTGCCACTCCCGGCGCAAGGCCGAGGCCATCCAGGCGGCGTTGAAGCAGCGCCTGACGGTGAAGATGGCGGTGTTCCACGAAGGGCTGTCCCTGGTCCAGCGGGATCGTGGCGCGGCCTGGTTCGCGGAGGAGCAGGGCGCGCGCCTGCTCATCTGTTCCGAGATCGGCAGTGAAGGCCGCAACTTCCAGTTCGCCCATCACCTGGTCCTGTTCGACCTGCCCCTGGACCCCGCTCTGCTGGAGCAGCGCATGGGGCGCCTTGACCGCATCGGCCAGTCGGACCGCATCCAGGTCCATGTCCCCTTCGTCCGCGCCAGTCACCAGGAGGTGCTGGCGCGCTGGTACCACGATGGGCTCGATGCCTTCGCGGAGAACCTGCAGGGGGGGCGGGAGCTGCTGGAGCAGTTCGGCCCCGAGCTCCGCCAGCTTGCCGGGCGCTTTCATGAAGCGAGGGAAACCCTCCAGGGCGACCTGGAGCATCTGGTCCAGGCCGCCAAGGCCGCCCGGGAAGAGGTGGCCACGCGGCTGGAGCAGGGGCGCGACCGGCTGCTGGAATGGAACTCCTTCCGGCCGGAACGCTCGGAAGACCTCATCCAGGAGATCCGCCGCCAGGACGATCACCGCGCCCTGGACGCCTTCATGCTGGCGATCTTCGAGCTGTTCTTCATCGACGTCGAAGAGCTGGCGCCCCGCACCTACCAGCTGGGGTCAGCGGGCGTGCTGGTGGACGCCTTTCCCGGGTTGACCTCGGAGGGGCTCACCGTGACCTGCGACCGCCAGCGGGCCTTGGCCCGGGAGGAACTGCAGTTCCTGACCTGGGACCATCCCCTGGTGACCGGGGCGCTGGATCTTCTGCTGGGCTCCGAACAGGGGAACAGCAGCTTCGCCCGGTGGCCCGATGCCAAGGCCTCCGGACTGTACCTGGAAGCGGTCTACCTGCTGGAATGCATCGCCCCGCCGCAGTTCCACCTGGACCGGTTCCTGCCGCCCACCCCCATCCGGGTGCTGGTGGATCACCAGGGACGGGATGGGAGCAAGGCCATCCCCCACCAGGCGCTCAGCCGTCATCTGAAGGGCGGCCATGGGCACGCCCTGCTGGAGCGTCCTGACGTCCGCGAGGCCATGCTCCCCCGGATGATGGAGGAGGCCAAGGCCCTGGCGGAGCACCAGGTCGGGGCGATCGTGGCGCGGGCCCGGCAGGACATGAACGCCCAGCTGGGGCAGGAACTCGCCCGGCTCCACAGCCTGCAGAAGGTGAACCGCAGCGTCCGCGACGAAGAAGTCGCGCTGATGGTCCAGCAGCAGGGGACCCTGGACCAGCACATCAACTCGGCCCGGCTGCGCCTGGATGCGCTGCGGTTGATCCATCGCGGGCCGCTCTGAAGCGGCGCCTTCCGGCGACCCAAAGGCGTTCACCTGAGTGGGTGTGAGAAACTGTTCCCATGCTGCATGTCCGCCCTTCCGATTACCGCGTCATGCCCTGGAAGGATGGGGGTGGAAGCACCACCGAGATCGCCATCGAGCCCGCGGGGTCGAGCCTGTCGGATCCCTTTCTGTGGCGGGCGAGCATGGCGCGGGTGGAGGCTTCGGGCCCCTTTTCGCGCTTCCCGGGCTATGAGCGTTCGCTGGTGCTGTTGGAGGGAGCAGGCCTGCTTCTGGACATCGAGGACAAGGGCCGTCAGCGGCTGAAACCCACCGGCCAGCCGGTGGTCTTCTCCGGTGATGACGCCGTGAGCGCCACGCTCATCCAAGGTCCCTGCGTGGATTTCGGGGTCATCAGCGATCCCCGGCGGGTGCAAGCCACCCTGCAATGGCTCACCGTGGGACCCGACGCGATCTCGCTCACCTTGGGGGCCGCCACACTGCTCTTCGCGCCTCGCGGAGCCGTCCAGGTGGATCCCCTGGGGGTTCAACTCGATCCCATGGATGCCCTCCGCCTCGGGGGCGCCTCCGCGGAACCCGCCCTGGGAATAGGTTCGAAGATCGGCGTCCGGGCCCCCATGGCCGGAACACCCCTCGTGGTCGTGACCTTCCAGCCCGTTTGACCCTTCGAATTCTGCCCTTTGCACGGATGGCTTGATGGCAACCCTCGGCGCCCTGAACGACCTGAAGATCCTGCGCCTGACGCCGGAAGGGGCCCTGCTCGATGGGGGGCCAGATGGCCAGGTGCTGCTGCCCCTTTCGCATGTTCCCCAGGGCGCCGAACCAGGCCAGATCCTGAATGTTTTTGTCTTCCGGAATGCCACCGGCCGGCTCATCGCCAGCAGCCGGAAACCCCTGGCGCAACGCGGGGAAGCAGCCCACCTTGAGGTCCTGGCGGTGACCAGGGACGGCGCCCTCCTGGCCTGGGGTCTGCCTCAGGATCTGCTCCTGCCCTGGCAGGAGGTGAAGCGCGAGCAGAAACACCTGATCCAGGAAGGCCGAAAGGTTCTGGTCTTCCTGTACACGGATGAAGAAGGCGGGGTGGCTGCATCCACCCGCCTGGAGGCCTTCCTGAGCGATGAGGCCGAGGGGCTTCAGGAGGGGGAGAAGGTCTCTCTGCTGATCGGGGACCGCACGGACATGGGCGTCCGCGTGATCGTCAACCACCGCTACTGGGGCCTGGTGCATGCCAGCGACATCTTCAGCAAGCTCCTCCGGGGCGAGACTCGGGATGGCTACATCAAGGCACTCCGCCCGGATCGCAGGCTGAACGTCTCCCTCAGTGCGCCGGGATACGCCAAGGTCGATGCCATCGCCCAGGGGGTGCTCGACGCTTTGAAGCGCCACGGCGGCTTCATGCCCGTGAGCGACAAGAGCCACCCGGAGGAAATCTACGCATTGTTCGGCATCAGCAAGAAGGTGTTCAAGCAGACCCTCGGCGCCCTCTACAAAAACCGGCGGATCCTCATCGAGGCGGCCGGCATCCGGCTGGCAAGCGCGCCATGAGGATTTGCGGCCCTGCGCGCACCGCCCCCCGGCCCGGATGGATCCAATGAAGCCGGCGCCTCCTCTGAAATTCATCGAGGCCTACGGCCCCGCCGTGATGGCTCAGGTGCGCGAACTCATCGCCCAGAACCGGCTGGGCGAGTACCTCCACACCCGGTACGGGGAGACTCATGAGGTGCGCAGCGACAAGGCCCTGCACGCCACCGCCGTAGAGATGAAGGAGCGCTTCATGCGCAACACGGCGCCCCTCAACAAGGTGCTCTACGACAGCAAGCTGCAGGTGCTGAGCCAGGCCCTCGGCACCCACACGATGGTGTCCCGGGTGCAGGGCCAGAGGCTCAAGGCCAGCCGCGAGATCCGCATCGCCACGGTCTTCCGCGAGGCCCCCGCCGAATTCCTCAAGATGATCCTCGTGCACGAACTGGCGCATCTGAAGGAGCGCGACCACAACAAGGCCTTCTACCAGCTGTGCACCCACATGGCGCCGGACTACCACCAGCTGGAATTCGACTTGAGGCTTTACCTGACCTTTCTGGAATGCGGAGCCGGAAAAGCCCCGTCAGAAGAAAGGTGACCTCCGCCCTGGGGCCTCACCCCTTGCGTGCCGCGGGACAGCCTCCCGAGCTGCACTTCCCGCAGGCGCTGCCCCCAGAACGACTCCCCCCCTGGAAGTCCTGGAAGGCCCCCCGCAGGAAGTAGAGGGCCGCCAGACCTGCTGCGGTTGCCGTGATGAAGGTTTGAAGGGTCATGGCCACCTCACGCGAAGCCGAAGGCCCGGCCTACGGCCACCGTCACCCAGGCCAGGCCCCAGCCCAGGACCAAGCCGTAGGCCACGGTGAAGCCAGCCCAGCCCCAGCTCCCCGCCTCCCGGCGGATCATGGCGATGGTGCCCAGGCAGGGGGTGTAGATCAGCGTGAAGACCATGAAGGCCAGGGCCGTGAGGGGACTCAGGCCCGAGCCGTCCCGCAGCGCCACCTGGAGCGGGCTGAGCCGCTCGCCCTCCTTGGGTTCCTCACTGGCCTGGTGGATGACGGCCATGGTGGAGACCACGATCTCCTTGGCCACGAAACCCGCCGTGAGCGCGATGACATCCTTCCAGGCTTCGGCCCGCTTGTGGTCCGGGTCGAGGATGGGCCGCAGCAGGGGCTCGACCTTCTGGCCGAGTCGCGCGGCGAGGCTGGTGTTGACGATGCGGCTCTCGTGGGCCAGCTGGAGGGCCTTGAGGCGATCCTCCGCCTCGGCCACGGGCAGCTTCAGGGAGGCCACGGCCTGGCGCTGCTGCTGGTATTCCAGGGTCCACTCGCGGTTGGCGATGCCCGGGTAGCGCGACAGGAACCAGATCAGGGTGGCGCCCGCGAAGATGGTGGTGCCCGCACGGGTGAGGAAGATGGAGCCCTTCTCCCACATGTGGATGAGCGTGGCCTTCAGCACCGGCAGGCGGTAGGGCGGCAGCTCCATCACGAAGGGGGAGCTGGGTCCGCTGAACAGCGCGCTGCGCAGCATCCGGCCCATGAGCACCGCCAGGCCCAAGCCCAGGAAGTGCATGCTGATGATGACCAGGGCCGCCTTGAAGGGCGTGAAGAAGGTCCCGGCGATGACGATGAAGACCTGCAGCCGCGCCGAGCAGCTCACCAGGGGCGTCACCAGGATGGTGATGAGGCGGTCCTGGCGGCTTTCGATGGTGCGGGCGGCCTGGATGGCGGGCACGTTGCAGCCGCTGCCCATGATGAGGGGGATGAAGCTCTTCCCGTGGAGGCCCATGACGTGCATGAGGCGGTCCATGATGAAGGCCGCCCGGGCCATGTAGCCCGTGTCCTCCAGGAAGGCGATGCAGCCCATGAGGATCATGATCACGGGCACGAAGACGATCACGGCGCTCACACCGGGGATGACACCATCCACCAGCAGGCTGGTCAGCTCGCCCGCGGGCAGCCGGGAGGCGGCGAAGCCCGAGAGGGCCTTGAAGCCTTCGGCGATCCAATCCTGGGGGATCTTCCCGAGGATGAAGGAGAGCGAGTACACCAGGGCCAGGATGCCCAGGAAGATGGGGATGCCCAGGACGCGGTGGGTGAGCACTGCATCGAGGCGGGCCGTGGGCGTCTTGCGGTCATCCGCCGCCGTGGCCACTTCCTTCACCAGGCCGTGGGCGAACCCATAGCGGCGCTCCGCCACCAGGGTCGCGCCGTCGGCGCCCAGATGCGGTTCAAGGAAGGCGAAGCTCTTGGCCAGCTGCTGCCCGATGGCCTCGGCGGCATGGCTTTCGCCCACCACGCGCTTGGCCTCGGCGTTGTTCTCCAGCAGTTGGAGGGCCAGCCAGCGCGGGGGCATGGAGGCTTCCAGGCGCTCGTCGCGGCAGATCTCCGTCTGGAGCTTGGCCAGCTCGCCCTCGATGTCATGGCCGTAGTCCACGGTGATGCGGCGGCAGCGGGTGGATTCACCCCGGGCCAGGGTGGCCAGCAGCGTTTTCAGCTCGGGAATGCCCTGCTCGCGGTTGCCCACTGTGGGGATGACCGGGCCGCCCAGCAGGATCTCCAGGGCCGGCACATCGATGCGGACGCCGCGGTTCTCGGCATCGTCCACCATGTTCAGGACGAAGGCCACGGGCTTGCCCAGCTCCAGCAGCTGGGTGCTGAGGTAGAGGTTGCGCTCCAGGTTCGAGGCATCGAGCACGTTGAGGACCAGGTCCACCTCGGGGGAGGCCAGGAACTGCGAGGCGACGCGCTCATCCTCGCTGCGGGAGGACAATGAATAGGTGCCGGGCAGATCCACGACTTCCAGAACCGTGCCGTCCTGCTCGAAGGTTCCGCTGCGCCGCTCCACGGTGACGCCGGGCCAGTTGCCCACATGGTGCCGCGCCCCGGTGAGCGCGTTGAACAAGGTGGTCTTCCCGCAGTTGGGATTGCCTGCGAGGGCGATGGTGAGGGTCATTAGGCCACCCGATAGACGAGGATGCAGGAGCTCTCATCCCGCCGCAGGGAGAGGTGGTAGCCCTTGATGACGAGTTCCATCGGATCTCCCATGGGCGCAAGTTTTTCGACCCGGAGGTGGGCGCCGCGGATGAACCCCATCTCCAGCAAGCGCTGGCGGACCTGGCCGTGGGCCTGAACCTCGACCACCTCCCCCTGATCACCAGGCTGGAGCATGCTGAGGGGGATCGATAGATTTTGAGTCATAATCTCAACTCCGACATCCAGTGTAGCTCAGCATCAGAGTCCTACAAGGTCTGGGTCAAAGGATGTGATCTCCGTCTAAACTGGAGCAAATGACTCGCACAAGCCCCCTGACCCTGCCCAATGCACTGACCCTGCTGCGGATCCTCGCGATCCCCTTTTTCGCCATCGCGGTCTGGTACGGCCACCACTGGCAGGCCTTCATCCTGTTCGCCGCGGCCGGGTTCACGGACCTTCTGGATGGCTTCATCGCCCGCGCCTTCAACCAGCGCTCGGACCTGGGCGCGGTCCTGGATCCGGCCGCCGACAAGCTGCTCATGACCACGGCCTTCGTCCTCCTGGCCTGGCGCACCCAGGGCATGGCCGCCCCCATCCCCGTCTGGGTGGCGATCCTGGCCATCTCCCGGGACTTGGTGATCTCTTTCTACGCCTTCGCCTCGGTGGACCGCCTCAGCGACAGCAAGTTCCATCCGAGTTGGCTGGGCAAGACCAGCACGGCGGCCCAGTTGATCGCCGTTTCCCTGGGCCTGATGTTCAACGCCCTGGGGTACCGGGCCTGGATGGATCCCTTCATCCCGGAGATGTACTGGCTGGTGGCGGCCCTTGCCCTGGCCTCGGGCATCCACTACTTCATGCGCGCCACCCGGCCCCCAACGGCCGCCTGATCAGGGCTGTCGCCTGATAGACTGGTGCTTCCGCGTCGGGAGACGCCGAAGGAGCCGTCATGAGAAAGCCAGCCCCCAAGGGGCCGCGCACCGCGCCCGCCACCCGCAAGCCCGCCGCAGGCCGCCCAGCGGCTGGACGGCCGACCACCGCCCCTGCGCGCACCGCCCCTGCCCGGTCGTCCGCGCCCGCCAGCCCGGCTGCCGGTCCGGCCCGCCCGGCCTCGCGCCCTGCCACCCGGCCCACCTCGGGCGCTCCCGCCCGCCGGCCCACCATCGACAAGACCCGGCCCGCGGCCAAGCCAGCCCCGCGCAAGGCCGTTGAGCCCCGCCCCGCCAGCGCCCCGCCCCGCAAGCCCCAGGCGGGCCAGGACCGCCTCCAGAAGATCCTCGCCGCGGCAGGCATCGACAGCCGCCGGGCCTGTGAGCAGATCATCCTCGACGGCCGCGTGCAGGTGAACGGCAAGACCATCACCGAGCTCGGCACCCGCGCCGACCCGCGCCGGGACGTCATCACCGTGGACCTCCAGCCCATCCAGCGCGAAGCGCCGGTCTACATCCTCATGAACAAGCCCAAGGGCTATGTCACCACCGTGAAGGACGACCAGGGACGCCCCACCGTGATGGCCCTGCTCAAGGGGGTGCCCAGCCGCCTCTACCCCGTGGGCCGCCTCGACTTCAATTCCGAGGGCCTGCTGCTGATGACCAACGATGGGGCCCTGGCCCAGATACTCATGGGCCCCGAGCACGAGATTCCAAAGGTCTACCTGGTGAAGGTGCACCGCAACCCGAAACCCGAGCTGATCAAGGAGTTCGAAGCCGGGTTCCTGCTCAGCGGCCGCCGCCTCCGGCCCTGCCACATCGAGGTCGCCGAAAAGGGGGACAACCCCTGGCTGAAGGTGACGCTCACCGAGGGCAAGAACCAGCAGATCCGCCGCATGTTCGCCGCCGTGGGCCATCCGGTCAGCAAGCTGCGCCGGGTGCAGTTCGGGCCCCTGGCGGACCCCCTGCTGAAACCCGGCGCCTGGCGCTTCCTGCATCCCCAGGAGATCGCGGCGATCAAGAGCCTGTAGCGGTTACAGGAGCGAGGAGATCGCCCCGCCATCCACCGCCAGCGTGCTGCCGGTGATGTAGGAGGCCCCCGGGCCGGCGAGGAAGGCCACGGCCTCGCCGAATTCCCGCGGCTCGCCGTAGCGTCCGGCGGGGATGCGGGCGGCCTGCTCCGCCTGGATGTCGTCCATGGACCGGCCACTGCCCTTGGCGGCCTCGCCGTCCAGGAACCGCACGCGATCCGTGAAGATGCGGCCCGGCGCCACGCAGTTGACCGTGATGCCGTCCTTGGCCACCTGGCCCGCGAGGGTCTTGGCCATGGCCGTCACCGCGGCCCGCAGTGAATTCGACAGGACCAGCGCGGGGATGGGCTGCTTGACGGCGCTGGAGGTGATGAAGAGGATCCGGCCCCAGGTCCGTTCCTTCATGCCGGGCACCACGGAACGCGCCAGGCGCACCGCGGGCATCAGCAGCGTATCGAAGGCGGACTGCCAGGCCGCGTCATCGAAACCCATGAAGGGCCCCGGCGGCGGCCCGCCGGTGTTGGACACCAGCACATCCACGCGGCCGTGGGCGGCCATGGCCGCCTCCACCACCCGCCGGAGGTCCTCGGCGCGGCCCAGGTCCGCGGCCACAGGGAGCACGCTGCGGCCCGTGGCCCGGCGGATCTCCTCCGCCGCGCGCTCCACCGAGGCCTGGTCCCGGCTGCAGATGACCAGCTCGCAACCGGCCCGCGCCAGGGCCTCGGCCGAGGCCCTGCCCAATCCGCGGCTGGCCGCCGTCACCAGCGCGATCTTCCCTTCCAGTCCCTGAGCCATGAACGTCCTCCTGGGGGGAATTGTGGCACTCCCGGCTGGAATCCGGAGAGGCGGATCAGGCCAGGTGCAGGCTCCTGACCGCCAGCAGGATCTCCCGCAGGAAGAACACCAGCGCCGCCACGAAGGCCGCCATGGCCAGAATGAACAGCAGGGCCACGGGCACAGCCACCCCGGCCTTCAGCACAGCTCCCAGGAACACCGTGGCGATGCTGACACAGACCAGCAGGGCCGCGGTGGTGCCGAAGGTAATGGCCAGATTGATCAGCTGCCGCCGCCGGGCCAGAGTGTGCATCTCATCCTGGATGGCCTGAGTCCGCTGTTCCGTCGCGTTCTCCAGACGTTCGTTCAACGCCCGGGCCCGGTCCACGATGCGGGCCAGCCGCGAGGACAGCACGCCAAGGATGGTCCCGATGGACGTGAGCAGAAAGACCGGCGCCACCGAAAGCTGGATGACGTGGGAGATGTCGTAGATGGTCTGGCCGGAGACGGGGGCGGGAACAGGCATGGCTACATAGCTATCAGCTGCCGGCTCAAACCGCTAGAGCGCTTCCTCTTCGAAATCCAGCATGTGGCCGCTCTTGCGGGCCTTGGTCTTGAGGTAGCGCAGGTTGTGGGGGTTGGAGGCCAGCTGGTGGCGCTCCCGCTCCACTTCGATGCCGGCGTTCTCGAGGGCCCCGATCTTGCGCGGATTGTTGGTGAGCAGCTTCACCTTGGTGATGCCGAAGAACTTCAGCATCTCCACGGCGCAATCGTAGGTCCGCAGATCGTCCGGGAAGCCCAGCGAGTGGTTGGCCTCCACGGTATCGAGCCCCTGCTCCTGGAGCGCGTAGGCCTTCAGCTTGTTCAGGAGGCCGATGCCGCGGCCCTCCTGGCGCAGGTAGAGGACCATGCCCCCGTGCTCGGCCACGTGGCGGAGGCCCTCCTCCAGCTGCTGCCGGCAGTCGCACTTGAGGCTGCCCAGCACGTCGCCGGTCCAGCACTCGGAGTGAATGCGCACGGGGATCCGCCGCCGGGCATCGATCTCGCCGGCCACAATGGCCAGGTGCTCCTTGCCCGTCGCGTGCTCCAGGAAGCCGTAGACCACGAACTTTCCGAAGATCGACGGCACGTTCGCCTTGGCGATGAAGGGCACCTTCTCCGCCTGGAGCTTGCAGAACAGTTCGAGCTTGGGGGCGCTGCTGGGTTCTTTGGGAGTCATGAGGGTCCAGGAAGGGTGGGTCCAATCCGTTGGATGCCACCCGAGAGAAATTGAAGTCTGGGGCCAGGGCCCTTGAAGGGCAACCCGGACATGTCGAGTCTATAATCTAGACAATATCGCGATCCATCTGCGCCAGGACGGCGCGTTCCACCTGGGCGATGAAGGTGTCCAGCGGAACCGGGGCCTTGGCACCCGAGGCCAGGCGATGGCCCCCACCCTCAAACAGACGGCAGACCGCATTCACATCCACCCGCTCGCGGGAGCGCAGGCTCACCTTGGCCCGGCCGTCCGCGGCTTCCGAAAACAGGGCGGCCACCTCGACACCCTGGAGCTTGCGGGGTTCCTCCACCAGCTCGTCCAGATCCTCGTGGGTGGCGCCGCAGGCGGCGAGGTCCGCCGCCGTCACGGATACATAGGCGAAACGGCCCCCGCCCCTCAGCTGCAAGCCGCCCATGGCCCGCCCGAAGAGCTTGAGCTTGGCCGGCGTGGCGGTCTGGTAGAGGGCGTTGTAGGTGCGGGACGGATGGACGCCCTGGGCGATGAGGTCCGCCGCGGCGTGGTGGATTTTCGGAGTGCTGTTGGAGTGCCGGAAGTTGCCCGTATCGCTCACCATGCCCGCGTAGAGGGCCTGGGCCATCACGGGCGGCAGGTCGCCCCCGATGCGGGGCCGCACCAGGTCGTAGACCAGCTCCGCGCTGGCGCTGGCGGTGGAATCCGTGAACTCGTCGTCGAAGCCCTTCGGCTCGTCCTTCATGTGGTGGTCGAGGCAGGCCCGCTCGGCCTTCGTCGTCTCGAAGGCCGCGAAGAGCGCCCCCATGCGGTGGGGCTCGGAAGCGTCGATGAGCAGCCAGGCATCCGGCCAGGCGGCTAGGTCGCGGTGGGTACCAGCGGGCTCATAGGCCTCGACCCAGCCTTCGGGATCCAGGAAGCGCAGGTTCTCAGGCAGGGCGGGCGTCACGACGATGCGCGCCTCCTTCCCCTGCCCTTTCAGATGGGCGGCCAGGGCCACGGCCGCGCCCACGCCATCCCCATCCGGGTTCTCGTGGGTGGTGAGAAGGACCTTGGCGTGGCCATCGAGAAAGTCGGCGAAGCGATCGAGCATGAATCCTGACCTCGATAGTCAGGATATCAGAGCTGCTCCCGTTTGCTCTCAAGGCTGCCCGGCTTGAAGGCCTTCAGCTCGTGGACAACCTCCGCCAGCAGGGCCCGCTTGAGGGCATAAGGCAGGAAGGCGCTCTTGAAGCCCATGATGATGAGCTCCTTGATCTCTTCGAGGTTGAAGTTCAATTCCTCATGGATGACCTGGAACTCGCGGCTCACGGTGGTGTTCGTCACCATGCGATTGTCCGTATTCACGGTGACCCGCAGGCCCAGGTCGTAGAAGAGGCGGATGGGGTGGTCGGCCATCTTCTTCACGGCCTTGGTCTGCACGTTGCTCGATGGGCAGCACTCCAGCGGGATGCGGTGGTCGTTCACGTAGTTCAGCAGATCCCCATCCTCGATGAGCCGCACGCCGTGGCCGATGCGGTGGGCACCGCAGAGGTGGATGGCCTGGTGGATGCTCTCGGGCCCGTAAGCCTCGCCCGCATGCAGCGTGCAGTTGATGTTGTTCTGGAGCACGCGGCCGAAGGCGTCCTTGTGGCGCTTGGCGGGGAAATTCTCCTCGGCCCCCGCCAAGTCGAAGCCGACGACGCCCTTGTTCTTGAAGGCCACGGTGAGGTCCGCCAGCCGCAGGGAGATGTCGGGCGAGATGTGGCGCATGCCGCAGAGGATGACGCCAGTCTTGATGTTGTATTTCCGTTCGGCCTGGGCCAGGCCCTCCAGCACGGCCTGGACGATGGCGTGCAGCGTGAGCCCCTTCTGCTGGTGGAGGATGGGGCTGTAGCGCACCTCCATGTAGCGCACGTTCTCCTTGGCGGCATCCTCCGCCAGTTCGAAGGATGTGCGCACCAGGCTCTCGTAGGTCTGCATCACGGACAGCGTCACGTCGAAGGCCCGGAGGTACTCCACGAGCGACTTGCAGTCCTCGCCCACTTCCACGAAGGGGCGCAGGCCCTCGGGTGTGTCCGCGGGCAGCTTCACCTTCTGCTGCTCGGCCAGGTCGAGGATGGTGGGGATGCGGAGGCTGCCATCCAGGTGGACATGCAGATCCGTCTTGGGGAGGCGCTGGAGATCCTGAAGCGAAAGTTTCGGCATGGCCTAGACTAACGCCTCGCGGGGCGGGCGGCCATCCGAGGAAGGTCTTGGAATAAGCAGAAGCCCGGCTCCGCCGGGCTTCTGCTTTCAGACATTCAGCTGGCTCATGCGGTGGGCGAGGGTGGGGGCATCCGTCTCCCGGGTCTGGCATTCCTTGCACAGCCCGAAGATCTGGTGGCTGTGGTGCATGGGCCGGAAGCCGTATTCCTGGCAGATGGTCTCCTGGAGAGCCTCCAGGTCCGCGCGGAAGAACTCGATGATGGCATCGCAGTTGAGGCAGATCAGGTGGTCATGATGTTCGTTGCTGTGCACGGCCTCGTAGTGCGCGTGCTGATCCCCGAAGCTGCTCTTCCGCACAAGGCCGCACTGCACCAGCAGGTCGAGGGTGCGGTACACCGTGGCCCGACTGATGGCCTTGCCCTTCTGCTTCAGGGCCATGTGCAGCTGGTCGGCGTCGAAGTGGTGGGCCTGGCCGAAGACCTCCTCCACCAGTTCAAGGCGTTCCCCGGTCAACTTCAACTGACGTGACCGCAGGAAGGTCTCGAAGCGTTGCTGTTCTTCCGGGCGTTCGATCTTGGGCTTGCGCATTGGGATCCTCGGTGGGAAGTCTACCCGGTCCACCCGGCTGGTTGTATTTTACAGCTATGAGGCAAAAGCCTATTATGTAATCATCGTATACATACTGGAGTCGTCATGGCCATCGTCATTATCCAAACCCCAAGCCTGTCACCGGAACAAAAATCCCGGATTGGGGAACGGGTCATCACCGTGCTCCAGCAGGAAGGCATGGCTCCCGGGTCCGTGGTGGTCCTCTTCCGCCCCGAGCGCGGCGACATCTATGTGGATGGTTTGCTGGTGCAGGCCCAGGTTTCCACCTCGGTGCCAACCGCCACGCTGCCCTCGGCCAAACCCGCCGCCCCGGCTCCGGTGGCTGAAGCGCCCGCGTTCAAGACCAAGGCCCGCCGCTCGAAACCGGAGCTGGAGGACCTCAAGCAGGACTTGATGCGCGCGCTCCAGGACAAGGGATCCCTCAGCAGCTTCGAAGCCCAGGTCGCCCTCGACCTCAAGGACTGTGATTGGGCCCCCGCCACCCTCCGCCGCCTCTTCACGGAACTGGAAGAGGCCAAGCAGATCACCAAGAGCGGCCAGAAGCGCGGCACCCGCTATGTCTGGAAGGGCATCGTGAACACCCCCCGCCAGGGCACCCCCATCATCAAGCTCGTGAAGGCCGAAACCGACGACGAGTAGCATCGGCTCCATGGACTGGTTCGCCTGGGACTTCGATCGCCCTGCCTACTTCCAGATCTATGCGGACAAGGCCGTGGACGCCGCCCTGGAAGGGCCGGCGCTCGCGGCCCTGCTGAACCTCCCGCCCGGAAGCCGGGTGCTCGACCTGCCCTGTGGCTGGGGCCGCCTTCATCCCCACCTGAAGGCCCGAGGCCTGGACATCGTGGGAGGCGACCTGAGCCGCCTGAACCTGCGGCGCCATGCCGCCGAACACCCCGCGCCCCTGGCACGCCTGGATTTCCGCGCCCTGCCCTTCCGCGGGGCCTGCGCCGATGGTGTGTTTTGCGCCTATACGAGCTGGGGCTACTTCGCCACCGAGGTTGAAAACCAGCTCCAGCTTTCGGAGTTCGCCCGAGTCCTGCGGCCCGGCGGCGTCCTGCTCCTGGACCTGGTGGGGCGGAACTTCCTGAAAGCGGGCGTGGCGGAGATGGAAGGCCAGTGGCTGGACTTTGCCGACGAGGGCTACCAGGAACGCACCAGCTGGAGCGCCGATGGCCGCCGCATCTTCACGGAGCGGCGCTGCCAGGGAGAAGCTTTCCGCCATGACATCTGGATCCCCACGGACGCCGAAGTCCGGGCCGGTCTGGCGGCGGCGGGCTTCGGCCCCGTCATCGCCTACGGCGGCCTGGACGGGCGCGCCTGGACGGAGGATGCGGAACGTTGGATCTACCGGGCCGTCAAGAGGTGACGCCCCGCGTGGCGAACAGGTAGGCCCCGAAGCCCAGCCCTGAAAGGCCCATGGCCATGGGCAGGCCCAGCCCCTGCACCAGGGCGCCCCCCACCAGCGGGCCCACCATCAGGCCCACAGAATAGGCCAGGTTCAGGATGGAGAAGGCCGAGGCGAAGCTCTGGCTGCCCAGGCGCTCCACCTGATCCGCCACCGCCGGACTGCACGGGCTCATGATGAAGCTGGCCGTGCTTCCCAACCCGATCATGGCCAAAACCACCATCCAGGGGCGGGGCAGCAGGACCGGCAGGGGAATGAAGACCACCGCCAGCACCAGCCCCGCGCGGAGCACCCGCGCCCGGCCGATGCGATCCGAGAGGCGCCCCATCAGCGGGGACGTGAAGGTGTGGGACAGGGCCGCCGCGGCGAAGAAGAGGCCGATCTGATACGACGATTGACCGAGGCGGCGGTCCATGTCCAGCGGCAGGGTGGATTCCAGCAGAGCCCAGAGGCAGGATCCCAGAGCCATGGCCCCCGCAAAGACGCGGATGGTCGGATTGGACAGCAACTGTCGGAAGGGCAGGCGCGGCCCCCGGTCCGGCTCCACCTCCGGCAGCAGGAACGCCCGCCCCGCCGCGTCCAGGGCCACCAGGAAGGCCCCCAGGAGGAAGGGCGAGGAGGGTCCCGCGTGCTGATCGAGAAAGCCCGAAAGCGGCGGTCCGATCAACACCCCCAGGTTCGCGGCAGCGAAGGCCGTGCCCATGGCCCGGCCGCGGGCTTCCTTGGGGAAGTGGTCCGCCAGCAGGGCCATGCCCGGCAGCCAGGTGGCCGCCCCCGCCACGCCCTGGAAGAACCGGGCCAGCACCAGCAGCCAATATTGCTTCGACACCGCGAAGACCAGGGTCGTGATTCCCAGCCCCGCAAGCCCCCAGAGCATCGGCGTGCGCCGCCCATAGCGGTCCGTGAGGGCGGCCACGGGAAACGTGGCCAGCAGCAGGGCCACGGCGTAGCTGCCGAAGAGGATCCCGATCTCCATCTGGTTCAGGTTCAGGTCCCGCGCGTACCGGGGCAGGAGCGGCACCAGCAGGTAGTAGAGGAGCATGTCCACGTGGAAGGCCAGGGCCGTCACGAGGAGTGCGGCGGTGTGGGGTGCGGGGCGGCGCATCCCACCACTATCGCTCAGTCCCGCGCCATCTCCACCTTGGGGTAGGCCGCCCTGAAACCGCAGACTTCATAGGACCGCTGGCTCGCGGTTCCGGGAGCCGTCGAGGCGCAGGCCAGGTCGCAGTTCTGGCTCGCCGCGAAGGCCAGCCGTGCCTGGATGAGCGCCTTCTGGAGGCCGCGGCCGCGGAAGCGGGGAATCACGCCATCCCCCGAGAGGAGGGCCACCCCATCCACGATCCCGAGCATGCCGCCGCCGGCGGGCTCTCCACCCACGAAGGCCAGGAAGCCCCAGGCATCCGGAACAGTGAGGGAAACCTCGAAGGGCGGGACCAGATCACGCCAGTCGTCGCGCTCAAGGAACCCTGCAGCCACGAGGCGATTGAAGGTCCACGCCTCCTCGGCCCGGGCTGGACGGACCTCTGCCTCGGAAGGGGGCATCGGTTCCTCTAGCGAGCGGACCCAGAGCTGCTGGAACTGATGCAGGCGATAGCCCCGCCGGGCCAGCAGAGGCCATAGGTCAGGATCCGCGCAGGGACTCAGTTCCAGCACAGTCGGCGCGCCCAGGAAGGCCTCGGCTGCTTCCAGATCCGACTCGGAGATGGGGTCCACCAGACCCAGGGCCTGGTTGAGGGGATGGCCGGGGCCCCGGAAGTGGGCGAAGCCGCCGCCCACGGGCAGACTCCGGCCGCCGGCGGCCTGGTTGAACCGTTCGTTCTGCAAAGCCTGGGCACGCTCAAGGCGGCGGGCCAGGCTGGAAAGGTCATGGAACATGGAGATCTCCGGAAGAACAGGTCCGTCCGGCCGCCCCAGGGGTGGTCTGGCGGCGGGCCGGCCCGGGATAACGGCGGAACTCGACGATGCTGCGTCCTTGCGTCAGCCGGGGCGCACGGCCTCGGCGCCAAGTCCAGGCGTGCATCGGCGGCGATGGAGGGTGCAGGTCAGAGGCCTATCCAGAGAGGAATCCAGCCTAGCGGATTTGCCAGACAAAAAGCACGGCCCCCTTGCGGGGGCCGAGGTGGATCGGTAAGCCGGGTTCTGTCGTGGAGCGCCATTCCTCTGGGATGGATGTCACCACCCACCTCGTGCGACCTACCCGCCGGCTCGGTCGGGTCAACCCTCGCCGCTTGCGCGGTACGCCGGCTTATTTGGTCTTGCTCCCTGGGGGGTTTACCGTGCCCGTCCTGTTGCCAGTCCGGCGGTGGGCTCTTACCCCACCGTTTCACCCTTGCCTGTGATCCGGGGATCCATCGGCGGTCTGTTCTCTGTTGCACTTTCCGTCGGGTCACCCCGCCCTGGTGTTACCAGGCCCAGCACCCTGTGGAGCCCGGACTTTCCTCTGCCCTCGCGGACAGCGACGCCCTGATCCACCCCACCACGGTATCACCGCAGCGTGAACTTGAGGGTCAGCCGGAAGCTGGCGGCCACGGGACGGCCATCCAGCCGGGCCGGTTCGAAGCGCCACTGGCGAGCGGCAACTTGGGCGGCCTCCCGCAGGGCAGGATGCCCCTCGAGGACCTGCACCTGGAAAGGGACACCCTGTTCATCGACCGTCATCAGGAGCAGGACGACGCCCTGGACCCGGGCGCTGCGGGCGAAGTCCGGGTAGAGCGGATCCACCCGGCGGGTGACGGCCAGCCCGGTCATGGAGAAATCATGGATGGCCGAGCCGCCGCCAACGCCGGAGGGGGGTGAGGCTCCCGGAACTAGGGGACCGGAAGCCACGGGCCCCGCCGCCGGTGGGTCTCCATGGTGGTCCTCCGTGGGCAGCCCCGCCGGAGCTTGGTCCGGGTCCGGGCGCGGAACCACGGCGGCCGTCGAGGCCGTGGGCTGGCCGCTTCCGGAGGACCCGGTGGGCCCGGGCGAAAGCCGCTCGATCAGCCGGTGCATCGGAGGCGGATCGAACTCGACGATCCGATCGGGGACCGAAGGCCGCACCGGCACCAGGGCGGTGCGAGGCGCGAGCGCGGAGAAGGCCAGGGCCCCTGCGGCCAGGAAGAGGTAGATCAGGCCGGAGATGGCAGCGGCGCGAAAGGTGTCCGAAGGCGGCGCCGAAACGAGCACCGCATGGGGCAGGAGGGTGGGCGGAAGATCCGGGAATGCAGGCCCCCGGCCGCGCCGGAGCGCGAGGATGGACATGGTGACTCCTGTGGGTGGCGGCCTGTGGCCTCCCGCAGATCCCATGCGCACCGTGGACGGTGGGCATCAGTTGATGGCAATCCCGGGCCCTGGATCACACACCGTCTGGAGGAGGTCCAAAGATCGCTTCCATCAGGTATCGGCGCGGTGAGACCGCTGTCAACCCCACGCCCGCCAGGAAGTTTGCCTCGGCGGCCTCACTCGGCCGGCAGCGGAAGCGCCCAGCCCTTCCGCTGGAGATCCTCCAGCAGGCTCCAGGCGGCGTGGTAGGGATCGTCGGCCACACTGCCCAGCACGTCAAGATGCAGGCGGGAGCGGAAGTGGACCAGGTCAGGATGGGGAGAATCCGCCATGCCCGAACCGGATTGGAAGAGCCGCAGAAGCAAGGCCTCAGGATGGGCGTGGCTGACGCTGGCCACGCAGAGGACGGCCCCCCCGCCCCCTTCCTCCGCTCCGACCTGGAGCAGGCGGTCCCGCAGCGGGTGGAGGATCGAGGGATCCGCCCCCAGTCCCACGCACCGGATCCTCAAGGTCCTGTCGAGGTCGCCCTCCGCTTCCTCCGCCAGCCAAGGGCAGGGGGGCCGGTGCCCCTCATAGGGAAGCCACGGCAGGAAGCTTTCATGCTGCGGATCATCCCGCACCCAGGCGTGGACCCGGCGCATGAAGCTGGCCCTGAGGGCAGGCTCGACATCGGGCCCGCACCATAGGAGTTGCTGCACTGGAAGGGCCTTCTTGACCGCGTCCCGGAATGGGGCTCGCCACTCCGCGGAGTCCGCGGGCATCTCCAGACCCAGCCCCGCCAGGAACTGGGGCAGGCCGGGATAGGGGAACGGAAGGCGGAGTTCGACGCCTTCTGTGGAAACCCGCTGATCGGTGCCCGGCAGGCACGCGGCCAGCGGACTCTCCCGGAGGGCCTCCAGAAGGGAGAGCCGGTGGCCTTCGGTCCTCAGCCCTTCGATCAGCCCCAGGTTCCACACGCGCCCTTCCCCATCGCAGGACCACGAGGCCAGGGCCGAGGGCTCCGGGCGGCCGAGGGCGTCCAGGCCAAGCAGGAGCAATTGGACATCGCCTGTCGAGTTCCGGCGGCCGATGGGCGGCTCTCCGGTGGAACCAGAGAGGAGGCGGGGCCGACGCTGGGCCCGGGCCCAGGCGGTGCGGTTCCAGACGGGGTCGATGGTTTCATCCGGACCGAGCATGTGTGCCAGGTCGCCGGAGGCGATCTGGCGGTAGGCCTCGCTTCGCAGCAGCGTCTGGTGGCCGTCCACGATGTCCCAGATCTCATCGACGTTCTTCCGGCTGATCCGGGACAGTTCCCCGCCCACGTCTGCCAGGTGGTTTCCGATCTTGGAGATCTGCTCCAATTCGACCGCGGCCTTGGCCTCCACGCCCCACTGCCGGCCCAGGGCCGATTCGATGGCGACCGAGCGTTCCCCCAGCTCGTGGAGGGACAGCTCCGCCCGCCCGGAGGCCTGGTGCACGTGATCCACCAGCCCGAGGTGGGTTTCCAGCGCCCGGGCCAGATCCTGCCCCTGCTGATCGAGGTGGCCCGCCACGCGGAGGAGTTCCTGGACGCCAGCCCGCAAGTCCTGGGTCACTTCCTGGAGATCCCACAGCCCCGTGTTTTCGCGTTCTATGCCCTGCTGGTGTTCCTCCAGGGCGCGCTCCAGGTCCGTGGCGCCCCGGGCGGTCTGGTCGGCGAGGCCACGGAGGCGGCCTCCAATGGCCTGCATCCCCGTCCCCCCCGCGCCCTGCTGGGCGAGGATCGCGGCATTCACGGCCAGCAGCCGTGTCTGCTGGGCGGCCTGATCGATGGTGTGGATGGCGCCCTGCGCGCCGCCAAAGGAACGGATGTGGCGCTGAGACTCGACCCGGAAAGTCTCGATGCGGCGTGCCAGGGCTTCCACCTGGTCCCGCACGCCGTCGGCGGAGGTCCGGAACCGCTGGAGCTGCTCAGCCCGGGCCATCGTCTCCTCCAGAAGCCTCGGCGTATGCGCCACCAGGCCCTTGACGGCCATTCCCAGACGCGCGCCCTGGCGGAGGCTGGCATCCGCGAGCCTGCCCAGGGCGTCCTCCTCCCGGCGAAGCCGCGGGAAGGTGTCCTGCAGTTCCTCCAGCAGGGTGCCGAACTGCTCCAGCCGGCTCTGCGCCTGTTCCAGGGAGGCGTGGAACGCCTGCCCCTGGAGCCGGTGCTGGTCGGCCCTCAACCGCTGGTCCAGTTCGATGTGCTCAAACCTCAAGGCGCCTTCAAAAGCGCTCCGGAGCTCCCGCCCGTAGGTTTCCAGCCGCGCTTTCGCCGAGGTCCGGGCGGCCAGATCCTGGAGCGACTGCTGATGGGCCTGGGCCAGGAGGCCGTCCAGATCCACCCATTCCCTGGCAGTGGCCCGCTGAAGGGCGTCCAGACGCTCCCCGGTCTGCCGGCATTCCTCGATCAGGGCATTCAGGGCCGCCGCAATCCGGGAGGCGTCTTCCGGCAGATCCGCCGGCGGCACCAGCACCATGCGATCCCCGCGGAGGATCCGGTTGACCCAATCAGTGAGGAAGCTCCCGGGTGCCAGGTCCCGCTGCCAGGCAAACCAGCGGCGGCCCACCAGAACCAGCCCGGCGGCTACCATCATCAGGATCGCGGCCTCACCGGGCCGCAGCGAGGCCGCAGCCCGGAACAGCAGGTAGGCCACGGCCCCCAGAATCGGGAGCATGGCCAGATCCGCCGCCCAGCGGCGGATCTCGAGGTGTTTCCTGAAAAAGTCCGCCAACCCCATGCTGATCCTCAAGCCATGGCAACCCATCGGCGCCCGGACCGGGCGGGCCAAGTTTAGAGCGCCTAACAAAACTCCATTTAGATCGTCCGCCAGAGCACCTCGTAGCTTCGCAGGCCCCCTCCCAGTTCCTGGAGCAGGCGGGCCCTCAGCAGGGCCGTGACGGCGGCCTGGGGCTCGTCGGCCGGATCCGGGCGCGGCGCGGTCTCGGCGCCGCCGGTCCGCAGGCGGCGCAGGTGCTCCCGGGTGCCGGGCGGCAGCGATTCCACAGGGTCCACCGGCGTGCAGGCCGTGCAGCACCAGCCCTGCTCCGGGCTGAGGAGGGCCAGCGGCGCGGCCTCGTTCCCGCAACGCCCGCAGACCCGCGGGTGGGGCAGCAGGCCCAGGCAGTGCAGCAGCCAGTGCTCGGCGTAGGCGAGGATGCCCAGGGCATTGCCCGGATCGGCCTTCAGGGCCCGGCCGCAGGCGCTGAGCAGGCGGTAGAGGCGGTCGTCCTCCACCCCCTCCCGGGCCACCCGGTCGAAGAGGTCCGCCAGGCAGGCCATGACTAGGCTGCATTCCAGGTGCCCCAGCGTGAGGGGGCTGAAGGCCAGCTCGCAGCGCGTGACGCGCTTCAGGTCGGTGTGCTCCTTCCCGAAGAAACTCACCCGCACCATGCTGAGGGGCTCGAAGGCCGACACCCACTTGGCCGTGGGCTTCTTCACCCCCTTGGCCAGCCCGGACATGCGCTCGCCGTGCTCGGACAGGAAGGAGACCACCGCCCCGCCCTCGGCAAAGGGCACAGCCTTCAGGACGATGGCGGCGTAGGTACGGATCACGCTTCCAGTCTGCCCTCAACCAATGCCCCAGGACCGTGTCTCATCAGACGAGGCTTCTGACGTCCAGCTTCCTAGGAGGTGGCCATGGCAGGCCGCCGATAGACTGGGGGGATGCGTGCATCCCCCCTTTTCGTGGCGGCCCTCCTCAGCGGCATCCTCCTCACCGCCCAGGAGGCCCCGATCCGGACCTTCCGGCAGTGGGTGGGGGGACAGGAGGTGGGCGGGGCGTCCCAGGAGGCCAAGACCCTGAAGGGCGTCCGCGAGGTCAGGGCCCGGGAGTGGATGTCCCTTTCCCGCGCCGGCCAGGAGATCCGCCAGGAGGTGGACCAGACGGCCCGCCGCGCCCCGGATGGCTCCCTGGCCTTCACCTGGCGGCTCCAGCTCTCCAAGGAACCCTTTGAAGGCCGCGCGGAATGGTCGCCCTCGGAGCCCGGATCCCTGCGCCTGCATCCCCTGAACGGGGCGGCCCTGACCACACAGGTGCCCGCCGGCGCCGTGCTGTGGCCTGAAGACCTCGACACTCGCCTGATGGAGGCCGCGCGGCTGCGCCGTCCGGTCACGGCCATCACCTACTCCTTCCCCGTCCAGCAGTGGAGCACCCTCACCCTCGAACCGGCGGGATCGGATCCCCTGCCGGGTTTCCCCGACGCGGTGCGCTTCACCGGGCATGAGACCCAGGGTGCCGCCACCGCCCCAGTGGAGGCCTGGATCTCCCCCAGCGCGGGCGAGCTGCGGCAGAAGGCCGATCTGGGTGGACTCACCATCCTCATGCAGCGGGCGGAGCTGCCTCCGCCAAGGGCCACTCCCGGGGACCCGGAGGGCTTCTTCGAGCGCACCCTCCAGCAGCTGCCCCCCCATCCCTTCCAGCCCTGGCTGAGGGAGGTGACCTTCAGGGCGGAGGGCTCCGATCCGGCCCTGCCCGAAGATGCCCAACAGACCCGGCTTCCCGGCGGACGCTGGCGCCTGGCGCGAGCCGCGGAGCCCAACCCCGTCGAGGCCGCCCGTCTCCCGGTCAAAGCAACGCCGGGCGAGGGCGAACGCCGCTACCTGGCGCCCAGCCCCCTGGTGCCCTTCCAGGATCCCGCCTTCGAGGGACTCCTCCGCCGCATGGCCCTGCCCCCGGGGCTGCCGCGCTGGGAACTGGCGAAGCGCGTGACCGCGTTCGTCTTCGACTGGATCACCGACAAGGATTTCACCGTGGGCTTCGCCTCCGCCCTGGAGGTCTGCCGCACCCCCCGGGGCGACTGCACCGAGCATGGCGTGCTGGCCGTGGCCCTGCTGCGGCGCCTGGGGGTGCCCGCCCGCGGCGTCACCGGGTGGGTGGGGCTGGGAGAAACCCTCGGCCTGCACTTCTGGGTGGAGGTGAACCTGGGGGACCGCTGGGTGCCCGTGGATCCCACCTTCGACCAGGCGCCGGCCTCGGCCCTCCGCATCAAGCTCGGCGATACGGATCTCTCGGACCTCGGAAGCGTGGGCTGGGAGGGGGCGGCCTTCGCCTTCTCCGGCGTGCGCTGGACCCCGGAACGCGAGGGCGCGGCCCCCTGGGGTTCGGGCACCCGCATCGAGGGTGACCAGCTGACGACTTCCGATGGAACCCGCCTGCGGCTGCCGGGAGGGCGGTGGAGCCTGGTCCGGGGCACGCTCACCTTGAACGGAACCTGGACCGTGGAGGCCGTTCCCCACCCCGGCCAGGCCCAGCTGAAGGGGACGCGGCGATTGGCGGGCCCGCGCACGCTCCGGGAGGGGTCCTGGGACCCGGCCTCGCGCCGCCTGTGGATGGACCTCGGCCGGGGACGCTGGCTGCGCCTGGAGGGAATCTCAGAAGGCTCCGCCTACCAGCTCCTGGATCAGTTGATGGCGCCCGCCAGCTCTTCCTGAATCCCATCCTGCTGAACGCAGTGGTCCCGCAGGCGCTCCAGCCAGTGCGACATGGTCAGGCATTCCTGCTCATCGCAGCAGCTGGTGAGCTGCATGGCCATGGTCCGGACGGGCTCATCGAGGCGCTCCATGAGGCGGCGCCCCTTGGGGGTGATGACCACGCGGCTCACGCGGCGGTCCTTGGGATCCGCCACCCGCTTGAGCAGTCCCTGCGTCTCCAGGCGGTCCACCAGCCGCGTCACGTTGGCGAAGCGGTAGATCATCCTCCGCTCGATCTCGTAGATGGGGTGGCCCTTGACGGGGCCGCCGCGGGCGATGCGGAGGACGTTGTACTGCTGGATCGTGAGCCCGTGGGCCTCGAAGAGCCGCTCCTGGACCCGGACGACCGCCTCCCGGGTCAGCATCAGCTGGAGCATCAGCTGGACCCCCGGGGCCGGGAGTTTCGACATCTGAAGTTCTTCCTGAAGGGACATGGCGGCCTCACAGATTCTTTGGGGGCAAGGATCGCCCCATCCATGGGATTCTGGAAGGTCGTAGGAGCCCTTCTTGCCGTCCATCGCCCTGAGTTTGATCAATGTCACGAAACGTTATGGCGCAACACCCATTCTGGACGGACTGAGCCTCGGTCTCTTCCAGGATGAGAAGGTCGGCCTGATCGGCCGCAACGGCGCGGGAAAGAGCACGCTTTTCCGGCTGCTGACCGGGGACGAGACGCCTGATTCCGGGGAAGTGGTCATCACCCAGGGCCTGCGCATCGCCCGCCTGAGCCAGGAACCCCATTTCGCCCCCGGTGCCAGCGTCCGGGAGGCCCTGGAGGCTGCCCTGGCGGATCACAGCGCCCTGCTGGACCGCCATCAGCAGATCCACGAGATCCTCCACGGCGCTTCAGGGCAGGCAGAGACCCGTCTTCTTGACGAACTGCAAACCGTGGAGCACCAGATCGAACGCTGGGGCTGGGACCTGGCCCCGCGGCTCAAGGCAGCGGCCACCACCTGGGGCCTGGAAGACCTCGATGCCGAGGTGGAGTCCCTGTCCGGGGGCTGGCGCAAGCGCGTGGCCCTGGCCCAGGCCTGGCTCAAGGAACCCGATGTGCTGGTGCTGGACGAGCCCACCAACCACCTGGATCCGGATCAGGTCGAGAAGCTGGAGGCCTGGCTCCAGGCCTACGGCGGCGCCCTCCTGCTCATCACCCACGACCGCCACCTGCTGGACGCGGTGGCCACGCGGATGCTCGAACTGGAAGACGGCGCCCTCCGGAGCTACGAAGGCGGCTACAGCGACTACCTGCTGGAGAAATCCGATCGGGAGTTCCGCGAATCGCGCCTCACCGAGCACATGCAGAACCGGCTGCGGCGGGAGATGGCCTGGCTGCGCCGCGGCGCCAAGGCCCGCACCCGCAAGTCCAAGCTGCGCATCCAGGACGTGCTCGATCTGAAGGATTCGGTGGAGGACCGCACCCGCCTGGAGATCCGCCAGGGCCTGGCCTTCGCCAAGGGCGGCAACCGCAGCGACGCCCTGATCCGTGTGGAGGGTCTGCGGTTCGCCTACCCCGGCGGCGGAGAGCTGCTGGATGGCCTCGACCTCAGCCTCCAGCGCGGCATGCGCATCGCCCTGCTGGGCCCCAACGGCTGCGGCAAGTCCACCCTGCTCAAGGTGCTCCTGGGCGACCTGGAACCCACGGCGGGCGAGGTGGTCCGCCATCCGAAGCTCGCCATCACCACCATCTCGCAGGGACGCGGCGAACTCGATGGACCCCGCAGCATCCTCGACAACCTCGCGGAGCGCGCCTCCGTGGTGGACACCGGGAACGGCACAGTGCTCGCGCACGTCTACCTCACCCGGTTCGGTTTCCCGGTCGACCAGCAGGCCCGCCCCGCCGCCACCCTCAGCGGCGGGGAGCGGAACCGCCTGCTCCTGGCCAAGGCCATGCTCAGCCCCGCGGACCTGCTGGTGCTGGACGAACCCACCAACGACCTGGACATCCCCACCCTTCAGAACCTGGAAGAGGCCCTGCTGGGCTTCGGCGGCACCCTGCTGCTGGTGAGCCACGACCGCTTCTTCCTGGACCAGGTGGCCACGCACACCCTGGCCTGGAACGGCGGGGGAACCCCCCGCTGGGAACTCTACGAGGGCGCGCCCTCCACAGTGCGCAGCCTGCGCGAGGCCCGTGCCGCGGCCCAGGAGCCGGTCAAGGCGGAAGGCCCCCGCCCATCTGTGAAGGTGGATTCGCCCCGCTCCCGCAAACCAGGGCTCTCCCAGAAAGAGCAACGGCGCCTTGCCGAGGTGGAACAGGCCATGGACGTCCTCCACATCCGGCTGGCGGAGCTGGACGGCTGCCTGGCGGATTCCTCCGCCTTCCTGCGCTCGGACAGCCCCGGCCACCAGGCTCTGCGGGACCGCGATACCGTGAAGGCGGAGCTGGAGGTTCTCGAATCGGCCTGGCTGGAGCTCGAAGAAAAACGGCAGGAAGGCTGATCCCATCACAAGTTGTCTGGTGAGCGGACAGGCCGGGGGCCTTTTCGCTACCCTGGGACCTGGACTTTTGTGGAGTGCCCATGCGCCCGATGCATTTCTTCCTCTTCCCCGCGGTGGCGTTGGTGGCCCAGACCCCTGCCCCCGCCGACATGACCCAGCGGTTCAATGCCGAGCTGCCGGGCATCAACCAGATGCTCAAGGCCCTCCAGGCCCAGGAGGCCATGGCGAAGGTGGAGGGGATGATCCCCGCCGAACGTCCGGCCTTCAACGGCGCCAACCTCCAGACCATCGGCCAGAGCATGGACAATGCCCAGGGGCTCCTGTCCTTCTACCGCCTGTGGGCCAACACCGCCTCCGAGGCCGGCCAGTGGGAAAAGGCCATGGAGATCCAGCAGAAGCGGCTCAAGACCGCGCAGGGCATCAAGGCAGATCTGGACAAGGCCCAGGCCCCCATTGCCGCCCAGTGGGACAAGGCCACCAAGGACTCCCAGGACTACATCGCCAAGAACACCCCGCGCCAGCAGGAGCTGCAGACGGCCCTGAAGGAACTCCAGGACGAGATCGCCGCGGTCAATGCGAAGACCAAGAAGCTGGACACCAAGGGCCTGGAGGACCTCAAGGCCCGCGCTGCGAAGGCTCCCCAGCAGCAGCAGGAACTCGACCAGATCAATGCCGCGCTGCCGGTCCACAAGCAGAACCTGCTGAACGCCCCCAAGGTCACCAAGGTGCTCGCCGACAACCGCAAGGAGGCCGAGGGCATGGTCAAGGCCGCCGAGACCTCCCTCGCGAAGGCCAAAGAGGTGCTGGCCAGCCAGAACGATGAGATCACCCAGTTCAACACCGCCCAGGTGATCAAGAAGGTGAAGATCGTGGGCAAGAAGACCTGGGTCGATGCCGTCCTCCGCAACCACGACAACGTCACCAAGCTCAACGGCACCCAGCTCCAGGCCGCCTTCCTCAACCGCCTGCTGGTGCTGGATCCCGGCAACACGGGCGCCGAGAAGGCCCTCGACAACCTGAAGCAGGGCAAGGAGCCCTTCGCCAAGGAAGCCAAGCCCGCGAAGAAGACCGGCGCCAAGAAGAAGTAATCCCGCTGCACCCTTCCCGGAAGGAGCGACCATGAGCCGCCTCGGATTCCTGCTTGCCTGCACACTGGCCGCCAGCCTGGGCGCCCAGAGCCTCACCGACCGCTTCAAGGAGGTCCGGGGCCCCTGGGAGCTCCAGCTGGACCGGGGCGACGCTCCCACGGTCCGCCGCGGGATCGAGGCCCTGCTGGGCCGGGAGGGACTCACGGTGAATCCCTCGGACTACAACGACATGCACGCCCTGGCCGCCCTCCGCAGCCTGGCCGCGCGTGCCTGTGTGGCCGAAGGCAGCTGGGAAGACGCGGTCGCCCACCTGCAGAAGGCCCAGGCGGCCGCCGAAGAAAACCTCAGCACCGCCGAGCCCCTGCTGGCCAAGACCCGCCTGGAACACGAGGTCAAACTCAGGGAATTCCGGGATGCCATGGACAAGCAGGCCCCCCGCCTCAAGGAACTGGATGAGGCGCCCGGGCTCTCCCAGGACCAGCTGAAGCTGCGCCAGCAGCTCAAGATCTTCATGGATGAACAGAAGGCCGCCATCGCCCACAGCGAGCGCGCCCTGAAGGACATCGAGGCCATCCTCGCGCGGCTGCGCCAGACCAAGGACAGCACGACCAAGGCCGCGGCGGACTGGCAGGCCTTCCTCGCCCGGGAGAAGGCCGAAGTCTCCGAACTCGGCGGCACCACTCGTTATGTGGCTGAAAAGCTGGAGCAGGTGAAAGCCGATGACGCCCGGCCCCAGCAGGAACGCCTGGCCTACGCCCGCCGCCTCCAGAAGCTCGACCCGGCCAACAAGGACGTCACCCGGCTGGTGAATGGCCTCCTGGGCAAGGAAGAAGAATCGGAACCCGCCAAGCCCAAACCCACAAAGAATAAGTCCGCCCCCACGAAGTGAACGTGAAAGCGGCCCCTCACGGGGCCGCTTTCACGTT
>DASXVC010000035.1:0-3199 GCA_036504495.1 Geothrix sp.
CCAGGGCTACTTCCTGGACTTCGTGCTGAAGCGGGACCAGCTGGCCCGCTACGGCCTCAGCGTCGAGCAGGCCAACATGCTGGTGATGACCGCCGTCGGTGGCGACAACCAGAGCACGGTCTACGACGGCCGGGCCCGGTATCCCGTGAATGTCCGGTACGCACGGGACTACCGCGAAAGTCCTGATGCTTTGAATCGGGTCCTCATCCCCGCTCCCAACGGCAGCATGATTCCCATGGAGGAGATCGCCGATCTCAAGTGGACCAACGGCCCCGCCATGATCCGCGACGAGAACGGCCAGATGAACGGCTACGTGCTGGTGGATTTCGACACGTCGAAGTTCGACGTGGGCACCTACGTCCAGCATGCCAAGGCGGCCGTCGAGAAGGAGCTCAAGCTTCCAGCCGGCTACAGCCTCACCTGGTCGGGGCAGTACGAGAACATGATCCGCGTGAAGGAGCGGCTGAAGGTCATCCTGCCCATCACGCTGGTGCTGATCTTCGGCCTGCTCTACGCCAACACCAAGAGCGCCTTCAAGGCCTCCGTGGTGATGCTGGCCGTGCCCTTCAGCGCCATCGGCGCCTTCTGGCTGCTGTGGGCCCTGGGCTACAACATGAGCATCGCCGTGTGGGTGGGCCTCATCGCTTTGATGGGCCTGGATGCGGAAACCGGCGTCTTCATGCTGCTCTTCCTGGACCTCAGCCATGACGAGGCCAAGCGGGAAGGGCGGCTGAAGACGGATGGCGACCTCATCGAGGCCATCATCCATGGCGCCGTGAAGCGCGTGCGCCCCAAGGCCATGACCGTCTTCGCGGCCTTCATGGGCCTGCTCCCCATCATGTGGAGCACGGGCACCGGCGCCGATGTCATGAAGCGCATCGCCGCCCCCATGGTGGGCGGCCTGGCCACCAGCTTCCTGCTCGAATTGCTGGTCTATCCCTCGATCTACTACCTCTGGAAGCGCAAGGAGGTGGTGCCGGGTCCGGTCACCGACCTTCCGGAACCGGTCACCGCGCCGGCATGAACATTCACAAGCCCTTCATTCAGAAAGGAACTCCCACATGAACATCATCGTCATGGGCGCCATGATGGCCCTGATGCTGCTGCTCTTCCACGGCAGAGATCATCACGGCGGCAATCCCGGCAGGGACCATCACTCCACCGCTACGGGCGCGCCGCCATCCGGGGAACCCCGGAAAAACCAGCCTGACCGTGATGCCGAGCCCAAGGCTCCTGATCCCAAGAAGGATCAGCCGTCGGATCTGGTTCCTGCCCCGCCGAAGGTCGGCCAGCCGTGATCCGCTTCCGGTCTACCGGAGGCCCTCCCGAACGCCACGCCGCAAACGGAAAGCCCCAAACACTGACTGCATCCTCAAGGAGGCGCGAATGAACGCGACCAACTTCACCCTTCCCGCCCTGCTGGCGCTGGCCGCGGCCCCCGCCATGGCCCAGTGCGGTCCCGGCCACTCCGGCCACGCAGGGCACAGCCGCACCCAGGATCATGCAAGGCCCCAGGAAGGCGGGCCGAAAGTCAAAGCCACCAACACGATCTGCCCGGTCATGGGGCAACCCGTGAAGCCCGGACGCGACCGGGAAGTGGTCATCCGCGGGAACCAGTACCTGGTCTGCTGCGACGGATGCGGCCCGGAGATGTCCGAGCACTACGACAAATACCTCGACCCGGACGGCCGGCCTCTCAACGATCCGAAGCGCGACCCCAAGGCCGAGCCGAAGAAGGAAACAGAGAATCCAACGCCAGCCCCGGCGGCCCATGAAGGCCACCACTCCTAAGGAGGTTCGCTGTTCCACAGGGGAGTCTCGCTCCCCTCCACATGAATCTGTTTTGAGCAGGTGCTCTTCCTCCATCAGGAGGGAAAGGAGGGTTTATGCCTGATGACATACCGCAGACTGTCCGGATCGCCCCCGTTCTGCCGGATGCCGCGGCCCATCCCGGAAAGATTTCCGCGTGATTCCGGAACCCTATCCCCGCCCTGCCTCCGGCCCATGCGGCCATGGGCTCCCGATGCCGCAACCGGAGGTGGGAGGGGATGGCACCCCCACGGGTGCCACCGGCGCCAGGGCCGTTCTGTTCTGGAGGGTTCGGAACGATCCTGGCGCCGGACCTTCGCTTCTTCCCTTGAAGGGTGCCATGGCTCCCACTCAAGGGTCTCCCTCCGGTGATCCCCGAATGCGGCTGGGGACTCATCCGCCACCGCCAGGCCGCCACTCCGTGAAGGAAACCTCATGATCAACCTGCTTGTCGCCCTGGCTCTCGCGGCCAGTCCCGAGGTCAAGCCCGCCACCAACGAAATCTGTCCCGTCCTGGGGCTGAAGGTGACCCCCAAGAGCAAGACCGTCGTGATCCTGGGCCAGGAGTACCGCGTGTGCTGCCCAGGCGATTGCGACGCCAAGCTCACCAAAGATCCCGCCAAGTATCTGAACCAGGACGGGACTCTGAAGAACGCCGGGAAAGCCCCGGCGAAGCCCGGCGCCGGGCACCAACACCATGCGCACTAGGAGCTCTCGCGTGCATTCCTTCGACATCATCCCCCTGGATCCGGGACCCGCCGGATCCGGAAAGGGTGGCCTCGGCCACGGCTACGGGGCCGCCGTCCTGCTTCTGCCGTGATCACGAAGGAGGAACCATGTATTCGCTCTTGCTGACACTGGCCATGACCGCCAGTCCGCAGGTCAAGCTCGCTTCGAATGCCATCTGCCCGGTTTGCACGGGCGAAGTGGATGAGACGAGCCCGGCCGTGACGTTGGACAGTCAACAGTACCGCCTGTGCTGCCTGGATTGCGGGGCCCCCCTCACGGAGGGTCCTGACGACTACCTGGACTCGGAAGGCACGCCGAAGAACGCTCCCAAGCCTCCTCGGAAGCCGAACCCTTCCCCGTCCAGCTGGTATTTGCCCGAGTGACCGGACCAAAGGAGCAGGCCATGGTTTCCATGCATCCGGTCGTTCCCCCCTCCCGAAGGATCTGGATCCTGGGGGCCGTGGTCCTGCCCCTTCTCGGGCTGCTTTTGTGGTCCGTGGCGCTGATCCAGTCCACCCGGGCCGCTTCCCTCGGATTCGAGCACTGTAGTACCTGGACCCTGGAGACCTCCCGTCATCTGGGAGTCCTGGAGGAGGTCCAGGAGAAAGCCACGGGCCTGCTGCATGTGGAACACCCCGAGATCGAGGCCGCCTCCCTGGAG
>DASXVC010000036.1:0-1717 GCA_036504495.1 Geothrix sp.
CCGCACCATCGCCATCGCCCGCATCTTCCTGGACAACTTCGCGCACATCCAGAGCAGCTGGGTCACCATGGGCCGCAAGACCGGCCAGCTGGCCCTGCACTACGGCTGCGACGACATGGGCAGCCTCATGCTCGAAGAGAACGTCGTCAGCGCCGCAGGCACCTGCTACAGCGTGAACAACGACGAGATGACCCGCATGATCCGCGCCGCCGGCTACGAGCCCTGGCAGCGGGACAACATCTACGGCGAGATCCGCGGCTGATCCGCTGGCGAATCCAGAGCGAACCGTGAATCGAGCTTTCATCAAGGATCCGGATGACACGGGGCGCCCCGAGGATCTGCCTGACCGGCCGCAGAGCCCCCATGCGAACTACGTGACGCCTGCCGGGCTCCGGCAATTGCAGGACCTGAAGGCGGACCTGGCGACCCGGCTCAGCCAGCTGCTGGAGGAGGGCAAGCTCGCCAACCTGCAGGATCTGGCCATCGTCCAGCGCGACCTGCGGTACTACCAGGAGCGGCTGAACCGGGCCGTCCTGGTCGCATCCGATGGCAAGCCCGGGGACCGGGTCCACTTCGGGGCCGCCGTAGAGGTGCTCGACGAGGCTGGCGTGGTCGAGACCTACACCATCGTCGGGGAAGATGAAGCCGATCCATCCCAGGGCAAGGTCAGCTGGGTCTCACCGCTGGGCGAAGCCCTGCTGAACGCCGAATCCGGCGATGAAGTCGTGTGGCGCCGGCCGGCCGGAAAGATGCGCCTGGAGATTCTCAGCGTCCGCTCCGGCGCCTCCGGGTGATCCGGGCCGAGTCTGTGGAAAAGCGAGGACAGGATTAACAAGATGAAAGGATGGATGAACAGGATTAAAAAGCATTCCTCCTGTTCTGCCCGCCCTTGATTCTGTTAATTCGTTATCGGTGAGCTTTAGTCAAAAAAAGATCTCCACGAAGAACACGAAGGCACCCTCCGGGTGCACGAAGGACAGGAATAGGCCTCGACCCACCGTGGACATCCCTTCGCGGGTGGCGGCCATGGCGGCCCTTGAAAGCCGCGCTGTGCCGCCACCCGCGAAGCCGGTCGCGCCATGCGCAACCGGGGGCCAGAGGCCCGGATGTCCTTGCCGAAGTGCCGGTATCCGTCTTCGTGGTCTTGGTTTTATTCTTCGTGCTCTTCGTGGAGGCTTTTGAATCCATTGATCAGGCGGAGGCTCGTGGATAACCGGGTCCTGTTAATCCTGCTTTCAATCCTGTTAATCCTGTCTACGCCTTCGCTTTCAGCGCCCCGAGCAGCATGTCCGCCAGGGGTATGATGCGGCCGGGTTCGCTGAGGTAGGCGCCGCGGGCGGCCACGAGGCGGGCGGAGGAGCGGCCCAGCACGGCGGTCTCCACCAGGCCGTGGGCCTTGAGGGTACCGCCGGTCTGCACCAGGTCCACGATGGCATCCGCCAGACCCAGCAGGGGCGCCAGTTCCGCGCTGCTGCTGAGGGGCACCAGCTCGGCGGTGAGCCCTTCGCGGGTCAGCCAGGCCTCCGTGGCCTTGGGGAACTTGGTGGCCAGGCGCAGGTGGGGCTTGCCGCGCAGATCTTCCATGGTGACGCCGGTCTTGGCGCAGAGCGACAGGCGGCAGGCGCCGAAGCCCAGGTCCGCCAGTTCGAGCAGGTCCATATCCATCTCGTCGAGGGTGTCAGAGCCGACGATGCCCAGGGCGGCCACGCCGGCGGCC
>DASXVC010000037.1:0-42629 GCA_036504495.1 Geothrix sp.
TGGCCTCGCCCTGGCCGGCGGAGAAATGCAATTGGGTGGTTTGGGCATAGAGCCCACAAGGCCAAAGGGCTGCGTCCAGCCCGGCCTGGGCCCGGATCCAGGCTGCGAGTTTGGAGAAGTTCTCTGGATCGGGCTCGAAGGCTGCTACGGCCTCCGGGGCGAGGCCATGGACCAGCAGGCCGCGAAGGGTGTCGCCGTCGTAGGCGCCGCCATCCACGAGCCTCAGGGGCCGGTCGAAGGAGGCCACATCAGCCGGCAGATAGTCGTCGAGGGCATGCGTCGGGTGCGGCAGGTGGTGGTAGTCCCCCGTGGCGCGCTGCGCGATGACGGCATCGAACAGGGCCCAGCTCTCGGGTTCGAAGAGGCCGCGCGCCGCGCGGACGGTCTCCTCGCAGCCCAGGAGATGGCGGGAAGGCGCGAGCCAGTAGCGGTTCCCGAAAGCGAGCCCCAGGCGGTCGAGGACCTGGATAGGGGTGAGCAGGTGCCGGCCTCCGCGGGCCGAAAGCTCGTCGTGGAGTCGGCGCACCGAAGTGCCCGGGTTGTGGATGCCCAGCAGGATGGTCCATTCCGACCAGACCTCGGCTTCCGCCTGGTCGGGATGAAGGACGGGAATCCCATTCCAGACCTGGCCCGGATGGGCGCCACGGTCGAGAAAGGCTGAGACGGGGATGGCTTCGGCCTGGAGAGCTCGGCACAGGTCCCGGCCGAAGCCTCCGGCTCCGTAGATGGCCACCGGGCCGGACGGCGCCCAGGGGGACGAGGGAGGCGGCTGATTCCGCAATGCCTGGAACAGGCCACTCAGGATATCCGGTGTCATGGGGTGGCCTCTCAAGGGGTCTCTTGATTATCCACGATGCCACTGTAGGGTCCGTCGGATGGCCGCAGGCAGGTCCACGGACGGACGGAGTCCGAACGCCTCGGAGATGCGCGTCACTGCGGGCACGTAGCGTGAGGACGGACGGCCGGGGACGGGTTCCGATTGCAGATCCACGGGCACCCCGGCGGCCTCGCCGATTGCGTGCGCCAGCTCCAGGATAGTCAGATCTTGGTCGCTGCCTACGTGGTAGGTCCGGGAATCGCCGTGGATGAACAGGATCCATAGCCACGCCGCCAGGTCCGAGGCGTAGAGATAGGAGCGGAAGGGGGACCCGTCTCCCTGAACCTGGACGGGATTTCCGGCCAAGGCGTCGCGAATGAAATTGCCGAAGGCGAAGTGCTGGTCCAGGGGCAGGTGGGGCCCCGCGAAGGCGAAGCAGCGGGCGATGGTGGGTTCGAATCCAAAGGCGTCCGAAGCTGCGGTGATAATCCGCTCCGCCTCCCGTTTGCCCTGCGCATAGGCCTGGGATGGATCATCGGTATCCAGAGCGAGGGGAAAATCCTCGGGGATATGGGTGAGATCGGGTGGTTGCGCGCCATAGACCGCGCCGCTGCTCAGGAACAGGATCCGAAGCCCGGCCTGCTTCGACAGGGCCTCCATGGTGTGCCGGGCGCCGGTCGTGATGGTCTCTCTCATGGTCGCTGGATCGTTCCTGTAGTCCCGGGCGTCAGATGAGGCTGCGCCATGGATGAGGTGAGAGAACGCGCCATCCGGGACCCGGAATGAAGTGATGTCACCTTGCTGAAAGGTCAGCCAAGGCAATTCTCTGAGATGAGGCATAGTGTCCAGGAATGCGGCCGGATCGCGGCTCAGAACCACAGCCTCCACGCCAAGGTCAAAGGTTCGTTCCGCCTTGCCCAGGACCTCGATCAGCCATTTCCCGATGAAGCCCGTTCCTCCTGTGATGAAGATGCGCGCGCCACGCAACGGAGACCAGTCGCGGACAATGTCCACGGCCTCACGGAGCTCGAGTTCGGGCAAAGGGTGCAGCATCAATGGGCCTTGAGGCCTTCTTCCAGGGCCATGGCGATGTAATCCAGCATCGGCTCCGTAAGCCCCGGGTAAACGCCGACCCAGAACGTGCGGTTCATGATGGCGTCGCTTGTGGCGAGATCGCCGATGATCCGCCGCGGAGTGTCCTTGAAGGCGGGCTGGCGCAGGAGGTTGCCGCCGAAAAGCAGGCGGGTGCCGATCTTCCGCGATTCGAGCTGGCGTACCAGCGCATTGCGGGTGACTGGCGCATCCTCGCGGAGCGTGATGGGGAAGCCGAACCAGCTGGGAGAGGTGTGAGGTGTGGCCTCGGGAAGGATGAGGATGGATTCCAAGGGCTTGAGGCGATGATGCAGGTGCTCGAAGTTCCGCCGCCGGGTCGCGATGAATCCATCGAGTTTTCGCAGTTGGCTCAATCCAACCGCAGCCTGCATGTCCGTGAGCTTCAAGTTGTAGCCCAGGTGGCTGTAGGTGTACTTGTGATCGTAGCCATGCGGGAGGTCACCCAGCTGCCAGTCGAAACGCTTGTTGCAGGTGTTGTCCATGCCTGGTTCGCACCAGCAATCGCGCCCCCAATCGCGGAAGGATTCGACGAGTTTCTTGAGTTTCGGGTTGTCTGTCAGCACGGCGCCACCCTCGCCCATGGTGATGTGGTGGGCGGGATAGAAGCTCACGGTGGCCAGGTCCCCGAAGGTGCCCACCTTGCGGCCGCGGTATTCGGCACCGACCGCATCACAGCAGTCCTCGATGATCCAGAGATCGTGTTTCTTCGCCAGCGTCATGACGGCATCGAGGTCGAAGGGGTTGCCCAGGGTATGGGCGAGCATGATGGCGCGGGTGTGGGGGCCCACCGCCGCTTCAAGCTGGTCCGGATCCGCATTGTAGGTCGGGATGTGGGCATCCACGAAGACCGGGATCAGCCCATTCTGGAGGATGGGTGAGACGGTGGTTGGAAACCCGGCGGCGCAGGTGATGACCTCATCGCCCGGTTTCAGGCGCCGGTCGCCCAGTTGAGGGGAGGTGAGTGCCGTGAGCGCGAGCAGGTTGGCACTGGATCCAGAATTCACCAGCATGCAATGTTGGCGCCCCCACCACGCGGCGAAATTCCTCTCGAAGTCCCGTGCGAAGCGCCCGGTCGTGAGCCAGAAATCCAGCGAGGCATCCACGAGATGCTGGACATCCTCTCCATCAAACACCTTCCCGCTCACCGGCACGGGTGTGCTGCCTGGCACGAACGGACGCTCCTGCCACTGCTCGGCGGCATAGGCGGCCACCAGGTTCTGGATTTGCGCACGCAGCGCGTCGCTGCTCACGCCTTCGCCCCCAGGAATTCCTCGTACCAGGGGATGGTCTTCTTGAGTCCCGAAACGAGGTCATGCACCGGTTTCCACGGGAGCTGCGCCCGAGCCTTCGAGCTGTCCAGGTACTGGTCCTGGATTTCCGCCTTCGCGATGGCCTGGATCTCCGGCCTTAGGTCTTCCCGCCCCATGGCCTTCAACACGGCACGTGTAATGTCGAGAACACTCACGCGGCTTTCGGGGCTGAAGTTGTAGGCCTCGCCGCGAATGCCTTCTTCATGGCTGCACCCGGCCAGGGCAAGGTAGGCGTCCACCACATCTTCCACATAGATATAGTCGCGGATATTGCTGCCGTCCGAGCGCAGGACTGGCGCCCGGTTTTCCAGCGCCGCGCGGATGGTGCCCGGAACGATGCGGCTCCAGTTGAGGTCACCGCCACCATAAATGTTCCCGCAGCGCGCGACTGTCACTGGCAGATCGTAGGTGTGCGCGTAGGTATGCGCGAGGAGGTCCGCACAGCTCTTGGAGACATCGTAGGGATGGCTCCCTCGCAGCGGCATATCTTCTGTGTAGGGCAGAAGGTCCGAGTCGCCGTAAGCCTTGTCGCTGGAGGCGACGACAATGGCCTTTACCAGGTCGCGATGGACTCGAGAAGCTTCAAGCAGGTTGTAGGTGCCCCGGATATTCGACTCGAAGGTGGGGAGCGGACTCCGTAGTGCTACGCCGATGATCGCCTGCGCGCCGAGGTGGATGATGGTGCCCACCTCGTGCTCGCTGATGGCCCGCTCCAGGCTTGCATAATCCTCAAGAGTGCCCTGCACGACTCGGCATGACTTGATGGTGTCGGACCGCACCAACTCACTGCGCGGGTCCCAGTCGCGGACAAGGACCACCACCTCCGCGCCTTCCGCGACCAGGCGGCGGCATAGCCACGATCCCACGATGCCCGTGGCACCAGTGACGAGAACGGTTTTCCCACGCCAGTTCATGACCACACCTTCCAGGGAGCTTTCCCGGATTCCCAGAGCGTTTCGAGCATCTGCTTCTCGCGCAGTGTGTCCATCGGTTGCCAGAAGCCTTCGTGACGGAAGGCATGGAGCTGCCCCTCGCTGGTGAGACGCTCCAGGGGATCCAGTTCCCAGAGCGTGTCGTCGCCGGGGATGTAATCGAGCACGCGACGGTCCAGGACGAAGAACCCCCCATTGATCCAACCTTCTCCGGTCTGCGGCTTTTCGGCGAATCGTGCCACCTTGTCACCATCCAGCGCGAGCCCGCCAAAGCGCGCGGGGGGCCGCACGGCCGTGACGGTGGCGAGCTTGCCGTGTTTCCTGTGGAAGGCGAGCAGGGCACGCAGATCCACGTCGCCGAGGCCGTCGCCGTAAGTCAGGAAAAAAGTGTCGTCCGCGCCGATCCAGGCGGCGAGCCGTTTCACACGGCCTCCAGTCTGAGTCTTCAGGCCTGTATCCACGAGATGGACTTTCCAGGGCACGGGCGCCGCGGCTTGGGCGGCATGCTGGCCGGACGCGAGATCCACCGTCAGATTCGAATTCAGCGCACGGAAGTTGAGGAAATACTCCTTGATGGCCTCGCCCTTGTAGCCAAGAGCCACGATGAATTCGTGGAATCCATGGGCGCCGTAGATGTTCATCAGGTGCCACAGGATTGGCTTTCCGCCCACCTCGACCATGGGCTTGGGCCGGATAGAGGTCTCCTCAGCAAGCCGGGTGCCCATGCCGCCAGCGAGAATGATGGTCTTCACGAGATCTCCGGGGGATGAGGAGAATCTAGCACTTCGCGGTGTCGGGTGAGGCGCAGAGGGTTCAGTCCGCTTCCGGCGATGGCGACGAGCCCAAGACCGGCCAGCGCCGCCACATGGGTGGCCTCGCCCGCTAGGCTGACAGCAAGGGCTTGCGCGGCGCCGATCCCATAGGGCGCGAGAGCGAGGATCGTAGCGGCCTGGTGGGACCCTAGGCCACCAGGAAGGAGGGGGAGGCCGAATCCGATCATCGCGAAGAGCGCCAACCGCAAGGGGGCGGAGGCCGGGAGGCCGTGCCCGAATGGGAAGGCCAGCAGGCCGCACCAGGCGGCCAGGATATCCATCGTGAAGATGCAGGCCTGGAGTGCACCAAGCGTGGGCAGCAGGAAGGGCCTGCGGAGGGCGTTGGCCTGGTCATGGATCTCATCGAAGCGATGGACCCAGGCGTGCCGTCCTGGGTGATGCTCGGCCCAGACGAGTATGCGGCTCCGGAGAACATCCCCTGACAACAGAAGGAACAAGAGGAGGGCGATGAGGGCAGCCATGGTGATTGCGAACATCAACATTGGTCCGGCGCGGACCCCCTGGATCAGCCCGTGCCCTAGCAAACTCACCAACAGTGTAAAGAGGGTGGCGATGTCAAAGAGACGGTCCATCGTGAGAGCCGCGCCAGCGCGAGGTAGGGAGAGTCCGGCCTGGCGCTGGAGCGCGGCGACCTTGACGATCTCTCCGCCACCCAGGGGCAGGAACAGGCTTCCGAAATACCCCAGGCACACGGACCGCCAGATTTGGGGGAAGGTCCCGCGCCAGCCGAGCAGTACGGAAAGTCGGAATGCCCGTAGTGAAACGCTGGCGATCGCCAAGACGAGCGAGGCCCCAAGCCAGGGAATGGCCGCCTCGCGCAGCGTAGCCGCGATGGTGGACCAGGACACGCGCATGGCGAGCGCTGCGAGAATGCCGATCCCCGCAGCGGCGAGGAGCCATGAACTCAGTGTTCTCCAGTGGCCGCGATTCATGTCAACTCCGGTCGAAGTTGATCTTCTCGCGAATCACCACGAAAGGCTTGCGCCGGACTTGGCCGTGGATGGCGGATACATACTCCCCGATGACGCCAAGGAATAGCAGTTGTATCCCCGCGAAGAAGAGGATCAGGACGACAATGGTCGTGGCGCCGGGAGCCTGGAAGTTCCAATTGAAGAGTTTAATGACAGCATAGGCGATGGCGAGCAGGAAGCTGATTCCGGAAAGGCAGAGTCCGAGGATCGTGGCCAAGCGGATGGGAACGAGACTGTAGCTCACGATGCTGTTGATTGCGGTGTCGAGGTACCGTCCGAAGTTGTAGGAGGAGATACCGGCAACCCGTTTGCGGCGCTCATAGGGTTCACATGCCCTTTTGAAACCCATGGAGGCAATGACACCGCGGATGTGTGGGTTGAAATCATCCACCTTCAAAATTTCGTCTACCACGCGACGATCATAAAGACCGAAACCAGAATGGTTATCCACCATCTCCTCGCCGGACAATGTTCTGACAACTTTATAATAAAGATGGCGAATTGGTTTGATAAATATTCCATCAGCATGATTTATATAAGTTCCAAAAATAATTTCGAATCCATTTTCCCATAAATCAATAAAACTTGGAATTTTATGCGGTGGGTCCTGAAGATCGGAAAGGACAGGAACCACTGCATCACCGAGTGCGTGGCGGAGGAGGGTTACTGAATTCTTCTCAGCGCCCCAATTCCGTGTGTAAGTCAGCACTTTGACGCGGTGATCACCGGCGGCGATCTCCCGCAGGATGTCCAGTGTCCGATCGGAGCTGCAGTTGTCGCCGAAGATGTGCTCGTAGTCGTAGCGATCCGACATTTGAGCCATCACGGCTTTTACTTCTTCATAGCAACGGCGGATATTCCCCTCTTCATTGTAGGCTGGGCTAATGATGCTGATGAGCTTCTTGGGGGTCATTCCGTCGTCTCCAGCTTTCTTCACGCTTCAACTCGATCCTGGGAATCTCCGGAACGGCGGGAGTGTCTCCATCGCTGTGGTCGAGGATCTGGAGCGTCCGGCCATTCTGCCACGAGTACTGGCAAGCAATGGTCACAGGGGAGGCCACGAAGGGCGTTGGTGGGAGTCGCCACTTTTCGGCCCTTTAGAGTGCCTAACAAAACCCCGACGAGGCCGCGAGAAGGCCAGGTGGGATGCACCGCAAGGAAGGGCCCGCAGGGCGATGCGGGACATCGTTCAAGGGCTGTGACGCCGCGGGGCGCCCACCTGACTTTCTCCCTCCGGGCGAGGGCCGGCGGGCGTCGCGATGCCGCGTCACGCTCGTCGCGCGTAGTACCCGCTACGCGTCCCCTCGCGTTCCTCGCCGCGCTCGCCCGGCGGCCTTCGCGCGGCCCCCTGGGGGTTTTGTTAGGCACTCTAAACCCCGTCTTGCGAGGTATGCTAAGGGCTCCCCCGGGAGCCCTTATGCGTGTGTTGCTGCCCTTCCTGGCCGCGTCTCTCCTCGTCGCCCAGGCGGCGCCTCCGCCCCGGGTGGAGGAAGCCCCCCTGCGGGCCCACCTGGCCTTCCTGGCCGATGACCTACTGGAGGGCCGGGGCACGGGCCAGCGCGGGGCCGAGCTCACCGTGCGCTACCTGGAAACCCAGCTGCAGGTCCTGGGCCTGAAGCCCGCCCGGGGGACCTCGTACCGCCAGCCCGTGGCCCTGCTGGGCCTCCGCACCCAGACCACCCGCAGCACCCTCAGCTTCCTGGGCGGGGGCGCCTGCGCCACCCCCGCCTTCGGCACGGAGATCGTCTACGGCTCCGGCGTGGCCAAGGCCGAGCAGGCCTTCGACGCCCCCGTGGTCTTCGCGGGTTTCGGCATCCGCTCCTCCGCCGACCGCTGGGACGACTTCAAGGGCGTGGACCTGAAGGGCAAGGTCCTCCTGGTCCTGGTGAACGAGCCCGCGCCCACGGCCCAGGAACCCGGCCTCTTCGACGGTGCCGACCTCAGCTACTTCGGCCGGTGGACCTACAAGTTCGAGGAAGCGGCCCGCCTGGGCGCCGTGGGCATCCTGCTGGTCCACACCACGGCCTCCGCCAGCTACGGGTGGCCCGTGGTGCGGAACGGCTGGGATGCAGAGCGCTTCCAGCTGGCCAAGGACGCCGCCGGCACCCCTCTTCAGGGCTGGGTCTCGGAGGAGACGGCCCGGGCCCTGGTGAAGCAGGGGGGCCAGGACCTCGACGCCCTGCGGGCCCTGGCCCAGCGGCGAGAGTTCCGGCCTGTGCCCCTGGACCTCACCCTGAAGGGCAGCCTCCACAGCGCCGTGCGCACCGTCGAGCAGTTCAACGTGGCGGGTGTGGTGCCGGGAACGGACCCGGCCCTCCAGGGCGAGCTCGTGGTCTATTCCGCCCACTGGGATCACCTGGGCCGGGGCGCGGCGCCCGCGGCGGACACCCACCCGAGCCCCGAGCCGGACACCATCTACAACGGCGCCGTGGACAACGCCTCGGGCTGTGCGGCCCTGCTGGCCATGGCCCAGGCCGCCCTCCACGCGCCCGCCAAGCGCAGCCAGATGTTCCTTTTCGTGTGCGGGGAAGAGCAGGGGCTCCTGGGTTCCAAGGCCTACGTCGCCGACCCCCTCTGGCCCCTGGCGAAGACCGCCGCCGACCTCAACCTGGACAGCCTCAACTTCGTGGCCCCCACCCGGGACATCGGCCTCCCCTTCGGCAACCGCAGCACCCTGGGCGACCTGGGCGCGGTCCTGGCCAAGGCCTCGGGCCTCTCCGTCGCGCCTCCCCGACCCGACGCCGGGGGCGGCTACTTCCGCTCGGACCACTTCAGCTTCGTGCAGGCGGGCGTGCCCGCCCTCTCCGTGGGCGGCGGCCGGGACTACCTGGGCGGCGACCTCCCGGCCCTGAAGGCCAAGGCGGCCGCCTATGGCAAGCGCTACCACCAGGTGACGGACGAGTACGACCCGGCCTGGGACCTGCGCGGCATGGTGCAGCAGGCCCAATTCGCCTTCGACCTGGGCCAGGCCGTCGCCAACGCTCCCACCAAGCCCACCTTCAAGTCCGCCCGGTAGGGCCCCTCCGCGGGCCCCCCAACCCGCAACGCTTATACTGTGTGGAATTCACCCCGAGCCTCATCGTGCCCCGGCAAGGAAGAGGTCCATGAGACACACGCGTATTATCGTCACCCACTACGGCGGACCAGACGCGCTCCGGGTCATCGAAGAAGACTGCCCCGAACCGAAAAACGGTGAAGTGCGGGTGAAGGTGCTTGCCGCAGGCGTAGCCTTGCCCGATGTCATGGCACGGGAGGGCATTCATCCAGAGACTCCCGAGGTGCCCTTCACGCCCGGTTGGGATCTGGTGGGCATCGTGGATCAGCCGGGCGAGGGCGTCACCGGATTCGAGCCTGGCCAGATGGTTGCTGCACTGCCGATCCACGGCGCTTATGCGGAATTCGTCTGCCTTCCGCATCAGGAACTGATTCCGGTGCCTCCCGGGTTGGATGCCGCCGAGGCGGTCAGCCTTGGACTGAACTACATCACCGCGTACCAGATGCTGCATCATTCCGCCGGTGCCCGAGCGGGCCAGAGGGCCTTGATTCATGGTGCGGCAGGCGGCGTGGGCACGGCACTCCTGCAGCTTGGGCACCTCGCCGGCCTGGAGATGTACGGAACCTGTTCCTCGCGAGGGGCGCAGGCCGTTTCCGATCTGGGCGGCATCCCGATTGATTACCGGAATCTGGACTTCGTGAAAGAGATTCTCCGCCTCACGGGCGAAGGCGTGGACATCGTCTTCGACCCCTTCGGGGGAGGCCACCTTTGGCAATCCCGTGCGGCCCTCAGTCCCGGCGGGAAGGTGGTGGGCTATGGGCTCATTTCATCCCTGCGTGGAGAGGGGCTGGCTTCAAGCCGGCCCGGCCGTCGCCAGCGCTTCCGGGGAACCGCCCGCTTCGCGTTGTACATCCTCGGGGGCTGGATACTCCCGGGCCGGAAGCGGGTGGTCCCCTACAGCATCCAGACGCTCAAACGGCTGAAACCTGAATTATTCCGCCAGGATTTCATCACCCTGTTGAGCCTCCTTCAGCAGGAAAAGGTCAAACCACTGATCGCACGACGCTTTCCTCTCGCTGAGGCAAGACAAGCGCAAGAGCTGCTCGAAAAAGGGGGGGTGATAGGAAAGATCGTACTCATGATCAACGCGTCGCCCCGCACAAGCTGACCTCTCGCTTCCTCGGCTTTCCACACTTGGTTTACCCTTGAACGACTCCGCGCACCTGGCCTCTTGTTCGACCCGTGCCAGGTGCAAATGCTTGGTCCAATCGGCTCCATTAGGCTTCCCATGATCCTTAATCCAACCATTCCATCACCCTTGAAACTCACAGCTTGGTGCTTACTCTGCCAAGGAGTGTTGAGCCTTGTTGGCACCCTTATATCATTGATTCAACATCAATTTAGCATCGACTTGACCATTGGCTCCATTTTACTTGGACTTGGGCTATTAAAAATCAATAAAACCATTCGATGGTTCACCCTGATTTCATTGGTCGTGCAGATTTTCATGTGTGCATGGGTATTATATGGCCTGGTTCGTGATGTTGCCCCTCTTGGCGGGGGCCGCCTATTTAGTTACATCCTGTTTGATGCCACCGCCAATTCCATGAAATCAATCATGGGATTAATGATTGTTATTTTATCCCTTCAACTTATTTATCTTGTTCTACCAAAAACACGACACTTGTTTAAGGTTGGGCATCCAGACTGATCTTTCGCTCCCTCCAATCCGAAGCCCGGGTGTCCTTGAAAACCATCCATTGAAAGGAACCACGTGGCAAAGACAAAGGGTCAGATCGAGAAGCAGAAACGGGCCACCGAGAAGCGGAAGAAATTGGAGAAGGCCGTTCTGAAAATCGCGGCCGGAATGCCGGATGACGACCCCAGGCAGGGGTCGACCACACCGGCCACCGAATCCAAGGCCCCCAAAGACAAGCCGTGAATCTTCCGCACAAGAGGGCCCTGGCGCCAGCACCCCGGCTCTTCCGCCCCATGCGTTGATCGCCGGAAGCAACCTGATAAGGTGATCTCATATTGGCGGAGTTGTCATGAATGTGGGTGTGAGCTTCCTTTTCGTCGCAACATTATTGGCTCTACCCCTTGCTGGACAGGTGACGGCCAGGCAGGCCACAGCCGCTGATTTGAAGCAGGGTGACTTCACCTCCCCCATGCTCATCGAGTTGCCTTTGGATCGACTCCAGGCCGAGGAATTCGGGAATGTATACCCGTTCACCGAGCAGGATAAATTCGTGTGTGACGATGTCTCGCTTCCCCTGGTCTTGATCACAAAATCCACCACTTGGTCGAAGCGGATCAAGCTGAGCATCAAGGCGACGGCCTTTGTCCGTCCCTCCTTTGACCGGAAAGTCGTCATCCAATGCTCCATCCTTGGCGCCTCGGGGGTGATAAGCACCGGGGCGGAACTGCAGATTTCCGCCAAAGAGAAGCAAAGCAGGTCCGACTCCGCCTCCCTGGAACTCTCCAAGGAGGCCTTCGACAGTCTGTTCAAGGGCGACAGCCACGGAAAGCTGAGGCTCGTCATGACGGTGACCCCAGATCGCTAAGGGAGCCCCACCCACCCCCTACTCAACGAGCCCGGACGCCTCCCATGCAAACCACCCAACCCCTCCTCCTTCGGCCAAGGCGCGTCAAGGTGGCAGGGCTCGGCCTGGGCGCCCTGGTTTTTGTGCTGACCGGCCTCTGGATGGTTCGTGAAGGGGAAGGCCCCGGCTGGCTGATCATTGGTTTTTTCGGATTGTGCCTGCTGGTGTTCCTGGCGTTGCTGCTTCCCGGGGCCGCCTACCTCGCGTTGGATTCCGATGGGTTCACGATGTGCTCGCTCTTCCGGGCGCACACCATTCGTTGGGCCGATGTGGCGGGGTTCGAGGCGGCGCTTCCGGATTCCTATGGGCTGAACCATGAGGCCCTGGCCCAATTGATGAACCAGTACAAGGCTGCATCCCATGGTGCCTGACCCCTCAGGGCACGGCCGGACCCGTGCGCCAGCGCCCGCTGCCGAGGAGGTGAAGCTCGTGGAAATCAAACCGGACCGGATCGACCTGCCGCCTTCCGTGGCCGGGAATGCTTTCCACAACCTCCTGTTCGGGCCCATGGCGGGCCAACCGTCCAAGGCGACGACCGGCGGGGAGGCCCGCACCTCGGGCTTGGTGTTCTGGGTGATCCTGGCGCTGGTCCTCTTCTGCCTCTACTCCTTCCGCAACACGGATCAAAGCACCCCCAAAAACAGCCCACCACCCCAGCCACGACAGGCGTGGCCCTGACCCTTCCTGTTCGACCCGGGCCCTGGCGCAGGCGGGATATTTCGCTCAACTCAATTCCCTTCATGAAGATCCAAAGGCGCCATGGACCGTTCCTCCCGCAATCGGCTGACCGACAAGTTGCTTCCTCAATTTGCCGGGGAGACCCTCTTTGACGCCATCGCCAGGGCGACCTGCCACGCGGGCTGCCTGCCGCGGAAGGAGCTCTACGAGGCCTGGGAGGTGGCGCGAAGGGTGCGGCGGCGCTTCCGGGGGAGACGCATCGTGGATCTCGCCTGCGGCCACGGCCTACTGGCCCAGATCCTTCTCCTGCTGGACGACAGCTCCCCTGGGGCTCTGGCCGTCGATCAAAGGCTCCCGAAAAGCGCCGCCACCCTGGAGGCCTCGTTGCGCAGCTGGTGGCCACGGTTGCAGGGCCGGGTCGAATTCCTCGAAACGGATCTGCGGAACGTGCCGCTGCATCGGGATGACCTCGTCGTCTCGGCGCACGCCTGCGGCGGCCTGACCGACCTGATCCTGGAGCGGGCGGTGGCGGCCGGGGCCCCTGTCGCGGTGTTGCCCTGCTGTCACGACCTCAAGGGTGGCGATCTCGGCGGCCTGGAAGGATGGCTGGACGGCCCGCTGGCCATGGATGCCACGCGGGTGGCCCGGCTGCGCGGCCAGGGGTACCAGGTGTTCACCCAGGTGATCCCGGGGGACATCACGCCCAAAAACAGGCTTCTGATGGCTGAACCCGGGATGGGCGAGGGACTCTTCCGGACGGTGCCCGGGTCTACCCTTCACACTTTGCCCCTACACTTTTGAGTGATCGCAAGCAAAGTGGGCCCATCAACCCTTTTCCCGGCGGCACGCATGACCTTCAAGCCCATGACCTACCTCGTCAGCTTCACGCTATTCGTCATGCTGTTCATGGGGCTGGGTGGATATGTCGGCTACAACAAGATTGCCGACCACCTCCTTGCCCAGGGCTTTCTCGAGGCCACACCCATGGATGTCCATGCCCTGGTTGACCCACGAGGCCAGGTCCTGCGCTGGGAGGGCAAGGTCCCCCTGCCGGGCGGGTTGGCCGCCAGCATCATGGCCAGCAATCGGCCCCTGCCCATCTCGATCCAGTACTCCGACGAGGGCGGCGGCGCCACGGCCCAGCCCTCTCCCGGCGCGAAGGGCATCCCCCTGGCCCCCAACGAGCGCACCGAGGACCTCCGGATCGATAAGACCGGCCGTTACCTCTATGCCCGGGTATTCGCGACGTCCGACATCAAGGCCAAAGAGACCACCTGGCTCTACAAATACGATCTGCAGCGCCGCAAGCTTGTGCGCCGCACCTCCGCCAGTCCGATCATGCTTCCAGCGCCCTTCAGGCCCTGACCGGGACCCCGGCCCTTCGTCAACCGCCTGAACCGGTTGGCTTCGTTCCATGAGGAGTTACCAATGATTGGCATCGGGCTGATCGAACTCGTCGTTCTCCTGGCCCTGTTCCTGGTCTGGATTCCGCCCGTCATCCGGATCATTCAAAAAGCCGGTTATTCCTGGGGCTGGTTCCTCCTTGCCCTGATTCCGGTCATCAACCTGGTCGCCCTTTGGGTGTTCGCCTTCTCGAAATGGCCCTCCCAGCAGGGTGATGGCTAGCCTCCCATTCAAATCGGACGCCGGCGCGGGGCCCGGGTCTGGTTATCTTCTTCCATTGGGTGGTGAACCGGGTGATGAGCCCGAGGGAGCTGGCAGACATGGATGACGCGCTCCATTCCATGACCAACCTGTTCTCCCAGCTTGGCCTTCCGTCCAAGCCGGCTGAGATCCAGGCCTTTCTCGAATCCAACCGTCCGTTGGCCGCCCGGTTCGCGCTCCATGAAGCCCCCTTCTGGACCCCCTCCCAGGCTGAATTCCTGAGGGAGCAGATCCAGAACGATGCCGACTGGGCTGGAATCATCGACCGGCTCGATAGCGAGCTGCGGCCAGGGTCCACCTAGGGGCTGGGGCCCTGGTGGGAGTGCCGGTTCCGGCAAAGTTCTCCCCCGGGAGGTTTCCATGAAAGCAGGGTCGTTCATCGCCACGGCTTTTCTCGGCATCGTCGCCCTGTCCCATTTGATACGGGTGCTTCTTCACTTGAAGGTGCAGATCGCGGATGTCCTGGTCCCGCCATGGATGAGCCTGGTGGCCTTCCTCTTTTGCGGCACGCTTTCCGTCCTTCTCTACCGGGAATGCAGGCGAAGATAGACACCTGGGGACACCGTTCCCTTCTGCTCGAATCCACCATAAGTCTTTTTTTGAATAACATTTATTCACTGGGAGCACTCTTGCCCATGGGCCATGAAGACGCGTTTGCCAAGGCCTTCATCGCCTCCGAGAAACGGGCGAGGTTCATCCAGTTCCTGGCGGACCCCAAGCAGCGGAAGGAACTGCTCCACCGGTTGAGCCGCCATCTGCCCTGCCTGCCCGCCTTCGCCACGGTGGTGCCCAGCCATCAGGATTTCCCGGGCGAGCTGGAGAAGCTGCTGGTGGCCAAGGGGGCGGGGCCCACCTGCCACGTGATGGCCGCGGGACTGAAGGCGGATGGCCGGGAACTCCCGCTCCGCGAGGCGCTCAACCAGGCCTGCCTGAGTGAATCCGGCGCCATCCTGTCGTGCCTGCCGGGCCGCCTGGCCTACTACCGCCCCGCGTCTCCGGCGCCGGGTGTGGTTCTGGAGTGGTTCCAGGCCTGACTCCCGACAAAAGGGCCGCCCGGGGGCGGCCCTTTCACTGACCGGGGACATCCGCCCTAGTGGTAGACCACCGTGAGGGCGGGGGCCCAGGTGGGGCTGGAGCCCGATTCCCGGCTGTAGAAGGCGAAGGCCTCGGACTCGGACACCCCGGGCATGAGCGACACATCCGGGCTGAACCACAGACCCTGGTTCTGGAAGGTGCCGCTGGCCCAGTTGCTGACGATGGGCGTGATGTCGTAGTTCGTGGTGATGGCAGTGGGCGGGTTCAGGTGGAGCTGGTTGCCGGTGTAGTGCAGGAAAGTCGGGGCGTTCACGATATTCCAGGTGACGGTGCTGGTGGACCAGGGAGAGGCCAGGGCCACAATCCACCAGGCGTGCTGGTTGACACCGTAGTACTGCCGGTTCACGGTCAGGGTCGCGCTTTCGATGGTCTTCCCGGCAAGGGCAGAGACATCGTATTTGACCAGGCTCTCGGCGCGAACGTAGGTCTGCATGAAGTTACCGAATGGATCCAGATAGGTGGTCCAGTTGGTGCCAACCGCCAGCTCACCGGAGGCATACACCCTGTTCGCGACAGCTGAATCCCAAGTGCTGGTCATGATGAGGTTGTCGGCAATCGGGTAGAGCGTCACCGTGGTGGACGTGGGGGCCGGGGTCTGGGTCGTGGCGCTGGCGACGGCACTGTAGGCGGAGTCCCCGGCGCTGTTGGTGGCGCTGACCCGGTAGTAGTAGGTGGTCGACGCCGCGAGCCCGCTGTTGCTGAAGGTCACGACATTGGCTGCGTTGAGGGCGATCTGGGTGTAGGTTCCGGACGCGCTGGTGCTGCGTTCGACCTTGAAGCCGGATTCGTTGGAGGCGTTGTCGGTCCAGGCCAGCGTGATGCCGCTGGTGGAGACGGCCGCGGCCGTCAGGTTCGACGGTGCCGCCGGGATGGTCACGGCCGCGGGGGTCGTGGCGCTGGCCACGGCGGTGTAAGCCGAATCCCCGGCGCTGTTGGTGGAACGGACCCGGTAGTAGTAGGCCGTCCCGGCGCTGAGCCCCGAGTCGTTGTAGCTGGCGACGTTGGTGGAGGAGGTCCCGATCTGGGTGAAGGTCCCCGTGGCGCTGGCGCTGCGCTCGATCTTGAAACCGGTCTCGTTGGTGGCGGTGTCCGTCCAGGTCAGCCCGATGCTGCTGGTGGAGGCGGCGGTGGCCGCCAGGTTCGAGGGCGCGGAGGGAGGGGTCACCACCGCCGGCGTGGTCACCGTGGCCACGGGGGTGTAGGCCGAGTCCCCGGCGCTATTGGTGGCGCGGACCTGGTAGTAGTAGGTCGTCGAGGCGCTCAGCCCGCTGTCGGTGTAGCTCGCGACATTGGCCGTGGTCGTGGCGATCTGGGCGAAGGGGCCCGTGGCGCTGGTACCGCGCTCGACCTTGAAGCCCGTCTCATTGGTGGCGTTGTCCGTCCACAGCAGCGAGACGCTGGTGGCCGTGGCCACGGAGGCGGCCAGGTTCGTGGGTGCCGCGGGGGGAACCACCACCGCGACCGTGGTGGCCGAGGCCACCTGGCTGTAGGCCGAGTCCCCAACGCTGTTGGTGGCGCGGACCTGGTAGTAGTAGGTCGTCGAGGCGCTCAGCCCGCTGTCCGTGTAGCCCGCCACATTGGCCAGGGTGGTGGCGATCTGGGCGAAGGGCCCTGAGGCGCTGGCGCCGCGCTCGACCTTGAAGCCCGATTCGTTGGCGGCATTGTCCGTCCAGGACAGCGCGATGCTGCCCGCGGCCCCTGCGGTGGCCGCCAGGCTCGTGGGTGCGGCCGGCGGGGTCATGACCGCAGGCGTCGCCGCCGAAGCCACCGCCGTGTAGGTCGAGTCCCCGGCGCTGTTGGTGGCCCGCACCCGGTAGTAGTAGGTGGTCGAGGCGCCCAACCCGGTGTCGGCATGGCTGACGAAGTTGGCCAGCGCCGTGGCGATCTGGGTGAAGGGCCCCGAGGCGCTCGTCCCGCGCTCGATCTTGAAGCCCGTTTCATTGGCCGAGTTGTCCGTCCAGGCCAAGGCGATGCTGGTGGTGGAGGTGGCCGAGGCCGTCAGGCCCGAGGGGGCCGCCGGCGCGACCACCACCGAGGGGGTCGTGGCTGAGGCCACGGCGGTGTAGGCCGAGTCCCCGGCCGCGTTGGTGGCGCGGACGCGATAGTAATAGGCGGTTGAAGCGCTCAGCCCCGAGTCGGTGTAGGCCGCCAGGTTGGCCGCGGTGGTCGCCACCTGGGTGAAGGGCCCCGCGGCGCTGGCCCCCCGCTCGACCTTGAACCCTGTTTCATCGGTGGAAACGTCCGTCCATGCCAGGGCGATGGTTCCGGCGGCGGGAGCCGTGGCCGTGAGGCCGGTGGGAGCGGCGGGGGCGGTCGCCGTGCCACCGCCAGAGGGCGGCGTCTGGGGGGCGCTGCTTCCCCCTCCGCCTCCACCGCAGGCCAGCTGCAGGGCCATGGCGGCCGCCACAAGAAGCGACAGACCGCGACGAACAGTACGGGTGTGTTGAAGAACGCGCATGGTGCCTCCGGCCGCACAGGGGAAGAGGCCACTATTCGATCCACCGCCCTTCAGCAGAAGGTCCGCTTTCGAAAAAACACCTGGGCCACCCCCGGGCTAGCGGGGGCTTCCCTTCCTTGGGGCGGGCGTCAGGCCCGGGTCACCGCAAACCCCTGGAAGCCTTCTCCCTCCCACCGGATCGGGTGGGGCCGGAAGAGGGCCGTGGCGGGACCCGCGGCATCGGAGGCCGCCCCCAGCCCGGCGGGCCACACGGCGGCCGGGCGCAGATCCGTGCGGGCCTGCACCAGCCAATCACGGTGGACGACGCCCTCCTCGGGCAGCCAGGAGCAGACGGCGTAGATGAGTAGGCCTCCGGGGGCCAGACGGTCCGCCGCAGCGGTAAGGAGGCGGCGCTGGATGCCTGTGAGGCGGGGCAGGTCATCGTGGACCAGCCAGGGCCATTCCGGATGTTTCTGCAGTGTGCCGCTGCCGCTGCACGGGGCGTCCAGCAGGATGAGGTCGAAGGTGGCCTCGTTGGTTTCCAGCCATTCCGCCGCGTCGGCCTGGATCACCCGGGCCTCGACACCACGCTGCTCGAGGGTCTGCCGCAGGCGGGCGGCGCGCCGGGGATGCACCTCCAGGGCCGTGAGGGCCGCTCCGGGGTGGCGCCGGGCCAAGGTGGTGGTCTTGCCGCCGGGGGCGGCGCAGGCATCCAGGATGCGCGTCACCGGGCGCTCCCAGGCGTAGGCCAGCAGGGCCTGGGAGCTGCGGTCCTGCACCATGCCGTCCGCGGTCTCCAGCCAGGGGCGGGGGAAGGGGGCTTCGTCCGTAAGGCGGAGGCAGCCCGGGAGATCCGCGTCCGGGGCGAGGCCTTTGGGAACGGCCCCCTTCAGCAGGCGGAAGCTGAGGCGGGGGGGCTGCTGGAGGCGGGCCCAGAGGGCTTCCAGGTCCTCCACAGCCCCGTGCGGAGCGAGCGCGGCCTGCAGGGCCCGCTCGGCCGCTGCGGGCCGGTCGAGGGTGGCGGGCAGGGCGTCCAGTTCGGCGGCCAGGGCGGAGCGGTCCTTGGCGGCCCGGCGCAGGATGGCATTCACCAGGCCCTTGTGGGGGACGAAGCCCAGGTCGCGGTTGCCCGCCAGCTCCACAGACTCGTTCACGGCGGCGTGGTCGCTGACGCCGGGCAGCCAGGCCAGCTGCACCAGGCCCATGGCCAGGGCCACCCGTGTGCCCAGGGGCACGCCCCGCTCGGGGTCCTTCAGCTTGGGTTTCACCCAGGCCTGAAGCCGGCCCCAGCGGCGCAGGCACAGGCCGAGCAGGGCCTGGGCCAGGTGCGCATCCTCCCCCAGATCCCGGTCCCAGATGTCCGGTACCCGGCCCTTCTCCCCGAAGACTTCGTGCAGGGCGTGGGCGACATGGAGGCGGGCGGGGGTCGGCATGGGGCTCCGAAAGGCAGAACCCCGATTATCCCCCGTCGAGGCCTATAACTCCTTCAGGATCTCCGCCTTCTTGGCCTCGTACTCCTTCTTGTCCAGCAGGCCCTTCTTGTAGAGCTCCTGGAGCTTCTGGAGGCGTGCTTCGGGACCGGCCTTGGGAGAGGCTTCCACCTTGGGCTGGGAGCGTGGCTCCGGCTGTGGTTCGGATCGGGATTCGGCTCGGGACACGGGCTCGCTGCGGCTTTCGGCGCGGCGGAGGGCCTCCTGGAGGGTGATGGCGTCCTGGCACTCCCGCAGGGCCGTCTGGAAGATGCTGGCGTCGGGCTGCATGTCCAGGGCGGCGCGAAGGTAGGGCAGGGCCTCCTCGTAGCGCCCCTGGGCGAACTGGATGATGCCGACGTTGTACTGGGTGCGGGGGTAGTACTTGGGTTTCTGGCCCTTGTCTTGTTTCGACTGCTCCAGGCCGTCCAGGGCCAGATCCAGCGCGCCCCGGACATCGCGGGCCTTCAGGCGCTCGTGGGCCTTGGCCATGCCGAAGACCTCGTCGTCGAAGAAGGTGAGCTTGCGGGTTTCGCTCCAGGACAGGAGCATCCGCAGCACCTTCACCTTCGCGGTCTCGAAGGCCAGGCGCCGCACGTCGGAGTCCCGGGGGTAGGCGGGGTAGCCCTCGTACGAGGTGTTGCTGAGGCTGGGGGCATCCTCCAGGCGCTGGGCCCCGAAGACCCGGCCCGTGCTGAGGTCCACCACCTGCACGGTCGCGCTGAAGTCCAGACTGGTGATGCTGGTGCGCTTGTGGCGGACGATTTCCTGCTTGGTCTTGTAGTCCGTGCTGCGCTCCTCCTTGACCGACTGGTTGCGGCTGAGGTCCGAGCGGTTCACGTTCACGATCACCAGCACACTAGGCCCCAGCAACTTGCCCAGGCGGGCGATGGTGGCCGGTTCCACATAGCCGCTGGCCCCCAGCTCCTGCTCCTTGAGCACCGCGTCGAGGTGGGCGCGATCCACCACCTCCACCTGCCGGCTCTGCACCAGCTCGGCGGTGAGGGCATCCACCAGCTCCCGGGAGTTGAGGTCGCGGGAGGGCGCAAAGGCCAGACGCTCCACCCGGAGGCCCAGGCCCGGCGGATGGACGACCACCACCTCCACCTTGGGGTTGGCCAGCTCGCTCCAGAACTGGGCCTGGACGGGCATCCACAGCAGGGCCAGGGTCGCGGGAATCAACAGGCGCATGGGGACTCCGGAAGGCGGATCCAGGCTAGCACGCGCGGCTGTGGCATCCTGGGGCCGGACTTCCACGAGGTGCGCCATGGCCCACTCCTACCCCCTCACCCTCGCCTGGACAGGCAACACCCTGGACGCCACCTACAACCGCAACGGCAGCGTCACCAACCCCGGCAAGCATGCCCTGGCCGTGAGCAGCGCGCCGGAATACGCCGGCGATGCCGCCCGCTGGAACCCGGAGGATCTGCTGGGCTCGGCCCTGGCCACCTGCCACATGCTCACGTTCCTGGCCCTCTGCGCCAAGGCCAAGGTCGAGGTGGTGGGCTACGAGGATCACGCGGAAGCGGTGCTCGACACCGTGGACAAGGTCACGCGCATCACCCAGGTGCACCTGCGCCCGACCGTCCGCGTGACCCGCGGCACCAGCATGGCCAAGGTGGTCGAGCTGTTCGAGAAGGCCCACAAGTACTGCTTCGTGGCCAATTCCGTCACCTGCGAGGTGGTGATGGAACCCCGGGTGGTCGAAGTCTAGGAGCTTTCGTGCGCTGTCCCTTCTGCGGGCACCTGGAGGACAAGGTGGTGGACTCCCGCGAGTCCCGCGAGGGCGATTCCATCCGCCGCCGGCGCGAGTGCCTGTCCTGCGCCCGCCGCTTCACCAGCTACGAGCGGGTGGAGGAGGTGCCCCTGGTGATCCTCAAGAAGGACGGGCGGCGCGAGCCCTTCGACCGGCAGAAGCTCATGAAGGGCCTGCTGCTGGCCTGCCAGAAGCGCCCCGTGTCCCTCGCCCGCATCGAGGAGCTGGTGGCGGACGTGCAGGCCCGCCTCATGGAGCGGCCGGACCGGGAGATCCGCAGCCGCGAGCTAGGCGAGCTGGTCATGGACGAGCTAAAGGCCCTCGACCAGGTGGCCTATGTGCGCTTCGCCAGCGTCTACCGCGACTTCAAGGACCTGCCGGACTTCGTGAAGGCCCTGGAGGGCCTCATGCACAAGGAGGCGACGGGGGTACGGATCAGGACCACGCCTGCCGCCCCCCCCGCGCCGGAGCCCGTCAAGCCGATACCCCAGGCCCTGTTCCCGGGCGAAGCGGATGCCCCCGTTCTAAGGACCCGCAAGAAGTAGGGGTATCCTGGGGACCGAGGTTTTTCCGTGGCCGATGACATCCTCCTGCCCCCCGCGCCCGACGAGTCCCCCAAGCTGCCCGAAGAGCTGCCGGTGCTGCCCTTGCGGGACGTGGTGGTCTACCCCTATGTGATCCTGCCCCTGAGCGTCAGCCGGGAGAAGTCCATCCGCGCCGTGGACACGGCCCTGGTGGAGAACCGGATGATCCTGCTGCTGTCCCAGAAGCAGACGGAGATGGACAATCCGCGGCCCGAAGACCTGTATCAGGTGGGCACCGCGGCCCTCATCATGCGCGTGCTGAAGCTGCCGGACGGCCGCATCCGGGCCCTGGTGCAGGGTCTCCAGCGCGTGCGGGTGGAATACTTCACCGAAACGGAAAACCTCTTCAAGGCCCGGGTGGAGCCCCTGGCCGAGCCCGAGATGAAGTCCCCGGACCTGGAGCAGGACGCCCTGCTGCGCAGCGTGAAGCAGACGCTGGAGAAGGCCGTGGCCCTGGGCAAGACCCTGCCCCAGGAGGTGCTGGTCATCGCGGGCAACCTGGACAACCCGGGCCGCCTAGCGGACCTGGTGGCGTCGAACCTGGACCTCAAGCTGGCGCAGACCCAGGAGGTCCTGGAGATCGCCCACCCCGGCCTGCGGCTCAAGCGGGTCAACGAGCTGCTGCAGCGGGAGATCCAGCTGCTGGAAGTGCAGCAGAAGATCACCATGGAAGCCCGCGGCGAGATGGACAAGAGCCAGCGGGAGTACTACCTCCGCCAGCAGCTCAAGGCCATCCAGCAGGAGCTGGGCGAGGGCTCGGAGCTGGGCGAGGAGATCCAGGCCTTCCGGGACAAGCTGGCCAAGTTGAAGGTGCCCGAGGATCCCCTCGTGGAGATCGAGCGCAACCTCAAGAAGCTGGAGCGCATGCACCCGGATTCCAGCGAGACCGCCGTGACGCGGACCTACCTCGAGTGGATGACGGAGCTACCCTGGGGCACCTTCACCGAGGACAACCTGGACCTCAAGCAGGCCCAGACCGTGCTGGACGAGGACCACTTCGGCCTGGCGAAGATCAAGGACCGCCTCCTGGAATTCCTGGCGGTGCGCAAGCTGAAGCCCGACCTCCGCGGCACCATCCTCTGCTTCGTGGGCCCTCCGGGCGTGGGCAAGACCTCGCTCGGGAAGTCCATCGCCCGGGCCCTGGGCCGCAAGTACTCGCGCATCTCGCTGGGCGGCGTGCATGATGAAAGCGAGATCCGCGGCCACCGCCGCACCTACGTGGGCGCCATGCCCGGCCGCATCGTGCAGGCCCTCCACCAGGTGAAGAGCATGAACCCCGTGATCATGCTCGACGAGGTCGACAAGATCGGCCGCGACCAGCGCGGCGACCCCAGCGCGGCCCTCCTGGAGGTGCTGGACCCCGAGCAGAACCACACCTTCCGCGACCACTACCTGAACGTGCCCCTGGACCTCAGCCAGGTGCTCTTCGTGGCCAACGCCAACGAGCTGGAGCCCATCCACCCGGCCTTCCGCGACCGCATGGAGATCATCTACCTCAACAGCTACACGCTGGAGGAGAAGGTCGGCATCGCCGAGCAGCACCTGATCCCCAAGCAGCTGGAGAAGCACGGCGTCACGCGGCAGCAGCTGTCCATTCCGAAGAAGGCCCTGAAGGCCGTCATCACGGGCTACACCCGGGAGGCGGGCCTGCGCCAGCTGGAGCGCGAGCTCGGCGCCGTCTGCCGCAAGGTGGCCCGCAAGGTGGCCGAGAAGAGCCTGAAGAAGAAGCTCACCCTCGACGACGCGAGCATCCACGAGCTGCTGGGCCCTGTGAAATACCTCCAGGACGAGCGGTTGAAGGCGCCGCGGGTGGGCGTGGTGACGGGCCTGGCCTGGACCGCCGTGGGCGGTGACGTGCTCTTCGTCGAGGCCCTGAAGATGCCGGGCAAGGGCCTGCTCACCCTCACGGGGCAGCTGGGCGACGTCATGAAGGAGAGCGCCCAGGCGGCCCTGAGCTATATCCGCAGCCGGAGCGAGGCCTTCCAGATCGACCCCGAGGTGTTCCAGAAGCAGGATCTCCACATCCACTTCCCCGAGGGCGCCATCCCCAAGGACGGCCCCAGCGCGGGCCTTGCCATCGCCACCGTGCTGTTGTCGGTGCTCAAGGGCATCCCTGTGAAGAACACCCTGGCCATGACCGGCGAGATCGACCTGCGGGGCGAGGCCCTGGCCATCGGCGGCCTCAAGGAGAAGGCCCTGGCGGCCCTGCGGGTGGGCATCAAGGACATTCTCATCCCCCACGCCAACCAGAAGGATCTGGAGGAGATCGATCCGGAGCTGCGCAAGCAGCTGCGCTTCCACCCCGTGAAGCACGTGGAGGAGGTCTTCGAATACGCGCTGGTGGGCTGGAAACGGCCCGAGGCCGTGGTATCAAAGGGCAAATCCAACCGCTGAGGTTCCCATGTGGATACTGTTCGCCGCGGCCCCGCCGCCTCCGACACCCCCTGCCCGGGCCCAGGTTCTCGTCATGGGAACCGCACAGGCGCTGCCGCCCGCCGCGGAGGCCCTGCTGGGGGCCCAGGACTGGCCGGGCCTGGCGGACTGGTTCGAGAAGGCCCCCCCCAAGCTGCGGCGCCAGCACTACGAGTACTGGCTCCAGGCCCTGAACCGCAGCCAGCGCTGGGCCCGCCTCGCGGAAGCCTGCAAGGCCCTCACACCCCAGATTGAAGGCCGGGGGAAACCGCGCCTGGGCACCTACCGGCTCTACCGGGCCCAGGCCCTCAGCCAGCTGGGACGGCACCAGGAGGCCCTGCTGGCCCACGCGGAGAACGGCCGGCTGGGCCAACCCGAGGGCTACGCCAACGCCTGCACCGAAGCCCGGCTGGCGGGGAACTGGCCCGCCCTGCTGGCCCACTCCGACACCATCCTCGCCCGGAAGCCCGACGACGCCGAGGCCCTGGGCTGGAAGGGCGAGGCCCTGGCCCACCAGAAGCGCTTCGGGGAATCCGCGGTGATCCTCCGGAAGGCGGTCCAGATCAACCCGAAGGCCGCCTACGCCTGGAACAACCTGGGGCGCGGGGCCCTGCAACAGAAGGCCTGGGCCGAGGCCAAGGCGGCCTTCGACCAGGCCCTGGCCCTCGAACCCGGCCAGATGGAGGCCCACTTCAACCGGGGCATCGCGCTGTTCAACCTGAAGCAGTACGCCGGCAGCCGCGACGACTTCAAGGCCGCCCTGGCCCTGCGGCCCGGCGACCCGGTGCTCCAGGAGAACCTGCGGCAGGCGGAGAAGATGGCGGCCGCCTACCCGCAGAATCCCTGAGAGCCTTGTTCCGGCCCCGGTTCGGGCCGATGCTTCTTCGGGATGGCCCATGCTCACCGAAGCCTTCACCCTCGCCCTCCAGCTGCCGCCCCTGGCCTTCAACCCGGGCGCTCTGCCCTGCGCCTTCCAGCCCCCGCGGGAGCTGACCTGCCCGGTCCGGGAGCTGGGCCGGGTCTGGGTGCCACCGGCCCCCAGACCTCTCTGGTCCGTCCAATTATCCTTGGATCCACGGAGCTTACGCCACCGGGGCCCCGAGCACCTGGTCAACCCCCTGGCGGACATCCTGCTGCTCTTCGCCTTGGCGGGCTGGGCCTCCAGCACCGGGGGAACCGTGGACTTCCGTGCCTGGCCCGAGCGGAACCCCGCCCTGGCCGCCCCCCTGCCTCCACCCTTCATGTCCTCGGGCTCATGGGCAAAGCCGGGACTCTAGACCGGTTGTTCCACGTGGAACCTCCGCGGCTTCGGTAGACTGGAGCCGCGAGGTGGGCGTGGGTCTTCTGGGCGGTCTGTTCGACAAATTCAAGCAGGGCCTGAAGCGCACCCAGGACCTGGTCCTGGCGCCCCTGGGCCGCCTGCTGGGCCTGCGCCGCCTGGACGAGGATCAGCTCCAGGAGATGGAGGACCTGCTGCTCCAGGCCGACCTGGGGGTGAAGGCCGTGGATCAGCTCATGAGCCGGCTTCGCACCGAGCTGAAGGGCGGCGCCGAGATCGATCCCAAGGCCATCCTGAAAGACGAGCTCCTGAAGCTCCTCCGCCAGCGGCCGGCCCAGCCCTTCACGGCCGAAGCCACCCAGGTCGTGCTGCTGGTGGGCGTCAACGGCGTGGGCAAGACCACCACCCTCGGCAAGCTGGCGGCCCACCTGAAGGCCCGGGGTGAGGGCGTCCTGGTGGTGGCAGGCGACACCTTCCGCGCCGCCGCCATCGACCAGCTGGAGCGCTGGGGCGAGCGGGCCGGGGTGCCCGTCATCCGCAACCATATGGGGGGCGATCCGGCGGCCATCGCCTTCGATGGCGCCACCAGCGCCCTGGCCAAGGGCACCCCTTGGGTGCTCATCGACACCGCCGGACGCCTGCACACCAAGGACCACCTCATGAAGGAGCTGGACAAGATCCGCCGCAGCCTCCAGAAGGTGATCCCGGCGGCACCGCACCGGGTGCTGCTGGTGCTGGATGCCACCACGGGCCAGAACGGCCTGGTGCAGGCCGAGGTCTTCGCCCGGGTCGCGGGAGTCACAGACCTGGTGCTCACCAAGCTGGATGGCAGTGCCAAGGGAGGCGTGGTGGTGCCCATCCTGGACCGGCTGAACCTCCCCATCGCCTTCGTGGGTGTGGGCGAAGGCGTGGATGACCTCATCCCCTTCGATGCCGAGGCTTTCGTGGACGGATTGCTGGATGCTTGACCTCGACCTGACCCCCGAGGTCGCCTGGGCCCTGGCCACCGGCGGCCCCTGGCCGGATCCGGGGATCCTGGAGGGCGATGCCCGCTTCATGGCCCTGGCCCTGCGGGAGGGGCTGAAGGGGGTCGGTCTGTCCAGCCCAAACCCGCCCGTGGGCTGCGTCCTGGTGAAGGACGGCCGGGTCCTGGGCGCGGGCGTCCACACCCGGGCGGGGGATCCCCACGGCGAGATCATGGCCCTGCGGGATGCCGAGGCCCGGGACGAGGACGTACGGGGCGCCACGGCCTACGTGACCCTTGAGCCCTGCTGCCACCACGGCCGCACGCCGCCCTGCACCCTCGCCCTCATCCAGGCGGGCGTGGTCCGGGTGGTGGTGGGCGTGCGCGACCCCAACCCCCGGGTGGACGGGGGCGGCCTCGCCATCCTCCGGGCCCAGGGGATCGCGGTGGAGGAGGGTGTCCTGGGCGAGGCCTGCGCCCGGTTCCATGCCCCCTTCTTCAAGCTCATCCGCACGGGGCTGCCCTGGGTGAGCCTCAAGCTGGCCCTGGGCTCGGATGGATCCCTGGGGCCGACTGGGCAGACCACCCTCATCACCCCCCCCGAGGTCCAGCGCCTGGGCCACGCCCTGCGGCGGGCCTCGGAGGCCATCGTCGTGGGGCGGCACACGGCCGAAGTGGATGATCCCCAGCTCACGGACCGCTGGCCCGCCCCCACGGCCCCCCACCGGACCTTCCACCGGGTGGTCATGGACAATGCCGGCCAAGTGCCGGCGGGGGCCCGGGTCTGGCAAGCCGTGGGTGGCCAGCCCGCCCTCCGCGCCATCACCGGGGACCCGGAACCGCTGCGTGGTGTGGAAGACCTGCGCCTGCCCCCGGGGCCCCGGGGATGCAGTTTGCGCCACCTGTTGCATGAACTCGCCGCCCGTGGCGTGGGCCGGGTGCTTGTGGAGGGTGGGGGAACCCTGGTACAGGCCTTCCTGGAGCAGGGTCTCGGCGACGAATTCCACCGCTTCCAGCGCGACGCCCCGGCCGGGGGAACCCCGCTGGCTCTGGCTTTCCCCGCAGCCTGGCGAGTTCAGGCCCTGGCCCGATGGCCCGGTGGGCGGTGGGAAGTCTGGCGTTAGGCTGGCTTCGACCCTTTCATGGCACGACCCTTGATCTGTGACGGGATCCCCCCTGGAGTCTCTATGCGCCTGCGAATGTGGCGAGTCCTTTCGGGTCTCACGGCCCTCGTGCTCCTGACCGCCTGTGGCGGGGGAGGCGGCTCCAGTTCCTTCTCCAGCTCGGACGCCCAGATCACCCTCCAGGCCCAGTTCGAGAAGCGGCCGCTCGGCACCTCGGGTTTCGGCGCCACCGTTCTGCGCCCCGCCCGCTACTGCTGGGCCGAGGTCCGGGATGTGACCTCCAACGCCCTGCTGGCCTCCGGCTACCTGGGAAGCGATGGCACGGGCCTGACCACCGTGCCCCGGGGCCTGTCGGTCTACGTGCGGGTCTACGCCCAGTACCAGGTGCCCAGCGCCGATCCCAACAGCTTCTTCCTGCGGGGCAGCGTGAAGGATGCCCCTCTCCCGGGGACCGTGGATCTGGCCACCTTCACGGCCATTCCGGTCTGGAGCGTCACCAGCAGCGCCTTCCTGGCGGACCGGGACGGCACCCTGGCCGTCACGGCCCTGGCCAGCAACCGCATCGCCGGGGCCTTCAACATCGCCGATCAGGCCGTGACCTTCGCGACGGCCGTGCGCGACATGGACGGCTCCACCACCCTGCGCCTCCCCAACCTCCACACCTTCTGGACCACCAGCACCGCATCCGTGGATCAGACCCGCACCTACCCCGCGCTCACCCTGGCCCCGGGGGGCGCCTACCTGGCCACGGAAAGCAACCGCGCCATCTTCAGCCACGGGGTGTACGGCCTGGGCAGCGGCGGCGCCAATACGGAAACGGACGAGTGGGATGACGGCGTGCTCCAGGAGACCTTCGCCCGCCTGCTCTTCGCGGACCACAGCTACAAGGCTGATGGCAGCAGCAGCTTCTCCCTGCTGCGCCGGGACAACGACAACGTCTGGGTGGACCGGGGGGTGCAGAGCGAATCTTCGGCAGCCTTCGTCGCCGGTTTTTCGGACTTCCTCGCCGCGGCGGTGCGCAATGACAGCCGCATCCTGGACAGCTATGTGGATGCCGGCAGCGTGCCCCGCGTCGACACCTTCGACCTCACCGACCACAGCTATGTGCCCCTCGCCGCCAAGGGTGAGTTCGCCCGCGGTTCCGTGGCCGTGAGCCTCTGGGGCCTCTGGAAGAACGTGCTGGGTGGCAGTTCCACGGGTCTGAACACGCTCTGGGCCGCCGCGCGCTCCACCACCCCCTATCTGGACGGCACCGGCGAGTACGAGCAGGCCACCCTGGGCTGCTACCCCACCTACCTGCAGGGCGTGGCCACCCGGGTCACCACCACCACCTGGACCGCGATCCTCAACGAGCTGGCCCTGGAAGCCGTGGCGACCCCCAACGCGGCCTACTTTGCGGGCACCGCCCTGTGGCAGACCGGCAGCCTGCCCCTCAGCCGCACCGGCACCCTCCAGACCTACGCGCCCGGCGCGGACATCTACTACGACCGGAACCAGAGCCAGGCCTGGCGGTTCACCCACAGCGGCGGCGCCCGCACCATCACCATGACGCCCACCGGCGGCCAGGACTTCTACCTGGAGCTCATCGGCCCCGGCGGCCTGGTGGTGGGCAGCTACGGCACCCCGGGCAGCACCCGCACGCTGAGCCCCGCGAGCCTGCCCGCGGGCGTCTACGTGGCCCGCGTGCGGGCCGGCGCCACGACCCTCACAGGGACCTACGGGTACACGATCAGCGTCAACTGAGCTGCATCCACGGAGGGGCTCAGCCCCCGCCCACCAGCCGCACCACCTCCAGCCGGTCACCCTCCTTCAGGGGAGTGGCTAGGTGGTCGGCGCGGCGGATGACCTCGCCATTCAGCTCCACGGCGCTGCCGAAGGCGGGCAGGTCCAGCCAGGCGGCCAGGTCGGCCAGGGTCGTCAGGTCCGGCGTCTCCCGGATCTCGCCGTTGAGGTGCAGTTTCACCGGCCCTCCGCGGCGGCCTTGAAGCCCTGCTCCAGGTCCGCAACCAGGTCCGCCTGGTCCTCGATGCCCACGGAGAACCGCAGCAGGCCGTCCGTGATGCCCAGCCGGGCCTTCACCTCGGGGGCGGTCTTCAGGTGGCTCATGCTGGCGGGGTGCTGGATGAGGCTTTCCACGCCCCCCAGGCTCACACCCCGGGTGATGATCTCCAGGGCCTCGCAGAAACGCTGGCCCGCCTCCAGGCCCGCCCGCAGCTCGAAGCCGATCATGGCACCGAACCCCGTTTCCATCTGCCGGGCGGCGATGTCGTGGCCCAGATGCTCAGGCAGGCCGGGGTAGTCCACCCGGGCCACGTGGGGCTGCCAGAGCAGCCACTGGGCCAGGGCCTGGGCATTGTCCGAGGCCCGCTTGACCCTCAAGGCCAGGGTCTTGAGCCCGCGGTGCAGCAGCCAGGCAGCCATGGGGTCCAGGGTGGGACCCATGACCTTGGTGAGGTGCCAGCAGGCCACCACATCCGCGTCGGAGCCGGCGATGACTCCGGCCACCACGTCCGAGTGGCCCGCCAGGTACTTGGTGGCTGAGGCCACGCTCAGGTCGAAGCCGAAGCGCAGAGGCTTCGTGTGGATGGGGCTGGGGAAGGTGTTGTCCGCCACGGTGCGGATGCCATGCTTCTTGCCCAGGGCCGCCACGGCGGCCAGGTCCGTGATGGCCAGGGTGGGGTTCGAGGGCGTTTCGACCCAGATCATGCGGGTCCCGGGCAGGATGGCCGCTTCCCATTCGCCCACATCCAGGGTGTTCTGCACCCAGGTGACCCTCAGGCCCCGCTCGGCTTCCCAGCGGCGGAGGAGCTGTTCGGTCCCCAGGTAGATGGCGGTGGGGGCCACCACGTGATCACCGTTCTTCAGGAAGGCCTCGAAGACCAGGGCGAAGGCCGCCATGCCTGACGCGGTCACCAGGGCCCGCTCGGCGCCCTCCAGCTCCGCAAGCACGGCTTCCACTTCGCTGGCGTTGGGGTTGCCCCAGCGGGTGTAGAAGGCCGGTGGTTCGATGCTGGCGGCGAACTCGGCGCCCTCGCGGTTCTCCATGAGCTGGAACACGGAGGTCTGGAAGATGGGCGTGGTCACGGCCCGGGTGGGGTTGAAGCGCCTGCCAGCGTGGATGGCGGTGGTGGTGGGTCCCCAGGGCGTGGGCATATGGGCCTCGTCAGGTACGGCGGAGCGCCGGGGCTCCAGCTTTCCAGCATAGGCCGGGCAACCCGGCCCGGCCTACCACTTCCAGAAGACGATGGCGAGGGCCACCACCGCGAAGGCGATCACCACCACCAGCCGCCACACCGTGGGCCGGTCCTTGGCCTGTCCCGTGGAGCCCTGGTCAGCCAGGGCCGCACGCGTCAACTCGTCCTCCGTGGCGGGCGCACCGGGCTGGCAGTCCACGCAGAGGAAGGGTTCGCCGGGCGTTTCCACGGCATCCACGATCACCCGCCCGCAGCCCCGGCACGCGTGGCCCACGCCCGGAAGGCAGGCGGACAGGGCGGGAGGGATCTCGTTGCTCATGGGCACAGCATGGGGCCGGGGTCAGCCTTTGGCCAGGGCCCCGGCCAGCACTTCACCCACCACCTTGGGATCCAGCTTGCCTGCTCCGGCCTTCAGCACCAGACCCATCAGGAAGCCCTGGAGCCCGGTCTTGCCGGCCCGGAACTGGGCCACGGGGCCCGGGTTGGCCGCCAGCACGTCGGCCACCAGGGCCTCGATGGCCCCGCGGTCGCTGACCTGGGCCAGGCCCTTCCGCGCCACGATGGCGCTGGCGCTCCCCTCGCCGGCCAGCAGGGCCGGGTAGACCTGATCCTTGGCCGTGCCGAAGCTGATCTGACGGGCTTCCACGAGGCTCACCAGCTCCGCCAGGGACTCCGGGGCCACGGGGAAGGCTCCGATGTCCGTTCCGCGCTCGTTCAGGGTGCGGCTCACCTCGCCCAGCATCCAGTTGGCCGCGGCCTTGCCGTGGCCGGAAGCCGTGGCCAGCGCGTCGAAGTAGTCCGCAAAGGCACGGTCCTGGAGCAGCGTGACGGCCTCTTCCTCGCCCAGCCCAAAGGCGGAACACCAACGCCGGGCCCTGGCTTCCGGCAGCTCCGGCAAGCCGGCCTGGACGGCGGCGATCTCCGCCGCGGACACCACGAGGGCCGGCAGATCCGGTTCCGGGAAGTAGCGATAGTCCATGGCGGCTTCCTTGCTCCGCTGGGACCGGGTTTCGCCCGCTTCCGCATCCCAGCCGCGGGTCTCCTGTGCCACGGTCCCACCAGCCTCCAGGAGGGCGGCCTGCCGTTCGATTTCAAAGGCCAGGGCCTGTTTCACAAAGCGGAAGGAGTTGAGGTTCTTCACCTCGACCCGGGTGCCGAAGGCCGCCTTTCCCGATGGCCGCAGACTCACGTTGGCATCGCAGCGGAAGCCGCCCTCTTCCAGGTTCCCCTCGCAGATGCCCAGGAAGACCACCAGCCGATGGAGGGCCTTCAAGAAATCTGATGCTTCCTGGGGGCTTCTCAAGTCCGGCGCCCCCACCACTTCCAAGAGCGGAACTCCCGCCCGATTCAGGTCCACGAGAGTCGCCTCGGGCCGCTGGTCATGGCTGCTCTTGCCCGCATCCTCCTCCAGGTGGGCCCGCTCCAGGCGGATGCGCACGGGTCCGGAGGCTCCCCGGACGGAAGGATCGCCGGGAACCTCCAGGGCCCCGCCCTCCACCAGGGCCACGGGTCCCTGGGTGATCTGGTACCCCTTGGGTAGGTCCGGATAGAAGTACTGCTTCCGGTAGAAGGTGCTGTGCTCCCGGATCCGGGCCCCCACCGCCAGGCCCAGGGCGATGCCCATGCGGACGGCCTCGCCGTTGAGGACAGGCAAGGTGCCCGGCAACCCCAGACAGACGGGACAGGTCTGAGTGTTCGGGGGCGCGCCGTAGGCATTGCGGCAGGCACAGAACAGCTTGGACCGGGTCCGGAGCTGGATGTGGACCTCAAGACCGATGATGGCTTCCAATCCAGGCTTCACGCACCCTCCCTCGCGCCAGTCTACTTCGCCGCGCCTATTTCCCGAGGCAGAAGCCGCTGAAGAGTTCATCCAGGGCCCGCTCGGCCCGGTCCTCGCCCGTGAGCCGGGCCAGGAGGCCCCAGGCGCCCTGGAGGAGGGAAGCCGGGAGCTCGGGCGGGCAGCCTGGCTCCAATGCCATCAGCAGGTCCAGCTGGCGGGCCAGGTCGTCCAGAAGCGCCACCTGCCGGTCCGTGGCCAGGGCCCCCAGGCAGGCATCCGGGGCCAATCCACCCAGGATCCGGTCCTTGAGGGCGGCCCCCAGGGCGTCCAGGTCGCCCCGGTCGGCCGCGATGGCCACACCGGGGGCCGGGGTGAGATCGGCAAAGGTCCGGACCTCCAGGACCTTTGCCGCGAAGGGGGCCAGGGCGGACCGGAGAAGGGGATCCGGTTCCGGATCCTGGGTCGGCCAGAGGTGGAGCACCAGGTCCGCCCCCTCCAGAACGGGGCCCACCCGTGCCACACCGAGGCGCTCCACGGGATCCAGGGTGTCGCGGAGGCCGGCCGTATCGAACAGGCGCAGGGGCAACCCCCGCCATTCGCAGCGGACCTCCAGCACGTCCCGGGTGGTGCCGGGAACCTCCGTGACGATGGCCCGGTCCTCCCCGGCCAGGGCGTTGAAGAGGGTGCTCTTGCCCGCGTTGGGTCGGCCCACCAGGGCCAGGCGCAGGCCATCCTGAAGGTGCCGGGCGGCCCGGGATCGGATTTGTTCCACGTGGAACTGGTGGCGGATGGGAGCAAAGGCCGCCTTCAAGTCCAAAAGATTCAAAAAGATATCTTCTTCTTCGCCGTAGTCCACGGCGGCTTCGGCCCGCGCGACCCAGGGGGCCAGGGTCTCCCGGACCGCCCGAAGCCAGGGTGGGAGGGCCCCGGCTCGGGCCTGGGCCAGTCGGATCTGCGTATCCGTTTCGGCACCCACCAGGTCCCGCAGGGCCTCGGCCTCCAGCAGCCCCTGCTTGCCGTTCAGGAGGGCCCGGCGGGTGAACTCGCCCGGTTCCGCCAAGCGGGCGCCCAGGGTGCCCAGGTGGGCCAGCAGGCGCCGCACCAGCAGCGGGTTGCCGTGGACCTGGAACTCCACGATGTCCTCGCCCGTGTAGCTGGCGGGGCCCGGGAAGAACAGCACCAGGGCCTTTTCCTGGAACCCATCCCACCGCAGCGTGCGCAGTGAGGCCCGCCGTGGCTCCGGCAGGGCCAGCAGGGGCGCGAGGGTCGAGGCCAGATCAGGCCCCGAGACCCGCACCAACGCCACCGCCGAGGGTAGCAGCGGGGTCGCCGGGGCACAGATGGGGGACTGGGACAGCGTGGGCAAAGGGCCTACCCCTGTTTCTCTCTCCGGGCTCAGCCCGAAGCCAGGCTCGAGCCCCGCTTGAACCTCCGGCTACTTCCGGAAAACCTTCACAGGCTTGAAGGTGCCGGTACCCTCGCTTTCGGTGCCCAGGCCCTCTTCGCGGCTCACCACCAGATGGACCCAGCGGCGCTCCCGGGCGCTCAGGGCCCCCAGCGTGTGGCTGCCCAGCTCCCGGGCCCGGTCCGCCGCGAAGCGGCCCATGGCCATGACCTCCTGCATGCGGAAGAGGCGGGTGCCCTTCACGTCCAGGTAGGCGAGCTTCTGGTCCTCGCGCTCGCCCTGGGCCTCGTGGACCAGGAACTGGAGGGCGTCCAGGGCCGCGCAGCGATCCGCTGCGAACCAGCCCGCATCGGGACCGGAGACGGCCAGCCGGTTGGGGAAGGCCTCCTCGTCGCCCGAGGGCGCGGGACGGGCTTCCACCGTCAGGCCCAGGTGGGCCGACCAGCGGGAGATCAGTTCCGGCACGGATTCCAGTGGGGCGCCGCTCTTCCGCATGGCTGGGCTCCTATACCTTGATGGGCTGGGGCTTGTAGGACCGCATGATCCACCAGGTCTGGGCGAGGCCGATCATGTTGAACACGAAGTAGTAGATCGTAAGGCCCGCGGGGCTCTGGTAGAAGAAGAAGGTCATCATGACTGGCATGAGCACCAGCATCATCTTGCGCTGGGCCGGATCGCCCACGGCCGGCGTGATGTACTGCTGGGCGAACATGGAGGCGCCCATCAGCACCGGGTAGATGGCGTAGGGATCCTTGGCGGACAGGTCGGTGATCCAGCCGAAGAAGGGGGCGTGGCGCAGCTCGAAGACGGCGTTCAGCATGGACCAGAGGGCCAGGAAGATGGGCATCTGGAGCAGCATGGGGAGGCAGCCGCCCATGGGGTTGTGGCCGTTCTTCTTGTAGAGCTCCATGAGCTCCTTCTGCATCTCGGCCTTCTTGGTCATGTCGCTGCCGAACTTCTCGTACTTGGCCTGGAGGGCCTTCTGGTGTGGCTCGAAGTCCTTCATGCGGAGCATGGAGATGGTCTGCTTGGTGTTCAGGTGCCAGGTGGCCAGGCGGATGATCACCGTGAACAGCACGATGGCCCAGCCCCAGTTGCCCACCACGCGGTAGACCATGCGGAGCACCCAGAAGAGCAGCTGGGCCACGGCGCCGAAGAAGCCATAGTCGATGACCCGGGTGAAGGGCTTCTCGAAGGCCAGCAGCGGCTCCGCCTGTTTGGGGCCGAGGTAGAGCGAAGCGTCGAAACGCCCGTTCTCCGGCAGCAGCTGGAACCCGGAAGCATCGCGACCCGCAAGGCGGGGCAGCTTCCAGAGGGCCGTGAAGTAGTGGTTGCGCTGGTTCTTGGTGTCCTTTTCCACGCCCGCGTCCAGCCCCAGGCGGGCGGCGGAGGGCGGCAGCTCCTTGCGCTTGGCGCCCAGGAAGCTGAAGAAGGGGTCGTGCAGCATCTCCGCCCAGGTGACGGCGTCCACGGACTTCTCGTTCAGCGTGAACACGCGGCCCAGGTGCTTCACGGGCTCGTCCGTGGTGGGGTTGGCCACCAGCAGGAGGGGCGCGTTGCGGGGTGAAACGCCCTCAACGCGGATGGCGAGGCCCTTCCGGGGAATGGCATAGCTGAGCCGGTCGCCGGAGGCATTCTCGAAGATGACCGTGGTCCCGTCGGAGGTCTTCTCCTCGCGGACCGTCTCGTAACCCGCGCCCTGGAAGGCGCCCAGGCCCGCGAAGGTGTCCGGGAAGAAGGCGGTGCCATCCTGACCCCAGAGCACCTGCTTGAGGGCGCCGGTGGCCACCTGCCAGGTGAGGCGGAAGTCAGCGGTCGCCAGGGTGTGCAGGGCCGCGGGATCCGCAACCTTGGTGCCCGCCTGCACGGCCTGGGCAGCGGGGGCGCTCTGAACCGGCGCCACGACCGGGGCCTGGACCTTGGGCGCCTCGGGGGCGGTGGCCTGGACCGGGGGGACCGGTTTGGCGTAGCGGGAGCTGATCCAGAACTGCCCGGCGAGCAGGATCATGCTGCCGATGACGAAGTAGAGGACGTTGCGGTTTTTCATGGCGTGTCCGTGGGGGGGAGACGGCGCAGAGCCAGCCCAAGCTGGCGCTCGATGTCCCCGAAGGTGAACCCGTCGAGGGGGGGGGCGTTCCGTGCGGGGCGCACCCACACGACCCAGGGCTGGCCGGCGAGGCGCTCGGAGAGCGACAGAAAGGCCATCCGGACCTGGCGGCGGAAGCGGTTGCGGCGGAAGGCGGGGCCGGTCTTGCGGGGCGAGGTCACGAGCAGCAGCGGCCCGGATTCGGCGGGCCAGCGCCAGGCGCGGACATCCAGAAACGCATCATGCCCCAGCAACGGCCGGGGCAGAGGCGTGGGCACCGCATGGTCCTTGTGGCGAACCGTGCGGAAGCGGCCCTTGAAGATCACGGAACGGGCGTCAGACCGCCAGGACGTGGCGGCCCTTCGCGCGACGGCGCTTGAGCACCAATCGGCCATTCTTGGTCTTCATACGGCTCAGGAAGCCATGGGTCTTCGCGCGGCGGCGGTTGTTGGGCTGAAAGGTGCGCTTCATGGTTCCACCTCGGGGGTCCCCTCCCGAGGAGGAGAGCGAACCTTCGAGGGTATCAGCGGTCGGCGCGTTGCTCAAGGGCATTTCCACCATCCCATCCGTCCCCCGGGGTGCTAGATTTGGGGTCCCCCCTGCGAGCCTGCCGTGGCCGATGGCGTGCGATGCCCGCCCTCCCGACAACGCGTGTCTGCGCGCCCTGCCACACCTGTTGCTCCATCCGCCCCACCCGGTGACTTCATGCGCTCCGCCGATCCCGCAACCCTCTGGGACACCATCCGCCTCGGGCTGTCCAAGCAGCTCCCTGAAGCCAGCTTCAAGGAGTGGATCGCGCCCTGCGTGCCCCAGAAGGTCGAGGATGGAACCCTGTGGATCCAGGTGCCCAGCGCCGCCGCCAAGCTCTGGATCGAGCAGCAGCTGCCCGAGGAATTCAACGATGCCCTGGCCCAGGGCGGCCTCGCCGACCTCCGCCTGGTGTTCCAGATCACGGGCGCGCCACCCGTGGCGCCAGCCGCCGCCCCGAAGCGGGGAACCTCCGGCAGCCACGCCGCCCTGGAGGCTCCCGCGGCGTTCCCACACCTCTTCAACCGCTACACCCTCGACCGCTTCGTGGAGGGGCCCGGCAGCCAGCTGGCCTTCGCCGCCGCCAAGGCCGTGGTGGACAGCTACGGCAAAGCCGCCACGCCGCTCAGCATGAACCCCCTGTTCATCTACGGCGGCGCGGGCCTGGGGAAGACCCACCTCATGGTGGGCATCGGCAAGGGCCTGATGGCGCGCGATCCCCGCCTGCGGGTGGCCTACCTCAAGGTGGACCACTTCTTCAACGAACTCACCGTCGCGATCCGGGCCAAGAACACTGAGCCCATGCGCAAGAAGTACCAGCAGAACGACGTGCTGCTGCTGGACGACGTACAGACGCTCGGGAAGATGGAGCGCACGCAGGAGGAGATCTTCTACATCCTCGAGTACCTGCTCCAGCACGGAAAGCAGATCGTCATCACCTCAGACAAGCCGCCCCAGCGGCTGGAGGGCTGCCACGAGCGGCTCATCACCCGCTTCAAGTGGGGCCTTACCGCCGACATCCAGCCGCCGGACTTCGAGACGCGCATCGCCATCCTGAAGAAGAAGCTCGAAGACGCGGACTTCAAGAACGTCCCGACCATCCCCGAGGATGTGCTCACCTTCATCGCCCACAAGGCGAAGGGCAGCGTGCGCGACCTGGAGGGCTTCCTGACCCGCGTCATCTTCCAGGCCAGCCTCATCGGGGTGCCCCCCACCCTGGAGGTGGCCCACGCGGCCTTCCAGGGCCAGAGCGGCGAGGAGCCCACGGCCGCGGTCCCGCCGGAACGGATCTACCGGATGACGGCCGAGACCTTCAACGTGGCCTTCGTGGACCTGATGAAGAAGCGCTCGCGCCAGCAGGCCATCCTCCTGCCGCGCCAAGTGGCCATGTACCTCGCCCGGGAAATCGCCTCCTCACCCTTCACCGAGATCGGGCGCTCCTTCAGCATGCATCACTCCACGGTCATGAATGCCATCGACTCGGTGCGGGAACGGATGAAGCGAGATCCGGAATTCCACAGGATGGTCCAGGCTCTTCTGAATAGCATTCACTGATGTCACGGGGGTTGCAGAGATATCCACAGCCCCGGCGAATCCGGAATCCGCAGACCCGCGGTTTCCGGCCCCCGGGTCCCTCGGAGCCCCCGCCTTCCGCAGCTCCGCAGGCGCTCTCCACAGCCTGTCCTGAGCAGGGAAACTCCGGTAGGATAGGGCTTTGACTCGTCTTTCCACAGGTTGTCCTGGGCTTCAGCAACATCAAGGGTGATTCATGAGTCTTCAGTTACAGGTTTCCAAGGATCGTCTGGATCGCACCCTGGGGATCCTGAAGCACGCCCTGGACCGCCGGGTCACATTGCCCATCCTCCAGCACATCCTCGTGGACGTGCGACCCAAGGAAGTGGTGCTCAAGGCCACGGACATGGAACTGGCCTTTGAGGCCACGGTTCCCGGTGAGGGCCAGGGCGAGTGGACCATGGCCGTGCCCGGCAAGAAATTCATTGAAACCGTGCGGGTCTTCCCCGAGGGGATCCTCAGCCTGGAATGCCCGGATGCCGGGGGCCGCCTGTGGCTCCGGGCCAAGGGCATGAATTCCGAGCACAACATCCAGCCTGGCGAGGGCTTCCCGGAGCTTCCGGCGCCGAGCAAGCAGCTTCCCGTGGTCAAGATCCCCGTGCTGCGGTTCAAGCAGGCCATCCAGCTGGGCTCCATCGCCGTCAGCAAGGACGCCACCAAGCCCACCCTGTCGGCCGTGCTGGTGCACCTCTCCAAGCACCACGTGCGCGTGGTCTCCACAGACGGCTTCCGGCTGGCGGTGGCCGAGGTCCCCTGCGACACGAAGCTGAAGGACGAGGTTCGCCTCATCGTGCCCAAGCGGGCCCTGGACCTCATTCCCACGCTGCTCGGCGATGAGGGAGAGGTGGAGCTCTGCTGGGACGGCACGACGCTCTTCCTGGATCAGCCGGGCCTGAAGTTCAGCACCCGCCTCGTCACGGGCAACTACCCGGCCTACGAGAAGGTGCTGCCCGCCGAGCTGCCCAAGCGCGTGATCATGGACCGCGAGGTGTTCCTGCGCACCCTGCGTTTCGTGGGGCTGAAGAAGGACGACTACAACAAGAACGTGCGCCTGTTCTACGAATTCCCCAACCTGCGCACGGTCTTCCAGCACCCCGACGAGGGCGTGAACCAGGCCACGCTGCCCTTCACGGGCGAAGAGCAGCCCTTCGAGCTGGCCTTCAACATCGACTACCTCACAGAGCTACTGGACCGCCTGCCCGGCGACGAAGTGGTCTACCAGTTCAAGGACGAGGTGGGCCAGGGCGTGTTCATGTCCCCCAGCCTCGAGGACTTCAGCTTCCGCTACGTCCTCATGCCCGTCCGCTTCGCCACCAGCGCCACCGCTTGATCCAGCACGACCGTTACACCGTTCACTGTCCCCCGAAAAGTGAGTCTTGATGTCTGAAGAAGTCCTTAGCGCACGCGTGCACACCCCCACGGAATCCGATAGCTACACCGCCGACAACATCACGGTCCTGAGAGACCTCGAGGCCGTCCGCAAGCGGCCTGGCATGTACATCGGCGACACCGACGACGGCAGCGGCCTCCACCACATGGTCTACGAGGTGGTGGACAACGCCATCGACGAGGCCCTGGCGGGCTTCTGCACCCGCGTGGACGTGGTCCTGCATGGCGACGGCAGCTGCAGCGTGGAAGACAACGGCCGCGGCATCCCCGTGGACATCCACAAGGAAGAGGGCCGCAGCGCCGCCGAAGTGATCATGACGGTGCTCCACGCCGGCGGGAAGTTCGACAACACCAGCACCGAGGGGAAGAACGCCTACAAGGTATCCGGCGGCCTCCACGGCGTCGGCGTGTCCTGCGTGAACGCGCTGTCCTCCAAGCTCTTCCTCACGGTCTGGAAGGAGGGCCAGGAATACGCCATGACCTTCTCCCAGGGCAAGGCGGACGCCCCTCTGAAGCCCGTGGGCCCCACGGCCCGGCGCGGCACCCGCGTGCGCTTCCAGCCCGATCCCGAGGTCTTCAACAACGTCCTGGACTTCAGCTTCGAGACCCTCAGCCAGCGTCTGCGGGAGCTGAGCTACCTCAACCAGGGCGTCCACATCCGCATCACGGATGAGCGCACCGGCGACACCCACGATTTCATGAACGCCGGCGGCATCAGCGCCTTCGTGGAGCACCTGAACCGCAACAAGCCGGTCCTCCACAAGCCCCCGATCTACATCAAGGACGAGAAGCAAGACACCACCGTCGAGGTGGCCCTCCAGTGGAACGACTCCTACCAGGAGACCCTCTACTGCTTCACGAACAACATCCGCAACCGCGATGGCGGCGCTCACCTGGAGGGTTTCCGGGCCGCCATGACCCGCGTCATCAACAGCTACGCCGAGAAGAACAACCTGCTGAAGAGCGCCAAGGTGACCCTCTCGGGCGAGGATGTCCGCGAGGGCCTGACGGCGGTGCTTAGCGCCAAGGTTCCTGACCCCAAATTTTCCAGCCAGACCAAGGATCGGCTCGTCTCCAGCGAGGTGAAGGGCATCGTCCAGACCATCGTCTACGAAAAGCTCTCGGCGTTCTTCGAGGAGAATCCCCGGGAAGCCAAGGCCATCCTGGAAAAGGCCATCGAGGCCGCCCGCGCCCGCGAGGCGGCCCGCAAGGCCCGCGAGCTGACCCGCCGCAAGGGGGCGCTCGATGGCGGGGGCCTGCCCGGCAAGCTGGCGGACTGCCAGGAGAAGGATCCGGCCCTCAGTGAGATCTTCCTGGTGGAAGGCGACTCCGCCGGTGGCAGCGCCAAGCAGGGCCGCCACCGCGCCACCCAGGCCATCCTGCCCCTCAAGGGGAAGATCCTGAACGTGGAGAAGGCCCGCTTCGACCGGATCATCAGCGCCGTCGAGCTCCGGATCCTCATCCAGGCCCTGGGCACGGGCATCGGCAAGGACGAGTTCAAGGTCGAGAACCTCCGCTACCACAAGATCGTGCTGATGACCGACGCCGACGTGGACGGCGCGCACATCCGCACCCTGCTGCTGACCTTCTTCTACCGGCAGATGCCGGAACTGGTGGAGCGCGGGCATCTCTACATCGCCCAGCCGCCCCTCTACAAGGTGAAGAAGGGCAAGACGGAGAAGTACCTCAAGGACGAACGGGCCCTGGAGGAGTTCCTCTTCAGCAAGGCCCTGGATGGTTGGAGCCTCACCCTGCCCGATGGCAGCGAGCACAAGGGCGCCGTCCTGGTCCGCGAGATGAAGAAGTGGGGCGAAGTTCAGCAGCTCTACAGCAAGCTGGACCGCCGCGGCTACGCCCGGCCCCTGGTGGACGCGCTGCTGGCGGCCGGCCTCCTGGATGCCGACCGCTTCGCCAGCCGGGAGTCCCTGGAACAGCTGGCCAACGCCATCACCAAGCAGAAGCTTGGCAGCTGTGAGCTCGAGACGGTTGAAGCCGTGGAACGCGCGGCCGAGGGCGAGGATCCCGCCATCACGGTCCCCGCCAGCCATCGCCTCCGGGTGGTGCGCATGCACCTGAGCCGTCCCATCACCCTCTGGCTCGACAGCCAGGTGGCCCACTGGGGCGAATTCCGCCGCCTGGCCGCCCTCCATGTCGAACTGGCGGCCTTCCAGGGCGGGGAGCTGCGGCTCCGCCGCCTGAAGGACGTCAAGGAAACCACCAAGGAGAAGGACGAGGAGGGCGAGGAGGGCACCACCAAGCTCGGCAAGGAGCAGGTGTTCACCGATCCCGAGGCCATGCTGGCCATGGTCATGGAAGAGGGCAAGCGGGGCCTGGGCATCCAGCGCTACAAGGGCCTGGGCGAGATGAACCCCGAGCAGCTCTGGGAGACCACCATGGACCCCGAGCGCCGCACCCTATTGCAGGTCCGGGTGGATGACGCCGTGGAGGCCGACGAGATCTTCACCATCCTCATGGGCGATGCCGTGGAACCCCGGCGCCGCTTCATCGAGACCAATGCCCTCCTCGCGGAGAACATCGACATCTAAGTTCTGTCTTTACAGGATGTCGAGCAGAGTTCCACGTAGAACACCGGGAAACCCATGAATCCGAATCGCATCGAGCCCCTGGAAATTGAAAAGGAAATGCGGAAGTCCTACCTGGACTACGCCATGAGCGTCATCGTGGGCCGGGCCCTGCCCGATGTCCGCGATGGCCTCAAGCCCGTGCACCGCCGGGTGCTGTTCGCCATGAAGGAGGCCGGCAACGAGTGGAACCGGGCCTACAAGAAGTCCGCCCGCACCGTGGGTGACGTCATGGGTAAGTACCACCCCCATGGCGACTCGGCCATCTACGACACCCTCGTCCGCATGGCCCAGCCCTTCTCCATGCGCCACGTGCTGGTGGACGGCCAGGGCAACTTTGGTTCCATCGACGGCGACTCCGCGGCGGCCATGCGCTACACCGAGGCCCGCCTGTCCCGCCTGGCCAACGAGCTGATGGGCGACATCGACCAGGACACGGTGGATTTCGGCCCCAACTACGACGGCAGCATGGAAGAGCCCCTCGTCCTGCCCTCCCGCTTCCCGAACCTCCTGGTGAACGGCTCCCAGGGCATCGCCGTGGGCATGGCCACCAGCATCCCGCCCCACAACCTCCGGGAATGCTGCCGCGCCCTGGTGGACCTGATCGACAACCCGGCCCTGGCCCTCGACGGCCTCATGGCCCACATCAAGGGACCCGACTTCCCGGGCGGTGGCCTCATGCTAGGCACCGAGGGCGTGCTGGATGCCTACCGCACGGGCCGCGGCCGCTGCGTGGTCCGCGCCAAGTCCCATGTGGAACAGATCCGGCGGGCGGGGGACCGGGAGCAGATCGTCTTCACCGAGCTGCCCTACCAGGTGAACAAGTCCACCCTCATCGAGAAGATCGCCGAGCTGGTCCGCGACAAGAAGATCGACGGCATCAGCGACCTGCGGGACGAGTCCGACCGCGAGGGTATCCGCCTGGTGGTGGAGCTGAAGAAGAACGAGCCCAGCGACATCGTGCTCAACCAGCTCTACCAGCAGACCCAGCTCCAGAACAGCTTCCCCATCACCATGCTGGCCATCGTCAACGGCCAGCCCCGCGTCTGCACCCTC
>DASXVC010000038.1:0-125060 GCA_036504495.1 Geothrix sp.
TTGCTCATTCAGCAATGGCTTACGCCCGGGTCCGCCCTCCGGATGCTTGAGCTTCTCTCGCGCCATTCAGGCCTCCTGTTTCCTGGAGCCTTTGTCGCACGAATATGAGAAAAGTCAATTATTCGGCTACACCATCTAAAGCCCACGCTCGGGCCCCGGGTCAGGCACACTGGGCGCTGGAGGAGTCCGTGCCCGAATCAGCCTGGCCCGCCCCACCCGCCAATGCCTGTTCAGCGGCCATGGATTTGGAGGTGGAGGTGGCCATCCTCGGCGCCGGCATCCACGGCGCGGCCCTGGCGCGGGAGTTGACGTTGCGCGGCGTGTCCTGCGCCCTCGTGGACAAGGGCGAGGTGGGCGGCGGCACCAGCCAGTGGTCCAGCCAGCTCCTGCACGGCGGCATCCGCTACATGCTCACGGGCGACATCCGCCAGATGCGGGAGGGCCTGGCGGAGCGTGCCGCCTGGGCCCGCATCGCACCCCACCGCTGCCGCTGGGAGGCCTTCTGGATGCCCCACCGGTTCGGGCTGGAGGGGCTGGCCCACCGCGTCGGCATCGGCCTCTACGACCACTGGGGGGCCGAACGTCCAGGCTGGCCGGCCGGGCTGACGCTTGGCCACGTGCCCCGGGCCGCCTTCCAAGCCGACCCCCGCAGCATCGGGGGGCCTTTCCGGGGCGCCACCGCCTACGCCGACCTCATGACCTGGGATCGGGACCTGACGAAGGACTTGGCAGCCTCCAGCGAGGCTCTGTGCCTGGATTTCCATGAACCGGAGGCGTTCGAGGAGGACGGTGGCGGCCTCCGGGCCCTGCGCCTGCGAGATCGGCGGGACGGTGCCACCCGCCGACTCAGTGCCCGGCGCTGGGTCTTCGCCCTGGGCCCCTGGGCCGATGGCGCCATGGCGCAGTGGTTCGGCGAGAGCCGGAAGCGCCTGCGGCTGTCCTCGGGCATCCACCTCTGGTTCGATGCAGTGCCGGGCTGCGAGCGGCCCTGGGCCATCCGCCGCCCCAAGGGCCGCATCCTCTTCGTCATCCCCCGGGACGGAATGCTCCAGGTGGGCACCACGGAACGGGAAGTGGAGGATGGCTGGGTGCCAATCCTCGACGCTGAGCGCGAAGAGCTCTTTGAAGCCCTGGAAGCCAACCTTCCTGCCATCCCATGGCGCCGGATGCCCGTGCGGGCCGAGGAGCTGGGCGTGCGGCCCCTGGTGGCCGCCGGCGGCGTCACCACGCACCTGAGCCGCGAGGCGATCCTGGAGCGGCATGCCCGCTTCACGAACCTCACCCTCGTGCTCGGCGGCAAGCTCACCACCGCCCGGGCCTTGATGGATCGGCTCGCCACGGACCTCACGGGAATCCACTGCGAGGCCTCCACCACCGCGCCCCTGCGCCTTTGGGATGGACAGACGGCGGGGATCCGGTAGAATCATTCCTTCAGTGCGGTCCCGTAGCTCAGCTGGATAGAGCATCAGACTACGAATCTGAGGGTCGGGCGTTCGAATCGCTCCGGGACCACCAACACGAAGGCCGCTTCCGAGCGGCCTTTTCGTCGGTTCATTCGCGGGCCAAGTCTCCGGTCAGTGCCGCAGCAGCAGCCGGACCATCAGGGGGGCGATGGAGGCGGTGGTGATGCCGGCGAGGGTCATGGCCAGCCCGGCCATGGAGCCCTGCCGCTCGCCTTCCATGAAGGCCATGGCGGTGCCCTGGCCGTGGGCGCCGGTGCCCATGGCGAGACCCCGGGCCACGGGATCCTTGATCCCGGCCCAGGTGAGGAGCGTGCCTCCGAATACGGAGCCCAGCGTGCCCGTCGCCACCACGAAGGCGGAAGCCAGTCCGGGGCTTCCCCCATGGATCCTGGCAATTTCCACGGCAAACGGGATGGTGACGCTCTTCGGGAGCACGGAAAGCACGACTTCTCTCGGCAGCCCGGCCACCAGCGCAATCAAACCAGCCACGAACATTGAGGCGAGGGACCCGAGGCCCACGCCAGCCACGATCGCGGGCGCATAGCGCCGCAGCAGGCTTCGGTGGCGGTAGAGTGGCACCGCCAGGCCCACCGTGGCTGGGCCCAGCAGGGAGGTCATGATCTGCCTGCCGGGAAGGTAGGTCTGGTAGGGGATCTTCAGGGCCAGCAGGGTCGCGATGATGATGCCGGCGCCCAGCAGCACGATGTTCAGCAAGGGGTGGCGATACCGCAGGTAGAGGGCCTTGGAGAGCAGGTAGGCGCCGACCGTCAGCAGAATGGTGAAGAGGATCATCAGTTGGGGCATGTCTTCTCACCCTTCTGCAGCCACTGGGCGAGGTAGCCCGTCCCGAGGAACGTCAGGACCGTGCTGACAGCGATGGCGAGGGCCAGCGCAAGGCCATATCTGTAGAAGACGCCCCCCCAATTCATCAGGTCCACCGCCACCGGGATGAAGAAGAACACCAGGTGCCTGAGCAGGAAATCGGCGGCCTCCTGCACATGCTCCAGCCGGATCAGACCCAGGTTCAGCAGCGCGTAGAGCAGCACCACGCCCACCACGTTGCCGGGAACGGGGAGGCCGGTCAGGAGCACCACCTTGTTCCCGACGAGGTAGATCGCAATCAGCACCGCGAGCTGGCCGAGGAATTGTACTTTTTTCTTCACGACCGGCCTCTTGGGGACCGCCAGTGCGCTCCCGGGTAGAGGGCGATTGTGAAGGCAAACACCGTCCCCTCCAAACGGCATTCCATTCTTTCGCAGCGAGTGAGGAGGCTCCCGCAGCCTGGCGTGCGGCTCAGGAAGCCGGTTGCCCGGCTGCTTTCGGCATTTCCGCGGGAGCCACGGGCGTGGAGGGGCGGTCCCCCTGGACCCAGCCACCGCCCAGGGCCTTGTAGAGGGTGATCAGGCTGCTGTGTTTCGCCCGGCGAAGGGTGATGAGGCCCTGCTGCGCGGCGAACAGGGAGCGCTGGGCGTCCAGGACGCCCAGGTAGCCGTCGATGCCCGCCGAATAGCGGGCCGTGGCCAGGCGGTAGGTCCCCTCCAGCGCCTTCGTGAGTGATTCCTGGGCGGCCAGCTGGTCATCGATGGTGCCTCGCTGGGCCAGGGCGTCCGCCACCTCCCTGAACGCCCCCTGGATGGCCTTCTCGTACTGGGCCAGGAAGATGTCGCGGTCGGTGTTGGCCACCTTGAGGTTCGCCCGCCGCGCGCCCATGTCGAAAATGGGGAGGACGATCTGGGGCGAGAAGGCCCAGGCATCGGAGCCGGACTTGAACAACCCGGACAATTCACTGTTCATGGTGCCGATGTTCGTCGTGAGCGAGATGCGGGGGAAGAAGGCCGCCCTGGCCGCGCCGATGTTGGCGTTGGCGGCCTTGAGCTGGCTTTCGGCCATGAGGATGTCGGGGCGGCGCGTCAGCACCTCGGAAGGCAATCCGGGAGTGATGTCTGTGAGTGGGGCCACGCTGCCCAGGGCTTCGGGGAGCCATTCTGGTGGCACCGCCGAGCCCACCAGGAGCCGCAGCGCATTCTCATCCATGGCCACCGTGCGGGTGTACCGCGCGACATCCCCCCGCGCCGTCTCCACGCTGACCTGGGCACGATAAGCGTCGATCTCCGAGGAGGCGCCGACTTCGAAGCGGCGGCGGGTGAGCTTGTACGAGGCTTCCTGGCTCACGAGGGTTTCCTGCGTGAGCTTCAGGCTTTCGCGATCAGCGGCGAGGGTGAGGTACACGTTCGCCACTTCGGCCAGCAGGGAGAGCTGGGCGCTGTTGCGGGCCTGCTCGGTGGCGAGGTACTGCTCCAGGGCCCGGTTCTTCAGGCTCCGGATGCGCCCGAAGAAATCCAGCTCCCAGGCGCTGATGCCGAGGTTGGCGGCGTACTGTTCGGCCACGATGGACTGGCCGGTGCCCGAGATGCTGGCGGGGATCCGCTGTTTGCTTCCATAGGCGACCGCATTGACCGAGGGGAACAGCTCGGCCCGCTGGATGCGGTAGTAGGCGCGCGCCTTCTCGGTGTTCAGCGCCGCGATCCGGAGATCCCGGTTGTGGCGGAGGGCAAGGTCAAGCACCTTCCTCAGCCGTGCATCCACATAGAAGTCCTGCCAGGCGATGTCGGCAGCAGGGTGCGTGGACTCCTGGCCGGCCGCGGCCTTGTACGAGGGGCCCTCCGGCCAGGCCTTGGGGACGGGTGGCTCGGGCACTTGGTACTTCGGGGCCATGGACACGCATCCGGCCATGGCCAGGGCGAGGGGAAGGGCGGTCAGGGCTTTGAGTGGCATCATGGCTGCCCCTCCTCGGAAACCGGAGCATCGGCATGGGGCGTGGGGACCGGCTCCGGGCGCTTATTCTGGAACAGCTGGGATACCAGGACGAAGGACAGCGGAATGTAGAAGATGGCGATGAAGGTCGCCGTCAGCATGCCTCCGACTACGCCGGTGCCGATTGCATTCTGGGCCGCGGCGCCGGCCCCCCGGGTGAGGGCCATGGGCAGCACGCCGAAGGTGAAGGCCAGGGAGGTCATCAGGATGGGGCGGAGGCGGAGGCGGGAGGCTTCCATGGCCGCTTCGAGGAGGCCGGCGCCCTGGGCCATCTGCTCCTCGGCGAACTGCACGATGAGGATGGCGTTCTTGGCGGTGAGGCCCAGCGTGGTCAGCAGGCCGATCTGGAAGTAGACATCGCTGGACAGGCCCCGGCCCCAGGTGGCCAGGACGGCGCCGAAGACGCCCACCGGGAGCACCAGGAGGATCGAGAAGGGGATCGTCCAGCTCTCGTAGAGGGCCGCCAGGCAGAGGAAGATCACCAGGATGGATACGGCGTAGAGCGCCGGGGCCTGGGCGCCGGCCTGCCGTTCCTGGTAGGAGAGCCCCGTCCACTCGAAGCCGATACCGGCGGGGAGCTTCTTGGAGAGTTCCTCCATCGCCAGCATGGCGTCGCCGGTGCTCTTGCCCGCGGCGGGCTCACCCTGGATGTTCACGGAAGGGAAGCTGTTGTAGCGCTGGAGATTGGGAGAGCCGTAGCTCCACTCCCCGGCGGAGAAGGCGGAGAAGGGGACCATGGCGCCGGCGGTGTTCCGGACATAGAGATTGTTCAGGTCCTCCAGCTGCATGCGGAAGGGCGCGTCGGCCTGCATGTAGACGCGCTTGACCCGGCCGCGGTTGATGAAGTCGTTCACATAGGAGCCGCCCCAGGCGCTGGCGAGCGTGTCGCTGATGGCCGGCAGGGGGACGCCCAGCGCGCCGGCCCGGTCCTGGTTCAGCCGGACGTTGTACTCGGGCTGGTCATCCAGGCCGTTGGGGCGCACGGCCTTGAGGTTGGCGTTCTGGGCCGCCAGGCCCAGCAGCTGGTTGCGGGCCTCCATGAGCTTGGCGTGGCCCACGCCGGCGCGGTCCTGCAGCTGGAAGTCGAAGCCCGTCGCGTTGCCGAGCTCCAGGATGGCGGGTGGGGCCACGGCGAAGACCATGGCATCCCGGCGCGCGGAGAAGGTGCGCATGGCCCGGCGGATGACGGCCTCGGCCTTCAGCTCGGAGCGGTCCCGGAGGTGCCAGTCCTTGAGCTTGACGAAGGCCATGCCGTTGTTCTGGCCGCGTCCGGCCACGCTGAACCCGCCCACCGTCAGGCAGGAGGCCACCGCGTCCTTCTCATCGTCCTGGAAGTAGTGCTGCACTTCCGACATGACCTTCTGGGTCTGCTCCATGGTGGATCCGGCGGGGAGCTGGACGAGGGTCATGATGATGCCCTGGTCCTCCTCGGGCAGGAAGGCGGTGGGCAGCCGCATGAACAGCACCCCCATGCCGACCACGATCAGGCCGTAGATGACGGCGTAGCGGCCCCACTTGGAGAGGACCCGTTCCAGCTGGCCCACGAAGACGTGGTTGAGCTTGTAGTAGGCCCGGTCGAACCACAGGAAGAAGGGGCGCGTGACCGCCCACCCCTTCTCGGCAGCCTCGTGGCCCTTCTCGACGGGCTTCAGGAAGGTGACGCAGAGGGAGGGCGTGAGGACCAGGGCCACCACCACGGACAGCATCATGGCGGTGATGAGGGTGAAGGAGAACTGCCGGAAGATGATGCCGGTGGACCCGCCGAAGAAGGCCATGGGGCCGAACACGGCGGACAGCACCAGGCCGATGCCCACCAGGGCGCTGGTGATCTGGCCCATGGACTTCCGGGTGGCCTCCAGGGGCGACAGGCCCTCCTCGTGCATGATTCGCTCGACGTTCTCGACCACGACGATGGCGTCGTCCACCAGGAGGCCGATGGCCAGCACCATGGCGAACATGGTGAGCATGTTGATGGACATGCCCACGTACTGGAGGATCGCGAAGGTGCCCAGGAGCACCACCGGGACGGCGATGGTCGGGATCAGGGTGGCGCGGAAGTTCCCCAGGAAGAGGAGCATGACCAGGAAGACGAGGACCACGGCCTCGATGAGGGTCTTCACCACCTCGTCGATGGCCACGGACACGAAGGGGGTCGTTTCATAGGGATAGTCGACTCTGACCCCCGGCGGGAAATAGGGGGCGAGCTCATTGAGCTTGCCCTTCACGAGCTTGGAGGTGTCGAGGGCGTTCGCGCCCGAGGCCAGGCGGATGAGCATGCCGGCGGCCGGCTGCCCGTTGAGCTTCGTGTCGCTTTCGTAGGACTCCGTTCCGAGCTCGGTGCGGGCCACGTCCCGCAGGCGGATGGTCGAGCCGTCCGGGTTGATGCGCAGGGGGATGGCCCCGAACTGCTCGGGCGTCTGCAGGAGCTCCTGCACGTTCACGGTCACGTTCAGCCGCTGGCCCTTGACGGCCGGGAGGCCGCCCGCCTGGCCGGCGGAGATCTGGGCGTTGTACGCCCGCACCGCCTGGCGGATGTCGTCGGGGGTGATGCGGTAGCCCACCATCTTGTCGGGGTTGAGCCAGATCCGCATGGCGTATTGGGTGCCGAAGGACAGGACCTCGCCGACGCCCTCCACGCGGCTGATGACGTTCTCCACGCTCGAGGCCAGGTAGTCGCGCAGATCCTCGGCGTTCATGCTGCCGTCCGTCGAGGTGATGGACAGGATCATGAAGATGTTCTTCGTGGACTTCGTGACCGCGATGCCCATCTGCTGCACGACCTGGGGCATCAGGGGCTTGGCCAGCTCCAGCTTGTTCTGGACCTTGGCCCAGGCGGCATCGGGATCGGTGCCGGGCTGGAAGGTGAGCGTGACGCTGCCGTGGCCGGCGGAGTCGCTGGAGGCGGACATGTAGAGCAGGCGGTCCAGGCCCGTCATCTTCTGCTCGATGATCTGGGTGACGGTGTTCTCCACGGTCTTCGCGGAGGCGCCCGGGTAGAAGGCGTCCACGGAGATGGAGGGCGGGGCGACCGGAGGATACTGGGAGATGGGCAGCGTCTTGATGGCCAGGAGGCCGGCCAGCATCATGACGATGGCGACCACCCAGGCGAAGATGGGCCGATCGATGAAGAAATTGACCATGGGGCGGCTCCTCTGCCTACTTCGCGGCCGCGGGGGCGGGCTTCGCCCCGAAGGGCACGACCTTCACGGCCACGCCGGGCCGGACTTTCTGGAGACCTTCCAGGATCACGCGGTCTCCGGCGTGGAGGCCCTCGAGGACCAGCCACTTCGGGCCGATGGCGCGGTCCACCTTGAGCGTCCGCTGCTCCACCTTGTCGGAGCCGTCCACGACCATGGCGATGGCGTTGCCCTTGGGGTCGCGGGTGACGCCCTGCTGCGGCACGAGGATGGCCTGCTCGGCCACGCCCTCCTCGACGATGGCCCGGACGTACATGCCCGGGAGCAGGATGTGCCGCGGGTTCGGGAACACCATGCGGAGGATCTGCGAGCCCGTGCTCGGATCCACGGTGACGTCGGAGAACTTCAGGATGCCCTGCAGGGGATAGGGGGTGCCGTCTTCCAGGAGGAGCTTCACCTTGGCCTGGTCGGCGCTGCCCTTGATCCGGTTCGTGGCCAGGTTCCGCTGGATCCCCAGCAGGATGGCGCTGGACTGCGGCGAATCCACGTAGACCTGGTCCAGCTGCTGGATCGTGGTGAAGGCCATGCCCTGGTAGGCCGCCGCCAGAGCGCCCGGGGTCACGTTGGACTTGCCGATGCGTCCTGAGATCGGCGCCGTGATGCGGGTGTAGCCGAGGTTGATGCGCGCGGATTCGGCCCCGGCCTTCAGGGCCTGGACTTCGGCCTCGGCCTGCTTTGCCGCGGCGGAGGCGTCCTCGTAGTCCTGCTGGCCCACGGCGTTGACGGCGAGCAGCTCCTTGAACCGCTCGGCCCGCTTCCGGATGGCGGGGAGGTTGGCCTCGGCCCGGGCCAGGGCGGCGGCGGCCGTATCGTAGGCAGCCTGGTAGGGCCTGGGATCGATCTGGTAGAGGACCTCGCCCTGCTTCACGTCGCTCCCCTCCGTGAAGAGCCGCTGCTGGACGATGCCGTTCACCTGGGGATGGACCTCGGCCATGAGGAAGGCGGAGGTGCGTCCGGGCAGCTCGGAGGTGATGGCCACCCGCTCGGGTTGCAGGGTCACCACCGCCACTTCAGGGGTGGCCTTGGCCTGTTCCTTCTTGCCGCAACCGATGGTCAATGTCCCTGCCATCAGGGCGCCGGCGATGAGGATCATTCCGCCTCGATAGGGGGTCTGCATGGGAGTACTCCAAGAAGGGGCCTGAGAAAAATCTGGTCGCATCGCATGGGAATGACGACTTGGGACCGTCAGTATCAGCACTGTTTAAGACCGTGGTAAGTGAAATCAACCAGGCGATCCGCCATGGTGTCGAGGGGCAGCGAAGGGTCGGCCGAAGTCCAGGCCAGACAGTTGATTTCGCTCATCAGCGCGTGGTGGATGCAGCTGCCGTGAAGGGTGATCCCCCAGAAGTCGGCCTCCTCAGGGGATAAGTCGGGGCGGATGGCCTGGAGGCAGGCGCGGGTTTCGCGCACGAAAGGCTCCATGTGCGCCTGCAGGAGGTCCTTGACCTCGTGCCTGGGGGATTGGAACTCGCTCATCCACAGCCGCGAGGCCGGTTCCCGCAGGGGATCCGAAGCGTCGAAGTGGGCGTCCACTTCGCGGAGGATCCTGCGGATGTGGGTGCGGAGCCGCACCCGCCCATCCTTGGGATCACCCGGGAGCTGGTTCGAGTCCAGGGTGCTCTCCTCGACTGTCTTGGCTGCGAAGTGGGCCATCAGGTAGCGGAAGACCTCCCGGTACAGCCCTTCCTTGCTCTTGAAGTAGTAGGCGATGAGAGATGAGTTCTTCCCGGCCATGGACGACACCAGGCGGATGGAGGTGGCGTCATAGCCGTGTTTGGCGAAGCAGGCCAGGGCCGCCTCGATCAAGGAATCGCGTGTGTCGTGCGTTGTGGAGGGCGGGGTCATGACGGAATCCCGTATTGGTCGATCGACCAATACGGATGATTAATCGATTGATCGATTGGGTCAATATTTTTTATATTTATTTTTATAATTATATTTTTCTTTTTAAAATCACATTAAATTAAATAATGATAATTGGTCAATGGACCGATTAATCCTTTTTTTTGGGGGGGGTATCCGATCATCCTCCGACCCGTTTTCACCCCCGGGGGAGCAAGGACACGCTGGACACGGATTCAGCGATGGCCCCGGATTCAGGAGGAGGGCTGGCCATCGCTACGCTGGTGGCGGCGCCCCGGTCAATCCATGGAGACAGAGGTCCACCAGCCACTCGGAGGCCTGGAACGGGTTTCCGGGCATTTCAGCCCTCCCCCAGACCACCTGGTTCAGGCCGAACATCAGGCCGTGTCCGACCACTTGCCCGAGAATGGAGATCCCCAGAAACACCACCTCGGCCTCCCCGAGGTCGGGCCGCAAGGTCCGGATGCATTTCTTGATGGTTTCCGTCATGGGCGCCATGTGATGCAGCAGCAGGGGGGACAGGCTCGGACGAGGTGAACGGATCTCCCGGAGCCAGAGCCGGGATCCCAATTCCCGGATCGAATCCTGGTGGGAAGAATCCATGGCCACTTCAAAATAGAGGGAGTGGATCTGTTCCCGCAGAAGGCGGACGGCCTCCTTGGCATCCCTTGGTGTGTAGCCACCCTCAGGAATGAGGTCATTCCTTCTCTGTCTGCTTTTTTCCAGCAATAGGCTGAAAACCTCCACGTACAGCCCTTCCTTGTTCCCGAAGTAATGGGACAGGAGCGAAAGAGGGCGGCCCGCCTTGTCCGCGATCATCCGCATGCTCGTGCCGTCGAATCCGTGATCGGCAAAGCACACCAGGGCGGCCTGGAGCAGGGACGTGCGTGTATCGGGGGCTGTGGATTCCATTGCGGGTCCCAGGATATCAACACTTGGATTCGATCCGCATGGTGGATTGGCCCTGCGGCGATGGTGGTGCCCCCAGTGGGAGGTGAAGGTTCTCGGTGAGGGGGAGGACAATGCCGTGAGAGGTGGATATGGCCGTCGGGAGGCTCAGCGGGGCATGGATCCATCAGGTCCTCACGGAGGTCTACCCCGAAGGCGTGGTCCGCCGTGCCCTGCTGGACCACTTTGCGGCCCTCCTGGTCTCCGCGCGATCCAGCCGGGGGGCCAAGGGACGCTTGGCCAGGCGGCTCTACGGGAGGCTCCTGAAGCTGCAACGCCGGGGGCTGATCCTCCAGGAGGACGGGATCGTCCGTCCCTTGAACGCCGGGCGGGAAGCCAAGGCAGAGGCCGTCCCGGTGATGGGCCCGGTGCTTGAACGGATGCTGTTCAAGGCCCTGCTGGCAGAGGACGGGCAGGGAGATGGGCACACCGCTGCGAGCCTCCAGTCAGCCCGCTGGAACTTCCTTTCCAGCGCCGTGGAGGCCGGGTGGACCGTGGCCATGGCCGCCGCTGTCCTGGGCCTCCGGAGCCATCAGGCAACGGCCATCCTCGAGGGGAAATAGGCCTGGCCGAATGAACAGGCCGAATTCTGAATGCTTGAACGAATCTGAAAATGAGGCAATATCCATGCGGCACGGCGCTCGCGCTGCGCAGATCATCAACCAGCGCCCACGGCGCTTCACACAGAGGAGGCCTCACTTGGCCGAGAACCTTTCCAAGGCTGAAATCGTCGATGTGGTCGCCAAGGCCGCCGACATCACCAAGGTTGCCGCCGCCACGGCGATCAACTGCGCCCTCGAGACCATCGCCGCCCACGTGAACAAGGGTGGCAAGGTCACTTTCGTCGGCTTCGGGACCTTCACCCAGAAGAGCCGGAAGGCGCGCACGGGCCGCAATCCCCAGACGGGCGAGCCCATCAAGATCGCGGCTTCGAAGTCCATGAGCTTCAAGGCCTCCAAGACCGCGAAGCCCAAGGCGAAGGCCGCGAAACCCGCCGCCAAGGGCGCCAAGAAGAAGTAGGCCAAGCTGGATTTCCAGAGAAAGGGGCTTCGGCCCCTTTTTTTTGGCCTCCTGACGGTCCATGGCCATGTGTTCATCACCCGGGTGGGCGGCCGTGGGGTGTTGCCCCGCAAGGGGGTGCGTCGCTCTCTGATGCATAGGTTCCCGCGTGGGCTTGAAGATTGCATACCAGTGAGACCATCCAAATCAGTGGAAGGCCATCCTCCGGACCCACCGTCACCTTGGTTTGCATCAGCCATCACGCCAGGAATGGTTCAGGTGAGTGGTCAAATAACGGCCCGTTTCCAGAGGTGGCCTCACGCGTAAAACGTGATGCAGCGGGCCTGGCGCTAATTCACGATCCCGGTACAGATCTGGGCCCGGATTGTCGCCGCTCCGTCACAGGCTGCTGGGAACCTGTCCCCAGGGGTCGGGTTCCCCCTTCCCGCAGAGCGGGGAAGCACAGGCGCGGCATAGGCAATGTCAGCACACCTTTGTGCCCTGCATCACAACCACAGGAACCTTTCAGTCGTTTTTGATAGACGCGAAGTGATCCCCCGTTTAGCTTGAACTCGTTTGATCCCCCCTCAGATCCCCGTGCCTGATGTCTCAGACATCTGGTGGTCTGACCTGAATTCACCTCCTGCGCTGCCGTTGCACTCGCCCTCCACGCTTCTCAATCCCCCCAACCCTCCCCAAATAGGAGAACACTCATGAAGATTTCTCGCCTCGCGGGCGTCGCCGCGCTGCTCACCGCCGGGTTCGCCCAGGCCCAGGCCCCCACCGCCAAGATCGATGGCCTCCTGATGGAGTTCTGGGCCACCCAGATGTTGGATAACAACCTGCGCCTCAACACGACTGCCGCCCCCGGGGCAGGGAACACCTCCAAGTACTACGGCCTGGATTCCCGCTTCCAGGAGAACGGTTTCGCTGTGAAGCGCGCCGAGATCTACATGAGCGGGACCGTCACGGACACGATCAGCTGGAACCTGATGTTCGACCCCAACAACAGCAACACCGCGGCCGTGCCCAATGCGGTCCTGCAGGACTTCGTCATGACCTGGGCCCCCGTGAAGGGCTTCGCCCTGAAGGCCGGCCAGTTCAAGATGCCGACCACCTACGAAGCCACCATGGTCGCCGCGCGCGAGATCCTCTTCTTCGAGCGCAACCAGATCAACCGCAAGTTCGGTGATGCCCGCGACCGCGGCATCTGGGCCAGCTACGCCTATGGCGATGCCAAGGGCTTCCAGGGCAAGCTGAATGTCGCCATCTCCAACGGCACCACGGATGACGGCAGCGGCGGCAAGAACAACGAGAACACGCTGGCCGGCTCCGGCAACGCCCAGAAGGATTACACCTTCCGCTTCGAGGGTGGCTACGGTTCCGCCCACAAGTTCGGCTTCTACTACCGCGAAGGCGTGACCGGCCTGAAGGACTCCACGGCCACGTACGGCGCGACGATTCCCGCCACCTGGACCGTGGGTGCCCCTTCTGTCGCCCAGATCAAGGACAACAAGGACAAGACCACCCTCCAGGGCGCGTACTACGCCTTCAAGAACGACACCTGGCAGGCCAGCGCCGAGTACGCCACGGGCCTGCTGGGCCGCCGCTACGCTTCCCTCTTCGCCACGGCTGCCGCTCCTGTTCGTGAGCACCTGGACCAGAAGTTCGCTGGCTTCGTCGTGGACGGCGCCTACAAGATGGGCAACCACTGGATCACCGGTCGCTACGACATGCTGAACTACAACTCCGGTGACAAGTGGTACACCGCGACCAATCCCTACCAGACGGCCACCGCCGATTACAGCCCGAAGTACACGGAAATCACCGTGGGCTACAACTACGTGTTCATCCCCACCAAGCAGTCGGCGGGCAAGCTGAAGCTGGACTTCGTCAAGCGCAGCGACAACTTCCTGACTCCCCGCGCGGGACAGACCGGCGAGCAGGGCGGAAACAGCCTAGTCGCCTCCGTCATGCTGTCCTACTGATCCGGCTCTCGCAGCTGATCATTTCCAGTACCAAAGCCACGGAACTCCTGGGTCACAGCCCACGAGTTCCGTGGCTTTTTTGAGGGCAGATGCGTGTAGACTTTCCCATACCATCCACCCACATCTCTTTTGCACTGGAGCTGCCATGCGAAAGCACATCTTGGCCCTGGGCGTTGCGCTTGCCCTCTCTCCGAACCTCATGGCGCAGAAGATCGGCGTCATCAACTCCATGAGCGGCCCCGAGGCCCCCATCGGTGAGAACATCAGCAACGGCATCAAGCTGGCTGAGGAGGATCTCAAGAAGAAGGGCATCAATCTGCAGCTGGTGTGGGAAGACGACACAGGCAAACCCCAGATTTCCATGAGCGCCATGGAGAAGCTGGCCACCCGCGATAACGTCGCGGGCGTGGTGGGACCCTATACCTCGGCCTGCTCCAATGCTGTGGCCAAGTTGGCGGAAAAGTACCGCGTGCCCCTGCTGATCCCCGCCGCCGCCAAAGAAGAGATCACCCGGCAGGGCCTCAAGTACGTCTTCCGCATGAATGCCCCGGCAGACAAGTACGCCTCCAGCCTCATCGATGCGGCGGCCTCCCTGGGCAAGCCGAAGTCCATCGCCTTCATCTACGAGAACACCGACTTCGGCACCTCCACCACCAAGACCGCCAAGGAGTATGTGGCCAAGAAGGGCATCCAGGTGGTGGCCGACGAACCCTACCCCAAGGGCGCTGCGGACTACCGTTCCACCCTGGCCAAGGTGAAGTCGAAGAATCCGGACCTTGTGTTCATGGTGTCCTACGTGGCTGACGCCATCCTGTTGATGCGGCAGTCGAAGGAAGTGGGGCTCCAGCCCCAGGCCTTCCTGGGCGCGGGCGCGGGCTTCACTACCGTGGACTTCGCCAAGGAGCGCGCCATCTCTGAAAGCGTCATCTCCTGCACCCAGTGGACTGATGACGTGAGCTGGCCCGGCGCCAAGGACTTCGGCGCGCGCTACAAGACCAAGTTCGGCAAGGAACCCACCTACCACGCGGCCTGCGCTTACGCCTCGATGATCATCATGGCGGAGACGGCCAAGAGCGCCGGCGGCGACCGCGCCAAGACCCGCGATGCCCTGAAGGCGGGCAAGTGGAACGGCATCATGGGCGAGGTCAAGTTCGCCGATTACGACGGCTTCACCAACCAGAACAACCACCAGATGCTCGTCCAGCAGATCCTCTCCGGGAACTACGAAACAGTGCTGCCGGTCCAGTTTGCCACTAAGAAGGCGGTGTACCCCTTCCCCAAGTGGAAGTGACCCTTCCTTGATCGGGGCGCCTCAGGGCGCCCCCTTTTCACCCCCTTCTGGAGTTCCGCCCGCCTATGGCCGTGTTCCTTCAATCTCTCATCAGCGGCATCCTCATCGGTGGCGTGTACGCGCTCATCGGCATCGGCCTCACCCTCATCTTCGGCGTGATGCGGGTCATCAACTTCGCCCACGGCGACATCATGATGGTCGGGATGTACCTCACCTACCTGCTGTTCACGCTGATGGGCATCGACCCCTTCGTGTCCGTGCTCATCAGCTTCCCGCTGATGTTCCTCTTCGGCGGTTTCCTCCAGAAGACGTTCATCAATCGCGTGCTCAACGCGGTCGCCCAGAACCAGATCCTGCTGACCATCGGGTTGGGCCTCGTCATGAGCAACACGGTGATGCTGATCTTCACCTCGGACTACAAGATCCTCACCACTTCGTACTCCTCGTCCACCATCCAGGTGGGCGGTGGGGTATCGGTCTCCACGCCGCTGCTGATCTCGTTCCTCATCACGGCCGCCATCACGGCTGCGCTGTACTGGTTCCTGTTGAAGACGGACACGGGCCAGGCCATCCGGGCCACAGCCCAGGATCGTGATGCGGCGCAGCTGATGGGCATCAACGTCAGCCGCATGTCCATCATCGCCTTCGGGCTCGGGGCGGCCCTGGCGGGCACGGCCGGCGCGCTGATCTCCCCGACCTACTACATCTTCCCGCAGGTGGGTGCCACCTTCACCCTCAAGGCCTTCGTCATCACGGTGCTCGGCGGCATGGGCAGTGTGGTGGGCGCCACCCTGGGCGGCATTCTCATCGGCATCACTGAATCCATGAGCGCGGTCTACATCTCATCCGGCTGGAAGGATGTCGTGGTTTTCGTGCTTTTCCTGCTCGTACTCCTCTTCAAGCCTTCGGGCCTGATGGGCAAGTCGCGGACCTGAGGAGGATGACCATGAACAAAACCACCCTCAAGGCCCTTTTGGGCCTCGCCTCCCTGGCCTTCCTGCTGCTGCTTCCCAGGTACGTGGACAGCCCCTACGCGCTGCACATGATGATCCTGCTCTTCCTCAGCGTCTCCCAGGGGCAGAGCTGGAACATCCTCGGTGGCTACGCCGGCCAGCATTCCGTGGGCCATGCGGCCTACTTCGGCGTGGGCGCCTACACCACCATGATGCTCATGCACGCCAAACAGGTCGTCCCCTGGGTGGGCGTCTGGGCGGGCGTGGCGGCTGTCGTGGTCGTCGCCCTGGTGATCGGGAGCATCTGCTTCCGGCTGCGCGGCCCTTACTTTGTGCTGGCCTCCATTGCCGTGGCCGAGATCATGCGGCTTTCCGCCATCAACCTGACGACCCTCACCAATGGCGCCGAGGGCATCCTCGCCACCGAGATTCCCGCCTTCAAGATCGGCGAGCGGCTGGTGACGGATTTCAGCACCAAGGTGCCCTTCTACTACATCGGCCTGTTCCTGGGCCTGCTCACCATCGCCATCACGTACTGGGTCCAGCACTCCAAGCTCGGCTACTACTTCCAGGCCATCCGCGAGGATCAGGACGCGGCGCACTCCCTCGGCATCCACATCGCGCTCTACAAGAACATCGGCCTGGTGATCTCGGCGGTGCTGACCTCCCTGGCCGGCAGTTTCTATGGCATCTACGTCGGATTCGTCGACCCCCCCACGGTGCTCGGCCTGGATGTCTCCGTCCAGATCATGCTGATCTGCATCATCGGGGGCATGGGGACCCTCTGGGGGCCCATGCTCGGCTCCCTGGTGCTGGTGCCACTCTCCGAGGCGCTGCGCAGCAACATGATCACCGAGGGCCTGGTGAAGATCGGCCTGGTGAGCGCGGATTCGAGGATCGGGCTCTTCCTCAAGGAGAACCTCTCCCACGCCCACGTCCTGCTCTACGGCATCCTCGTGGTGCTGGTGATTCTCTTCATGCCGGACGGGCTCATGGGCTTCGTCAAGAAGATGGCCGCGCGCCGGCATCGGGAGGCGGTCTGATGGCCATCCTGGAAATCAAGAACGTCAGCAAGTTCTTCGGCGGCCTCGCGGCCAACTCCGATGTGTCCTTCTCTGTGGAGGAGGGCACGATCATGGGCCTCATCGGACCCAACGGCGCGGGGAAGACCACCCTCTTCAACTGCATCACCGGCTACTACCCTCCGTCCAAGGGCGAGGTCATCTTCGATGGCCGGCGCATGAACGGCCTGGATCCTGACAAGGTCTGCATGCTGGGCATGGTGCGGACCTGGCAGAAGGTGCGGCCCCTGGCCAAGCTCTCGGTGGTGGACAACGTGATGGTGGGCGCCCTGGCGCGCACCTCTTCGCTGAAAATCGCCCGTGAGATGGCCATGGAGCAGCTCAAGGTGGTCCGCATGGAACACCGGACGGACTTCCTGGCCGGCGGCCTGCCCATCGGCGAACGCAAGAAGCTGGAGGTGGCCCGGGCCCTGGCCACCCAGCCCAAGCTGCTGCTGCTGGACGAGGTCATGGGGGGACTCAACCCCGCTGAAAGCGAGGAGATCATCCAGCTGATCCTCGACATCAAACAGCGAGGCCTCACGCAGATGGTCATCGAGCACGACATGAAGGCCATCATGCGCATCTCCGATCGCATCGTCGTGCTCACCTCCGGGGAGAAACTCACGGAGGGCACACCGCAGGAGGTCGTGAACAACCCCGATGTGATCAGCGCCTACCTGGGTGAGAGCCATGCTTAAGATCGAAAAGCTCAACTTCGCATACGACGATCTGAAGGTCCTGTGGGATGTGGATCTGGAAGTGCACGAGGGCGAAATCGTCACCGTGGTCGGCGCCAATGGCGCCGGGAAGTCCACCACGCTCAAGAACATCTCCCGGCTTGTGAAGCCCACTTCCGGGACCATCACCTTCCAGGGCAAGGACCTTCGTAAGATGCAGCCGCACCATGTGGTTGAAGCGGGGCTGGTCCAGGTTCCGGAAGGGCGCCGCATTTTCGCCGAGATGACCGTGATGGAGAACCTCCGCATGGGGTCCTACGTCAAGGCCACCCGGGCGGACCGCCAGAAGAACATCGACTGGGTGTTCGAGCTGTTCCCGCGCCTCAAGGAACGGGAAAAGCAACTGGGCGGCACCATGTCCGGCGGCGAGCAGCAGATGCTGGCCATCGCCCGGGGCCTCATGGCCAATCCCAAGGTGCTCCTGCTGGACGAGCCCTCCCTGGGCCTGTCACCCCTGCTGGTGAAGAACATTTTCGACATCATCACCGGCATCAACAAGCAGGGCGTTACCATCCTTCTGGTGGAACAGAACGTCTACCAGTCCCTTCGCATCGCCCACCGCGCCTACGTCATGGAGACGGGCCGGGTGGTGTTGACGGGCCGAGGCGAGGAACTGCTCAACAACGACCACATCAAGAAAGCCTTCCTGGGCATGTGAGGAGATCCCGATGACCACCGTAGAAAAGTGGATGACCAAGAATCCCATCACCATCGATCAGGATGCTTCGATCATCGAGGCCATCCACCTCATGAAAGAGAAGGGCATCCGCCGCCTTCCCGTCATGGCCAAGGGCCGGTTCACCGGCCTCATCACCGAGCGCATGATCAAGGACTACACCCCGGGGAAGGCCACTTCGCTGGATACCTGGGAAGTGCACTACCTGCTGTCCAAGACCGCCGTGAAGGAGGTCATGAATCCCAAGCCGCGCACGGTGACGCCGGACACGGATCTCTCCGCCGCGGCCCAGGCCATCCTCGACCACAAACTCTATGGCCTGTGCGTGGTGGATGCCAAGGGCGACCTGGTCGGCATCATGTCCGTGGGCGACATGCTCCGGGCTGTGGTGGAGTTCGCCAAGGCGCCAACGAAGTAGGCACGAGGCGGGGCTGGCGATGGCGCCAGCCCCCGCTCGCCACGGATCCGGTTGACCGCCTGCGCGGATCCCCGGGAAGATCAAAAGCGTCATCCATTCCCGGAGGAACCTTGCCTTTCAACGATCGGCTCCAGGCACTGCGCACCGGATTCGCCCGGGCCTTCTGGGTCGCGAATACCCTGGAACTCTTTGAGCGCCTGGCCTTTTACGGGTCCAAGGCGGTCTTGGCCGTCTACCTGGTCGAGAAGGTTGGATTGGGCCGGATGGGCAGCACCCTGGTGGGCCTTTACGGTTTCGCGGTCTTCTTCCTGCCCACGCTGGCCGGGCCCCTGGTGGACCGCTATGGGTTCCGGCGCAGCCTCATCACCTGCTTCTCCATCTTCAGCCTCGGGTATTTCGCCATCGGCCTCGCGGGCCTGCCCATGGGCCGGGCCTTCGTGGGGTCCGTGGGGACCACGCCCTACATCATCGGGGCGCTCCTGCTGACGGCCATCGGCGGGTCGCTCATCAAGCCCTGCGTGGTGGGGACCGTGGCCCGGACCACCACCCCGGACTCGAAGTCCCTCGGCTATTCCATCTACTACACCCTGGTGAACCTGGGCGGCGCCATGGGACCGGTCCTGGGTCTGCAGGTGCGGGAAGGCCTGGGCATCGAGTACGTCCTGGTGATGTCGGCGGCGGTCTCGGTGCTGAACCTCCTGGGCACGCTCGTCTTCTTCAAGGAGCCGGAAGGAGGCCAGGCCCTCGAGTCCAGGCGGACGATCCCCCAGGTCATCCGGGACATGGGCCTGGTCTTCGCAGACTTCCGGTTCATGAGCTTCCTGGTGATCTTCTCGGGCTTCTGGATCATGTTCTGGCAGATCTTCTACGGGCTGCCCTTCTACGTGCGGGACGTGCTGCACTACTCGCGCTTCGAACTCATCGAGACGGTGGATTCCTGGGCCATCATCCTGCTCACGGTGCCCGTGACGGCGATGATGAAGAAGGTCCGCCCCATCCTGGCCATGTCCTCGGGCTTCGCCATGGCCAGCCTCGGCTGGTGCCTCATCGGCGCCATTCCCACCCTGGGCGCCACCATCGCCGGCATCATGATCTTCGCCGTGGGCGAGGCCATGCAGGCGCCCCGGTTCTATGAGTACGTGGCGGATCTGGCCCCCAAGGACCAGGTCGGCACCTACATGGGCTTCGCCTTCCTGCCGGTGGCCATCGGCGCCCTGGTGGCGGGCTACCTCAGCGGTTTCCTGGTGGAGACCTTCCTGAAGCAGTCCCACCGGCCCGGCATGATGTGGTTCGTTCTCGCAGCCATCGGCGGCGTGTCGACGGTGCTCATGCTCCTCTACGACCGCTTCGTGGCCCCGCACAAAGCGCGGGACTGACTCTCAGAGGTTCTTCGAGAGGAAGTCCCACATGGCCTGGTAGCGCGCCCAGTTGTGCTGGGGCGCGCGGGGGCTGTGGTCGGAGCCCGGCAGCAGCACGATCTGGACCGGGAAACCCGCCTTCTGGAGGGCGTCGATGAGCATGACGCTGTTCTGGGGATGCACGTTGTCGTCCAGGGTGCCGTGCAGCAGCAGCAGCTTGCCGGACAGGTTCCCCGCTGCCTTCAGCACGGAACTGGTTTCGTAGCCGGCCTTGTTGCCCGCTGGGAGGCCCATGTAGCGTTCGGTGTAGATGCTGTCGTAGAGGCTCCAGTCCACCACGGGCGCCCCGGCGATGCCCAGCTTCCAGGCTTTGCTGTGGGTGAGGGCGTAGGTGGTCATGAACCCGCCGTAGCTCCAGCCGTCCAGGCAGAGGCGGTCCATGTCCGCCCAGCCTTGCTGTTTCAGCCAGGCATGGCCATCGAGCAGGTCCTGGAGCTCCTGGGCCCCCAGGTTGCGGTGGACGCCGTAGGCACTGGCCAGGCCCTTGCCCGAGGCGCTGCGGTTGTCGCAGATCCAGGTGGCGATGCCCTGCTGGGCCAGGAACTGGAACCAGAGCATGTCCCGGCTCCAGGCGTTCCGCACCACGGGAGAGGCGGGCCCGCCGTAGATGTACTGGAACACGGGGTATTTCTTCGCCGGATCGAAATCCACGGGCAGCACCAGCAGGCTTTCCATGGGGAAGCCGTCGCGGGTCTTCACCTGCTGGAAGCTCACCTTGCCGAGCTTCAGGTCCTTCAGCTTGCCGCTGGGATTGGCGTCGATGATGCGGATGAGCTTTCCGGCGCCATCGTGCAGGGCCTGCTGGGGCGGCGTCTGGATGTCGCTCCAGGTATCGAGGAAGGCGCTGAAGGTGGCGTTGAAGCGCACGCGGTGGGTGCCGGGCCGGTCCGTCAGCCGCGTGAGGCCCTTGCCATCAAGGCCGGTGCGGTAGGCATCCTGGCCGATGGGGCTGCGCTCCGTGGCGTCGAAGAAGAGTGTCCGGCCGGTGGTGTCCACGCCATGCACCTGCTTCACGTCCCAGTCCCCGGCTGTGACGGCGCCGATCAGATGGCCTTCCTTCCCGTAGTGGTAGACGTGGTGGTGTCCGGTACGTCCCGATTCCCAGAGGAAGCCGCCGTCCGGCAGGAAGTGGGGCAGGGGCAGCCGCTCCTGCCAGGCCCGGCCGTTCTCGCGGATGAGCAGCCTGGAGGTGGTGGTTTCGTAGCGGCGCAGGTCCAGCCAGCTCTGGACGCGATCCTGATGGATGGCCAGGAGGTGGCCTTGGGGATCCCAGCCGACCTGCACGATGAGGGTTTCCTGGCCGCGGTAGGGTTCGTCCATCCAGGCGGTGGTTCCGGTGAGATCCACCACGCCCAGGCGGGCGGTGGGGTTGGGATCTCCGGCTTTGGGATAGCGGGCCGGGTGGACCTGCTGGGGTTGGGAGCGGTCGTCCATGAGCGTGTAGACCGGCACCTTGGTCTCGTCCAGGCTGAGGAAGGCCAGACGCCTGGAATCCGGCGCCCACCAGAAGGCGCGGAAGCTGCCGCGGCCGTAGACCTCCTCCTGGTAGACCCAGTCCAGGCGGCCGTTGAACACGGTGTCGCCGCCGCCGGTGGTGAGCCGGGTCTCCTTGCCGGTCGCCACTTCGACCCGGTAGAGGTCATTGCCGCGGAGGTAGGCGACCTGCGTACCGTCGGGGCTGAAGGTGGGTTCATCCGGCTTCCCGCTTGTGAGACGCCTGGTGGTGGCAGCCTTCACGTCCACCAGGAAGAGGTCTCCGGCCACATCCAGCAGGAAGGCGCTGTGGTCCCGGTTCCAGGTGAAGCCCCCGCGGCCCAGGGCGGCTCTGGCTGTGGCCTCGGTGGCCCCGGCCGCAACCAGCGCGGCGTGGAGGCGGGGGGCCTCGAACAGCGGCTTGGATTCTCCTGTGGCGGGATCCACGCGGAGGAGGGCCACCTGGTCGCCCTCCCGCCGGGTCTGCACCAGGGCACCGTCCGGCAGCCAGTCCAGCCGGGTGGTGGGCATGCCCGCATAGGCCACCCGCTTCGTGGGGTGGGCGATGGACTCAAGCGTGAGCCGGCCGGTGTCCTGGCCCAGCAGGGAGGGGACAAAGATCAGGCAGGCCAGGAAGGTGCGGACGGGCATGGGGGCTCCGGTGGATCCCCTATATATATCGCGAAGCGAGGCTCTTTTTAACCTTCGGCCTCTTCCAGCTGCAGTTCCACCCAGGCCAAGGTGCCGGTGGCCAGGGGCTCCAGACCCATCTGGCCGCCCATCAACTCGATCATCCCTGCGGCCAGGGGAAGGCCGATGCCGAGGCCGCCCCGGCGCCGGCGGAGACTCTGCTCCTCCTGCTCGAAGGGGTGCAGCAGGCGCGGCCAGTCCGGGGGCAGGCCAGGGCCCTGATCCTCGATCTCGAAGCGAAGGTGCCAGGTCCGGCCTTGCGGCCGGGCCGTCATGCGGAAGCCGATGGCGCCCCGCTCGGTGAACCCCAGGGCGTTGTCCAGGAGGGCTTCCAGGGCCTGGGAGAGGCGGGCTGCGTCACAGACCAGCGGGTGGGGCAGGGACTCCAAATCCAGGTGCATCTCCAGGCCCTTGGCTTGGGCGCGAAGCCGGAAAGCCTCTGCGAGGAGGATCAGGTGCGCACCCAGGTCCGCCAGGTTGGGACGGATGACCAGGTCGCCTTGGGCCAGGCTGGAGAGATCGAGGAGACCTTGCACCAGGTGCCCCAGGCGCGCCGTGGTGGCCTGGGCCTGGCCGAGGATGGCCGCCTGCTGGGCTGAGGGATCCAGGTCCCGCAGCATCTGGAGGTGGCCCCCCAGCACTTGCACGGGTGTGCGCAGCTCATGGTGGGCGTTGTCCATGAATGATTCTTGGGCCTGGCGCAGCCGCTGCTCCGCCTCCAAGGCCCGGCGCTGCTCACGGAGGATGCGGTTCTTCCCCAGGACCACACTGAACAGGGCGAGCCCACCCAGTGACAGGACGATAGCTGTGGCGAGGATGAAGCTCAGGACGAGACGGGTTTCCGGCACAGGAATGTCCACGAGAGTGTGAAGCTCAAGAGCAGGCCAATCAGGTAGTTCACAAGCCAGGGTACAAGAATCCAAGCTGGCGAAAGGCGATGCATGAACGGGTCGACCAAGGGATAGAAGATCAACATGGTCCCATGGTCCAGCGCCCATGTGCCGAGCAGCCAGAAGGCCGGCTGGCGGTAGGCGGGCTCTCCGTCTGGCTGGGAGAGCAGCTCTTTCAATTTCCAGAGACAGAGCGGAAATACGATGAGGCTGGAAACAGTCATGGCGACCAGCCACTTGCCCCTGAACCCAGTCGAAACCGCTTCCCAAAGGGTGCTGCCCAGCCCGGCGACCGCCCCTGGGGCGAGAATGAAGGCGGGAATCGGCCGAGGCCCAAGGCTGGAAAGCACCCACAGGGACAGCATGGTCTGGGGCACCAGCGCAAGGTCGGCGAGCCAGGCGTTGTGGATGTGGCGGAAGGCCAGGCCGAGAAGGGTCCAATTCACCAGGAGATCGAACAGCACGCTGATGATGAGCCGATCCATCCACGGGAGATGCACATAACGGGGCGACTTTCGATTGGCCAGAATGGCCCCAACAGGGATGAGAGGCCGAATCAATTGGATTCCCCAGCCCAGCCACAAGAAAACCGTGAACGGTTGCATTTTTTCAGGGAAGGCCTAGGCCCAGGCCACGGAAGCGCAGTAAGGCGGGCAGTCGGTGCCACGCTGGATGAACAGGTTGGTCGAACCGGCAAGGTCCTGCCCCGCCGTGTCTACCGCCACCATTACCATCGTCGGAGACCCGTCGGCGTGCTGGGCACGGTAGATGCGGATGCCTGCCGCCCCGGGCTGGGCGAGGAGCTGCTCGAAGGCGCTGCGGTTGAAGGCGGTGGCGCGGTGGGCCCCTGTCTCTGCGCGGGAATGGAAGTTCCGGATCAGGCTGGCGGCCTCCTCGCGGGGAATGCGGTGGTCGTGGGTGGAGTCGAAGGGGTTTGTGGACACAGGGATGCTCCTCGGACTGCGGCCTTGAAGGCCGGTTTGGGGATGGATGGGGAATGTCCCCACCATCAGACCCGAAGACGCGCTGGTCCACAAGGCGGAACAGCGGGAAAGGTTGGGGTTGGGAGGCGTTGTCCGAACCTGGCAGAACCGGCCACCCCGTTTTTCCTGGGGTGACCGGTCGGCCTATGCCGCTCCCGGCTCAGTTGGGCAGGTGAGGACGGGTGAGGTTGCGATGCCCGGTGGGAGTCACCAGCAGGTTGTCCTCGATGCGGATCCCACCGCAGGGGGAGAGCTCGTCGATGAGCTTCCAGTTGAAGTGGGGGCGGTGCTCGTTCTCCCGGAATGGGCGAAGCAGCATGGGGATGAAGTAGAGGCCTGGCTCCACCGTGAATACCTGACCCGTGTCGATGGTGCGGGTGGTGCGCAGGGTGGGGTGCTGGGGCGGCGGGGGGGCGACGGAACCGTCCGGCCCGCCCTGCTTGCCCGCCACATCGTGGACCTGGATGCCCAGGTGATGGCCCAGGCCATGGGGGAAGAAGGGCCGGGTCAGTCCCTTCTCCACGGCCTCTTCGGGAGCGGCCTTGAGCAGGTCGTGGTCCTTCAACAAGGCGGCAATGGCGAGGTGGCCCAGGTGGTGCAGGTCGCCGTAGGGAAGCCCGGGCTTCACCGCTTCGCAAAGCTGGAGTTCGAGCTTCACCATGCCGTCGACGAGGGCGGCGAAGCGGCTGTCGCAATGGGGCGCGGCCACGGTGCGGGTGATGTCGGACGCGTAACCGCGCACCTGGGCGCCCGCGTCGATGAGCATGACGGCGCCGTTCTTCAGGGTGCGCTTGCCCTCGTAGTGCAGGGTGGCGCCCTTCTCGTTGAGGGCCACGATGCTCCCGTAGGGCAGCTCGTGATCCACGATGCCCACGGCCTGCACGTAGGCGTGGTGGATCTCCAGCTCGCTGCCCCCGGCGAGGAAGGCGGCCCTGGCGGCCAGGTGCCCGCGGGCGGCCAGCACGGTGGCCTCCTCGATGTTCTGCACCTCATAGGTGGACTTGGTGGTGCGGTGCCAGTCCAGGTGAGCCGTGAGTCCGGCTGGATTCACGTCGAGCCCCGCAGCCACGGCCCGGTCTGCTTCATTGCCGATGTAGGCGGCCTTGGCCGGGGTGCCCAGGCGCTTCCAGACGTCCTCGACCGTGCCCACCTCTTCGATATCGAACTCCGAGGCCCAGAAGGGGTTCCCCAGCGGCATCTGTTCGTACCAGAAGTCCTCGGGGGCGTAGCGGATGAGCCGCGGCCGCTGGCCGGGGCGGACCACGAGGACGTGGTGCGGCCCCGCCATGGGGCACCAGTGGGCGAAGTGGGGGACAGGATGGAAGGGCGCATCCTGATCATCCGCGAAGTGGGTGTAGACCTGGCCGCTGGAGATCACCAGCGTATCGAACCCCGTGTCCGCCAGGGACTCGGCCGTGGTCCGCTGCCGCTCGGCGATGTGGGCATGGAAGAGGGCGGTGAGATCGGTCATGGCGTTCCTTCGGAGGTGGTCAGAAGTCAGATGATCGGGTCATCGGGGGATTAGAGGAAGCGGAGGGGCTTCTCCTCGGGTGCGAAGCCGTGGCGGACGGCTTTCTCGAAGAACAGGGCGAGGCTTTCGCGCTCGGCTTCGCCCAGGGTGTAGCTGATGTTTTCCGTGAGGTATTCGTGCAGTTCGATCTTGGTCCAGCCAATGGTGGAGCGCGCCTCCTCGATGATGGCCGGAAGCTGGGACCTGCCGATTTCCAGGCTCTTGTGGAAGAAGGAGGCCACACCACCGGGTACAGGCAGTTCAGGGGCGTCCTTCCGGATGAGCCAGAGGGCGAACACGAAGGGGAGGCCGGTCCAGGCGTGCCATTCCTCGGCCAGATCCAGCACGAACAATCCCTGGCGCGGAGCCCGCATGGCGGCGTCACCGATCATCAGGGCGGCGTCGTTGGTCTCGAGCATGGCGGCGAGGTCGGGACCCATGTCCGCCACGGAGGGCGTCACCCCATAGCGCTCCCGCAGCAGGAGCTGGGCCAGCACCACGCTGGTGCGGCTGGAGGTGTCCAGAGCCAGGCTGCGGATCTGCTCCGGCGGCACCTTGGACAGGATCACCACGCTGCGCACCCGCTTGGGGGAGGCGATGCAGAGGCCGGGCACGATGAGGAGGTCGGGGATCCTCAGGTATTCGATGGAACTGACGATGCCAGCGTCCACCTCGCCAGACCGGAGGCGATCCGCGCAGGCCGACGGGTAGTGGAACTTCAGGTGGAAATGCTCCCAGCCCAGGCCGTGCTTGAATCCGTGGTTCAGCGGCGCGGCATTCAGGTAGTCGATGATGGACAGGCGGAAGGGAAGAGTTGCCATGCCATGAGTCTACCGCTCGAATCCTTTGGACAGGCCACCGCGGCCTGCCATCATGACGCCATGGTCCTCTGGCACTATGAGCTGAATACCCTGATGGGTCCGATGCGCGCGGCCTTCGATGGCCGCGGGCGGTTGCTGGAATTGGCGGTGGAAGGCCTCGATCCCCGCAAGACCAGCCCCCTGCCGCCCAAGGAACAGCGGGAGGCCAAGCGGTACCTGGACCGCCAGGTGGACGCCTATCTGGCGGGAACCCTGCGCACCTTCACCGTGCCCGTGGATCCCCAGGGCTCGCCTCTGCAACAGCGCATCTGGGATACGGTGCGGACCATTCCCTACGGGCAGGCACGACGCCCCTCGGACCTCGCCGCCTGGCTGGGGGTGGACGAGGACCTCATCGTCATGGCCTGCGCCGCGAACCCCATCGTCCTGCTCGTGCCCGCCCATCGCGTGATCCTGCCCGGAGAGGGGCCCCTCCCGAAGGCCTTGCGGGATCTGGAGTCGGGCATGGGGTGGCGGAGACCTTGATCCGTTTCAACAAAAAACCGTGATTCTGCCATCCTTGGGCCCATGAACGGGCCCTTCCATCCGCTGTCCACACCCCTGGGAGATCTGGGAGCGGCCTTCGATGGGGACGGGCGGCTCACCCACCTGGTGCGCCTGCACGGCCAGTCCCCCATCCCGTCGCCGAGGCCTGTGCCGAAGAGCCTGCCCTTTCTCGGCCGGCAGCTCGAGTCCTACTTCTCGGGCAACCTGCGGGACTTCAACATTCCCATGGCGGCCGAGGGCACCGAGTTCCAGCAGCGGGTCTGGAGGGAGCTCCAGAAAATCCCCTATGGCCAGGCCATCTCCTATCTGGAGCTGGCGCGGCGCCTGGGGGACGAGAAGTGCATCCGCGCGGCGGCCCGGGCCAGTGGCGCCAATCCCATCTCCATCCTCATCCCCTGCCACCGTGTGATCGGGTCCGATGGATCCCTGGTGGGCTATGCCGGGGGGCTCGACATGAAGGAATTCCTCCTGCGGCTCGAAGGCGTGCTTCCCAAGGCCCCGCCACAGCCCCGCCTGCCGATGGAGTGGGACTGAGCAAACGTCAAAAAATTCCGGCGCCGCCCATCGGAGGACTTCTCCCGGGTGGGCTCCTAGCATGGAGCCATGCGCTGGACGGATGAACACCTCTACGAACGGATCCTGGCGAAGGACGCGTCCTTCGACGGGCGCGTGCTCACGGGTGTCCTCACCACCGGAATCTACTGCCTGCCCTCCTGCTCAGCGCGGAAGCCCCTGGCCCGCAACGTGCGGTTCTTTCTGGACGAGACCTCAGCCCGGGGGGCGGGACTGCGGCCCTGCAAGCGGTGCCGGCCCGACGCCTTCTACCGCGGCGAGGATGCGGACCTGGCCCGGTTGGAGGAAGCCATGGCCCAGGCGCTGGCGGACCCCTCGGCCTTCCCGGAGGCGGAGGCTCTGGCGGAAGCGGCCGGTGTCGGGCTGACCAAGCTGAAAGCCCTGTTCCGGGACCATGCGCATACCCAACCCGCGGCCTTTCTCCAGCGGGTGCGCATCCAGGCTGCCTGCGCGCGGTTGGGAACCGGGAATCCGCCCCTGCTGGACCTGGCCGCCGCCGTGGGATTCGAAAGCCCCTCGGGGTTCCATGAGGCCTTCCGGCGGCAGACGGGCCTGGCTCCCGGCGCCTACCGGGACATGCTGGGGTCGGACCGCTTCACGCTGATCCTGCCGGAGCACACCCGGGTGGCCGATCTGCTGCGGTTCCATGGTCGGGACCCGGAGAGCGTGTCCGAGCGCGTACAGGGGGCCGTCCTCCGCAAGGCCGCCCACTTTGCAGGGCAGCCCGCGATCCTGAGCCTGGCCTTCGGTCCGGAGGCGGTGACGGTATCCCTGGAGGGGACGCAAGGACCCGGCGCCATGGCCGAGGCCCACCGGGCAGCCCTGCGGTTGCTGGCCTGGCATGGCGATCCCGCCCCGTTCGAGACGGTCCACCCGGCCCTGGCCCAGGGCCGCGAGGGCCTGCGGGTGCCGCTCACCCTGGACCCTTTCGAGGCCCTGGTCTGGGCCATCCTGGGCCAGCAGGTGAACCTGGCCTTCGCCTACGCCCTGCGGCGCGACCTCATCCGCCTGGTGGGCACGCCCGTGGACGACCTCATCGCCCACCCAGAGGCTTCGCGGATCGCGGCGCTGGATCATGGGGACCTCCTGGCCCGGCGGTTCTCGGGGCGCAAGGCCGAGTACCTGTTGAATGCGGCTGCGCGGGTGGCCGAGGGTTCGCTGCGGCTGGAGAGCCTGCTCACGGCCACCAGGGCCGGGAAGACCCTGCAGGCCTTGCGGGGCTGCGGCCCCTGGACCGCCCAGTACGTGCTGATGCGGGGCCTGGGTTTCCGCGACTGCGTGCCCGTGGGTGACGCGGCCCTCACCCTGGCGCTCCAGCGCTGGTTCAAGCTCGATGAGCGTCCGGACGCGCCGGAGACCCTGCGCCTCATGGCCCCCTTCGCCCCCCACCGCAGCCTCGCCACCTTCCACCTCTGGGCCAGCCTGAAAGGAGTGCCCGCATGACGGGAATCCACCGCCTCGACACCTCGCTTGGGTCCGTCCAGGCCGCCTTCGACGCCGAGGGCGCCGTCCTCTACCTGGGCTTTGCGGACCACGAATTCCGCGCGGCCCTGCTGGCCAAGCTGGCCCGGCTGCAGCCGCTGGCGGATCCGCCGGCCCCGGCGATGGCCCATCTGCGGGAGCAGCTGGAGGCCTACGCCGCAGGCCGCCGCACCTGCTTCGAGGTCCCCTTCCGCCTCCACGGCAGCCCCTTCGAACAGCGCGTCTGGGCCGAGCTCCAGCGCATCCCCTTCGGCGAGACCCGCAGCTACGGCCAGCTTGCGGCGGCTCTGGGCGATCCGAACCTCAGCCGCGCCGTGGGCCGGGCCAACGGGGCCAACCCCGTGTCCATCCTCGTGCCTTGCCATCGCGTGATCGGCGCCAGCGGAGCCCTCACCGGCTACGCGGGCGGCCTGGCCAGGAAGGAACGGCTGCTGCGCCTGGAAGGCGCAATCAGGGATTGATGGGGCGAAGGGGGCCTCGTTCCAGTTCCAGACGTGTTTCCGAGGCCGCGCTGAAGGCGGCCTTCAGGACCGCCACACCCCGGTTCATGTCCACACCGCCGCAGCTGAAGAAATCCACCGCGGCGAAGTGATGCTCGGGCCAGGTGTGGATGGCCAGATGGCTTTCGGCGATGATCACCGCCCCACTGACGCCGAAGGGGCTGAAGTGGTGGAAGCTGTGGGTGACGATGGTGGCGCCGGAGGCCTCCGCGGCTTCCAGCATGGCGGACGTGACCCGGTCCAGATCCGCCAGGGCCGCGGCCTCGCAGCCCGTGAACTCGACCAGCAGGTGGCGGCCCAGAGCGCTCACGGCCGCTTGGTCATCAGAGCCACGCACTCCACATGGCTGGTGAGGGGGAAGAGGTCCAGCACGGCCAGCTTCTCCAGGTTCCAGGCCGGGGCCAGGCGCTTCAGGTCCCGGCAGAAAGCCGCGCCATCACAGCCCACCAGTACCAGGGTCCCGGCCCCGGCGCCGCAGAGGCGGTCGCTGAGTTCTGGTTCCAGGCCCGCCCGGGGCGGATCCAGCAGGATCACGTCCCCGGGCTCGCCCAGCCCTTCGGGGACCCAGGCTGCCACATCACCCACCAGGCATTCCGCCGGCAGGCCCAGGGCCGCCAGGTTGCGCCGGGCCCAGGCCACAGCAGCTTCCCCGGATTCCACCAGCACGCGGTGGCTGAAGCGCGGGCCGAGCAGGGCGGAGAACAATCCCACGCCGCCATAGAGGTCATAGAGGGTGCGGCCCTTCAAGTCCCAGCCCTTGAGCAGGCCGCCGAAGGCCTCGGCCGCCCAGGGCGGGCTCACCTGGAAGAAGGCGCCGGGTTCGTGCTCCAGGGTGACGGGTCCGAACCGGTGCCGGAGGGGCTCGGCGCTGCGGTGCCAGCCGTCGGGTTCCAGGCGCCAGGTGCGGCTCCGCTCATCGGTGGCGAGCACCTCGCCCGCGGGTGTGCCCGTGGACAGCTCCCAGCGGCCGGGCCGGGAGGTGAGGACGTGGGCGATCAGGGCTTCCTGGAGCCGGGGAATGGCCAGGGAGAGTGGCTCGGCGGCGGCGGGGCAGGCATCCACTGGCACGAGGGCGTGGCTGTGGCGCCGGAAGTAGCCGAGGTCCGTGCCATTCCAGTGGAGCTGGATGCGGTGGCGGCGGGCTTCCTCCGGGGCGGGATGCCAGTCCCAGGCCACCCCTTCGCCCAGCTGGCGGCGCAGGAGGTCGGCGGCCATCTGCCGTTTGAGCTCCGGAGCGTGCCGGCCCGCTTCCCACAACTCGCAGCCGCCGCAGGTGTCGGCCACCGGGCACTCGGCCGGGGCGCGGCGGGGGTCCCTGGTGATCCAGCGGGTGACCCGGCCTTCGCCGTGGCGGGCCTTCCAGATGACGGTGGCTTCCACCACCTCGCCGGGGAACAGGGCCAGAGGGGCCTCCAGGAGCAGCAGACGGCCGTCGGCTTCGCGGCCCACCCCCTTGCCGCCCCAGGCCAGCCGCTCGATGGGGCCTTGCCAGGTTTCGGTGGGAGCGGGGGAATTCCGATATGCTGGCGGCACCTTCGCCTTCATCTTCTTGGAGCCTGATTCTGCCTTGCGATTCACGGTTGCCGTCCCCCCAGAGCACCGTATCACCCTCCAGGAGTCGGCCGGGAGGGAGATGAGCCGGGCCCTGGCTTTCCAGGATGCCGGGCCCGCCGACGTGGTTCTCGGCGTGCCGGGAGACGGGATGTTCGCCGATTGTGAGGTCTGGCCAGGTCTGGAGGCTGCCGGAGCCCTGATGCGGGCGGGCTGGGAACGCCTGCAGGACCGCCGGAACATGGAACGGCTCCATGAAGTGGGGCGGGCCCTGGTGTCCGAGCAGAACCTGGACCGCCTCCTGGACCTGATCCTCACCAAAGCCCGGGAGCTGCTGAAGGCTGAGGCTGGATCCATCTACCTGCTGACCGGGGAGGAGGAGCGCCCCGAACTGCTGTTCGCCCACACGCAGAACGCCCGGGTGAGCCTGCCGTTCCACCGGGTGGCCATGCCCATCTCCCCGGAGACGCTGGCGGGCTTTGTGGCCTTCAGCAAGGAGAGCCTGAACCTGCCGGATGTCTACCGGATCCCGCCGGAGGCGCCCTACCGGTTCAACGGCAGCTTCGACCGCCAGGCGGGGTACCACACGACCTCCGTGCTGGTGGTGCCCATGCTGGATACCGAAGGGCAGGTGCTGGGGGTCCTGCAGCTTCTCAACCGCCTGGACGAGGACGGCCTGACGACGGCGTTTTCCGCAACCGACCAGTCCCTGGCCCAGAGCCTGGCGGGCCAGGCGGCCGTGGCCGTGAAGAACGCCCAGCTGCGCGAGGAGATCGAGCGGCTCTTCGAGGGGTTCGTGGCGGCCTCTGTGACGGCCATCGAGGCCCGGGATCCCGTCACCAGTGGCCACTCGGCCCGGGTGGCGGACCTGACCGTGGGCCTCGCCGAGGCCGTCAACCTCACGCCCAACGGAACCTATGGAGAGCTGTCGTTCTCTGACCGGCAGCTGCGGGAGCTGCGCTACGCCAGCCTGCTGCACGATTTCGGCAAGGTGGGGGTCCGCGAGCAGGTGCTGGTGAAGGCCAAGAAGCTGGATCCGGGCCAGCTGGAGATCATCCTCCAGCGCCTGCGCCAGCGGGAGCTGGAAGGGGCGCTGGATGCGCTCGCCCAGGCCTGGAGGGGCGGGGGGAGCGTCGACCTGTGGGAGCGGGTGATCCGGGACCGCCAAGCGGAATCCGAGCGCCTCATCCATCTGGTCCGGCAGAGCAACGAACCCACGGTGATGGCCCAGGAGGTGGCCGAAGGCCTGGGCCTGCTGGAGGACCTCACCTTCACCCACTGGAGCGGCGAGCGCCGGACGCTGGTGGAACCCGGTGACCTGGCCAGCCTCCGGATCCGGAGGGGGAGCCTGTCCGAGGCCGAGCGCCTGGAGATCGAGAGCCACGTCACCCACACCTTCCGGTTCCTGGAGCGCATCCCCTGGACCCGGGACCTGGCGGGGATCCCCGACATCGCCTATGCCCACCATGAGCGTCTGAGCGGCCGGGGCTATCCCCGCAAGCTGGCCGAAACGGAGATCCCGGTCCAGAGCCGCGCCATGGCCATCGCCGATGTCTACGACGCCCTCACGGCCCAGGACCGGCCCTACAAGGGGGCGGTCCCCGTGGAGCGCAGCCTGGCCATCCTGGATGAGGAGGCCCAGGACGGGGCCCTGGACCGGGGCCTGCTGGACCTGTTCATCGAAGCCAGGATCTACGAGCGGACGGCCCGGAAGAGCTGAGGCTGGAGGAAGGTGGGAGGACCCGTTAGGCTAGAGGATTGGAGTGCCCATGTCTGAACGCGAACCTCGAACGATCGACCTGCAAGGAATCATGGACCTGCTGCCCCACCGGTATCCGATCCTCCTGGTGGACCGCATCCTGGATTTCGAACCCAAGCAGTGGATCAAGGGCCTGAAGAACGTGAGCTTCAACGAGGCGGTCCTCCAGGGGCATTTTCCCAGCCGACCTGTCTATCCGGGTGTCTACATCGTGGAAGCCATGGCCCAGACGGGCGGGTGCCTGCTCCTTCAGGAGGTCGAGGACCGGGCCCGGAAGGTGATCTATTTCATGGGCATCGACGGGGTCAAGTTCCGCAAGCCGGTCCTTCCCGGGGACCAGATGATCATGGAAGTGAAGGTGCTCCAGCTGAAGGGGCGGATCTGCAAGATGCGCGGCGAGGCCTTTGTGGAAGGCCAGAAAGTCGCGGAAGCCGAATTCATGTCCATGCTGATGGACCTGGCCGAGGGAGAAGGACGATGAGCGCTCAGATCCATCCGAGCAGTGTGGTGAGCCCGGAGGCCCGGTTGGGCGAGGGCGTGGTCGTGGGCCCCTTCTGCGTCATCGAAGGCAACGCCGTCATCGGCGCCCGGACCCTGCTGCGCAGCCATGTGGTCATCGGGCCCCACACCGAACTCGGTGAGGACAACGACATCTATCCCCACGCCACCTTGGGCATGGGCCCCCAGGATCTCAAGTTCAAGGGCGCGCCCACCCGTCTGGTGGTGGGGAACCGCAACGTGATCCGCGAAGGCTGCACCCTCCACCGGGGCACCGAGGGCGGGGGCGGCCTGACCACCCTGGCCGACGACAACTTCCTGATGACGGGCTCCCACATCGCCCATGACTGCCACGTGGGGAGCAAGAACATCTTCGCCAACTCCGCCACGCTGGCTGGGCACGTCGAAGTGGGCGACGGCTGCAACATCGGGGCCTTCTCCGCCGTCCACCAGTTCTGCCGGGTGGGTCACCACGCCTTCATGGGCGGCTTCACCGTGGCCACCCAGGACGTGCTGCCCTTCATGAAGACCGCGGGCGCCCGTGACACCAAGAGCTACGGTGTGAACACCATCGGCCTCCAACGCAAGGGCTTCTCCGCCGAAGTGGTCGAGGGTCTGAAGAAGGCGCACCGCCTGCTCTTCCACGCGGGATTGCTGCGGGACGAGGCTATGGCCCAGACCGAGAAGGAAGTGGGGCACATCCCTGAAGTGGCGTATCTGCTGACCTTCATCCGCGAAGCCAAGCGGGGCGTACATCGTGGTTAAGGACCTTGCATGAGTGAAACCCGCCGCCACGCCACACTGGCCATCATCGGCCTCCCCAACGCAGGCAAGTCCACCCTGCTGAACGCCTTGCTGGGGCAGAAACTGGCGGCCACGAGCCAGATCCCCCAGACCACCCGCACCAAGGTGCTGGGCGTCGTGGATCGCGGTGATGTGCAGCTGGCCTTCCTCGACACGCCGGGCATCCACCTGCCCAAGCACGCCCTGAACGAACGCATGATGGCCCACGTCGAGCAGGCCCTCGAAGAGGCCGACATGCTCCTCTGGGTGGTGGACGCGGATGACTACCTGGGCACCGGCGAGCATGCCCTGGCCAAGCGCCTCCGCAAGATGGGCCGGCCCACCTACCTGCTGCTGAACAAGATCGACCTGCTGTCCAAGGGGCGCCTCCTGGAGAAGATCGCCACCTACAAGGACCTGCTCCCCTTCAAGGAGATCATCCCCATCGGTGCCAAGATGGGCCTGAACCTGGATCCCCTGTGGACGATCCTGGAGCGGGATGCGGCCCAGCCCGGCTGGCTCCACAACGAAGAGGTCTTCACGGACCAGACCGAGCGGTCCCTGGCCTCGGAGTTCATCCGCGAGAAGGTGCTCCGCAAGACCCGGGAAGAGGTGCCCCACGGCGTGGCGGTGCTCATCGAGCAGTGGCTGGAGCCGGGCCACGAGGACTACCCCGAGGACCTTGGCCCCGAGGGCATCTTCATCGCCGCGCGCATCCTGGTGGATCGCGACGGCCACCGGAAGATCCTGCTGGGCAGCCAGGGCGAGATGATCAAGGACATCCGCCAGAGCGCCCAGCGCGAGCTGAAGAAGCTGCTCCAGCGCCCCGTGCGGCTGGAGCTCTTCGTGAAGGTGGACGAGGGCTGGCGCGACCGCCCCGACCGGTTGGACCGGCTGGAAATCTGAAACGAGTGGCATAGCCTCGTGGCGAAAAGGCTAGATCGACAGGTCCGTGGCCCGGTGTTCCACATCAAGGGGAACCAGGCCATCCGTGCCGGTGACGGAGGCGTACTGCCCACGGTCCGGATCGAAAGCGAAGACTTCGCCGGTCTCGATCTTGTAGACCCAGCCGTGCAGATGCAGCATGCCGTTGGCGACCGCCTTGGCCACGGAGGGATGGCTCCGCAGGTTCTCCAACTGGACGAGCACGTTCTCCTCGACGGTGGCGTGCAGCAGCTCGTGGCCCTTGAGGTGGCCGTAGCTCTGCCACATGATGCGTTCGGTGGCGCGGGCATTGGCCAGCCAGGCCTTGGTGGCCGGCAGTTCCCCGAGGCTCTCGGGTTCCAGCAGGGCCTTCATGGCGCCGCAGTTGGAGTGGCCGCAGATGATGATGTCCTTCACCTGCAGGCTGGAAACGGCGAATTCAATGCCGGCCGCCATCCCGCCCATGCTCTCGTACGGGGGGATCAGGTTCCCCACGTTCCGGAGAATGAACAGCTCGCCCGGCTGGGTCTGGGTGATCAGGTTCGGGCTGATGCGTGAGTCGGAACAGGTGATGAAGAGCGTCTCGGGCGTCTGGTCCTGGTCCAGCCGCTCGAAGAGCTCTTTGTGGGAACTGAAGATCTGGGTCTGGAACTGGTGGATGCCCTGGACGAGTCTCTGCATCCCTCAAGTCTACCGGAGGTCAGGATTCCGGTCAGGCCCCAGGGGATTAGAGGCTGAGGTGGGCCATGTGCTCTTCGGAGGTAATGGGCGTATTCGGCTCGTCATGGATGATCTTGCCGTCGCGGAGCTTCACGATGCGGTGGGCATGGCGGGCGATGTCCTCCTCGTGGGTGACGAGGATGATGGTGTTGCCCTTCTGGTACAGATCCTCGAAGAGGGCCATGATCTCGATGCTGGTCTTGGAATCCAGGGCGCCGGTGGGCTCATCCGCCAGGAGGATGGAGGGATCGTTCACCAGGGCCCGGGCGATGGCCACGCGCTGCCGCTGGCCGCCGGAAAGCTGATTGGGCATGTGGTCGCTGCGGGTGCCCAGACCCACGTTCTCCAAGGCCCTCTGGGCCATCTCGTGGCGCTCGGCCGGGGTCTTGCCCGCGTAGATCAGGGGCAGTTCCACGTTCTGCAGTGACGTGGTCCGGGCCAGCAGGTTGAACGTCTGGAAGACGAAGCCGATCTCCTCGTTCCGGATCTGGGCCAGGTTGTCGTCGGTCATGGCCGAAGCCAGCTTGCCGTTCAACTCGTAGGTGCCATTGGTGGGCGTATCCAGGCAGCCGATGACGTTCATCATGGTGGACTTGCCGGACCCGGAAGGGCCCATGATCGCCACGTATTCTCCCCGCCGGATCTCCATGGACACGCCGTCCAGGGCGCGCACTTCCATGTCGCCCATCTGGTAGACCTTGGTGATGTCGGTGAGCCGGATCAAGGGAGCGTCGGTCATGGAGTCCTCGAAGGGCCACCGGAGGCCCTGATCCATCTTCGCAGATGTGCCGGAGGTGGTTTAGGGCCCGGCCAGGATTCCCGCTACAATCCGGGACTTGTTCGCATTCCCAAGATAGGTCCCATCCACGATGATCCCCTCCCTGATCCGAGCCCTGGGTCGGCCGCTGTTGCGGCTGCGCTACCGAATCCGGTTCGAGGGGCTGGAATCCATTCCCCCTGCCGGGAAGGCCGGAATCCTGTTCCTGGCCTCCCATCCGACCCTGGTGGATCCCTTTCTCCTGGCCACCGGCCTGCACGGCCGGTTTGCCCCCATCCTCATCGCCGGCCGGGATCACGCGGCTTCGCCCCCCCTTCGCTGGCTGGCGCGGCTGCTGGGATCCCGGCCCCTGCCGGATCCTGCGCACCACGGGGACCAGGCCCGGCTGGCTCTGGACCAGGAACTGACGGCCTTGGCCGGGCGCCTGGCTTCAGGCCGCAACCTTCTGCTGTTTCCCGGTGCCCGGCTGGCCCGCCAGAAGACTGAGGATCTCTCCGACAACAGCGCGGTGGAGGCGATCCTCCGTCAGGCTCCAGGGGCCCAGGTGGTGGTGGTCCGCCTGGAGGGACTCTGGGGCAGCCGGTTCAGCGCCGCCTCCGGCCGCCGCCCTTCCATCGGCATCGAGCTGCTGAAGAGCCTGGGCTATCTTGCGGCCAACCTCCTGGTGTTGCTGCCCAAGCGGGACGTGCGGGTGGTCTTCGAGGTCATCCGCGATCTTCCGTTGGCCGGCGGGCGCCAGGCCGTCAACCAGGTGCTGGAAACCCGGCTGAATGCCGGGGCTGCGCCACGGACCTTCGTGCCGTATCTGGTCTGGAAGGACCACACCCCCCGGACCTTGCCGGAGCCCCCGCGGCCCCGGGTGGAGGGGAACCCCCGGAGCGTGCCCCCCCAGGTCCGGGATGCGGTCCGGCGCCACCTCCTGGCGGTGACGGACCATTCGGATATCCAGGACACCCATCACCTCATCACGGACCTGGGCCTGGACGCCCTGGGGCATCGGGAACTCGAGCTCTGGCTCCAGCGGGCCTTCGGCTACCCATGCAGCGATCCAGCCTCCCTCCAGACCGTGGGCGACCTGCTGCTGGCCGCCACTGGAGCCGCGGTGTCCCTCCGCCAGGGTGAACTGAAGGCCGTGCCCCACGCCTGGTTCCATTCCCGCACGGACCTCCCCATCGAAATGCCCGAAGGAGACACCATCCCCGAGGTGTTCCTCAAGCAGGCCCGGCGCGACCCGGGCCGGGTCGTGCTGGCGGATCAGATGGGTGGCGTGAAGACCTACCGGGATGTCATCACCGCGATCATGGTGCTGAAGCCCATCTTCGAGAAACTGGAAGGCACCCATGTGGGCCTGATGCTCCCGGCTTCCGGCGGCGCGAGCATCCTCTACCTGGCCCTGCTCTTCGCGGGCAAGACTCCGGTGCTGGTGAACTGGACGGCGGGCGCCCGCAGCATGGCGTTCGGCCTGGATCTGGTGGGGGTCAAGCACGTCATCAGTGTGTCCACCCTGATCAACCGGCTGGACGCGCAGGGTGTGGACCTTTCCGCGGTGAAGGCCCGGCTGCTGCTGCTCGACGAAGCGGGGAAGAAGATCACCCTGGCCACGAAGCTGGCCGCGGCCTTCCGGGCGCGGTTCACCTGGACGTCCCTGCAGGCCGCAAAGCCTCCGGCCACGGCGGCGGTGCTGTTCACCAGTGGCAGCGAAAGCCATCCCAAGGCCGTGCCGCTGACCCACGGGAACCTCCTGGCCAACATCCGGGATGCCGTGCATGCCCTGAACTTCCGCGAAGACGAACGGGTGATGGGTTGCCTGCCGCCCTTCCATGCCTTCGGGCTGACCACCACCACCATCCTGCCGCTGGTGGTGGGGTTGCGGGTGGTCTACCACCCCAATCCCACCGAGGGGCGCATGCTGGCCCGCCTCATCGAGGCCTATCACGCCACCCTCCTGGTGGGCACGCCCACCTTCCTGGGCGGGATCCTCCGCGTGGCCGAGGATCGCCATCTGGAATCATTGCGCATCGTGGTTTCCGGCGCCGAGAAGTGCCCGGAGCAGGTCTACGCCACCCTGGCCCGGCGCTGGCCGAAGACCACGGTGCTGGAAGGCTACGGCATCACGGAGTGTTCGCCGGTGGTCTCGGTGAACCGCGAGGATGATCCCCGGAACGGATCCATCGGGAAACCCCTGCTGTCCGTGGAGTGGGCCATCGTGGATCTGGACACGGGGCGCCGGGTGGGGCCGGGGCAGCCGGGCATGCTGCTCGTGCGGGGCCCCAGTGTCTTCTCCGGATATCTGAATCCGGATGTGGAGTCGCCCTTTGAGACCTTCGAGGGGCGCGACTGGTACCGCACCGGGGACCTCGTCTACCAGGACCGCGGCGTGCTGGTCTTCTCCGGGCGCCTCAAGCGCTTCGTGAAGCTGGGCGGCGAGATGGTCTCCCTGCCGGCCATTGAAGAAGCCCTGACCCAGCGCTTCCAGGGGAAGGACGAGACCGAGCCCTTCCTGGCGGTCGAGGCCTCGCCGGAGGACCTGAATCCGGATCTGATCCTCTTCTCGGTGGCGGGAATCGGCCGCGATGCCGCCAACGCCGCCATCCGCGATGCCGGGCTTTCCTCGCTGCACAACATCCGGGTGGTCCGCCAGATCGAGCAGATTCCCACCCTGGGCACTGGAAAGACGGACTACCGCGCCCTCAAGGCCCTTCTGGCCGAGGCTTCCGCCTAGGGAATCGCTTCGATCAGCAGCGCCAGCCCGAGCCCGCCGCCGATGCCGAGGGTGGCCACGCCCAGGCCGCCGCCCCGTTGCCTCAGCTGGTGGACCAGGGTGCAGACGATGCGGGCGCCCGTGGCGCCGATGGGATGGCCCAGGGCCACGCCGCCGCCGGCGACGTTGAGGCGGTCCGCGGGAAGGCTGAGTTGCCGCTGGCACACGAGAAGCTGCGCCGAAAAGGCCTCGTTGAGTTCCCAAAGGTCGATGTCCGGGACGGCGAGACCATGGGCAGCGAGAAGTCGCCGCACGGCCGGGACGGGCGCCTCGCCCATGTCCAGCGGGTCCACGCCGGCCTCGCTCCAGCCCAGGATGCGTGCCAGGGGCGCGGTAGCGCCCGCCTGATCCCGCCGGGCCAGGAGCAGCGCCGCGGCCCCGTCGGATAGGGCCGAGGCGTTCCCTGCCGTGACCTGGCCCTGGGGATCGAAGACAGGGGTGAGCCGGGCCAGGGCCTCGAGGGTGAGCCCAGACCGGATGGATTCGTCACGGTCCAACTTCGGATGGGGCAGCAGCTCTGCCCGGAACTCCCCAGCGGCCGCGCGGCGGTGGCTCTCCACCGCCCAGGTGTCGGCGTCGAGGCGGGTGATGCCGCGTTTGGTGGCGAGCTGTTCGATGGTCTCGCCCATGAGCAGGCCCGTCACGGGGCAGCGCAGGCCGTCGTGGTGCATGACGTCCGGCAGCTGGCGATGGCCCATGCGGAAGCCCCAGCGCAGGCCCGGAAGCAGGTGGGGTGTGTCTGACATGGCTTCGCTTCCGCCGGCGAGGATGGGCGCCTCGGCCCCGTCCTTCAGCCGCTGGGCGGCGAGGATGAGGGCCTGGAGGCTGGAACCGCAGGCCATGTTCACGGTGAAGGCGGGCGTGTCGTGAGGCAACCCGGCCTGCAAGGCCACAGTGCGGGCCGGATTCATGCCCTGGGTGTGGCTCCGGGCCATGCCCCAGATCAGGCTGCCGGGCCGGGGCAGGGAAGGCGGGGCCAGCAGGCCTTCCACGGCGGACCGGCCGAGGGCCACCGCGCCCAACCCCGCGAGGCGGCCACCATAGCAGCCCTGGGGCAGCCGCCCCGCGGCGAGGATCAGCAGATCGCCTGGGCGCTTCACGAAGCCGGGTCCCAGTCGTCCGGGGTTGGTTCCCGGGGGCCAAGGCGCGCATCCGGGGGGAACCAGGCATCCCACAGGGCGAGGTGGCGGGCGACGTACTCGCGGATCCAGTACCGGAACCGGTTCACCGGGGGCCGGTCATCGGTGGAGGCGGGCACGCCCCAGGCCCGCAGCCCCATGCGGTCCGCCAGGTAAAGGGCCCGGGGAAGGTGGAAGTCCGAGGTGACGATGACCACCTGCTGCTGGCCGAAGACCGCCTGGGCCCGCTTCAGGCTGTCCCAGGTGCGCAGTCCTGCGTAATCGCTCACAATGCGGGTGGGGGGCACGCCCTGCTTCACCAGCCAGCGCCGCATGGCCTGGGGCTCGTTGTAGGAAGGGTGGCGGTTGTCGCCGGACACCAGAAACCAGCGGATCTTCCCATTCTGGTAGAGATTCAGGGCCGTGCGGAGACGTCCCTCAAGGAGTTCCGTGGGTTCCCCGTCTCCATAGACACCCGCACCGAGCACCAGCACGGGGCCACCGACGGCCGGAAGCGCCTCTGCCCGGTAGATTTGCTGATGGTGCATGGCCGGGAACCTTCCCAGGGTCCAGAGCAAGTCTCCCAGGAGGGGAAGCATCAGGGCCAGCAGGAGGGCTCGACGGTGCGGCCAGCAGCGATGAAGAAGGGCGGAGATCGGCATCGTGAGTTAGCATAGACCTTTCGTATGCCCCAGCCCCATGGACCTCCCGCCTGAACGAGACGCCTTGATGAACATGAGCCTTAATCCCGTGGTCTTTCAGCCCCGTTTCTCCCATCGCCGCATGCAGCTGGTCCTGGCCCCCCTCGCCATGATCCTGGCCGCGGGCGGAACGGGCTGCTTCCGGGCCACCGGCGTGGCCCGGCCCACGGTGGCGGTGGAAGAGATCCCCGCCACTGGGGGGGACCGGTTGGCTGGTCTGAAGGCCACCTCTGGCCCCGGGGACTTCTACCTCGGCAACGATTCCGTTCAGCTCGCCGTGGATGGCGCGGCCTTCGGGGATCGCGAGGGTCAGTTCGGGGCGGCTTCCGGCGGAGCCATCCTCGACGTGGGGAACATCTCTCTCGACCAGAGCTTCAAGCGGGTGTCCATGCCCACGGATCTGGTGGAGCGGCTGGGGCCCGTGGCCAATCAGGACCCCGATCTGCCCCTGGTCTTCGACCGCTACACCCCGGGGACCGGGGTGAACCTGGTGGACCTTGAGATGCGGGGCTACCTGCTGGATCCCAAGGGCAAGCTCGGCGTGGCCACGGATGGGCAGGGGCGAGTGCAGGGTGTCAGCGTCGTCCACCGGATCATCCTGACCAAGAGCGATACCTTCTTCACGCTGGAAACCACCCTCAGCAATGGGGGTACCGCGGACCTTCCGGTACGCAGCCTCGGAGACTTCCTCTCCCAGCGCGGGGGCGGATTCCGATTCGTGGTGCCAGCGGTGGCCACCTTTACCGGAACGCCGCTCAGCACCTGGGGTGTGGAGATTCCGGGATCAGACTTCGCCACTCCACTGACCAGCAGTGTGGTTGCCCCCATGGTGGCCTTCATGGGCGCGGAATCCGCGGGGAACACCCTGGACTCCCATTCATCTCTGGGCATCCTGCCTCTGGATGTGGATCAGGTGCTGGTGGCCTCGGATCCTCAGCACGCCCTTACCGAATTGCGCCCCCAATTCCCCGGCCGCCTGGTCGTGGGCAGCCCTGCCGTGGCCAGCCTGCCCGCCGGGCAGTCCCTGACCTACCGACGGCGCCTGTTCGTGCTCGGTGGGCCCAGCTCTGCCGCCGTCCTGCCGGCCCAGGCCACCTCCCTTTTCAACGAGATGGTCCAGGCCCGTACGAACCTTCGCGGCGGGGACTTTGGAATCCTGGCTTACGACACCTTCGGCACGGCGGTCCGCGGCGGCCCGCTCCAGGCCGAGTTCCGGTTTGAGCGTTACACCGGCCTGAACGCGGACCCCGCCACGGATGCAGACACCTCCCACTGGGTGACGGAGCGGGTGGAGTGGCGCGAGGCCAGTGACATCCCCTCCACCAGCGGCGTCGTGGGAATCCTGCTGCCGGCGGTGCCCGATGCCCGGGGGATCAGCGGCACCCAGCCCTACCGGGTGACTTCGGCCAATGCCTTCCAGCGAAACACAGTCTACCTCGGCACCAACGCCTCCAACACCAGCCACCCTTATCTGGCCACGCCCATCACGCCTTCCAAAGACCAGGTCTGGCAGCTGGCTGAGAAACTCAGTCCCGAACGTGCCGAGGTCGTGGACGCCACAGGCAACGTGACGCACCAGAAGCAGATGGCCCACGCATTCACGGTCCGGCAGGCGGGGACCCTCGAATTTGCAGGCCTCAATCCCCTTCGCATCACCTTGTCGGCGCTAGGTGGGAACCCCGATCCCTCCATGCAACGGAGGCGCCACCTGGCCGGTTACTACGACCAGATCTACAAGGGCAAGCAGATCCTGGGCGCCAACATCGCCTCCTACCAGTACACCGCCGGAAACCAGATCTTCGGAACGGCCTTCCGATCTCTTGCGGGAGCTGCCACGGCCTATTTCCCCACGGGAGATTACCTGGCCTACGGCACGCGTGGTCCTTTGGCCTACCTGGATGTGCTGCCCGTGAAATCCTTTGCCGGACAGCAGAACGTGACCCATGGATTTGTGACCGTGGCTTCGCCGTTGCCCTCGGGCTGGACCAGTTTCGATGTTCCTGGCCCCACCCAGGCGACCAGCGGCGGCCTTAATCCGGGGGAGATGCTCAGTTCGGCCCTGGCTGAAGGCGTGCAGGTGGTGGCCCGCACCGAAGAGGATGTCGTCACGGACCCGGCCGCGCTCCGCGCCGAATTCAGGGTGGAAATTGAAACCCCCCTCGTGACCGATGCCCAGCGTGTCCCCATCGGCAACGATCCCTTTGTCGTCGGTGCGCGGAGTTCCAGACTCTCGGACGGATTCACCACGGCCCTCTTCACCCCCGTGCCGACCGGTGATCGCAACGGAGGCGCCCGCCCTTCCAAGGGGTGGACTCTGGCGGACTTCATCACGCAGGCGGAGGGTTCCTACACCATCGTCCACCGCCCCCGGGGCCCCCAGGGCCTCTTCACGGTGCGTGGATTCGATCCTGCCGTGCCGGTCGGGACCGGTGCCAACGCCTGGTGGACTCAGACGGGCCCTGTGTCTCTGGGGAAGCACCAGGGTGATTTCGATGCGCTGGAGCTGATCCGGGCCGAGGGCTGCAATCCGGCCGATCCCAGCGCCTGGTTTGCCGAGTTCAAGGCCGTCCGGGCAGACTGGTTCGCCCTGCTGAGTCAGCAGACGCCCACGGCTTTCACCAAGGGGCTTGGGTTCTCCTCCTCGCGGTTCAGCTTTGACACCCCCGTCGGCCTTGCCCGTACCTATGTCAAGGTGGGGTCCACCCTGACCCAAACCGGCCTTGATCCCCTGCTGTCTTCACTTCGCAGCGGCGCCGCCGTGGCTTCCACCGGGCCCATGTTGGATGTGGCCGTCAATGGGGTGGCCCCCGGCGGCCTGGTGTCTGGTCCGACGGCCACGGTCTCCCTCACCATTTCGCTCTACGCGCCGGACTGGGTGCCGGTGGATGAGGTCCGCATCGTCGTGAATGGAGTGGCCCAGGTGGTACCCATGACCAGCTTCACGGCCTCCGCCACGGACTTCCGTCTGCGCACGGCCACCCTCAGTGCCGTGGCCATGCCCACGGGCAAGGACGCCTGGGTGGTGGTCGAAGCCGGTGTGCCCCTGGCCACGACCGGGGCCTACCAGGCCGGGACGCCCTGGAACAAGATCATGAAGGGCATCTACCCTATCGCCGTCACCAACCCGGTCTTTGTGGATGTGGATGGCGGCGGGTACACTCCTCCGGGACTCTGAACGGGCGGTGCACTGATGGCAGATTGGCTTCCGGAACGTCTTCCGGAGGATATCGACGCAGAGCGGGCCTTTCTGGCCACCTGCTGCGCGCCGGGGGCGAACTTCGCCGCCAGCGAAGCTGTGTTCGCGCTGGCCGAGGATGATTTCGTCCACCCGGCCCATCGAGCCGTGTTCCGGGCCCTCAGGACCCTCATCGAAGCCCAGGTCGAGGTCAATTCCCTCACCCTGAAGGATGCGCTGGATCAGGACGACAGCCTGAACAAGGTCGGCGGCTATCCGGGTCTGGTGGAGCTGTTGGCCGGCGAGGACGTGGAGCGCCCCCAGGTGCTTGCGAACCTGATCCGCCGCAAGGCCAAGCTGCGCCGCCTGGTCCATCTCGGCGCCCAGCTGGTGCGTCAGGCCGCGGCAGAAGACGAGCCTCCCGAGGTGCTGGTGGACCAGACGGCCCAGAGCCTCTTCCACCTGGCCCAGGGCGACGCCAAGGCCCGGGGCCTGCTCTCCATCCAGTCCGTGGCGGACGATGCCATGGAGCGTCTCCACGAACGCCTGGAGGGCCGCTTGTCGCCGGGTGTGCGAGTCGGATTCCAGCGTTTCGACGAACTGACCCAGGGCTTCCAGCCGGGCAACCTCATCGTGTTGGCGGCCCGGCCAGGCATCGGCAAAACCGCCCTGGCCCTGAACTGGGTCCTGCGGGCCGCCCAGGAGCGGGATGGCCGCCCCGGCCATTGCGGCGCCTTCTTCAGCCTGGAAATGAGCCACGAAGAAGTCTTCATGCGCCTGCTGGCGGCACAAAGCCAGACCAACATGAAGGACCTCCAGTCGGGCCGGGCCACCGGGCGCCTGGATCACGTGATGCGGTCGAGGGATGAGCTGGTGCAGATGCCCCTCTTCATCTGCGATCAGGCCTCCATCACCGTGCCCCAGATCCAGAACATGGTTGTGAAACAGGGCAGCCAGAGCAACCGGCGCGTGGAATTCGTCATCATCGATTACCTGCAGCTGCTCAGCAGCCCCGAGAACAGCCGCGGCTCCAAGCAGAACGAGGCTGTCCGCATCGGTGAGATCAGCCGTGGCCTTAAGCTCATGGCCAAGGATTTCGGCATCCCCGTGGTGGTGCTCTCCCAGCTGAACCGTGAGGTGGAGCACCGCACCGGCGGCCGCCCCCAGCTCAGCGACCTCCGGGACTCCGGCGCCATCGAGCAGGACGCCGATATGGTGGCCTTCATCCACAGGAAGATGATCCCCTCGGCCAACGAGGAGCCCGATCCCTCCGCCGAGCTCATCGTCGCCAAGCACCGCAACGGCCCCACCGCCATCATCCAGCTGCACTTCCAGGGCGAGTTCGCCATGTACCGGGAGATGGTGCGGGAGACGTCCTCCTACGCATGAAAAGGGCGGCCATCCGGCCGCCCTTTTCATGTGCAAAGTGGAACCTATTCCAACCCGAAGGTCGAGGTCTCGAGCTCCTTCTTAACGAACGCCATGAAGAGGTCGCCGGTGGCGCCGTCGATGATCCGGTGGTCGAAGCCGAGGCTGCTGAACATGATCTGGCGGATGGCGATGAAGTCGGTGCCGTCTGGGCCGGTGATGACCACGGGGCGCTTGACGATGGCGCCCACGCCCTGGATGGCCACCTGGGGCTGGTTGATGATGGGTAGGCCGAAGGTGTCGCCGTAGACCCCGGGGTTGGTGATGGTGAAGGTGCCGCCGCTGATCTCGTCGGGCTTGAGCTGCTTGCTGCGGGCGCGCTCGGCCAGATCGTTCATGCTGCGGGCCAGGCCGCCCAGGTTCATCATGTCGGCGTTCTTCACGACGGGCACGATGAGGCCCCAGTCCAGGCTCACGGCGATGCCCAGGTTGATGTCCTGCTTGTAGACGATGTTGTCGCCGTCCACCGAGGCGTTGGCCACGGGGTAGGCGCGCAGGGCCTTGCAGGCCGCCATCATGATGAAGGGCATGAAGCTCAGCTTGGTGCCGAACTGGGCCTCGAAGGCCTTCTTGTGCTTGTTGCGCAGCTGGGCCACGTGGGTCATGTCGATCTCGAAGACCGTGTAGACATGGGCCGAGGTGCGCTTGCTGGCCACCATGCCGTCCGCGATGATCTTGCGCATGCGGCTCATGGGCTCGACCTTCACGCGCTCGCCGGCCGCGAACGCGGGCATGGCGGGAGTCGGCGCCAGGGCCAGGGTGGGTGTGAGGCCCATGGTCGGAGCGGAGGGGTCGTGCACGGCCGGCAGGACTGGTGCGATGGATGGTGCCATGGCAGGGGCGGCGGCCGGACCCTTGGCGAGGTAGGCCTCCAGATCCTCCTTGGAGACGCGGCCGGCCTGGCCGGTGCCCTGGACCCGGGCGAGGTCGATGCCATGCTGCTTGGCCATCTCGCGGACCAGGGGGCTGCTCTTGGTTCGCAGGCGGCCTTCCAGGCTGTTGTCATCCTCCTCGGTCAGCGGGGCAGGGGCATTGGCGGGAGACGGAGCCGCTGTGGCGACCACGGCGGGCGCAGGGGCGCCGCTCGGCTTCTCGGAAGCATCGCCGATGCGGGCCACCACGGTGCCTACGGGGACGGTGGCGTTCACGTCCACGAGGATCTCCAGCAGGGTCCCGGCCGCGGGGGCGGGGATCTCGGCGTCCACCTTGTCAGTACTGATTTCGTAGAGGGTCTCATCCTTGGCGATCACGTCGCCGGCCTTCTTGTGCCACTTCAGCACGGTGGCTTCTGCAATGCTCTCGCCCATCTGGGGCATGACGACATCAAAGGCCATGGTTCGCTCCTATGCGGACAGGGTCGGGGTTTCGAGGTGATGGCGGGTGAGGGACTGGAAAGCGTGGGCCGCCTCCAGCAGGCGGACATCCGAAAGGGCCGGCCCGATGAGTTGGATGCCGGCCGGCAGGCCGCCGGTGAAGCCCGCGGGCATGGATAGGCAGGGGAGTCCGGCCAGGGCGGTGGGGACGGTATAGACATCGGCGAGGTACATGGCCATGGGGTCGTCCGTCTTGGCGCCAAAAGGGAAGGCCGTGCCGGGGCTGACCGGAGACGCCAGGATATCCGCCTGGGTGAAGGCTTCGCGGAAGTCCGCCGCGATGAGCGTGCGGGCCTTGAGGGCCTTCAGGTAGAAGGCGTCGTAGTAGCCCCTGGACAGGCAGAAGGTCCCCAGGAGGATGCGCCGCTTGACCTCGGAACCCAGGCCCTCGTCCCTGGTTTCGGAAATCATCTCAGCCGTGGTGGAGGTCGCTGAGCCCGACCTCGACCCGTAGCGCACTCCGTCGAAGCGGCTGAGGTTGCTGGAGACTTCGCTGGTGCAGAGCAGGTAGTAGGTATCAATGGCGTAGCGGGTGTGGGGGAGGCTGACTTCCACCAACCGGGCGCCCTGGCGCTCGAACTCCCGGAGGGCCGCTTCGAGGAGGGCCCGGACGCCGGGTTCCAGACCATCGGCGAAGTATTCCCGGGGAAGCCCGATGCGAAGGCCCTTGAGGTCTGCGGCCTGGAGGCGGGCGAGGCGCTCAAGGCCCGGCAAACCCACCGAGGTGCTGTCAAGGGGGTCGGGACCGGCCATGACGCCGAAGGCCAGGGCCAGGTCCTCGGCGGTGGTGGCGATGGGTCCCACCTGGTCCAGGCTGGAGGCCATGGCCGTGAGGCCGTACCGGCTGAGGACGCCGTAGGTCGGCCGCAGAGCCGTCACGTTGCAGAAGCTGGCGGGCAGGCGCACGGAGCCGCCGGTGTCGCTACCCAGGGCCAGGGGCGCGTATCCCGCGGCCACGGCCACGACAGAGCCGCTGCTGCTGCCCCCAGGCACCAGGGAAGGGTCCCAGGGATTCCGGGCGGGACCGAAGGCGCTGTACTCGCCGCTGCTGCCCATGGCGAACTCATCAAGATTGGCCTTGGCGATGGGGACCGCACCCGCCTCGATCAGCCGGCGGACCACGGTGGCATCGTAGGGGGCCACATAGCCGTCGAGCACTCGGGAACCACAGGTCATGGGCAGGCCGGACCAATGCAGGTTGTCCTTGAAGACGATGGGGAGGCCCAGCACCGAGGTCCGCTCTCCAGCCTGGAGACGCTGGTCCGCGGCCTCTGCCAGCGCGAGGCTACGGGATTCGTCGAGGGCTAAGATCGCGTGGAGACTCCCGTCCAAGGCACGGATGCGGTCAAACGCAGCTCGTACCAAGGCCTGAGAGGACAGATCGCCGGCATCCAGGCCCCTGCGCCAGTCCATCGCCGTGCCCAACGCCATGCCGCCCCCGTGGAACCTTCTACTGTGCCACCACGCCGGGGTGTCTTCCAGCCTGGATCACCGGTGGGACCGAGGCTTCCTGGTGAGTTTCCGCCATGTTTAGACGGTCTGGGCCTGCACACGGGATGGAAATAGGCTACCATCCACTGCTCAAGCCCCGTTCTTCCATCCCCACGTGATGCGCTGGCGCAGGGTTACTCCGCGGAACCTCATGAACCCTTTCGATGTGCTGGAAATCTCCCCGGATGCCTCGCCCGAGGACATCAAGGCTGCGTACCACCGGCTTGCCAAGCAGTGGCATCCGGACCGCTTCACCGGTGGCGAAAAAGCGAACGCCGAAGCCAAATTCCGGGAACTGGCGGAGGCCTTCAGCACGTTGAAAGATCCCGGCAAACGGCTGGCCCTGCAGCAGCAGATGCCCCAGCGTGTCCCCCAGGTTGCCCCAGCCAAGGAGAAGGAGCCCGAGTCCGCGCAAGAGCGGGGCCCTGAGGATTGGGCGGCCATGGCCAAGGAGGCGTTCGATGAGGGCCGGGTGGATCAGGCCCGGGCGCTCATCCATTACGCGATCCGCCTGGATGAGGGGAAAGCGTCCTACCATGCGCTGTTGGCCACCATTCTTGAACGTGAGGGGAGCGACCTCCGGGCGGCTGTGAAGGCGCTGGAGGCTGCGGTCCGTCTCGCTCCGAGGGACGTGGAGAGCCATATCCGCCTGGCCGCCCATTTCCAGACCCTTGGCATGGCGGCCCGCGCGCAACGGCACCTGCAGGTGGCCCGGGAGATCTCACCCAATCATCCAAAATTGCGGCAACCCGCATCCAAGGGCGAAAAGGGAACGAAAACGCCTCCTGTGCCGGGTCGGAAGGGGAAGGCGGCAGCCGTCCCCGCAGGCCAGGCGACGCTCGTGGATCAACTGAAGGACCTCTGGGGCCGACTGACGGGAAAGGGTTGATGATGAGGATCCGCGCCGCAGGCAAGACCGATGTCGGTTGTGTCCGGAAGCATAATGAGGACAGCTTCCTGGCCGATGCCGACCTGGGCCTGTTTGTGGTGGCTGACGGGCTGGGTGGCCATGCTGCTGGTGAGGTGGCCAGTCAGATCGTGGTGGACACGGTGGCGAGGTTTGTGGGCGATACCCTCGAGAAAGACCGGACCTGGCCCCTGGAGTACGACCCAGGCCTTTCCTACGACGGGAACCGTCTGAAGGTGGCCCTGTTGTTATCCGACCGGGCCATCGCCGAGGACATCCGCCACAATCCCGAGCGGGAAACCATGGGTTCCACCGTGGTGGCAAGTTTATTCCACGGCCCCCGGGTGACCTTGGCCCATGTGGGGGACAGTCGCGCCTACTTGCTGGGCCCCGAGGGCATCAGCCAGGTGACCCGGGACCACAGCTGGGTGGCGGAGCAGGTGGCAAACGGCATTCTCACGCCCTCCGAGGCCCGGGTACACCCCTTCCGGAACGTCATCACCCAGGCGCTCGGGAATGGGGGGGACTTGGAAATTGAGGTCCAGGATCTGGTGCTGGGCAAAACGGAGCGACTTTTGCTTTGCTCCGACGGCCTGTCAGGAATGATCGGCGATAAACAGATCTGGGACATCGTGACACAGTCTGAAGACCTTCAAGCGGCTGTGGATTCATTAATAACGTCCGCGCGAGAACATGGCGGCGAGGACAATATCACGGCCATTCTGATCGGTCTGGACCCAGAACCAGAACTGATGCAAAAAGAGTAACCCTTGACCTAATCCATTCCAGCGGTACCATCTCCAATACCTAAATTCTCCAAGTGAGGCGTCCGGTGGGTCTTTTCGGAAGCAAAACCAAAAGTCTTGTCGGCTTGGATATCGGATCAAGCTCGGTGAAAGTCTGCGAACTCCAGCAGATTGGAAAGGGCAGCCAAGTCCGCTACCGCCTGCAGAAACTGGGGCAGGTGGCCCTGCCGCCGGATGCCATCGTGGACGGCGACATCATGGATAGCAACGCCGTAGCGTCAGCTATCCGGCAGGTGCTCGCAGAACAGAAAATCAAAGCCAAAGATGTGGCCATCTCCGTGTCGGGTCAGCAGGTGATGGTCAAAAAAGTGACATTCCCGTTGATGAGCCAGGCTGAGCTGGCCGAATCAGTCCGCTGGGAAGCTGAGAGCTTTTTCCCCGCAGGTCAAGGTTTGGACTCCTACGCGCTAGACTACTACCTCATCGAGGAGCGGGCATCCGACGGCAACATGGATGTGGTCCTGGTGGCTTGCCGCAAGGACAAGCTTGAAGCCTATCTGAGCTGCGTTGCCCAGGCCGGGTGCAGCCCGAAGGTGGTGGACGTGGATGTCTTCGCCATCCAGAACGCCTACGAGGCCAACACCATGGGCGGCGGGCGGGATGAGGTCGTGGCCCTGGTGAACATGGGTGCCACCTTCACCAACCTCACCATGATGGTGGGTGGCAAATCCGTGTTCTGGCGTGACATGGCCTGGGGGAGCAGCCGGTACTCCGAGAAGCTAATGGAGGACTGGGGCGTCACCAGGGAGGGTGCGGAGCGCCTGAAGCGGAACCAGGCTTCGGAAGGCCGGGAACCGGAGGAGATCCATCCTTCCATCAATGCCGTGTCGGATGCCTTCGCGGATGAACTCAGCCGCACCCTCGATTTCTTCAAGAGCAGCTTCAAGGTGGATCGCCTTGATCGCGTGCTGGTGAGTGGCGGCGGGTCCATGATTCACGGGCTGATAGATGGGCTAAGCGACCGGCTCCGGGTCTCAGTGGACCGGTTCAATCCCTTCCAGCTTATTGAGATCGACGGCCGGACCGAAGATCCCATGACGGTCCGCGAGATCGGTGGCGGCGCGACCGTCGTAGTCGGGCTGGCTTTGCGCCAAGTGGGGGACCGATGATCAAGATCAACCTGCTGGGTGATGCGCTGGCCCAGGGCGGGGCCAAGAAGGGGGCCGATAAGGCGGCTGCCGAGCCCGTCCAGGTCTATACGGGCGAAGGCGGAAGCCGCTCCAGTCTGCCCATCGCGGGTGTGGTGGTGGGTGTGCTGTTTGCCGCGCTCGGTGGCATCTACTATGTCTGGCTGAATAGCGAAGTCACCAAGGCCGAAAAGCTCAAGGCTGACCTCGAGCGTGACAAGAAGCAGTACGAACCCTACATCGCCCTGGAAAAGACCTTCCGGGAGAAGAAGGCCGCGCTCCAGAAGAAGGAAGAGGTGATGACCACTCTCAAGCGGCAGCAGTCGCTGCCGGTCCACTTCCTCGAGGAACTCGCCAACAGTCTTCCCGATGATGTCTGGTTCAAGAAGATCTCCCAGAAGGGCGCCATTGTGACCATCGAGGGAGAGGGCCGGAATTTCGAGGCCATCAACGCGTTCTACGGCAACCTCCAGTCCCGTACACGCTGGTTCAAGAAGATCAACTATCCGGGCGCGAAGCGGGGGAGCACTGGCTCCTTCGACTTCACGATCTCCTTCGAACTCCAGAACGCTGTCTGAGGTAGGCCATGAATCCCCAGCTTCAGAAACAGATCGGCATCGGCGCAGTGGCGGGCATCGTCCTCGCCGGCTTGGTCTACTTCCTGCTCGGCGGGAAGCGGAGCGAGCTGGAAGCCACCCGGGCTGATGTGAAGACCCTCCAGGATGAGGTGGACAAGGGCCGCCTGCTCAAGGCGAGCTACGAAAAGCTCCGCGAAGAGGTTGCGAAGCAGGACAAGCGCATTGAAGAGCTGATCAAGATCATGCCCTCCGAATCGGACTACGGCGAGGTCCCCTACCGGATCAAGAAGCTTGCGGATGATGCCGGCATCGACCAGGTTGCGTTCTCCCGCAAGCCTGAGCGCAAGGACACCTACTACACGGAAAGGCCTGTGGAGTTCGAGTTCAGGGTGGGATACCACGCCTTCGGCCAGTTCGCATCCCTGGTTTCCGGCTATGACAAGATCATCAACGTCTCCAACATCGAGTTCACGCGGAAGACCGACAAAGCCAGCATCTACCCGGCCACGGTGAAGTGCGTCATCAGCGCCTTTATCTACAACCCGGAACCTCCTCCGGCGGCGCCCGCCAAGAAACCCGCCTCGGCACCTGCCCCCAAGGGCGGCGCCAAGGAGGATTGAGGAAACCGCCATGATCCATCGACTCCTGCACCTCCCCCTGATCGCTGGACTTGCCCTGGTCGCGCAGACTGGCCCTGAGGCAAAACCCACAGATGCACCCGCCACCAAGACAGCGGAAGCGGTACCTGCGGCCCAGGCCCAGGACGTGGCGATCATCAAGACCACGCCCTACAAGCCCGCCATCCAGCGGGACCCATTTTCCGCCCCCCGAGATGACCGCCCCGCTGATGCGCTCGACGTCATCGAAGACATTGCGGTCAAAGGGATGATCCGGAAGGACGGCAAGAATTTTGCCATCGTGTCCGATAGCCGCGGGAATGTCCGCTGGCTTCCCGCGGGCCACCGGTTCAAGGATGGCGAAATCGCCAGCATTTCCGAGAAGTCCGTGACATTCCACCAGTGGGATGTGAACACCACCAACCGTTCTGTATTCCGCACCATCACGAAGACGTTCAAGCGTGAGGAGGGTAAACGATGAATGCTCGCCTGAGTTCCTTGCTGGTCGCAGGGGGCGTGGTCTTGGCGGGGATCCACACGGGGTCCCTCCTTGCTTCGCCGACCGAAATCGCCACCACCTCAAAGGCCACCCTGGCTACGGCAACCCTTGAGCCTGCCGGTGCAGGTGCCAAGGTCTCGCTCCGGATTCCAGGCATGGCAGGGCAGCCTGCCATCCAGGTCCTTTCGAGCCCGCTTCGCGTAGTGCTCGATCTGCCCGGGGTCGAACGGGGCACCGCCGTGACGAAGAAGGATCTGGCCCTGCTGTCCCATCCCCTGGTACAGAAAGCCCGTCTAGGCCAGTTCTCCGTGGCACCCCGGCCGGTCACCCGCTTGGTGCTTGAAGTGGCACCCGGCACTCAGGTGGTCGTGGGCTTCAGCCCTGAGGGTGTCCAGCTGATGCTGAGCCCTGGTGAGGGACGCGTCCAGGCCCGGATCGAAGGGGTCTACCGGCCGGAGGCTCTGCCCCTTTCGAATATCACATCGGCGGTTTCGACCGCAGCTGCCGTGGCCCCTGCGTCTGCCCCTATCCCGGCGGCAGCGAAGGTTTCGGCGAAGCCATTGGCCAATCTGCCCCTCGTGGGGAGTTCCTTCCAGCTCTTGCCCCAGTTGACGGCTGCTACCGCCCTGCCCGTGTCGAGCCCTGAATCGGTGCAGGTGCCCGAGGCCGAGAAGGCCCAGGCCCCCGCTCAAGTCCGCCCCGCCGGCCGCACCCTTGGCGAGACTTCCACTAAATACACCGGCGCCAAGATCACCATCGACCTCCAGAACACTGAAATCCGGGATTTCCTGCGGATCCTCGCGGATACTGGAAAGCTGAACCTGGTAATGGATCCCGATGTGCAGGGCAATTACGGGTTCAAGTTCACGGATACCCCCTGGGACCAGGTCCTCGACGTGGTCTTGAAGAACGCGAGTTTGGGCAAGGAGATCCAGAACGGTGTCCTTCGCGTCGCCAAGATGGACAAGCTTCAGAAGGAGGAGGAGGAGCGCAAGAAACTGGATGAAACGAGAGCCCTCGCCGGTGAACTTCAGACCATCACCCGTCCCCTCTCCTACGCGAAGGTCAGTGAAGTCCAGAAGATCCTCAAGGGCATGCTCACCAAGCGTGGCGAAGCCATCCTGGATGACCGCACGAACACCCTCATCATCACCGACCTGCCCCAGCGCATCTCCGTCATCGACGACCTCCTGCAGACCCTGGACGTCCAGATCCAGCAGGTTCAGATTGAAGCGCGCGTGGTGGAAGCCAACAAGGACTGGCAGCGCCAGTTCGGCATCAAATGGCCCCAGGCCAACAGTGGTGCCGCTAGCATTACCGGTGGTAGCGGTAACACGCCTTGGGTGGGCACCCAGGCTCCTTTCTGGAATGGCATTCAAGGTTTCAACCGGACGGCTTCGGGCCAACAGGCTGCGGTCGCTTGGTCACCTGGCGAACCTGGCGTGACTTCTATTGCCGCTCCAGCGGGCGAACTTTGGCTCTCGTTCCTGAGCAACCGTTTCAGCATCAACGCCGTTCTTCAGGCCCTGGAGTCTGATGGCACTGTGAAGATCGTGTCATCTCCAAAGGTCGTTACCCAGAACAACAAGAAGGCCACCATCCTCAGCGGTGAGAAGATCCCCTACCCCACCCAGCAAGGTGGCGCTGCGGGCGGTGCGATCACGGTGGCTTTCGTCGATGCCAACCTGCAGCTTGATGTCACGCCCCAGATCACCAACGAGGGCACCATCATCATGGACATCAAGCTGGAGAAGGCCGAGGCCGACTTCAGCCGCCAGGTGAATGGAACTCCCACCATCCTCAGGAAGATGTTGGAGACCCAGATGCTCGTGCGGGATGGTGGGACAGCGGTGCTGGGTGGCGTCTACGTGACCAACCGGACCAGCGGAACGACCGGCGTTCCCTTCTTGTCAAAGATCCCTCTACTAGGTTTCCTCTTCCGGCGGGAATCCAAAGCCGAGTCGAATTCCGAACTCCTGATCTTCATCACCCCTCGGGTCCTGCGGCAATAAGCCAGATCCATCCAAAGAAAAGGCCCCGAAAGGGGCCGTTTCTTTGGGGTACAAACGAAGAGAACTACTTGGCGATGGGGAGGGTTCGAACCAGGCGCTTGCAGCTGTTACAGAGAATGGTGAAGTTGTCCGCCTGCTCGAAGTGGTACTTGAAGCCGGGATCTTCAGAGATCTTTTCCATGTGCCCGAAATGGTATTCGGCAATGCGCACGCTCTGAGGGGCGGTCAGATCGGCGCCGCAGTGGGTGCAGGAGATGGCGGCCATGCTTGCTCCTCGGGAGGCTGGGGATTCAGGAATGAAACAGTTTCCAGAGCCCCCAGCTTAGCAGAGCCAGCACGGCGAGGCCCACGAAGACCCGCAGCAGCACCTTGCCGATCCGATATGCGACGTAGATCACGAACAGGAGGGCAAGGCCACCGGCGATGAGGATGGGGGTGCTCACAGGCGCCTCCCTTCTGAATTCCATTGGAAGAAACCCTGCCCGGCCCCTCGCCCTGTCTCGCCGCGGGTGACCATCTCCCGAAGGAGGGCCGGTGGTTCGAAGCGGGGATCTCCGGAAGCCTGGAAGAGGCCCTCGGCGATGCGCAGGCGCAGGTCGAGTCCGATCCGATCAGATAGCTCCAGCGGTCCCACAGGATGACCGTAGCCCAGCGTCATCAGGGCGTCCAGGTCCTCCGCGGAGGCGATGCCAGCCTCCAGCAGCCGCATGGCCTCCAGGCCTTGGGCCAGGGCCATGCGGGCCGCAGCGAAGCCGGGCTGATCTCCCACGATCACCACGCGCTTGCGCAGGGCTGAGCCAAGGGCGCGGGCCTGATCCACCAGTGGGGTGGGCGTCCCAGACGGCACGGCGATCTCCACCACAGCCATCCGGGGCACCGGCACGAAAAGATGGAAGCCCAGCAGGCGCTGCTGGAGTCCAGCAGCATCCGCCAGGCGGGAAATCGGAAGGGCCGACGTGCCGGAGAGCAGCAGAAGGCCGGGTCCCGCCCAGGCTGACGCAGCGGCCAGGGCGGAGGCCTTCCGGTCCGGGTCCTCCGGTAGGGTCTCCAGAAGGGTGGCCGTGTCCTTCATGGCTTCCGGGCCAAAGGCGGCTGCCTGGATTCGCGATCGGGTCTCTTCGTGGGCCAGGGGTGATAGGCGACCTTTCTGAAGGACCGAACCCCAGCGCCGTTCGATCTCCTGAAGGCCCCGCTGGGCATGATCCATGTCCCGGCCCAGCAGGCGTACCTGCAGCCCGCATTCTGCCGCCCACTGGGCCGCGGATAAGCCCAGCGTGCCGGGGCCCAGAATGGCCAGAACGCCGGTCAAGCTCGGTCCCCGGCGCCCGGGATCCGGCATTCCAGATGGTCCTGGCAGAGGCCTTCCCACACCACCGCCCGGCCCGTGTTGAAGGCCTTCACGATGGACCCCTTGCCGCCGGCCACCAGATCGCCGGCCAGATAGAGGCCCGGCACCGTGGAGTGGAAACGGTGATCCACCCGAGGGTGCTTGCCGTCCAATTCAACCCCCGCTTGGCGCAGAAATCCCTCCGGTGTAGCCCCGCCCAGGGCGTACACCACCTGATCGAACCGGGCCGTTCGGCCGTCCTTGAAGGCGGCTTCGACCCGGGGGGCTTCCCCTGTATCGCGCAGGGAGGCGATGTCGGCATTCCGCCACACAGTGGCCTGGCCGGAGGCTTCGAGATCCTGGAGTATCCGGCGGTTCACCTCATTGGCCTTGGTGAACTCGCTCCCCCGGTAGGCCAGGGTCACGGAACGCCCCGCATACAGGTATTCCACATATTCCAGGGCCGTGTTGCCCCCGCCCACCACCAGTACGCTGGTTCCAGGAGGAACGCCCGCGGTGAGGTCGAAGTGGACGTGTCCCCTGAGGGTGGGGGGGACCGGGTAGTCCGGCTTGCTGGGGCGCCCGAAGACGCCGATGGCGATGACCACCGTGCGCGCCCGGTAGGAGGCACCGTGGGCGTCCACGGCCTCGAATCCGCCTCCATCCAGCGGCGTGATGCGGCTGACCTCGGTGCTGCTGCGGATCTCCAGGCCGTACTCGCGCACGAATCCGTCGAGGGTCGCCAGCACGGTCTCCCGGTTGCCATCCACGATGCACACCGACCCTTCGCAATCCACCTCCTGGCCAAGGTAGACCTTTTCCACCCGCTTGCCGGGCGTGTAGAGCTTCTCGATGGAAAAGCTGTGGCCGGGCCCCTTTTCCAGCAGCAGAATGCGCTGGATACCCGCCCGGCGGGCCTCCACGGCCGTGGCGATCCCGGCTGGACCCGCGCCCACGATCAGCAGGTCGAGAAGATCCAGGTCCGCGGGTCCTTCAGCCATTGATTCGCCCCTCCACCCGCTATGATGAACGGAAAGGGCCATCCGTACCTTCCTGAACCCGCCACCCGCCAGGGTCGTTCTACTCATGCTCATCGATTTCGCCGCCATCACCCATCCGGGCAAAGTCCGGAGGAACAATGAAGATGCCTACCTGCTGAGCGCGCTGGATGGCGAGGAGCCCATCATCAACGCCCCGGCGAGTTCGCTGAAGGTGGGCGAGCCGGGCCTGCTGGTGGCCGTGGCGGATGGCATGGGCGGGGCCGCAGCCGGCGAGGTGGCCAGCCGGGAAGGCCTGGCGGCGGTCGCCCTGTACCTCTTCGGCCACTGGGGGCGCCTTGCGCCGGGCAAGCACCGTGAGGCGGATCTGATCAAGGCTCTGGAGTCCGCCGTGGGGCAGGCCAGCGATGCTGTCCTGCGGTACTCCGACGACGATCGCACCGCCCGGGGCATGGGGTCCACGCTGACCGCGGCCGTCATCTGGAATGGCTGCGCCTACGTGGCGCAGATCGGCGATTCCCGGGCCTACCTGTTGCGTCAGAGCGCCCTGCACCAGATCACCGAGGACCAGACCCTGGTGAACGATCTGGTGGCCCAGGGCGCGCTCACGCGGGAACAGGCCCGCACCCATCCCCAGCGCAACATGATCACGCAGGCCCTGGGCTCCCCCCAGCCCCTGCGGGTGGTGCTCTCCCGCATCCTGCTGCGGCGGGGGGACCGTCTGCTCTGCTGTTCCGATGGACTCCACGGAGAAGTGGCCGATGGGCGCATCCGCGAGATCCTCGACCAGAACCTCAGTCCCCGCCGCAGCCTGGAACTGCTCCTGGAAGAGGCCATCCATCAGGGCGCCCGGGACAATGTCACCGGGGTGATGCTGGTCCTCAATGATCCTGGCCTGCCGCTTCCGGCGCCGGGAGAACCTCTCGATGTGTTGCACCCGGATTTCCGGGACCAGGGCCACAGCTTCTGGGGCCGCCTTCGGGGACTTTTCGGAGGCGGAGCCTCATGAGCATCCTTCAGGGGACCGTGTCCCTCAAACGCTTTCTGGTGCTGGGGCCCGTGCCCGATCCCAAGGACCTCCAGGCTGGTCTGGCACAGGACCAGTTCCGCCCATTCCAGGACGGGATGGAGGAGGAGCGCATGGGCTGGTGTGATTGGCGCAACCCGCTCATCACGCCACCGGACGAGGACTGGGTCAGTCAGGAACGCTTCGCCGTCTTCGGCCTGCGCATCGACACCCGCCGTGTCCCGCCCGCATTGCTCAAGGCCCATGTGGACCTCCGTCTCCAGTCCCTCCAGAAGGAGAAGGACCTGGCCTTCATCGGCAAGGAGGCCCGCATCTCCCTGGCGGACGAGGTGAAGGTCGAGCTGCTTCGCAAGGTCCTGCCCTCCCCCAAGGTGGTGGAGGTGGCCTGGGATCTGAAGGGCGGCGTCCTCTGGACCACGGCCTCATCCAGCAAGGCCCAGGGCGCGCTCACGAGCCTCTTCATCAAGTCCTTCGGCTGCGAAATCCATCCCCTGGCGCCTCTGGTGCTCGCGGGCCGGCTCAGCCCCGGGCTGTCCGTGGAGGGCCTGATGGCCCTGGATCCGCTGGATCTCGAACTCGAGGAGGCCTGACATGAAGCCGCTTGAACTCATGGAACAGGGCCGCTTCCTGGGCGAGGAATTCCTGCTCTGGCTCTGGATGCGCAGCATGACCGAAGGTGGCGCCAGCGGCGAGGAGGGGGACGGCTCCGGCTGCTTCGTGGACGATGCCATCCAGCTGGCCTCCGAGCGCGGCGAAGTGAAGGAGATCTCCCTGCGCAAGGGCAATCCCTCCGAAAGCCGCGAAGCCTTCGAGTCTCTCAGCCGCGGCATGCGTCCCGCAAAGATGAAGCTGCGGATCCTGTCCGGCGATCTGGAATGGGTGTTCACCCTCAATGCCGCCACGCTGGACATGGGCACGCTCAAATTGCCCCCCAGCACCGGCAAGGCCCCCCACGAGCGGCTGCACGACCGGATCTTCCTGCTGGAAGAAGGCGCGGGGCATCTGGAACGCCGCCTGAAGCGCTTCCTTCACGCCCGCTCCGAGGATCCCGGCGGCCTGGAGGAATCCATGCGCGCCTGGGTGAGGGCTGGACGCTCCGGGGAGGCAGTGCCCACGGGCGAGGCCCCGTGGGAGGCCTGAGCCTTCCGATGATCCTGATCCTGCCTGCGGTGGTCGCCGCAGTAGCCCAGGATCCCGCGCCCGTACTGGCCCACGCCCGCACGCCCGAGGGCCGGACCATTCTCCTCCGCCTCCAGTTCAAGAAGGGGCTCAGCGCCGAAGGCAAGGCGCTGCCCCGGGCCTTCCTGGCCAAGGGCGCGGATGGAAGTGGGTGGGTGCCCTTCGAAAACCTCACCCCCGAAGGCAAGCGCTGGGCGCTGGCGGCGCTGTTCCCCGAGGACCAGTGGCGCCAGGAGGAAGTCCGCCACCGGGTCGGCCACGCCGAAGTGGAATCCGTGTGGACCCTGGCGGCGCTCTTCACGGGGCATGGCCAGAACTACGACCGGCTCATGGCCGAGAATCCCGATCTGCCCGAGAAACTGCGGGAGGGCGACATCTGGCGCATTCCGCGGAGCCTGCTGTCCGCGGATCTCGGCGGGCCGGGCAAGATGCCGGACCGCTCCCAGCCTGAGGACGAGCTGGACGACGAGGGTCGCGTCGCGGCCTACCGCGGCATGCTCACCTTCGGCCAGGACGACCAGGGCAAGTACGCCGCGTATCGCATGCGCAAGGGCGAGGCCCTGTACTCGAGCGTGGTCATCCGCTTCACGGACCGGGTCGACCCCAAGGGCGTGAACGAGCTGGCGGACCGCATCGCGAAACGCAATGGCATCACCGATGTGCGGGGCATCCAGCCGGGCCAGCTCATCAAGATCCCCACAACCTACCTGGCGGATCCCTTCCAGTCCGAAGGCAGTTCCGAACTCGCCGAGGAACGCGAGATCCGCGCGGAAGTGCGCCGCACGGTGCGCGTGGAAGCGGGCCCGAAGCTCAAGGGTGTGCGGATCATCCTGGATGCGGGCCACGGTGGGGTGGATCCCGGCGCCCAGGCCAACGGCCTCTGGGAATCCGACTTCGTCTACGACATCGCCATGCGTGTGCGGCGCCTCCTGGAGCAGGAGACCGAAGCCCTGGTGAGCAGCACCATCCGCTATCCAGGTCTGGGTTTCAAGAGCCGGGAGGCGATCAAGACCCCCAGCCGTGCCGCGGAGATCCTCACCAGCCCGCCCTTTGCCGTGGATGGCGAAAGCCCCTCGGCCGTGAGCGTCCACCTGCGCTGGGTGCTGGCCAATGATCTCTTCTCGACCTTCCGGAAGACCAAGGGCGATGCCCAGAAGACGCTGTTTCTCAGCTTCCACGCCGACAGCCTGCATCCCTCGGCGCGGGGCTCCATGATCTACGTGCCCGGAGCGGCCCTGGTGCCCTCCACCTTCGCCCTGGGTGGCGCCAAGACCGGGCGGGTGGCCGAGGCGAAGCGATCGGGGCGCGTCAGCTTCACCACTCGGGAAAAGCTGCAGGGCGAGGCCCGCAGCCGCCAGTTCTCCGAGGCCCTGCTCAAGGCCCTGCACAAAGACCGCATCCCCATCCACGCGAATCGGCCCATCCGCAACGTCATCCACCGAGGCAACGGGAAGTGGGTTCCCGCCGTGATCCGCTACAGCACCGGCGCCACCAAGGCCCTGATCGAAGTCGCCAACCTCACCAACGAGGACGATGCTGTGAACCTGCGGGACCCGGAGTTCCGCGAGCGCTACGCGGCGGCGGTGGTGAATGCCATCCGGGCGTATTACTGGCGGTGATCGGCGGGATTGCTGCGCAAAGGTGCCCTTTGCGCAGATGGGAAAAGCGTGAGAATGGGGGTGGAGGTCCCATGCGGCTGCTGCTGGTGGCGCTCGCGTTGATGGCCGGTCTCGGTTGTCGGAAGCCCGAGGTTGTGGCGCCGCCCCAGGCGCGGCTCATCGTGCGCTTTCTGGACCGGGACGCGGTGCTGGACCTGACGGCCATCCCTTCCGAAGGCCCCTGGCGCCTGATGAACGCGGGTCAGTGGGAGCCCCTCGCAGTCCGCTGGAAACCCGGTGCCCCGCGCATCGGCGCCGCCGTGGTGGCCCGCACGGCCCCCGATTGGGTGCTGCTGGAGGACCCTGCCCAGGACACCCACCGCATCATCCTGCGTGGCCCCGGCCCCGAAGAACTCGCCCGCCGCAACGACCGCATGGACCCCGAGGACCGGGATGCCCTCGCCGTGCTGGGGCTGCTGTGGGTGCTGGGGTGGACGCGGTGGTGAGGGTGCTTCAGGAGAACTGATTTCTTGCCAGGATGAAGGGGATCAAGGGGATCTCAAGATGCGGTTCTTTTCATCCACTTCATCCGGGGCTAATGCTTTTCTGTTGAATCCCAGCTTCGCCCGCAAAGAATCGGCTCAGCCCCGGATCAGCCAGACGGGCTTCCCCTGGCGCACGGCCTCCCGCAGCAGGCGCTGGGCCTTGGCGAGGTCCATGGATTCGGCGGCGAGACCGTTCAGCTCGATGCCGGTGATGGGATTCCCCCGCCTGGGCGGGGGCAAGGTGACGGATTTGGCGAAGGCCTTCGATTCCGCCACCTTGGGATCCAGGGTGGCGGAAAGGGGGCCGGATTCCATCTCGCCTCTCGTGATGTGCAACTTCTGCTCCAGCAGGGTCCAGGTGCGCTTTCCAGGTTGGCGGGTACCCCGTTCCCAGAGGGAGACAGTCTGCTGGGTGACATCCAGGTAATCGGCGAAGGCCCGCTGCCCAAGGCCCATTTGCTCGCGAATCTGCTTCAGGTTCTCGGGAAAGGCGGCCCTGGTCTTGCGCCGTCCGTTCTTGGCGGCGATCATCGGCCGCCTCGAATGCGACAACAGAGTTGTCGCGAATTCTTCCCAGACCTTGCACCCCGAGGTCGAGGGCAGAGGCTGAAGGGGTGCGGCATAAGGTCAAGTCTGGGATTCGGCCCATACCTGCCGGAAGAGCATGGATCCAAGCTAGGCGGGGTGCGGTTTTTGTGACAACTTAGTTGTCAGTCGCTGAAAGCCACCATGTCATCTGATCCCCAGGACTTCGCCCTGCGGCCCTTCCAGGAGAAGGCCCGGCCGGAGGTCCAGCCCCGGATGGTGGAGGAGGATGAGGGTCTGGATGAGACCTACCCGGCCGGAGGCCCAGCTTCCGAAGCGGCGGATGGCGGCGTGCCCCGGCGCAAGAAGCGCAACACGGCGCGGCTGGTGTGGGACAGCAAGCCCAAGCGGGCGCCCAATCCCAAGAACCTAGGCTTCCAGATCGCCGAGGTGGTGGTGCCCAATCCCGGCGAGGCCGGGCCGCGCCTGCCCCTGGAGCCGGTCACCCAGGAGGTGGACACCTCCGCCTGCAACCGGCTGGTCTGGGGCGACAACCTGCTGGTGATGCAGGCCCTGCTTGCCCAGGGCTACGAAGGCAAGATCAACCTCATCTACATCGATCCGCCCTTCGACTCCAAGGCCGACTACAGCCATAGCGTGCAGCTCACGCCCGATGACTCAGGGAAGGGCGGTGGCGAACTCAGCGCCGACATGAGCGCACTGGAGCGCCTGGCCTACCGGGATACCTGGGAGGACGGCACCGACAGCTACCTGGACATGCTGTACCCGCGGTTGCAGCTGATGCATCGGTTGCTGACCGAGGATGGGAGCATCTATGTCCACTGTGATTGGCGCGTAAGCGCACACATTAAATTTCTGATTGAAGAAGTTTTCGGTCGAGAGCATTTCCGAGCCTACATCACTTGGAAGTCCTCTCCGGGTCATGCAGATGACGAATTTTATAGCGAAATGCATGACAGCATTCTTTTTGCCACCAAGGGGAAGGCCCCCAAATGGAACCAACTCTACCAACCATATGATGCCGACTACCTTGCCAGCCATTATCAGAAGCTCGACCCGGATGGCAGACGGTTTGAAGACGACAACCTGACTGCATACGGGCTGAAGGGTGGCGGATATGAGTACGAGTGGAAGGGTGTCACTAAGCTTTGGCGAATGCCCATTCAAACAATGGAGCGACTTGAGCGGGAAGGTCTTATCTACTACACCCGAACTGGCGGCGCTCGCTACAAGCGGTACCTGGACGAAATGCCCGGCTCTCCCGTGAGTGATCTTTGGGCAGACATCACACGCTTGAATTCGCAAGCCCACGAAAAGGCTGGGTACGATACGCAGAAACCAGAAGCGCTCATAGAAAGAATTCTCAAGGTGTCTTCTGACCCAGGGGACCTCGTCGCCGACTTCTTCTGCGGCTCCGGCACGACGGCCGCCGTGGCTGAAAAACTCGGCCGCCGCTGGATCACCTCAGATCTGGGCAAGGCCTCGTTGCAGGTGACGCGCAACCGGCTGGTGCGGCTGGGGACAGAGGGCAGTGGCGGCATCGCCTTCCAGCGAGAGGATGGCCGTACCCGCTGCGCACCCTTCGTGGTGGAGAACCTGGGCAACTACCAGCGGCAGATGATCTACCTGAACGACCACAAGCTCCGGCAGGTGGGTCCGCTGGTGCTTACGCTCTTCGGGGCCCAACCCCATCCCCAGGAGCGCAACCTGGGTACCCAGGCATACAACGATGCCGAGACCGGCCGGTTCCAGCGCCGCCTGGTACTGGTGGGCGATCCCGACCGGCCCCTGTCCGCCAAGCGCGTGGCCGAGGCCGTGGCCCTGCTGAGGACGCTGGATGGCGGCGGCTACAGCAAGCTGGTGGCCCTGGGCTGGGACTTCGAGCTGAACTTCGACGCCAGCCTCCAGCGCCTGCTGGGCGCGGACGTGGCCAAGGTAGAGCCGCGCCTCATCCCCACCGATGTCATCGAGCACCTGAAGAAGATCCCCGAGGGCGCGGGTCCCGAGGACCGCGAGGTGGAGCGGCTGCGCGAAAAGGTAGCCTTCTTTGAGAAGCCCTGGCTGGGCCAGCCCAGCATCCACGCCCTGGGCTGGGTGGAGCAGGGCGGTGAGCGCCTCGTGCGGGTGCAGGTGCGCCTCACCCGCTACCTGCTGCGCAGCGTGCCTTCAGGCCTGAAGGGCTTCGAGAAGAAGACTGACCAGGAGAACCGCCAGTGGCTGTTGCAGGCGGGCGGACCCGACGGCTTGAGCCTCATCGACTTCTGGAGCCTGGACGACGACCTGGGCGGTGAGGATGGCAAGCGCCCCTTCACCAGCACCTGGCAGGATCTGCGCGGGCTCGGCAAGCGCGTGCGCCGTGTGGCCACGACCACCGAGATTCTCATCAAGCCCAGGCCAGGACGCAGGCTGGGCCTGCGCCTGGTGGATGTCTTCGGCAACGACGCCGCCTGGTCGGGCCTGCTGCCGGAAACCTGATGCGAGGCCTGTTATGGCGAATCTTGAAAAGCAGGTGAAGGCGCTGCTCGGTGGTCCTGTGCTGCCGGCGCTGCTGGAGCCGCGGGTGCGGGCCTGGGCGGAGGCGGGCTATCCGGGCGTCACGCCCGTCACAGAAGAACTGCTGCACCACTGGTTCAGCATGGAACATGAGGGCGCGGGCTTCCACGCGGCCCAGCGGCTGGCCATTGAGACCGCCATCTACGTCCACGAAGTGCTGGCCCGGGAGCTGCCTGCCGCGGGCGGTTTCCTGCACGGCCTGCACACCCATCTCGGCGCGCCGGAGGACCGCGACAAGCTCTTCGCGCCCTGGTGGGCGGACCCTCAGCCGCGCTACGGTTTCAAACTGGCCACGGGCACGGGCAAGACCTGGATCCTGCAGGCGCTGCTGGTCTGGCAGGTGCTGAACCGCCTGGCCCTGGACAGTCCCGCGGCGCGGGATCTGAATCCAGAGGAAAGGGCCTGGCGTGAGCAGGCCTTCTCCGGCCGCTGCCTGGTGGTGACGCCGGGTCTGGTGGTCCATGGCCGCATCCTCGATGCCTTCCTTGGCCTGGAGGACGCCCGGGGTAACCGCGACCTCCAGCAGGCGGACCTGCGGAGGTTCCGGGCGCTCTTCCTGCCCAATGGCCGACAGGACGCCTTCTTCGGGGCCTTCAGGGCCCTGGATGGCCGTGAGGTGATGGAGACCACGCCCCAGCCCGAGGCCTTCGTCCTCATCGTCAACTGGCAGGCCCTCATGGACCGCAGCGGCGAGGAGGAGGATGCCGACCACCCCGCCGAGCTGCTGGATCTGCCCAAGTACGGCAGTGTCACCGAGCGCGGCAACCCGCGCTACCTGGTGCTGCGCGAGTGGCTGGCCCAGGCGCCGGACCTCATCGTGTTCAACGATGAGGCCCACCACACGCACACCAACCCCGAGGAGAAGGGATATGCAGGCGGGGAAGGGGTCTGGGAACAGGCGCTGACGGCCATCCGCGAGGAGCAACGGCTCCTGCACGGGGATTCGCTGGGATGGCGCGGTGACTTCAGCGCCACGCCCTTTTTCCAGACGAGCATGGGGAGGGGGAAGGCGAAACAGGCCGCACGGAAATGGTTCCCCCACATCCTATGCGACTACGGACTGCGCGAGGCCCAACGTGACATGCTGGTGAAGCAGCTGTGGCTGGTGAAGGATCCACGTCTTCCCGAGGACGGCGAGGCGCACCGGGCCGAGGACGGCGTGCTCACCGAAAGCCAGAAGGCGCTGATCGACGTGGGCCTGGCCAAGCGGCACTGGGTGGAGAAGGGGTTCCAGCTGCTGGGGGTGCCCGCCATGCCCAAGCTCATGGTGGTGGCCGAGGATACTTCTCTGGCGGACCAGGCGAAGGACTTCCTGAACCGTGAGCGTATCGGCGACCACGGCCTCATCCCGGACTGCGTGGCGGTGCTGCACAGCGGCCGGAAGGGTGAGCTCAAGAAGGATGAGTACGACGCCTTGCGTCGCCGCATCTTCGCGGCAGACCGCCGGGACGACCTGCAGGTGATCGTGAACGTAGCCATGCTGCAGGAGGGTTTCGACGTCAACTCCATCTGTGTGATCGTGTTCCTGCGGGCAGGTCAGAGCGCCATCCTGGTGGAGCAGGTCATCGGCCGCGGCCTTCGCCTGATGTTCCGCGAGGAGGGCTGGCCCGAGCTGTGGCCCCAAAAGCTGGAGGATGCCCGCAATCTGTGGGACCACCGCGAGCCCATGACAGCCCTGGACATGCTCTACCTGGTGGACCATCCGAAGTTCCGCCAGAAACTGAAGGATCTGGAAGACACCGAAGGCCTCACCATTGGTGAAGGCGAAGTGGACGAAGGCCGCACGGCCATCGGCGAACTGCTCACTGTGGGCGTCGAGCCCGCTCGCGTACCGGGCCTGGACTTGGCTTGGCCCCAGGGCTTCCTGCGGGCCGATCCGCCCCTGCCCGATGTGCGGGAGCTTCTCAAAGACGGCAACTTCCGGCCCTACGGCGATCAGCGGACCTTGGAGGAGCTGCGCAAGGACCAGGGCGTGCAGTTCACGAAGGAACATGTGGTCACAGAAACCCAGGTGACCTGGATCGCCGAGGTCTCCGCCGAGGCCCAGCAGACCCTGGCGAACCTCGCCAACCAGCTGGTGGATGGTCGCCGCGGGCAATCCTGGCTGTCAGACCAGTGGGCCGAGATGGTGGACGTGGTGCAGGCCGTGGCGAAGAAGCACCTCTTCCCTGGCAGTGATTTCGATCCCCTGGATCGGCCAGAGGATGCCCAGGTGCTGCGTCAGACCTTGGTGAACCAGCACCTCCTCAAGCAGTTGCAAGATGCCCGCGACCGGTGGCTTCAGAAGCTCTACGAGGCGCATCCTGGCGAGATCGGCGTGAGCGGCTGGGGCTGGGCATCGGAGCCTGAACTGGACGGGCGGATGCCCGTTCTGCGGGGCCGTGAGACTCGGCGCATCCCCAATGCCCGCTGCGTGTTTCCATCAATCTTCGAGGCGGCCCAGGGTGGGGGGTTCGAGCGGGCCTTCATTGAAGAGGTGCTGGAGAAATCGGGCGAGGTGCTGGCCTGGTTCAAGCCCCTGGAGCGCCGCCACAGCCTCTGTCTGTCCTACCGCACGCGGTTTGGTGAACTGAGCCGCTACTGGCCAGATTTTCTAGTGCGTACCGGAACGGCCATGTGGCTCATCGAAACCAAGGCCCAGCGCGACCAGGAATCCACCGTGGTGTGGGACAAGGCCCGCGCAGCCCTGGCGTGGTGCCGCACCGCCTGCCAGGTGGCGCCGCCTGGCGTTCATCTGAACGGCATGGTCTGGTCCCAGCCCGCGCCATGGCGGTACGCAATCCTCTTTGAGGACCAGTGGAAGGGCGGTGCCACCGCCTTCACTCCCCTGGCCGAGCAGGCAGAGGCCCATACGCTGGCCTTCCTGCGGGCCCACGGTGAGGTGGGCGCAGGGTCGCTGCTGGAACAGATGCAGCGGGGGTAGGCACTCCACTGGACCCAATGCCTCCCAACTCGGCTAGGCTGGGACCACCTTTCCCATCCACCCCTTCGGGGCCTTTCCTGGAGTTGCCATGAGTACGCTTGTATCCATTACCGTGGTTGTGAATGACGGGGCTGGAACCCGCACGTTTGACGTGGATACGGCGAACCAATGTGTCCTGGTCTGGGGCGACCCGGGGTGGGATGTGCTGGCGGAGTATTACGAGAAGGTGAAGCACGACCCGGCCAAGGCCAAGGAAGTGCGGGACCGGAAGTGCCCGAAGGCCAAGTCCAAGCAGGGCGTGACACAGGCTGTGGCAGCTGCGGATAGCCCAGTCATCGCCCTGAAGGATGTGGATTGCTACCCGACTCAGTGGCCGTAAGCCTCAGGGCATCCCGAGGCTGAGGGCCGTCCGGCGCAGGTTGGCGTCGATGGTCAGGGCCTTGGCCCAGGCCTCCCGGGCCGGGGCCTCGGAATCGCGGCGGCCGCGGCGGACCGCTTCCTGCTCCGCCACCGCGATCCAGAGCCAGGCTTCGGCCCTCTGCGGGTCCTGTGCGAGGGCTTTCTGGGCCGCCGCCAGGGCCTGGGCGCGATCCTGGGGCAGACCCCGGTGGCGGTAGGCCCGGGCCCAGGCCTCCGCCTCCCCGACCTGGGCCTTGGCATGGCCGGCGGTTTTCGCGGCCTCGCGGAAGGCTGCCACGGCCTGGCGCCAGACCGGGCTGGGGTCGAGCCCTTGGGCGAGCCGCTGGCGTCCCCGCAGCAGGGTGGCCATGCCCCGGAGGTGATGGGTCTGGCCTGGAGCCGGGGACCGGCTCCCCAACGCGGTCAGGTGAGCCTCGGCCTCCTGGATGAGGGCATCGGGATCTAGCCCTCGTTCCAGGCGCTCCTGGGCCCGTCCCAGGGTCGCCTCGGCGAGGGAATCGTGGGCCTGGAGCAGGTTGGGGTTGGCCTGGAGGGCCCGTTGGTAGCCTTCGCAGGCCTGCAGGAAATCGCCTTCGCCGCTTCCCTGGGTGACGAGGAGGTACTGGCCCTGGATGAGGTGGGCGTCCCCTTCGGTCCATCCGGGACTCCGTTGCCGGAGCCCCCGGGCCCGGGCCCCGGCGGCGGCCTCCAGGGCGGCGGCCACGGAGGGGCGGGGATCCAGGCCGTGGAGGCGCTCGTACTCCGCCCGTTCCACCCAGAGGGTGGCGAGGGCCTGGAAGCCCCCGATGAAGTCGGGGAACCGGTTCCGGAGGCTGAGGGCCTGGGCCAGGCCCTCTTCGAAGCTGGCCCAGGGTGGAATCCCCGCATTGATCTCCCAGGTCATGCGCCGCATGCAGGCGCTGGCCAGGATGGCGGTGAAGAGGGGCTCCTCGGGGTGCCGCTGCTGGGCCGCCCGGGCCAGCTCCTGGCTTTCCCCGTAGGCTGATAAGGGGTCGATGCCCCGGGGCCGGAGGTACCTCGTGGCCACGACCATCAACACGGGGATGCGGATGGCCTGGATGGCTGGGTCGTCGGGACCCAGGGCCAGGGCCTCGGTGGACAGGCTGGAGGCCTCCAGGTAGGCGGCTGCGGTGGCCGCCTCGAGTGGGGGGTGCAGATCAGCCCAAAGGGTGAGGGCTCGGGCCAGATGGGCGGGGGCCCGGCCCTCATCGGGGCGCAAAGTGCGCGCCGCGGCCACGGCTTCGCGGCAACGAGCGAGGGCCACCTCTCCCCGTCCCCCGGAGGTGAGTTCTAGCACCGTGCGCTCGGACAGGGCCTGCACCAGCCCCAAGGCCGTGGCTGGATCGCTGGGGCCCAGCTGGCGGGCTTCAGTGAAGGCGGCTTCCGCCTGATCCAGGCAGGTCAGGGCTGCTCCGGGATCCTGGAGGGCCCGGGCCCGGGCCAGGAGCGCCTCGCCCTCCAGGCGCTTGGCTTCGAAGAGCCAGGGGGTGGCCGTCAGGGCTTCCCGGGCCTTGGTCTGGGCTGTCTCCCACTGGCCGCCCATGAACGCGATCAGGGCCTCCTGATAGGCCGGGGATTCCAGGGCGGCGGAGGTGCCCTCCCGCAGGTGCGCCAGGGCGGGATCGCGCAGGTCCCGGGCCAGCTCGCGCTCCCGGGCCTCCTGCAGTTCTTTGGAAGGCAGGGCCCGGGCCAGGTCCAGGGCCCGCTGGTAGCTGGCGGCCAGCGCCCGGCCCAGGGCCAGAGATACTTCTGGTGTGTGGAGACCGCTGGACCAGGCCGCTTCCAGGCGCTCCCGGGCCTGTTCCTGGTCCCCGAGGGCCAGATGGCTGCGTCCCAGGGCATAGGCCGCCGGGCCTGTGGCCAGACGGCCAGCGCGCCGGGCCTCCGCCTCCAGAGCCGCCATGCGGGCGCGGGCCTGGCCCAGCATGGGCCGCACATCGTGGGGGGGCAGCAAGTGGGAGTAGCGCATCAGGGCTTCGATGCGCTCGGCCTCCTGCCCGAAGTGCTGCGCATGCCGCACCTGGGTCCGGGCCGAAGACGCCGTGGCCAGGGCCAGGCCCGCGAGGACCAGGAGGCCCACCAACGCCACGCCCCCCACCACCATGACCAGCTTGTGCCGCTTGGCCCACTTCATGGCCAGGTAGGGCAGGGTGGGCTTGCGGGCCAGGATGGGCTCGCCCTCCCGCCACCGCCGCAGATCCTCGGCCACGGCCAGGGCGCTTTCATAGCGGCGGGCGGGGTCCTTCTCCAGGCATTTCCGCGTGAGGGTGTCGAGGTCCGCCGGAAGGTCCGGAACGAGGCGCCGCAAGGGCGGCACGTCGGTTTCAACGGTGCGGCGGAAGACCTCGACGCCTTCAAAGGCCCCGAAAGGGGGCTCCCCCGTCAGCACCTTGTGCAAGCTGGCGCCCAAGCCGTAGACGTCCGTGCGCCGGTTGATCCGGTCATGGTGGCCCCGCACCTGCTCCGGGGCCATGTAGTGGACGGAGCCCATGGCCTGGCCGTGCTGGGTGAGCCCCTCGGCATCCATGCCCTTGGCTAGGCCGAAATCCAGGATCGTCGGCTCCAGGGTCCCGCCCCGCCGGGCCACGATGATGTTGGCGGGCTTGAGGTCGCGGTGGATGAGGCGGGCGTGGTGGGCCGCGTGGATGGCCTCGGCCACGGCCTCCATGACCTGGACTTTCTCGGTCAGGGAGAGCCTGGGAATGGCCGCGTCGAGGGTCTCCCCTTCGACGTACTGCATGGCGATGTAGCTCTGGCCCTGCCACTCGCCCACCTCGTAGACGCGGCAGATGCGGGGGTGCTCGACCATGGCCTGGTGCTGGGCTTCCTGGGCGAAGCGCGCGGCCATCTCGGGGTCGTCCCGGCGCAGGAACTTGAGGGCCACCGCCCGCTTCAAGCTGGGGTCGTAGGCCTTGAACACGCGTCCCATGCCGCCTTCGGCCACGAAGACCAAGTCGCGGTAGTGCTTCCAGGCCGGGAGGGTGAGCGCCCGCAGCACCTGCCGCCCACTGCCATCGGAATGGGGGCCGGCCTGGGGCAGGCTGTCCCAGGGGCTCTGGCCGCCCGGTTCGCGGGACCCTGAAAACGGAGCCACCCCGGAGCCTGCGCGGAAAGGAGCTGAAGAGCCAGAGGGCCAGGATTCGCTGTCCAGGATGTGGACCAGGGCGGTGGCATCCATGGGGTCCAGGAGGCCACGGTGTTGCAGGGTTTCGATGGGGTCGGGCTCTCCGGCCACCTCGGCGATGGCCTTGGCGTCCAGCAGGCCGTGGAGAAGGCCCAGGCCGAGCAGACGCACCTGGCGCTCTCTGTCCACAGCTCCACTCCCAGGCGATGATTCCCTGCGAGTGTGAGGCAATGGCCCGCGGCCCTCAAGGCCAGCCGGTTTTGGCGCCTGGCGAGGCCCGTCTGCGAGGCCAGCCGGTGAGTCCGCCTGTGAGGTTGGGCAAGCCAGCCAGCTCCCGCTCAGATAAAATGGCTTTCCCGATTCTGGAACGCGGAGGCCTTTCATGGACTCCCACCTTCACCTCGACCACGTTGCATTCGCTGAGGCCTCCATGACGACAACCCCCCTGGTGGGCATCCTGATGGGCTCCAAATCCGACTGGGAGACCATGAAGCACACGGTCTTGACCCTGAGAGAGCTGGGGATCGCCTGCGAGGCGCACGTCGCCAGCGCCCACCGCACGCCCGAAAAGGTGGTCGCATTCTGCCAGGGCGCCGAGGGGCGGGGGCTGAAGGTGATCATCGCGGCGGCGGGTGGAGCCGCCCACCTCGCGGGGGTCTGTGCCAGCAAGACCCACCTCCCCGTGCTGGGCGTGCCCATGAAGGGCTGGGCCACCGAGGGCATGGACGCGCTGCTCTCGACCGTGCAGATGCCGTCGGGCATCCCGGTGGGCACCCTCGCCATCGGCAGGGCCGGTGCCATCAACGCGGCCCTGCTGGCCACCTCGATCCTGTCGCTCGGTGATGCGGGGATCCGCGAGAGGTACCTTGCCTACCGCAAGGCCCAGACGGAAAAGGCGCTGCTGGACGACGATCTCGTGATGCCCTGACATGGACCGCGTCCATCTCATCACCCTGTCGGACCGGGCCTCCCGCGGGGAGTACCAGGACCAGTCCACGCCGCTGCTGACCTCCTGGCTCAAGGGCCAAGGCGTGAAGACCGTGACCGCCTCGCTGATGCCGGACGATCCGGAGGCATTGGAGGCGGATCTGCGGACCGCCGTGGCCTCTGGGGCCCCCCTGGTGCTGACCTGCGGCGGAACAGGCTTCGGCCCGCGCGACACCACGCCCGAAGCCACCCGCCGCGTCATGGAGCGGGAGGCCCCGGGCATCTGCGAGCTGATCCGCGCCAAGGGCGGCCATCCCCTGGCCTTCGCCAGCCGCGCCGTGTGCGGCATCGCCGGGCGCACGGTGATCCTGAACCTGTCGGGCCGGCCTGCCGCGGCCCTGGAACAGATCCAGCTGGCCTGGCCCTTGCTCACCCATGCCGTGTCCGTGCTGCGCAAAGAGGGCGAGGCCGGAGGGCCCTGCACGTGAAGGTCTGGGCGCGCATCAACCATGTGGGCTGGGTGCACCTCTGGCGCCGCCGCGAGGATTTCGAAGCCGCCGAGCCCTCAGCGCACTTCCTCAATGGCCGCACGGATCCACGCTGGAGCGAGGCGGTCCTGACGGCCGGGCAGCGACAGGGCCTGGAGGCGGGCGACCTCGTGGAGATCGAGGATCCCGGCTATTTCGCGGACGAACCCTGAAAAACCTGCCAGGTCCATGGTGCTTCCACCTGGGAATGGGCGCCTCGTCATGCGATGGTTGAGCCTGATCCTGTAACGAGGTTTCTGGCATGACCGAGATCGGGCAGACCTTCCGCACCCTGAGCCGCCTGGTGGGCTGTACGCCGCTCCTGGCGCTGGATGTGCGGCATCGCGGCGAGGCGCGGCGCATCTACGCCAAGGCCGAAAACTTCAACTTCACGGGCAGCATCAAGGACCGCATGGCGCTGCACATCCTGCGCAAGGCCCACGAGACGGGGGCCCTCAAGCCGGGGGCGCCCATCGCCGAGGCCACCAGCGGCAACACGGGCATCTCCTTCGCGGCCCTGGGCCGTGCGCTGGGGCATCCCGTGACCATCTTCATGCCCGACTGGATGAGCCAGGAACGCAAGGAGCTGATCCGTTCCTTCGGTGCGCAGATCCGCCTGGTGAGCGCCGCTGAGGGCGGCTTTCTGGGGTCCATCCGCCTCAGCGAGGCCTGGGCGGCGGAGATGCGGGATGCCTTCCTGCCCTGCCAGTTCGCAAACGAGGCCAACGTGGAAGCCCACGCCACCACCACCGGGCCCGAGATCTGGGCCCAGCTGGCCTCCGTGGGGCTGAAGCCCGATGCCTTCGTGGCGGGCGTAGGCACCGGCGGCACGGTGATGGGCACTGGAACCTTCCTCAAGGGGCTGAACCCGGGCATCCAGGTGCATCCCGTGGAGCCGTCCAACTCGCCCACCCTGCACACAGGCCACAAGGTCGGGAAACACCGCATCCAGGGCATCTCCGATGAGTTCATTCCCGCCATCGTCAAGCTGGACCAGCTGGATGACATCCTGTCCGTGGACGATGGCGATGCCATCCTCATGGCCCAGAAGCTGGCGAATCGCGGCCTGGGCGTGGGCATCAGCAGCGGCGCCAACTTCCTGGCGGCCCTCCAGGTCCAGGACCGGCTCGGCCGGGACGCCGTGGTGGTGACGGTCTTCAGCGATAGCAACAAGAAATACCTCTCCACGGACCTCATGAAAGAGGAGCCGGTGAAGGCGGACTTCCTCAGCCCGCAGGTCGAGCTGGTCGGGATCGGGCAGGCCATCCGGGTCTGCGAGATCTGCGTCCAGGGCGGGGAGAGGGTCCGGGAGTGCGGCTGCTGCTAGGGCTGGACCTCGATGGGCTGGCGGATCGCTGCCTCCAGCCGGTGGTAGAGGGCCAGCAGAGAGCAGCTGAGCCAGAGGTTCATGGCCCCACCCAGCAGGTTGAAGACCCAGAAGGATGGGTGCTTCAGCCGCAGGAGGGCTCCGGGTCCCAGATCGGGATCGGTGGGGGGGAGCAGACGGTCCAGGGCCCATCCGGCCGCCATCTGGTAGACCAGGGCCACCAGCAGCATGGCGAGCACCGCCTGTACGACCCGCGGCCAATGGCGGACCATGGCGGCCTGGCTCCAGCGCAGGGATTCCAGCACGGAGTCTCCCCGGAGCAGCATCCGCGTGGGCGCCCATCCGAACAGGGTGAGGATCAGGATGCCGGGGAGCAGAAAGCACAACAGGCCCAATCCGATGGCCACGCTGAGGCCGAGGCGGGCGAGGAAGGCCTTCAGCCAGCGTCCGTCGAAGACCGCGCGCCAGGTGGCGGAGGGATTGCCCGGGAGGTCGCAGGTCTCCGCATCGAGCTGCGCCTGCAGCCTGGGAATGAAATACATCTCAAGGGGCAGCAGGCCCACAAAGCCGAAGATGGGTTGGATCATCAGGCTGGGTCGAGCTCCCGCCGCCAGTTCCAGGGCCGGCCCAAGCTCGGCCAGGCCCATGGCCAGCAAGGTCAGGCCGAGGCTGAGGGCCGGATGGCGGCGGAAGAAGGCCAGCCCTTCACGGAGGGCGCCAAGATGGGATGGCAGGGGCTTTCGCATCCTTTCAGGCTATCCGGCCTCGGGGGCTGAGACGGTGGGCTATCATTCTCCGCATCATGGTGTACGAAGCCCCCTGCCTCCTGGTGGCCAGCCCAGCGCTCCTGGACCCCAATTTCCTCCACGCGGTGGTGCTGGTCGTCGAACACGATGAAGAGGGAGCCCTCGGGTTGATCCTGAACCGGCCCCTGCCTCTGGCGCTGGCTCAGGTCAGCGAGGAGGGCGGCTTGAGCTACCAAGGTTCAGAAGACGCCATGGCCTGGCGCGGAGGACCCGTGGACCCCCAGCGGGGCATCCTCCTGGTGCAGGGCGGCCTGCCCGAGGAGGAGGACACGGTGGTGGACCTCACCCATTTCGTGAGCCACCGCAAGGATCTGCTCGAGGCCCTGCTGGCGGATCCGGTGGCCCGGTACCGCCTCTTCCTCGGCTACGCGGGCTGGAGCCCCGGCCAGCTGGACCAGGAGCTGGAGATGGGCGCCTGGACGCGGCGCCCCGTGGTCTCCGAATGGCTGATGCACCCGGATCCCACGGGCCTCTGGCAGGTGGCCCTGGGCAGTGGAACCAACGGGTGACCTGAAGGGCGACAGCCTCCAAGACCCGCGGAGCCCCGTTTTGGACGGGTTATATGTGTATCAATTGTTTTTATGTCGAGCTGTTGATTTATAAAATCGATTGTTTACCGGCTAGACTTTCCGCCTTGTTGCAACGGCTGGGCCCACCCGTTTCCCCGGAGGAACCGATGACCTGGAAGCGATCTCTTTGCCTCGCAGTTCTCCTGGGCGCGGGTCTTCCCCTGTTCGCCGAGGGCGCCGGTCCGGTGAACGACACCGGCACCACGGCCTGGATGCTGACCTCCACCACGCTCGTCCTGCTGATGGTGCCTGGGCTGGCGATGTTCTATGGCGGCCTGGTCCGCACCAAGAACGTGCTCGGCACGATGATGCATTCGTTCTCGGCCATGGCCGTGGTGGGCGTCCTCTGGACGGTGGTGGGCTACGCCCTCAGCTTCGGGCCCAGCGCCCTGGGCGGCCTCATCGGCTGGAGCCGCGGCCTGGTCCTCCTTCGCAGCATCGACCACACGATCCTTCCGGCCGGCGTGCCCGAGTACGCCTTCGCCATGTTCCAGGGCAAGTTCGCCATCATCACTCCCGCCCTGATCGCGGGGGCGGTGGCTGAGCGCATCTCCTTCCGGGGCTGGGTGGCCTTCATCACGCTGTGGGTCCTCTTCGTCTACTGCCCGCTCTGCCACTGGGTGTGGGCCTCGGATGGCTACTTCTTCAACCTCGGCGCCAAGGGGGCCATCGACTTCGCGGGTGGCACGGTGGTGCACATCTCCTCGGGAGTCGCCGGCCTCGCCCTGGCCCTGTTCCTCGGCGCGCGCCACGGCTATCCGAAGACCGCCATGGCCCCGAACAACCTGACCTTCACCCTCATCGGCGCAGGGCTGCTGTGGGTGGGCTGGTTCGGGTTCAATGCGGGCTCGTCCATCGCCTCGAACCTGGAGACCGCCCGGGCCCTCACGGTCACGCAGGTGGCCGCGGCTTCCGGCGCCCTCACCTGGGTGCTCATCGAGACCATCCGGGAAGACAAGCCCACCAGCCTGGGCATGGCCTCGGGCATCCTGGCGGGCCTGGTGGTCATCACGCCGGCGGCGGGTGTGGTCCAGGTGGGCGGGGCCATCGTGCTCGGAGCCATCGCCTCCTGTGCCTGCTTTTCCATGATCCTTCTGAAGAACCGCCTGGGCTACGACGACTCCCTCGACGCCTTCGGGATCCACGGGACCGGCGGCATCGTCGGGGCCCTGGGGCTCACCTTCTTCATCCGGGATTCCTGGTGGGCGGAGGCCGCCGCCAAGGTTCCAGGCTGGGGCGTGCTCGCCCAGTTGAAGGTCCAGGCCTTCGCGGTGGGGGCCACGATCCTCTTCTCCGTGGTCATGACGCTGCTCATCGCCTTCCTGGTGGAGAAGGCCATCGGCTTCCGCGTGACCGAGGCGGTGGAGAAGACGGGCCTCGACCACGATCTCCACGGGGAACGCGCCTACGGTTTGAACAACTTGAACTAGGAGGCTCCGATGAAGCTCATCACCGCCATCATCCCCGAAGAGAAGCTCGACGAGGTCCGCGAGGCCCTGATCGAAGCGGAAATCGAGCGCATCACGGTGCTGCGGGTGAGCGGCCATGGCCGCCAGCAGGAGATCGTGGTGCAACGGGGCAAGAAGGTCGTGCCCAACCTCATCCCCAAGGTGCAGATCACCATCGCCTGCAACGATGCCTTCGAGGACATCACCGTGGACACCATCATCCGGACGGCACGCCATGGCGCGGGCGAGGTGGGGGACGGGAAAATCTTCGTCCAGGAGCTGAAGGAGTGCATCCGCATCCGCACCGGGGAGCGGGGCGGCCAGGCGATCTGAGGCCCACCCTGCGGGTTGTCCAGGTTCACCAGAGGACCCGGCGCCCGGATCTCCGCTAGGCTCGCACCATGCGAAGCATCGTGTGGTTCCGGGGCAAGGATCTGCGGGTGGCGGATCACGGGCCGCTGGTGGAGGCCCTGGCCTCGGGCGAGGTGATTCCACTGTTCGTGCTGGACCCCTATTTCTTCGCGCCGGAGCGGGCCCGGGAGCTGCCCCACCGCATGCAGTTCCTGCTGGAGGCGCTCCAGGCGCTGGAGGCCAGCCTCGCGCGCCTGGGTTCGCGGCTGCTGGTGGTGCCTGGGCGCAGCGTGGAGGTGGTACCGCGTCTGGCGGCGCAATGGAAGGCCGACCAGGTCCTGGCCCACCGCTGGGTGGAGCCCTTCGCGCGGGAGCGCGACCGACGGGTGGCCGAGGCCCTAGCGCACGGGGGCATTGCCTTCCGGCTGTTCGAAGGTGAGACCCTGCTGCCGCCAGGTTCAGTGCGGAACGGGCAGGGCGACATGTACCGCGTGTTCACACCCTTCGCCAGAGCCTGCGGCACTCGGCTGGATCTGGAACCGGCGCTGGCGCCGCCCCGCTCGCTCCCACCGCTCCCTGCGGGCCTGGGGGTGGAGACGGTGGCGATCCCTTCCCTGGAAGACCTGGGCCTAGTTCCCAATCCCAGGGTCCAACAGGGGGGTGAGGCGTCCGCCCGGGAACGGCTGCAGGGCTTCGCGGCCGGGCCCATCGCCGACTATGGACCGGACCGCGACCGCATGGACCGGCCCGGGACCTCGCGGCTCAGCGCGGACCTGAAGTTCGGCACCCTGTCGGTGCGTTCGGTGTGGCAGGCTGCGGCAGCTTCGGAAGGCGGAGAATCCGTGGGGCGCTACCTCAACGAACTGCTCTGGCGTGAGTTCAGCCACCATCTTTTGTGGGAGTGGCCGGCGCTGCTGGAGCGGCCCTTCCGGCCGGCGTTTGAGGGCTTCCCCTGGCGCGAGGACGAGACCGCCTGGGAGGCCTGGACGGAAGGCCGCACGGGCTACCCCGTGGTGGATGCCGCCGCTCGGCAGCTGCGGGCCGAGGGTTTCGTCCACAACCGGGCCCGCATGGTGGCGGCCAGCTTCCTCACCAAGCAGCTGCTGCTCGACTACCGGCGCGGTGAGGCCCACTACCTGCGGTGGCTCACGGATGGCGACTGGGCCCAGAACAACGCCGGGTGGCAGTGGTGCGCAGGCTGCGGCTGTGACGCCCAACCCTGGTTCCGCATCTTCAACCCCGTGGCCCAGGGGCTGAAGTTCGATCCCGACGGAGCCTATGTGAAGCGCTGGGTGCCCGAGCTGTCCACCCTGCCGGGTGCCCTCATCCACGAACCCTGGAAGGCGCCGAAGGCCCTGAGGGGGCGCCTCGACTATCCCGACCCCGTCGTGGACCATGCCTTCGCCCGGGAGCGGTTCCTGGCCACGGCGAAAGCCCATCTGGGGCGCGGGGTGGCCTGATAGAGTGGAAGGGGCGGATCGCCTCTATCCATTCTGCTTTAATGACTTACGGGTATCTCATGCACACCATCCGATTCGACGGCAAGAAACCTGGAAGCGCGGACTGCGAGCAGGAGACGGCCCTGCTGGCAGCCAGCACCCGGGCCGGTGTGCCGCTGCCCCACCGCTGCGGGGGGCATGCCCGCTGTGGCACCTGCCTCGTCACCATCGTCGAGGGCGCCGAGCACCTGAGCGACAAGGGCGGGATCGAAACCCGCGTGCTGGATGTGCTCAAGGCCAAGCCGGACCAGCGCCTCGCCTGCCAGACCTGGGCCAAGGGCGATGTCAGCGTGAAGTACTGACCGGATGCTAAGCCTTTTCTATTCCTGAAAAGCCTCAATAAGCGGAGGTTTGCGGAGGAGCGGAGGGAAGCGGAGAAAAGGACCGGTGACCTTCTCTGGTTCCGTGTGGTCGATGAATCTCAGCGAGGTTGCTAACCGGAGTTCTCCGCTTTCCTCCGTTCCTCAGCCTTTCTCCGCTGACATTCAGCAGTTGTCTTGGCGCCCCAACCTTCGAACGGCTTAACCGACGGGCCGCCGCCCTTCCATGGCTCGATCCAGGGTGAGTTCGTCGGCGTATTCGAGGTCGCTGCCGATGGGGAGTCCCAGCCCGATGCGGGTGGTGCGGACGCCGATGGGTTCCAGGATGCGGGCCAGCCAGCTGGCGGTGGCTTCGCCATCCACGGTGGGGTTGGTGGCCAGGATAATCTCCTGGATGGCCCCGTCCTCCAGGCGCTTCAACAGTTCGCGGATGCGCAGCTGGTCGGGTCCCACGCCGCGGAGGGGCGAGATGAGGCCGCCCAGCACGTGGTAGCGGCCGCGGAAGTGCCCGCTGCGCTCGAAGCTGAGGACGTTGGAGGCTTCCGCCACGATGACGAGGCTGGCGGGATCGCGCCGGGGATCCAGGCAGATGGGGCAGGTGGGCTGGTCCGTGAAGGCGCCGCACACCTGGCAGAAGCCCACCTTCTCGGCGGCCTGCTGCAACTGGTGGGCCAGGTGGGCCATGGCCTCGGGGCCTTCCTTGAGCAGGTGCAGCGCCATGCGCTGGGCGGACTTGGCCCCCACCCCCGGCAGCTTCTGGAGGCTTTCCACCACGGCCTCCAGGGGCAGCGGCAGTTTCATCGTCCGCTCCCGTCTTTCACAGCCCCAGGCCCGGCAGGTTGAGACCCGCGCCCATGCCGCCCATCTGCTTCTTCATGGTTTCATCCGCCTTGGTGGCGGCATCGCGGAAGGCCGCCACGAGGAGGTCCTCCAGCATGGAGGGATCCTCCGGGTCCATGGCGTCCTTGGCGATGGAGATGGCCACCAGCTCTTTGGAGCCGTTCAGCGTGACCTTCACCAGCTCGCCGCCGGCGGTGCCTTCGACACGCAGGTTGGCCTGGGCTTCGGCCAGCTTGGCCTGCATCTGCTGGGCCTGTTTCATCAGGAAGCGCATGTCCATGTCAGTCTCCGGAAAGGGGGGTGATGGCGGGCTTCGGACAGCGCATCCGGTGCGCCAGCCGCAGCATCAGAAAATATCCCACAGGAACGGCCAGTGCGCTCAGGACGAAGCCCCCCAGCAGATAGGGGGCCAGGATCGGCTTGAGCATGGCGGCGGCGGCCAGGAAGCCATCGCGGGTGGCGACGCTCCGCCAGCCGATGCTTGCCCAGTCCACTCCGCTGAGATCCAGATGCAGACCCCGCCCCAGGAGCATGTTGCCGAGCAGGGCGGAGGCCGTGGCGATGGGCACCATGGTCCAGGGGTTGTTGGTGAAGGCGCCCAGGAAGGTGAGCGGCCGGTGGAGCTTCTTCACCAGGGCGCAGGAAATCAGCACCAGGCCGGTATGCGTGCCCAGAAGGGGGTTCCAGGCGATGGCCAGCCCCAGGGCGAAGCTCCAGGCCAGGTGGTGCGGCTCCAGATCCGGATCGGCCAGGAACCGCTTGGTGCGGGCCCAGATGTGCGTCTTGTCGTGATGCGTCATGGACGTCCGAAGTGGTCGAAGCTGAGGTCGGGGAAGGGGTGGAGCGAATTCCCATCATAGGCCAGCAGGAGCGATTCCCTGCGGGACAGGGCCTCGCCCACGGGAATGAGGCGCAGGCCCAGGCGGGCCTCCAGGTCCGCCTGGGGCAGAGAGCTGCCGAAGCAGCGGGCGTAGTCCTCGCCGCCGCGCAGGGCCTCCTCGTCCAGGCCCCGATCCACGGCGATGCTGAGGCCCGATGCCTCAGCCAGGTTGCGCAGATCCCTGCTGAGCCCGTCAGATAGGTCTAGGCAGGCGTGGACTTCGGGGATGGCGGCCAGTTGAAGGCCCAGACCCAGGCGGGGCCGGGGGGCCAGGTGGGCTTCCAGGTCGGCATCGGGCTGTGCCGGATCCCAGCGGTGGCCCGCCTGGAGTTTCCGCAGCCCCCGCAGGCTGGCGCCGGGTTGCTGATCCACGAAGATCCGGTCTCCGGGCTGCAGCCCATCCCGCCTGAGCCAGCGGGAGGCGAAGCCGAAGGCCGTGAGCCCCAGCCCCAGGCCCGAAGGCCGGCCCACCGTATCTCCGCCCAGAACCTGGACACCAGCCTCACGGGAGGCCGCCGCCAGACCTGCCAGGAAGGTGTCCAGCCAGGGGCCGTCAACCCCGGGACCCAGGGCCAGGGTGAGGGTGTAGCCAAAGGGCCGGGCGCCGGAGGCATCGAGATCCGACAGGTTCACGGCCAGCAGCTTGCGAGCCAGCAGATCCGGCGGGTGCCAGTCGAGCCGGAAGTGCTGGCCGGACTCCATGAGGTCCGTCGTGACCAGCAGCATCTGCCCGGCCGGCGTGGCGGGCAGGGCGCCACAGTCGTCCATGAGCCCGCCGCCCCCGGGCAGCAGATCGCGGATCCGGGCAAGAATTCCCGTTTCCTTCAGATGCATGGGCGGACCTCCGTCACAAGTCCAGTCTCCCACGCCTCTGAAGGCCAGGCGAAGCTTGGCCCATGGCCCCCCCCGATGCTAGGTTGGATGGGTTCGCCCATCGCTGGGCTTCTACTGGATCTCGAGGAGACAACCATGGCCATCACCAAAGTCTGGATCGAAGAAGGCTGCATCGTGTGCAACGCCTGCGAAGCCGAGTGCCCCGACGTGTTCCACGTCACCGACACCAGCTGCAACATCAACGGTTCTGTGCGCGAGGATGGCCAGGACACCGAGAACCGCGACGAGATGAGCCCCCTGTCCGGCAGCTTCGGCACCGATCTGGAGGCCGCCATCGAGGCCGCCGCCGCCGGCTGCCCTGTGGAAGTCATCAAGTTCGAGAAGGCTTAAGGCCAGTCTTCAGTCCTGAGTCTTCAGTCCTCAGTGGAACGGGCGCCCTTGGGCGCCCGTTCTGCATTGACTGAAGACTGAAGACCGAGGACTGAAGACTATTCTTTCAGCCCCACATTCACTTCGAATTCGCCGAACTTGGTCTTGAAGGGGATGGCGATGCAGGGGACGTCGCCGGTGCGGCTGATCTTGTGGCCTTTCCCGACGACCACGGTGGGCACGGAAATGGACAGGCTGAAGCCGTCCTGGATGAGGAGGCGGCGGGCATCACCCACCACGATGTTGCCGATCTCGCCGATGGCATCCTCGACGCTGCGGTCCATCACCGTGACTTCCTCCTGGAGCATGTTGCTGGCGACGCGGCAGGCCAGGGGGGTCGGGAAGCTGAGGATGATGGAGCCGGAGGTGTCGCCGGTGATGCCGATGATGGCGGAGATGTCGTAGGTGGTGATGAGGTCCTCCTTCACCGCCAGACCGGTCTTTTCAGCGGTGATGCCGGCCATCATCTCCAGGCTCCGGAGGGTGGCTTCGATGAATGGATTGATGAAGGCGACGTTCATGGGACCCCGGCAGAGTTCGATTGGATGCCCTTTCGGCCAGGGCGTTCGCGAGCATGATTTATGGCATCGAGGGGTGGCTTAAGAGTGCCAAACAAAACCCTGGCGCCGCGGGGCGCCCACCTGGCTTTCTCCCTCCGCGCGAGGGCCGGCGGCCCTCGCGCGGCCCCGTGGGGGTTTTGTTTGGCACTCTAAGTGCGTCACCATGGAGGTTTCCACAGGAGATCCCCATGCTCGTCCGCCTGCAGGCCGATTTGAAAACCGCCATGCTGGCCCGGGACGCGGCCAGGACCCAGGTCTTGCGCATGGCCCTGGCCGCCTACAAGAACGAGGCCGTGGCCAAGGGGCTGGGCCCCCAGGGCACCCTGGAGGAGGCGGATGCCGTGGCCGTCTTCAAGCGCCTGGTGAAGTCCCGGGAGGACAGCGTCGCCCAGTTCGAGAAGGTGGGGCAGGCGGACCGGGCCGCCCAGGAACGAGCCGAAATCGAGCTGCTCAAGCCCTACCTGCCGGCCATGCTGGAGGGCCCGGCCCTGGAAGCCGCCGTGAAGGCAGCCATCGCCCAGACTGGCGCCACGGCCAAGAAGGAGATGGGCCTGGTGATGAAAGCCCTCCAGGCTGCCCATGGCACCGCCTATGACGGCAAGGCCGCCAGCGTCCTGGTGCAGAGCCTCCTGAACTGAAACCGCGATTGTCGTCCTGGAGTCTCTTTCCCATTCCCGCCCCCGGAGGGCAATTCGCGACATTCGCGGTTTGCTTTTCACGCCAGAAAATCTAGGCCCTGGCCTGGGTTAGACTCGAAGGTTCGAGGCCCCTGATGAAGCAGTCGAAGCTCCTGATCCAGACCCTGCGCGAGACGCCGCGCGATGCCGACGTGGTGAGCCAGCAGCTCATGATGCGCGCCGGCATGATCCAGAAGGTGGCCGCTGGCATCTACAGCTACCTGCCGCTGGCCTTCCGGAGCATCCGCAAGTTCGAGGAGATCGTCCGCGAGGAACTGGCCAAGGACGGCTGCCAGGAGCTGCTCATGCCGGCGGTGCTGCCGGCGGAGCTGTGGCAGGAGAGCGGACGCTGGAAGTTCTACGGCGACGAACTGCTCCGCTTCTGCGACCGCAAGGCCAAGGCCGAGCTGGCCGAACGCCGGGCCCGGGGCGAAAAACCCGATGAACGCGACTTCTACAACTTCTGCCTGGGCCCCACCCACGAGGAAGTGATCACGGACATCGTCCGCAAGAACGTGCGCAGCTACAAGCAGCTGCCCATGAACCTCTTCCAGATCCAGACCAAGTTCCGGGACGAGCGCCGCCCCCGCTTCGGCCTCATGCGCGGCCGCGAGTTCACCATGAAGGACGGCTACTCCTTCCACGCCGACGACGCTTGCGCCGATCGCGAATACTGGGCCATGTTCAACGCCTACAAGCGCATCTTCGCCCGGCTGGGCGTGAAGTTCCGCCCCGTGGAAGCCGACAGCGGCGCCATCGGCGGCAGCTTCACCCACGAATTCCACGTGCTGGCAGGCAGTGGCGAGGACGCCATCCTCAGCTGCGATGCGTGTGACTACACCTCGAACATCGAGAAGACCGAGGCTCCGGCGCAGCCCATCGGCGATCACGGCCAGGCCTTCGAGCTGAAAAAGGACCACTTCCGCACACCTGGCGTGGTGGGGCAGGTGGAACAGGCCGCAGGGATGATCGACGCGGATCACCCCCAGGGCATGCCCATCACCCAGACCAGCAAGTTCTTCCTCTACCGCGTCACCTTCGCGGACGGGAGCACGAAGCTCGTGGGGGCGGTCCTGCGGGGCGATCACGAGGTGAACCCGGTGAAGGTGAAGAACCTCACAGGCGCCGCCGAGATGGAACTGATGCCACTGGAGGAGGCCGAGGCCTTCACCGGGGCCAAGACGGGCTTCATGGGGCCTGTGGGCCTGAAGGACGTCCAGATGCTGGTGGACCGCAGCCTCGAAGGCGCGGTGAACCTCACCTGCGGCGCCAACCGCACGGACCATCACCACTTCGGCCTGGATCCGGCCCGCGATCTCGCTGGCTGCGCTTACGCGGACCTGCGCATGGCCGCTGAAGGCGATACCTGCACGCGCTGCGGAAAGGGGGCCTACCAGCCCTTCCGTGGCATCGAGGTGGGCCAGGTCTTCAAGCTGGGCGTGAAGTACTCCAAGAGCATGGGCTGCACCTTCCTGGACGAGCAGGGCAAGGAGAACCCCATGGTGATGGGCTGCTACGGCATCGGAATCACCCGCACCGTGGCCGCCGCCGTTGAGCAGAACTACGACGCCGACGGCATCATCTGGCCCTGGCCCATTGCCCCTTACCAGGTGCAGGTGGTCTGCCTGGATCCCGGCAGCGAGGACGTCTCCAGCGTAGCCTGCCAAGTCGAGAAGGACCTGGAGCTGGCAGGTTTTGAAGTGCTGCACGACGACCGCGAGGGTCTGAGCCCCGGTGCCAAGTTCAAGGATGCGGACCTGCTCGGTTTCCCCCTGCGCCTCACGGTGGGCGCCAAGGGGCTCAAGGATGGCATCGTGGAACTGCGCGACCGCCGCACCAAGGAAGTCGTCAAACTCAAGCCCGAGGCGGCCGTGGCGGAAGTCTCCGCGGCCCGGGACCGCATCATGCAGGAGCTGGAAACCGCAGGAGGGCGTTAGGGCCTCCCTTCAAATTGGGGTGCGGCCGCGCAAGGGGCGCCGCCCAAGCGAGACAAGGAGAACGACGATGGCGATAGCGGCACTATCGGCGAGGAGTTCGACGCAGTATCGCGCCGGGCGCCGCCCCTTGCCCTCCGGGACGTGGCCAGCCGCACCCCTGGCGGCGTTGCCGGCCTTGAACGATGTCCCGCATCGCCCTGCGGCCGGCGCCTTGCCAGAGGCGCGGCTGGCCGCCGTCGCGGCTCACATCCAATTTGAAGGGAGGCCCTAATGTCCGAGGGCCGGGTCCACCTCACCACGTTCATCGAAGGCGTCCTGGTCCATGGCCAGCAGACGCCCTTCGTCCTGCTCGTGCCTTCGCCCCACAGCCCCCATCGCGGCCTGCTCATGCCGGCCCAGATCCCCTGGTCCCCCGGCTTCCTGCCCACCTCTTTGCTGAACGCGCAGGTCGAGGCTGGCTGGGGCATGCCCTTCCGGTTCGTGGACAAGTCGACCCTTCCCGTGGTCTTCGACGAACGCACGAGCCGCCTGCCCACGCCCTGGCTGCTGCGGCTGGAGGGGCTGGAAGGCCAGCAGCGCCTCTACCTCAGCCACCTGCTCCGGACCAAGGCACCCGAAGGTGAGCTGCCCACGCCCCCCCCCGGCGGCCAGTGGTTCACCGGCAAGGGGCTCCAGGGCGCCGACCTGCTGCCCGGCATCCGGCGCCTCTGTCAGGCGGCTTTGCTGACGGTGATGGACGAGCAGTGAGGTTCCGCCCATCTCCCGTTCATACGAAAATCGGCGCCAGCGGCGCCGATTTTCGCAGGGGCTGCGCTCCGGGAATCAGAACTGTTCGAACGCGTTGAAGAAGTAGCTCACTTCGAACCTGGCGCTCTCGGGCTTGTCGCTGCCGTGGGTGGCGTTGCGGCCGATGCTGGCGCCGAACCGCTTGCGGAGGGTGCCCTCAGCGGCATTGGCGGGGTTGGTGGCGCCCATGAGATCACGCCAGCGCAGGATGGCGTTCTCGCCCTCCAGCACCATGATGGCCACGGGGCCCTCGGTCATGAAGGCCTCCAGTTCCGCGTAGAAGCCCTTGCCCACGTGTTCGTGGTAGAAACCCTGGCAGATGGCGGGGGTGAGGCGCGTCAGCTTCAGGCCCACGACCTTGAGGCCGCTCTGTTCGATGGTGGTGACGATCTCACCGATGTGGCCATCCTTGACGGCATCGGGCTTGACAATGGCAAAGGTGCGTTCGAGGGGCATGGTTTCTCCAAAATCCAAACAATCAGTGTGCCCTGGCAGGGCTTCCGCGGCAACCGCAGGTCCCTGACCATGGGCTCTCTGGCGCTGGGAAACGGGGATCCGCCGCGCTACAATCGATGGTTTACGCGACTGGACGGCTCCATGCTCGACAACATTCTCAAGAAACTCATCGGCTCCAAGAACGACCGGGAGCTGAAGCGGCTGTGGGCCAAGGTCCAGTTCATCAATGAGCTGGAGCCTGAGATCTCGGCCCTGAGCGATGAGGCCCTGAAGGCCAAGACGCCCTACCTCAAGGAGAAGCTGGCCAACGGCGCCACGCTGGAGGACATCCTGCCCGAGGCCTTCGCCGTGGCCCGCGAGGCCAGCAAGCGCGTCCTCAAGATGCGGCACTTCGACGTGCAGCTGGTGGGCGGCATGGTCCTGCACGAGGGCAAGGTGGCCGAGATGCGCACCGGTGAAGGCAAGACGCTCACCGCCACGCTGCCCCTCTACCTCAACGCTTTGGCGGGCAAGGGCGCCCACCTCGTCACGGTGAACGACTACCTGGCCCGGCGTGACGCCGAGTGGATGGGCCGCCTCTACTCCTGGCTGGGCCTCACCATCGGCGTCATCCAGCATGGGCTCGACGACCAGGAACGGCGCGACGCCTACGGCTGCGACATCACCTACGCCACCAACAACGAGCTGGGCTTCGACTACCTCCGCGACAACATGAAGTGGGACCTGGATGATTTCACCCAGCGCGGCTTCCACTACGCCATCGTGGACGAAGTCGACTCGATCCTCATCGACGAGGCCCGCACGCCGCTCATCATCGCGGGCAGCAGCGAGGAGGACACCTCCAAGTACTTCCGCATCGATGCGATCGTCCCCAAGCTCAAGCCCGAGGTCCACTACAAGGTGGACGAGAAGGACCGCCAGGTGATGCTCACCGACGAGGGCATCCACCACGCCGAGCAGCTGCTGGGCGTGGCGAATCTCTACGATCCGGGCAGCATCGAGACCCTGCACGGCCTCAACCAGGCCCTGCTGGCCCACAACCTCTACCGCCTGGACGTGGACTACATGGTCCGCCCCAAGGAGGACGGCAAGGGCATGGAAGTGGTCATCGTGGACGAGTTCACGGGCCGCCTCATGCCGGGCCGCCGCTGGTCCAACGGCCTGCACCAGGCCATCGAGGCCAAGGAGGGTGTGGAGGTCAACGCGGAGAACCAGACCCTCGCCACCGTGACCTTCCAGAACTTCTTCCGCATGTACGGCAAGCTGGGCGGCATGACCGGCACGGCCGAGACCGAGGCCACGGAACTGCACTCCATCTACAAGCTCGACGTGATCATCGTCCCCACGAACATGCCCATGGTCCGCAAGGACTTCGCAGACACGGTCTACGCCACCCGCAGCGGGAAGAAGAAGGCCATCGTCGAGGAGATCCGGGAACTCCATACCAAGGGCCAGCCCATGCTGGTGGGCACCGCCAGCATCGAGAGCAGTGAAGACCTGGCCGACGCCCTCAAGGCGGCCCGGATCCCCCATGTGGTGCTGAACGCCAAGCACCACGAGCGGGAAGCCGAGATCGTGGCCCAGGCGGGCCGCAAGGGCGCCGTCACCATCGCCACCAACATGGCCGGCCGCGGCACGGACATCATCCTCGGCGGCAATCCCGAGGGCATGGCCCGGATGGAGGCCAAGAAGAAGGACATCGCTCTCTACGACGAGGAGGGCTTCGAAACGGCCGAGTTCTCCGCCCTCGTGGAGCAGATGCGGGAGCAGACGGCGGCCGAACACGAGGAGGTGGTCAGCCTCGGCGGCCTGCACATCCTCGGCACCGAGCGCCACGAGAGCCGCCGCATCGACAACCAGCTCCGCGGCCGCGCAGGCCGCCAGGGCGACCCCGGCAGCAGCCGCTTCTACCTGTCCCTTGAGGACGACCTGATGCGGATCTTCGGTGGGGACCGCATCAAGAACCTCATGGGCGCCATGGGCATGAACGACGACGAGCCCATCGAGGCGGGCATGGTCACGCGGGCCATCGAGCGCAGCCAGAAGCGTGTGGAAGCCCACCACTTCGAGATCCGCAAGCACCTGCTTGAGTACGACGATGTGATGAACAAACAGCGCATCTTCTTCTATGGCCTGCGCACGGAGATCCTCAAGGGCAATACCAAGGATTACGTGCTGCGGGTGGCGAGCGAGATCGCGGAAGGCATCTGCCACGACTTCCTGGCGGACAAGGGCGAGCGTGACCTGGCGGGCTTCCGCGAAAGGGTCGAGCAGCTCTTCACCCTGACCGGCGAGGAAGTGGATGCTGTGGGCCAGATGACCCAGGCCCAGGCCAGCGAAGCGCTGGCCGCTCTGGTCCAGCGGTTCTACGAGGGCAAGGATGAGCGGCTGGGTGGCGATGGCATGCGCAGCTACGAGCGCTGGTCCATCCTCCAGATCATCGACGCCGCCTGGAAGCGCCACCTGCTGGTCATGGACCATCTCAAGGAGGCCATCGGGTTCCGCGGCTACGGCCAGAAGGACCCCCTGGTCGAGTACAAGCGGGAGAGCTACGAATACTTTGAACAGATGCGCTTCGGGTACGAAGACGAGATCGTGTCCTACCTCTACCGAGTGGAACCCCAGCCCGCCTACACGCCGGATGAGGATTTCTTCCGGGGGCCGTCGGACACCATCGAACTGGGGCCCGATGAGCAGGGCAATCCCCCCGATGGCATCCAGCGGGTGCTGCGGTTCACCGCGGGCGGCTTGGAGGATTGACCGTCTTATCCTTCCTATAATGAGAAAATCAGAGGGGCCATCCGGCTCCCTCTGATTTTCTTGGGCAAGGCCATTGGCCCTGCTACGGTTTCTGGATATGGAACTCATCGTCGTCACAGGACTGTCAGGTGCCGGGCGCCACTCCGTGCTGGGGGCGCTGGAAGATAATGGCTGCTCGGCTCTGGATAACGTTCCGTCCCGCCTGCTCGAACCGCTGATCGAATTGGAGTCGAAGCTGCAGCCGGCGCGAGAGCGGCTGGTGGTGGGCATGGACAGCCGCCAGGCTGACTTCGCCCAGGAGTTTGGTCCTTTGCTGGAGCGCCTCCGCAGCCGCAGTGTGGCGGTCCAGGTGGTCTTCCTGGAGGCTGAAGACAGTGCCTTGCAGCGCCGGTATTCGGAAACCCGGCGCCCCCACCACCTGGCCCTGCTTGGCTCCGCAGGAGAGGGCATCCAGCGGGAACGGGAGATCCTGGCCCCGATCCGCGCCCTGGCCACTACCATTCTCGACACCACGAGCCTGAGCCTGTCGGAGCTGCGGCAGCGCATCGCGGCCCTGGTGCCTCAGGTTCCGACCCGCACCACGGCTGTGCGGCTGCTGAGCTTCGGGTTCAAGTGGGGCATGCCCGCGGATGCGGACGTGGTGCTGGACGCCCGGTTCCTGCCCAACCCCTACTACGTGGAAGCCCTGAAGCCGTTGACGGGATGCGATTCGGCCGTGCAGGAGTACCTGCTGGAATCCCCGGAATTCCGCGAGTTCCTGGAGCGTGCGGAATCTTGGCTGCGCTGGTCCCTGCCCCTGGTGCGCCAGGAGGGCCGTGCCTACCACACGCTGGCCATCGGCTGCACCGGCGGCCAGCACCGCTCTGTGGCCCTGGTGGAACTGCTCGCCCACCGGATGCGAAATGATGTGGCCGCGCTCTCGGTGCGGCACCGCGAACTGAAGGGGTGAGCTTCACCCCTCCGTGTACACCACACCCCGCTGCGCCAGCTCCGCGCGGATGAAGTTCCAGGCGCCGGGTTCCCGCCCCAGGAGTTCCGGGGGGCTGATGCCCTTGTGCGTGTAGCCGCCCTTGGCGAGGAGCCGCACGGCGGCGGTGCAGGTGTAGCCGGTGGTCCGGGCCATGGAGGTGGTCTTCGTGGCACGGTCGTAGCGGTCGAGGAGGTTCACCACTTTGCGGATCCGCTGGCCGTTCTTCAGCCCCTCCACGGTGACGCGCATGACCGTGAAGTCCTCGTCGCCCTCCTGCATGAACCACATGGGGAAGAGCAGGGCGGTGGTGAGGTCCAGGGGGCTGACCTCGACTCCGGCCACCTGGAGCTTCTCCTTGCGGAAGAACCCGGACTCCCGCAGCATCCGCATCTTCTCGATGTGGCCCGGGTAGCGGAGGGTCTTCTCCTTCATGTCCGGCACCTGGGGGAAGGTGTGGATGAGGCTGCGGAGGCCATCGGTGTTGAAGGATTCCAGGGTGCCCAGGCCTTCGAAATCCAGCAGTTCGGGCTCGGAGAGGGCGGGCATGGTGACCGTGCGGCCGTCCTTCACGTAGCGGGCGGGCCGGGTGTACTCCTCGATGACGTCGATGGGGCTGAAGCCGGCCTTGTATTCGTAGGGCCAGGTCCGCACCGCGGGCAGGCCGCCCACCAGGCACTCGAAGGAATCCACCTGATCCCACTGCCGGAGGGTGTCGCCCAGGATGAGGTTGCCACAGCCCGGCGCCACGCCGCAGTCCACGATGGCGGTGAGGTTCTGGCTTTTCGCCAGGGCGTCCAATTCGAAGCAGTCCTCGTCGAAGAAGGAGATATCCACCAGGGGCTTGCCGGCCTCCAGCACGGCCTTGGCCGTGGCGAAGCCCATGAAGCCCGGCACGGCGCCCACGACCAGATCCGCGTCCGCCACGGCTGCCTTCACGCCGGCTGGGGTGCCCAGGTCGGCGGGCCGGATGGCCAAGCCCGCCTCGCCCATGCGGGCCAGGGCGCTTTCAGAGCGGTCAGCCACCGTGACCTTGAAGTCCGGGGCCAGGTCCTTGGCCATGGCACTACCGACACGGCCGGCACCGAGAACGACGACATGGATCATGGAAGGCTCCTGCGAGGAGTGATGGTGCGGGGTTTCACGGCGAGGTAGACGGGCCAGCCCAGGGCGACCAGGACGAGTCCTGGCCAGGAATAGCTGGGGCGGTAGATGAACAGCGCGCCGATGATGGCACAGGCCCCCACGAGGTAGAGCGCCGGGACGAGCGGATAGCCCCAAACTTTGACAGGTCGACAAAGATCCGGGCGGCGGAAGCGGAGGAGGATCACGCCCCCCACCGTGAAGACGTAGAAGAGGATCGTGGGCAGCATCACGAAATCCAGCAGCTGGCCGTAGGTGCCTGTGAGGGTGAGGAGGCAGGTCCAGAGCGCCTGGATCCAGAGGCCGAAGCCTGGGACGCCGTGCTCGTTGAGGAGGGCCGCGCGGGGGTAGAAGAGACCGTCCTCCGCCATGCGCTGGTAGACCCGGGCCCCGGACAGCACCAGGCCGTTGAGACACCCGAACATCGAGACCAGGATGCTGCCTGCCATGATGAGCCCGCCGCCGCTGCCGAGCAGGGCCTGGAGGGCGGCGCTGCCCACGCGGTCCTGAGGCGCCTGGGCGATGCCAGTCGGTCCCAGCACCTTCAGGTAGGCGGCGTTGGCCAGCACGTAGAGGCCGCAGACCAGGGTGGTGCCGATGAGCAGGGCGAAGGGGATGGTCCGCTTCGGATCCTTCACTTCCCCCGCGATGAAGGTGATGGAATTCCAGGCATCCGCGGAGAACATGCTCCCGGTCTGCACCACCAGGAGGGCCGTGAGGAAAGGCAGGGCGGAACCATCCGTGGCGATGAAGGGGGCCTGGGAAGGCGCGACGGCGGGCTTCAGCAGCAGGCCCAGCAGGATCAGGGCCGCGAGGCCGCCGATCTTGGCCACGGTGAACAGATCCTGGATGCGGGTGCCCAGCTTCACCCCGTAGAGGTTCACGGCGCTGAGCAGCACCACCACGGCAATGCCTGACAGGCGCGAGGGGGTGAGGCCCAGGTGGTAGGGCCCCACGGCGATGGCCTGGGTGACCTTCATGAGGGGCACATCCAAGTGGGGCCCGATCCAGGCCGTGTCTGTGACGGCCGGGAAGAAGCTGCCCAGATACTTGCCGAACCCCACGGCCACGGCGGCGATGGTGCCGCACTCGATGACCACGAAGAAGGTCCAGCCATAGAGGAACCCCACGGCGGGGCCGTAGGTCTCCCGCAGGTAGGTGTACTGGCCGCCGGCCTGGGGGAACATCCCCGCCAGCTCGCCGTAGCTGAGGGCCGCGAAGAGGGTCAGCACGGCTGTGAGCCCCCAGGCAGCCAGCAGGAAGCCGCCGGAGCCCCCTGTCCGCACCATGTCGGCGGCGACGATGAATACTCCAGAGCCGATCATGGAGCCAGCGATGAGCATCGTGGCCGAGAACAAGCCGACGTGGCGGCGGTAACCAGGCGCAGTCATTTTTCCTCTGGGTGGATGGATCCACGCTACCACGGCATTCTGGAGGCATGGCGCGTTCTTCCATCTCCCTCCGGTTCTTCCTGGTCACGGTCTTGCTGGCCGTGGCTCCCGCCGCAGGCGGCTGGTGGGCCTGGAAAGGCCAGGGACCCCTTCAGCAGGAAGCGACGGTCCTGGTGAAGCGGGGGACCAGCATCAACCAGGTGGCCGACCAGCTGGAGCGGGACGGTGTGATCCGCTCCGCCTCCCTGTTCAAGCTCTGGGCCCGGTCGCGCAAGCTCCAACTCATCCGTGGTGAGTACACCTTCACGCCCCGGGCCAGCCTGTCGGACGTGGCCGGCAAGCTGAGGCGGGCCGAGATCCACTTCACCACGGTGTCCATTCCCGAGGGGGCCCACGCCTGGGCCGTGCAGAAGCGCCTGAAGGACTTTGTGCCCGAGGAGGTCTTCTGGACCCTCTGGAAGAGCCCCCGTCTGGCCCGGATCGCGGGTTTCGAGGGCGCCGCCAGCCTGGAGGGCCTGGTGTCTCCGGCGACCTACAAGCTGCACCACGCCCTGGAGCCCGAAGAAGTGATGCTCCTGCTGGTGGAGGCCTTCCGGGATCAGATCCGGCCCAAGCTGGAGGGTGGCGTGCTGCCCCCCTACGAGACCCTGATCCTGGCGAGCCTGGTGGAGAAGGAGACGAAACTGCCGGAGGAACAGCCGCGGGTGGCGGGGGTCTACAAGAAGCGCCTCGACATCGGCATGCGCCTCCAGTGCGACCCCACCAGCCTCTACGCCCGGTGGCTCAGTGGCGACCTGCGCTTCACGGCCCCGCTGGTCGAGGACATCCGGCGGCCCCATCCCTTCAACACCTACACGGTGAAGGGCCTGCCGCCCACGCCCATCGCCATTCCCAGCGCCACGGCCCTGGCCGCCGCCAAGGCGCCTGAGGTGGGGAAGGATCTCTACTTCGTGGCCACAGGGCAGGGCGGCCATAACTTTGCCCCCAGCCTGAGGGACCACAACCGGAACGTGGGTGTGTATCGTAAGGAAATCGGGCGGCAGAAGCGGGTCGCCCATGCGAAGAAGGCCTCTGGCCGCGGGTGACCGTTGGTTGCAGGCAACCGGGGGTGGTCATGGATGTCCAGGTCACAGGTCCGCAGGATTCCCTTCCGGCGGACATCGTCAACGCCTGGGGAGCAAGGCTCCGGGACCGCCTGACCGAGCGCTACTCGGGCCGCTTCACTGTCGACTGGACTGAGGACAAGGAGGCTCCGTCCCGCCCGCTCCCAGCCTTTCACCAGTGGTTGACCCTCAAGCGGGGGGACACCCGCCACGGATGCGTCGGACTGGTCTGGGACCAGGAACAGCCAGGCCTCTTGCGGATCAGGACCGAAGCGGGTTCCCTTCCCAAACCGGAGTTACGGATCCATCGTTTGCTGGATGTGCTCTCAGGGATCCTGGGAGTGGCGGGTTTCGGATCCTGGGTCTGGTTTGCGGTGGTGGACTGGCGGCGCATCTGGAACCGGGTGTCCACCTTTCCGAGTGGTTATGACGCGACCCATGCCACCAAGCTGGAGGTGCTGTGGCTGCTGGTGGGCTGGGCCCTTTCGCCGGCGGTGGGCATCATGATCGCGGAGCTGGTCCGCGCCTGGGCCGAAAACCTGGCGGCAGCCTGGCAGCGCCGGAGAGTCCAGGCCTTCGCCAAGAAGGAACTGGACCGGACCCTGGAAACGATGATTCAGGAGGCCCTGAAGGAAACCTCCCAGGACCCGAAGGTCTGTCTCGCCCTGGGGCAGGCCCACCTGGGCCATCCCCACCCGGTCCACCCGAATCTGGTGTGGGCGGCGAAAGGCCAGTACAAGCCTGCGGAGGGGTTCACCTGGGCCTCCGAAGATTCCGATTCCCTGGCCGTGGTTCCGAAAACGGACTGAACCCGGGGGCCGCGGGTTGGCACTCGCAAAGATCCCGTGCTCTCCTGGTGCCATGGCAAAACTCCGCCTTGATCAGCTGTTGGTGCAGCGCGGCCTCTGCGAGACCCGCGCCAAGGCCCAGGCGCGCATCCTGGCGGGCGAGGTGCTGGTGGAGGACCGTCCCGTGACCAAGGCCGGCACCGGCGTGGACGAGGCGGCCACCATCCGCCTGCGGGGGGATGCGCTGCCCTTCGTGAGCCGGGGCGGGTTGAAGCTGGCCGGGGCCCTGGACCGCTGGGGGATCGATCCCACCGGGCGCATCTGCTTCGATGCCGGGGCCAGCACTGGCGGCTTCACGGACTGCCTGCTTCAGCGCGGCGCTTCAAAAGTCTACGCGGTGGATGTGGGCACCAACCAGCTGCACTGGAAGCTGCGCAGCGATCCCCGGGTGGTCTCCATGGAGCAGGTGAACCTGCGCACCTGGGAGCCCTCTCAGATCCCCGAGCGGTGCAGCCTGCTGGTGGCGGACCTGAGCTTCATTTCCCTGCGGCTGGCAATCCCGCCGGTGCTGGCCAGCCTGGAACCCGGTTCCGACGCCGTGCTGCTGGTGAAGCCCCAGTTCGAGGCGGGGCGCGGGGATGTGGGGCCGGGCGGCATCGTGCGCGACCCCGCCGTCCACCGGCGCGTGCTGGTGGAAACCTGGACCTTCTTCGCGGAGACCGAGCTGCGGCCCCTGGACCTGGCCATGAGCCCCATCAAGGGCGGCGAGGGCAACACCGAGTTCCTGATGCGGCTGGGCCTGGGCGGTCAGTCTGGAACCCTTGGATCGGCCCTCGAAGCGCTGGGGTTCTGACCCGAGGCCGAAGCCCTGGTTAGAGGCTGCTCCAGTCGGTCTTGGACCGCGGCTTGCCGGGACCGGTGGCGGCCTCGGCGGGCTGGAAGGGCCTGGAGGCGCCGTCGTTCACCGTCTGCCACCGGGTGTGCCAGTCGAGGTCCCGGGCTCCATGCTCGTGGGGGCCGGTGGCGCCGGTATTGAGATTCAGCTGGCTGGCCCTGGCCTCGCGCTTGAAGCGAGAGATGGCCTGGCGATCCTCGGTGAAGAGGCTGGCGACCGGGCCGCTGGGCGCGCCGTGGACGTAGGCCATGGCCTCGTCGAAATCCTTCACCGTGGAGAGGTTCACGGTGGGGCCGGGGGTCTCCTTCTGGAAGATCTCCATGTCCGGCGTCACACCGTCCCATACGCAGGGCTGCATGTAGAGGCCGTGGCCGATGATCCCCTTCACCCGGTCGGTGCGGTTCTCCTCGGTCCACCGGGCGCCGCCACAGAGCAGGGCCGCGCCGTCCTTGTGCCCGGCCTCCCAGTGGGCGCGGAAGCCCTCGGCGAGGCGGGCATTGATCATGGGGCCGTACGTCACGTCCGGATCGGTCAGGGGGTTGCCCACTTCCAGCGCCTCCACCGCCGCCAGGAACCGGCGCTTGAACTCGGGGGCGCAGGCTTCATGAAGGATGAGGTTGGCGAGGCTGGTTCCGCGCTGCCCTGCCGCTCCGAAGGCGGCCCGGACCGCCGCCTGCACCGCCAGGTCCAGGTCCGCGTCGGGCAGGACGACCATGGGATTCCTCCCGCCCAGTTCCAGACCGGGGAGGATCAGCTGGTGGCCGCACAGCTCGCCGATGGTGCGGCCCAGGGCCGTGGAACCGGCGAAGCTGAAGGCCTGGTAGAAGCCCTTGCCGATGCCCGCGAGGACGTGTTTGCCGCACCCGGCACGGCCGCGGCCATTCACGGTGTTCACCACGCCCGGCGGCAGGCCCGCGTCCATCAAGGCCAGCATGAACAGGTAGGCCGTGGTCGGGGCGTCGTCGCTGGGCTTCCACACCACGGTGTTCCCGCAGAGGATGGCAGAGAGGATCTTCCGGCTGGGGACCGCCAGGGGGGAGGTGCCGGAGGTGAGCACTCCGCACACGCCTACAGGCCGGCGCTGGACGGTCCGTTCCTGGCCGGGCAGGGCGGAAGGTAGGGTCTGGCCGCATGGGCGGCTCCCCTGGGAGGCGAAGAACCGGCAGGTGTCGATGGCCTCCTGGACTTCCTCCAGGGCCTCCCGGCCCGTCCTGCCGATTTCCCGGGTGATGATGCGGGCGAACCGCTCCTGCTGCGCGGCCAGGATCTCGCCGGCGCGCTGGATCACGGCGCCCCGCTCAGGGGCCGGGGTGCCGGACCAGCCCTGGAAGGCGTCCGCGGCGGCCTTGGCGGCCCGGGCCACATCCTTCTCGCTGCTGTCGGGGAACATGCCCACCTGGTCCCGGCTGTCCACCGCGGACTTGGCCTGGATCAGGGACAGGTCGCCTTCGACCTCCCGCCCGTTGATGATGTTGAAGCCGATCACGGTCTTTCCGGCGGTCGCGGCAGATGGGGCATTGGGCTTGAGGTACATGCCGGACTCCTGGCAGGGCCCGCCCGCTGGACGCGGTACGGCCTTCTCTCTTCATCGGGCGCGGTCCTCAAGGCGTTAGGTTGGGCACCATCCCGCAGGAGGGGCGGCAGGAGGGGCGTCCATCCGTGCCGGTTCCCGGTCCGCAATCCACAGCCCCCGGCCCACAGCCGCTAGACTGGGAGATTGCCGGAGTCCGGGTGTTCGACAGCATCTCCATCCCCACCATCCTCGTCAGCTACGTGGCCCTGCTGTTCAGTCTGAGCGTGCACGAGGCCAGCCATGCCTCGGCGGCCTACTGGCTGGAGGACGACACGGCGGCGCGGCTGGGCCGGATGACCTTGAACCCCCTGGCCCACATGGATCCCCTGGGCACCTTCGTGTTCCCCCTGCTGGGCATGGCCACGGGCTTTCCCTTCATCGGCTGGGCCAAGCCTGTGCCGGTGGATCCCCGGAAGCTGACCCGGCGCTTCACCCAGCGGGGCGGCTACGCCCTGGTGGCTGCCGCGGGGCCCACCTCGAACCTGATCCTGGCGGTGCTCTTCCTCGGTCTGCTGATCCTGCTGGTCAAAGTGGTGCATGTTCCACAGCCACTGGAACTGAGGCTCTTCGCCCATGCCCTGTTCGCCCGCAAGGTCGAAAGCCTGCAGGCCCTGGAACTGGGGCCGGCCATGACCCTCGGGCTGGCCCTGACGGGGCGCCTGGTGCTCATCAACATCGGCCTGGCCCTCTTCAACCTGCTGCCCATGGGACCCCTGGATGGCTCGGGCATCCTGCGGGGCATGCTGCCCTGGCGCTGGTTGCCGAAGTTCGACCGGGCCCAGCCCTGGATGGGCGGGGCGCTGATCGTGCTGGCCCTCACGGGCGTGCTTGGCTATGTCATTGGCCCCGTCTTCGGGGTGATCCTCATGGGCGTCGAAGCCGTCGCCCGCCTCTTCCTCGGAGCCTGATCCCCATGCACCGCATCCTCTCCGGCATCCAGCCTTCCGGTTCTCAGCACATCGGCCACCTGGTGGGCGCCCTGGACAACTTCACACGCCTTCAGGGCCAGGGCGAGGCCTTCTACATGATCGCGGACTGGCACGCGCTCACCTCGAAGTACGAATCCGTGGACGAGATCTGGCCCGCCACGCTGGAGCTCACGGCCACGTACCTGGCGGCCGGGCTCGACCCGAAGCAGGCGACGATCTTCGTGCAGAGCCTGGTGAAGGAGCACGCGGAGCTGCACCTGCTGCTCTCCATGGTGACGCCGCTGTCCTGGCTGGAGCGCGTGCCCACCTACAAGGAGAAGTTGCAGAACGCCGTGGCGGATCTGGGCAGCTACGGTTTCCTGGGCTACCCCCTGCTGCAGACCGCCGACATCATCATCTACAAGGCCCACAAGGTACCCGTGGGCGAGGACCAGCTCTTCCACCTGGAGCTGGCGCGAGAGGTGGTGCGGCGCTTCAACTTCCTCTACCAGCGGGAGGTCTTTCCTGAGCCCGACGCGGTGCTCACCAAGACGCCCAAGGTGCCGGGCCTGGATGGCCGGAAGATGTCCAAGAGCTATGGGAACTGCATCTACCTGCGGGACAGCAACGCCGACATCCTGGAGAAATGCACCCGGCAGATGGCCTCCGATCCGGCCCGGGTGCGCAAGACCGATCCCGGCAACCCCGACATCTGCCCCGTCTTCGAGTTCCACAAGCTCTTCAGCGACGAGACCACGGTGGCGCTGGTGAACACTGAGTGCCGCCGGGCGGGCATCGGCTGCTTCGACTGCAAGAAGCGCGTGGCCGAGGCCATCATCCGCCGCACGGAACCCGTGCGCGAGAAGATCGAAGGCTACATGGCCCAGCCATCTGAACTGGAGGAAGTGCTCCGGGATGGCAGCACCCGGGCCCGGGCCGTGGCCATGGAAACCATGGCGGATGTGCGGGAGGCCATGAAGATGCCCGCCCTCTAGGAATGGGTGGGGAACGGCCTCTTGCGTTCCGATCCGGTCCTGGTAGACTTTCCTTTGCTCGTGGTCCCTTAGCTCAGCTGGTTAGAGCATCTGACTCTTAATCAGAGGGTCCCCGGTTCGAGTCCGGGAGGGACCACCAAAAGGAGCCCGCAGACCTAAAGTCTGCGGGCTTTTTCGTTGTGTCTCCCCGGTCACATCTCCGCTGTCCCAGCGCCTTCGCGGGAGCCGCTCCCGCTATATTTGATGGGCCGCCCAATCCCCACGGATGGGCCGGGAAACGCAGGAACGACGGGAGGAACACCGTGGATCTGAAACGCATCATTCTCGATCTCATGCCGGATGGCCTGGTTCGCACCTTCGCCGCCCCCTACTGTGCGGGCAAAGGCATCGCCAGCGGGGTGACCAAGGCGGATGAGATCCACACCAAGTCTGGCCTCTACGCCACCCTCGACCTGCTGGGCGAAGAGGTGTTCAAGCGGGAGGATGTGGAAGCCACGGTCCAGGTGTACTTCCGCATGATCGAGGCCGTGAAGGACCGCCCCTTCGCCAGCATCAGCCTCAAGCCCACCCAGCTGGGCATCAACGAGAGCGAGGCCTACTGCCAGGACAACCTCCGCCGCATCGTGGCCGCCGCTGCCGCGCACGGGATCCACATCACCCTGGACATGGAAGACCGCCATTTCACGGACGTCACCTTGCGCATGTTCAAGGCCATCCGCAGCGAGTTCGACAACTTCGGGATCGTGCTGCAGAGCCGCCTTTTCCGCACGGCGGAGGATATCAAGGCCCTCCACCTCAAGCCCTGCAAGGTCCGCATCTGCATCGGCATCTACAAGGAACCCGCCGAGGTGGCCCTCCAGGACAAGCGCGACATGAAGGAGAAGCTGTTCGAGTACGTGCAGCTGCTGCTCGATCACGGCCACTATCCCGAGATCGCCACCCACGACGAGGCCCTGATCCGCCGCTGCCTCGAACACCTGGACAAGCGCGGCGTGGCCAAGGACGCCTACGAGTTCCAGATGCTGCTGGGCGTGCCGCGCACCGAGCTGCAGCAGGAGATCGTCAAGCGCGGCCAGATCATGCGCCTCTATGTCCCCTTTGCGGAGAACTGGAAGTACGCCGTGGCCTACATGAAGCGCCGCCTCGGAGCCAACCCCGCCATGGCCGGCATGGTCATGAAGAACCTGTTCGGCCACTGAGCCGGCATTTTGGTCGTTGGGCTGCGAGAAGAACAAGGCCGCCTCCTGCAAGGATTGCCCCGACTGCGGCAAGAAGAAGGAAGCCGCCCCGAAGAAGGGCTGAGCCGCCCGCCCCCCAGAGGGGTGATGCCAAACCCCGGAGCCTGTCTCCGGGGTTTTTGCGTTCCGGCCAGGTTCATGGTTGTCTGGTGGCATGAACGCGAAATCCTTGATTCCCGCCTCCATCCTGCTGGCCGTGACTGCCGGTACCGTGGCCGGGTGGATGTGGACCCGGGAAGTGCCCCAGGCCCAGGGCCAGGAGACTCCGGCTCCGCAGACAAAGCGGGGCATGCGCCGGGCCGCGCCGGTCCGGCAGCGTCTGGTGGACCAGTCGCCGCTGCTCACCGCGCGGAGCCTGGTGCCCCTGGCCACGACCTTCGAGGAAAAACAACTGGCGCTCCAGGCGGAGCGCCTGGGCAACCACTCCGTGGACCTCGCCTTCTCGTACGCCCTCCGGACCGCCGCGACCGCCCCGGTTCCGAAGACGCCGGAAATCAAGGAATTGTCCGAGGCCAAGGCGAAGGCCCAGGCGGCGGTGGAGGCCGGGGAGCAACAGGTGGCCCGCCTCGTCAGGGGGCTGGCCACAGCCCCGGAATCCAAGAAGGATGCGCTCGAAGACCAGATCGACATCACCAAGGCCCAGTTGGAACTGGATAAAGATGAACTGGAGACGGCCTCGAACGACCTGGCCCAGGCTGGCGGGGATCCCCAGGCCAAGATCCGGCGGCTGAAGGAGGCCCACGAGGCCGCCGATCGCGAGTCCTCCCAGGTCATGGCGGCAGCCAAGCCTCCCAGCGCCTTCCAGTCCGGCAGCCTGATCGGAAGGGTGATCGAATGGCGCACTCAGCGGGACAAGTGTGCCCGGCTGGAGAAGGCGCGAGCCGAGGCCCAGGTCAAGGAGCAGGCCATGACCAAGCGCCGGGCCGAAGTGGAGACCCAGGCGAAGAAGGAACAGGAGGACCGCGAGGCGGCCCGCAGCACGGCTTCGACCCTCGTGAAGGGCGCCTCGAGCCGGGGACTTGGCCGGGACGAAGCCAAGGCCGCCGTGTCCTCCCTCAAGCAGTTCGGCGACGTGCAGCGCAGGCTGGCCACCATGGCCAAGCGGATCCAGGATCAGCAGGGCCTGGCGGAAACCTACGGAGCGTGGCTGGGTCTGGCCGATGGCTACCGCAACGCCGCCCTGCACAAACTGCTGTCGCAGGGGCTGACGATCCTGGGGGTGGTGCTCGCGGTCTATCTGGCCGGCCTGCTCATCGACTGGATGCACCGGCGCCCGGCTGCGGCGGAGCGGGCCTCCGTGGGGGCTTCGAAATCCGTGCTGAAGGTGATCATCCGGGTGGTCGCCGTCCTCGTCATCGGCTTCCTGATCGTGGGCATGCCCGCCCAGGCCACCACGGTCTTCGGCCTCGCGGGCGCGGGCCTCACCGTGGCCCTCAAGGACTTCATCGTGGCCTTCTTCGGCTGGTTCATCCTCATGGGGAAGAACGGCATCCGCCTGGGCGACTGGGTGGAGATCCGGGGCGTGGGCGGCGAGGTGGTCGAGATCGGCCTGCTGCGCACCGTGATCCTGGAGACTGGCAGCTGGGCCGATGCCGGGCATCCCACGGGACGCCGCGTGGCCTTCGTGAACAACTTCGCCATCGAGGGCCACTTCTTCAATTTCTCGACCTCGGGCAAGTGGATGTGGGATGAACTGAACGTCGTCGTCCCGGCGGGACAGGATCCCTACCAGGTCATCGATGGCGTGCAGAAGCTGGTGGAGCAGCAGACGGAAGCCAACGCGAAGATCGCCGAGGCGGAATGGCAGCAGACCGCCGCCCGCTACCGGGTGAAGGCCTTCTCGGCCGTTCCGGGCGTCCAGGTGATCGCGGGTCCCAACGGCATGGAAGTCCGGGCCCGCTACCTCACCCGCGCCTTCGAACGGCATGGGACCCGGCTCCGGTTGAACCAGGCCGTGGTCGAGTTGATGCACGGCCCGCGGGCGGGTGCCTCCGCCTGACACGGTTTTGCGTTCAAAGAAAAAGATCACCACCAAGGCGCCAAGAACTGAAAAGGACTACCTGGTTATCGATCTTGTTCAGCCTGGTGTGAGTCTTTCAAGATCTCCACGAAGGCCACCAAGATTCAGGTTGTCTCGCGTACCGGCGCAGCCGGTGCCGAGAAGACGCCCTGCGGGCCGAGGAGAAAGGGCACGAATACGCCGTTCCACACTGGGTCATCCCTTTGTGGGCGGCGGCCAGGACGGCTTTTCGGGAGCCGCCCGTGCCGCCGCCCGTAAAGCCGGTCGCATGAATGCGATCGGGGGCCGAAGGCCCGGATGACCCGCATCGGCGCGTCGGGGCCGCCTTCGTGCCTTTGCCTTTCTTCCCTTCGTGGTCTTCGTGGGGATCTTTTCAAACTGGGCAGACCGATAAATACGAAGGGCCTTTGACTGCTTTACTTGGCGCCCTTGGCGTCTTGGCGGTGAATGTCCTTCCTATCAAATTGAGCGCACCTTGGTATGACACTCCTGCCAGCCCCTCCAAGTGTGGCGGGGCCCTGTGGTACCCTGGATGCACCGTAGGCTTGAGGATCCTGCTTTCCGCGACCTCGATCCCCTGTCTTTGGATCTCCCGCCGCCCAGGCATGCCGGGCGACACATTCTGCGCATCGGATTCCCATGATCTCGTTTTCCAACGTCAGCAAGCAGTACGGCAGGCAGATCCTGTTCATCGAGGCGGATTTCCAGCTCAATCCAGGCGAGAAGGTCGGGCTGGTGGGACCGAACGGGGCCGGCAAGTCCACGCTGTTCCGCATGATCATGGGTGAGGAATCGCCGGATGACGGCTCCGTCACCCTGCCCAAGAAGCTCACCCTCGGCTACTTCCGGCAGGAGGTCGACGAAATGGCGGGCCGTCCGGTGCTGGACGAGGCCATCGCCGGCAGCGGGCGCCTCGGCGACCTGCACCACGAGCTGCTGGACCTGGAACACGCCATGTCCGACCCGGAGCGGGGCGACGAGCTGGAGGCCATCCTGGAGCGCTTCGGCCACGTCCAGGAGGAATACCAGCACCTGGGCGGCTACGAGCTGGAAGCCCGGGCCCGGGCCTGCCTGCACGGTCTCGGCTTCGAGGATGAGCAGATCGACGGCGATGTGGGCGCCCTCTCCGGCGGCTGGAAGATGCGTGTGTCCATGGCCAAGGTGCTGCTGGGCAACTTCGACGTCCTGCTCATGGACGAGCCCACCAACCACCTGGACATCGAGTCCATCCTCTGGCTGGAGGGCTTCCTCAAGTCGGTGCCCGCGACCCTGCTCATGACCAGCCACGACCGTGACTTCATGAACAGTGTCGTGACCAAAGTGCTGGAGATCGACGGCGGCGACATCACCACCTACTCGGGCAACTACGACTTCTACGTGCGCGAACGGGAGCAGCGCGAGGCCAACCAGGAAGCCGCCTACGCCCGCCAGCAGGCCAAGCTGGCCAAGGAACAGCGCTTCATCGAGCGGTTCTCCGCCCACGCCGCCAAGGCCGCCCAGGTGCAGAGCCGCGTGAAGGCCCTGGACAAGATCGAGCGTGTCGAGCCGCCCCGGAAGCGCCGGACCGTGAAGTGGGACTTCCGCATTCCGGGCCGTTCCGGCGACGACGTGGCCATGCTGGAGGGCGTGTGCAAGGCCTATGGCAGCCGGAAGCTCTACAACCAGTTCGCCTTCCACATCCGCCGCGGTGAACGCTGGTGCGTCATGGGCAAGAACGGCGCGGGCAAGTCCACCCTGCTGAAGATGATCTCCGGCGCCATCCAGCCGGATTCCGGGAACGTCAAACTGGGCGCCAGCCTCCGGCTCGGCTACTTCTCCCAGCAGGCTCTGGATCTGCTGGATCCGGAGCTCACGGTGCTGGAGCAGATGCAGAAGGACTTCCCCATGGAGGGCCTAGGGGTGGTCCGCAACCTGCTGGGCGCCTTCCAGTTCTCCGGCGATGACGTGGACAAGAAGGTCCGCGCCCTTTCCGGGGGCGAGAAATCCCGCTTGGTCATGGCCCGCATGCTCTTCGATCCGCCCAACTTCCTGGTGCTGGACGAGCCCACCAACCACCTGGATCTGGCCACCAAAGAGATGCTCATCGACGCCCTGAAGGATTTCGAGGGCACCATGCTTTTCGTGTCCCACGACCGCACCTTCCTGCGGGGTCTGGCCAACCGGGTGCTGGAGCTGGGCGGCGAGGAACACGACGGGCCCATGGCCTTCGGCGGCTCCTACCTCGAATACGTCGAGCGCATGGGTCGCGAGGCGCCGGGCGTGCACAACTGATCCTCTGCACCTTCAGCCAGTGAGGTCGTCTTTTCCTGACATCCGCAACAAGGGTGGCGGCTGGCACTCGAGGGTGAGCCAGGCGCCGGTGCGGGGGTGCTCCAGCTCCAGTCGTTGGGCGTGGAGCAGGTAGCCCGGGTCGCCGGGCAGGGCGGTGGTGCCGGGGATCGGGGTGCCGCCGGGGCCGTAGAGCGGATCGCCCACCAGGGGGTGCCCCACGGAGGCCAGGTGGATGCGGATCTGGTGGGGACGGCCCGTGAAGATCTCCACGTCCAGGAGGGTCGCGTCCGCCCGCCGTTCGAGCACCGTGACGCGGCTGCAGGAGGCCCGTCCTCCGGCGGTGGCGGCGTGGAGGCTGCCCAGGGGGCCATAGGGCACCTCTCCGATGGGGGCCGTGATCTCAAAGTCATCCTGGGCCGGGTGGCCTCCGCACAGGGCACGGTAGACCTTGCGGGTCCGGGGCGCCTGGAACGTCGCCTGGAGGGGCGTCCGCGCCCCGGCGGTAGGGGCGAACAGCACCAGGCCTGACGTGCAGCGGCCCAAGCGGTGCATGGGGCTGGCCTCTGGGGCCCGGTGGCGGACCAGGGCCAGCAGGGTGTGCTCCAGGAACTCACCCCCTCCGGGAAGGGTGGGCAGGCCGCTGGGTTTGGCCACGGCCAGCAGGTCCTCGTCCTCGTACAGGATGGCCGTGGCCAGGGGCACCTCGGGTTCGATCCAGGGTGGCCGGTCCCAGGTGAGCCACTGGCCGGCCCGGAGGATCTCGTCGCCCGCGGCGAGCTGCCCATCCAGGAGGACCTGCCCTGAACGGATCCGTTCCCGCCACTCGTCGCCGGAGGCCCTGGGGTATCTGACCTGCAGATGGGCCGACACCGTCAGCCCGGCTCCGGAAGGACCGATCTGTTCCTGATGGCGGAAACCATGATTCGGCACGCGTTGTAATTCCATGGCCCGACAGGGACCTCCCAGCGAAACGGGATTATCTCAGACCCTGGCCTTCTCTTTCGGAATCACGGCAATCGCTTTTTTCAAGTACCCGTCAAGGGGTGCCGCAGAGAGGCTGTGCCTCTGATGGGGCCAGGATGGAGGAAACATGCGCAAGACCTGGGCAGCCCTGGCACTGGCCGCGGCTGTGGCATTTCCGTTGGCCGCCCAGACCCGGGATCAGGCCAAAGCTTTCGTGAAGCAGGCCGTGGATTTCGCCAAGAAGAACCCCCGGGAGAAATTCCTGGAGGAAGTGAGCGGACCTAAGGGCCAGTTCCACTTCAACAAGGGGCAGAACAGCGATCTGTACATCTTCGTCTATGACCTGGAAGGCAAGGTCCTGGCCCATGGCGTGCGTCGCGAGCTGGTGGGCATCAGCCGCTGGACCGCCAAGGACCCCGATGGCAAGCCCTGGATCCAGGACTGGACAAAGATGGTCAAGGAGAAGGGGAGCGGCTGGATCGAGTACAAGGAACTGAACCCCGCCCAGGGCAACAAGGTGATGAAGAAGGCTTCCTGGGTGGAGCTTTATAACGGTATGGTCATTGGTGCTGGCATCTACGAGTAACAGGTGGAATGATCTTCAGCGATTTCCTCTGGTTCATCATTAAAGTCAACCCGGGGCTCTGCCGAAGGGTCATTTATGGAAAACTCTCCCGGGGGGGGGAGTGGGGGCCTCAAAAGGGCCCCTTTTTCATGCCCAGGGTAGGCTGGTAGCCCCTCCACTTTGGAGCTCGACCCATGTCCATACACCCTCCGGCTGCTCCGCGAATCCCCTCACTTCCCTATCGGAAACCCACCGAAGGGCGGGACTACTGGATCGTGGACGGGATCCTGCCGGATGCGGAAGCCGTGGCCGCCCGCTTCCGGGCTCTGGAGGAGTGGGAACTGGGCTTCCCGCACACCCGGGAGACCTGGCCGGGCATGCGCTCACGGAATGCTCTGAGACCTGAGGAACTTGGTCCCATCGAAGCCAAGGTCCGCGAACTGACGGGCACCAAGCGCCTGTGGTCGGAGACCGCCCCGGACGGCGCCTTCCTCAATCACAACGTGGTGCAGGTGGTGGGCGCCAGCGAATCCGGACCGCGCCCCCACACCGATTCACGGAAGCTCTGCCGCTACGCAGCCGTGATCTATCTCACGCCACGGGCACCCGCGAACGCGGGCACCACCTTCTACCGCCTGCGCTACCCCAACGGGACGCTCAGCGGGAATCTGTGTCCGCCGCCCCACACCAACCTACGCGAAGCCCTGGGCGTCACCGGGTTGCCGCTCCAGGCCTGGCATCCGGATGTCTCCGTGCCCAATGTCTTCAACCGTCTGCTGTTGTACCGGTCGGACCTGGTGCACTCCGCCACGGGTTACTTCGGCCACGACCTCGCCACCAAGCGCATGACGGCGCTGTTCTTCTGGATGGCGGAGTAGAACACCCCCGGCTTCGCCAGGAATGTTCTACTCCAGGAGGAAAGGCCTTACTTTTTCGCCTTGGCCAGCCGGTCCAGCAGCTTCTGGTCCACGTAGTCCGTGATGCCCTTCAGCCGTTCTCCAGCCTGCGCCAGCAGGCTGGAGCACTGTGCCTGCATGTCGGTGACGTAACCAGGATCGGTGATGTCCTTGAGGTTGATGACCACGTTCCAGATGCCGCCGCGCACGCCGGCATAGGCCATCTGGGCCCCCACGGCCGCGTCCGTGATGGAGGCCACCTTGCCCAGGCGGGCGGCCTCGCCGGCCAGTTCCAGGGTCTCGAAGCTGGTCTTCGCCGTGTCGAGGGGCACGTCGATGGCCACCTTGAGCCCGGCCTGCATGGCCTCGTGGCGGGCGGCCTTCTGCTCGGGCGTGGCATCCGGCAGGCGGCGGGCGTCCATGAAGGCGTTGAAGGCGTTGGTGTCGGCGTCCACGGCCACCATGAGGCGGTCCTTCAAGGACTGGGCCTTCTCCGCCAGGGCGATGAGCTTGGCGTCCTTTTCTGCGTCCGGTCCGCCCTGGGCCAGGTTGGCCACCATGCTCGCGAGGGCCGCGCCCAGACTGCCCGCCAGGGCGGCGATGGAGCCGCCGCCGGGGGCCGGCGTGTCCCGGCTGACCTCGTCCGTGAAGGCGTGGACCGGCATGGAGACGAGCGCTTTGGCATCGTAGGCGGGCAGGCCCAGGACCTTCTTTTCCACCTCGAAGGGCGCCACGTCACCGAGGCCCATGGAGAACACGGCGGTCTGCAGGATGTCAGTGGTGGGTACGCCCGTGGACTTGCCCATGGCCTTCAGGTAGTGGCGGCCCGAGGCCAGCAGGCACTGGAAGGGCACCAGGCCCACGATCTCGCTGCCGGTCACCACCAGGCCGCGCTCGGCGGCCAGGGAGCGGGCCTCCTCCAGCACGGTGTGGGGCGCGGTCTGCTTGTAGTCCGTGAGGTTCACGCTGATCTGGGCGCGACGGTAGGTGTCCACGTACCAGCCGATGGCCTTGCAGTGGCTGAAGATGCCCCGGCGCCGCACCTTCTGGCCCACGGGGTTCGCGGGATCGGCGTCGTTCAGCCGCATGAGGGCCGGGAGGTCGTAACCGTGCGCGTTGGCGCAGTGGTCCACCGTTTCCTGCCAGGTGCCGCCCGTGAAGTCGCAGTTGCCACAGGGGAATGATCCCTCGGCGTAGAAGATCAGCTCGCCGGCCTGGTAGTAGGGTTTCACGCGGTCGCGGCGGGCCACGCGCCCCTTCTCGCGCAGCTCGAAGGCGATGTCCGTGGCGTGGGCCTTGTCGTTGGAGTTCAGCGTCACGTTGTAGGCCACCAGGAACTCCCGGGCGCCGATGATGGTGGCACCAGCCGCGGCGTTGTAGGCGGCGGCGAAATCGGGCACCCACTGGGGATCCCGCAGCTTCTTCTCAAGCCCCTCGTACTCGCCCCGGCGCACCTCGGCCAGGTTGCGGCGCTCGGGCCGCGCGGCGGCAGCCTCGTAGAGGTAGACGGGAATGGCCAGCTCCGCGGCCACGCGTGCGCCCAGGCGGCGGGCCAGTTCGGCGCAGTCCTCCATGGAGACGCCCTCCACGGGGACGAAGGGCACCACGTCCGTGGCGCCCATGCGGGGATGGGCCCCGTGGTGCTGGCGCATGTCGATGGCCTTGGCGGCCTCGGCGATGCACGCGAAGGCGCCCGCCAGGACGGCCTCGGGCTCACCCACGAAGGTGATGACTGTGCGGTTGGTGTCCGCCCCGGGATCCACATCCAGGACCTGCACACCGGAAACGGCGCTGATGGCGTCCACGACCTGTTTGATCTTCGCGGCATCCCGGCCTTCCGAGATGTTCGGCACGCACTCCACCAGCCTGCGGGACATGATTCCTCCGTGACCCCAAGTCTAGCAGTGGCGCACGTTTGAATCGGGGCCTGTGGAGGATATTTGACCGTGAGATATATAATTCAGATGGATTTCCCACAAGGAGGAATCATGTCTTCGCTCTCGAAGGTCATGGGTGGTGTGGCGGTCGCCTGTCTTTTGGTGGGGGTGGGGTGTGCCCTGACCACGGAAACCATCCACATCGAATACCCGGCGCCCGTTTCCGTAGAGAAGATCGCGGGAGCGGAAGCGATCAAGGTCAAGGTGGAGGTCCGGGACCTGCGGCCGAACCAGACACGCGAAGTGGCCAGGAAGATCAACGGTTTCGGATCTGAAATGGCTCCCATCCTCAACGATGAGGATGTCCAGGCTCTCGTGAAGCGCTCGGTCGAAACCGAGCTGAGGGCCCGGGGTTACGCTCTGGAAGGTGGGAAGGTGCCGCTCCAGATCGAGTTGTTGACCTTCATCCATCGGTACAACTCGGGGTTCTTCTCCGGCGACAGCAAGGCGGAGGTGAGCTTCGTGGTCCGCGTCAAGGATGCCCAGGGGAAGGAGGTGTACACGGACACCCTGCTTGATGTGTTCCAGCACGCGGCCGGCGTCTTCGGGGGCGGCAATGTGAAACAGGCCTACGAGCAGGCGCTGCCCGGCGCGATCCGGAAGCTCATGGGGAAGACGGAATTCCATGGGGCCCTGGCCAGGGTCGCCTCTGGAAGTTGAAGGCGCTTCAACCTTCCGAAAGCTCGTTCTTGACCCCGCTCACCACATGTCCGGTGGGTCCCACGCGGGAAGCGGTGTCGCAGTAGCCGGTCTGGTCATCGAAGAAGAAGTCGGGCTCGAACTCGCGCAGGAAGTCGGCCTTTTCGAGCCCGCCCAGGAACATGGCCTCGTCCACCTGGATGTTCCAGGCCATGAGGGTGCGGATGGCGCGCTCGTGGGCGGGGGCGCTGCGGGCGGTGACGAGGGCCGTGCGGATGCGCATGGGAGCGCCGGCGCCCATGTCCTGGAGGGGCTGTAGGGCCTGGAGCAGGGGCTTGAAGGGGCCCGGGGGCAAGGGGACCGCGGCCCGCTCGATCTCGTGGGCCTGGAAGGCGGCCAAACCTCCCTTGGCATAGACACGCTCGGCCTCGTCACTGAACAAGACCGCGTCGCCGTCGAAGGCGATGCGGATCTCGTCCGGGTGGCGGTCCGCGGCCATGGCGCTGTCCGGATACACCCGCGCCGCGGCGAATCCCGCGTTCAAGGCCGCGCGGACATCCTCTTCCTTGGCGGACAGGAACAGGTTCGCCCCCAGGGAGGTGAGGTAGGGATAGGGGTTACGGCCCCGGGTGAAGACGCCGCGCTCCAGCTGGAGGTTCGATTCCTGGGCGCTGCGGAAGACCCGCAGGCCGCTCACGGGATCGTTGCGGGAGAGGATCACCACGGCCACGCGGTTTTCATCCCCGGTGTTGAAGGCCAGCAGCTTCTTCACCAGCGGATAGGCCACGCCCGGCTGGGCGGGCACATCCAGCCGCGACAGCTGAAGCTCCATGTAGGCCCGGTCATCGGCTTCCTCGAAGACCCGGTTCTCCTCCTCGAAGTCGAAGAGGGCCCGGGAGGAGATGGCGACGACGAGCTTGCCTTCCAGGGATTTGGGCATGGTCCCAGGGTACATTGATCCCATGCCCCGCCTCTATTTCGATGCCAACGCCACGACGCCTCCCCATCCCGAGGTGGTGGAGGTGGTGCGGCGTGCCATGGCGGAGGACTGGGCCAATCCCACCAGCACCCACCGGGAGGGCCAGCGGGCGCGGTTCCGGATCGAGGAGGCCCGGCGGGAGGTCGCCGCCTCCCTGGGCGTGGCCCCCGGGGAGCTGATCTTCTGCGCCAGCGCCACGGAGGCCCTGCACCTGCTCATCCGCGGCCTCCAGCCGGCCCTGGGGGACCGCCCGGCGGCGGTGTTCCCCGGCGAGCACAGTGCCTGCCTGAACCCCCTGCGGGACTGGCTGTGGGTGAGCTGGCTGCCGGACCTACCCCGGGATTGCGCCACGGTGGTGCAGATGGCTGCCAGCAATGAGACGGGCATCCTCTACGACATGCCTCCCGTGCTGGATGCGGTGCGCATCAAGGACTGCTGCCAGGCCTGGGGCAAGGTGCCCGTGGACCTGTCGGACTGCGATGCCGCCGTGTTCAGTGGCCACAAGGTGGGCGGCCCGCGGGGCGCGGCCCTGCTGTGGATGCGGCCGGGCCTGCCCTGGGAGGCCCTGATGGAGGGGCCCCAGGAGCGCCGCCGCCGGGGCGGCACGGAGGACCTTCCGGCCATCCTGGGGCTGGCAGCGGCGGTGAGGCATTTGACGGAGCGTCAAGCCAGGAACGCATCCGTCGGCCCGATCCGGGATGCCCTCGAGGCGGAAATCACCTCCTGGGGCCGGAACATCAAGGTCATCGGCCAGGGCTCGCCCCGCCTGCCGAATACAAGCTGTGTCCTGTTCCGGGGCCGCAACGGCGAGGCTCTGCACGCCTCCCTGGACCTGGCGGGGTTCGCCGTGAGCACCGGCAGCGCCTGCCACAGCGGGGCGGTGAAACCCAGTCATGCAATCACGACCATGGGGTATAGTTTGGACGATGCACGGTCGGTGTTGCGGTTTTCCCTGCTCCCGGACGCGCAGATCGGCGAGGTGGAAGCCCTAGCGGCGGCCATCAAGCGGTTGACATGAACCCCTGAATCCCCGGCCGCGCGGAGGAACTTTGATTGGACACATCCTCTTCTTCTTTGCGCACAACCCGCTCCTGATGCTGTTCGCCGTGGTGGCCCTGGGCTATCCCATCAGCAAGATCCGGGTCGCCGGGGCCTCCTTCGGCATCGCCAGCATCCTCTTCGCGGGCATCGCCCTGGGCGCCCTGGTGATGGCGCCGGGTATGGACGCCGGCCTCAAGCAGGACATCTCCAAGGAGATGAAGCTGGTCTACGAGCTGGGCCTGGCGGTGTTCGTCTATGCCATGGGCCTCTCCATCTCCCACAGCTTCTGGGCCGCCTTCAGCCGCGAGGGCATGAAGAAGAACGCGGTGGTCTTCCTGGTGATGCTAACCTCCACGGCCTTCGTGGTGCTGTTGGCGCGGGTCATGGGCTTCAATGCCCGCTACGCGGCGGGCCTGCTCACGGGCAGCTTCACCAACATGCCGGCCCTGGCGGGCGTCATCGAGCGCGTGAAGTCATTGGGAGCGGGCCCCGTGGAGCTGGCCCAGCCCACGGTGGCCTCGGCCATCGCCTACCCCATCGGGGTGCTGGTGCCCATGCTGATCATCCTGCTCAGCTCAAAGGTCTTCCGTGTGGACCTGAAGGCGGAGGCGGACGGTCTCAAGGACTACCAGGCGGGCCACCAGAAGCTGGAGGTCTGGACGGTGCGCGTGACGAAGCCCGAGGCTGAATCCCTGACGAAGCGCGAGATCCGCGCCGCGGGCCGCTTCCAGGTGGTTTTCGGCCGGGTGCTGCGCAAGGCGGAGCTGCTGCTGCCGGGGCCGGAATTCCGCCTGAAGCTGGATGACCTCGTGACGGTGGTGGGCTCCCCGGACGACCTCGTCCAGGTGGAGGCCCTCCTCGGAGGGCGCAGCCATGTGGAGCTGGATCGCGATCAGAGCGCCCTGGACGCCACGCGGGTCTTCGTGTCCCACCCGGACGTGGTGGGCGTTCCCCTCGGCAAGCTCGATCTGGTGAACAAGCACCAGGCCATCATCACCCGTGTCCGGCGGGGGGATCTCTGGTTCGTGCCGGACGGCGACACGGTCCTGGAACTGGGCGACCGGGTGCGCGTCACCACCCGCCGGGACAACATCGAGGCCATCGAGGCGTTCTTCGGGGACAGCTACCGCGACCTCAGCGAGGTCAGCTTCCTCACCTTCGCCATGGGCCTGGCGGCAGGCCTCGCTCTGGGTCAGCTGCCCATCCCCCTGGGCCATGGCATCGTCTTCAAGCTGGGTTTCGCGGGCGGCCCCCTGGCCGCGGCCTTGATCCTGGGCCGCTTCCACCGCATCGGGCCCCTGGTCTGGAACTTCCCCTACAGTGCCAACCACACCATCCGGCAGTTCGGCCTGGTGCTGTTCGCGGCGGGCATCGGGGTGCTCTCCGGCGAGGGCTTCCGGGCCATCCTGTCGAAGGATGCCTCGGTGCTGCCCGTCTTCCTGGGGGCGGCCTTCCTGGTCTGCTTCCTGGCGGATTCCCTGACGATGCTGCTGGGCTACAAGCTCTTCGGCATCCCGCTCAACATCATGTTCGGCATCGTGGCCGGCACCCACACCCAGCCCGTGGTGCTGGGCTACGCCAACCACCACACGGGCAACGACCTGCCCAACGTGGGCTTCGCCACGGTCTACCCCCTGGCCACCATCCTCAAGATCGTCCTCGCCCAGGTGCTGCTGGCGCTGATCCGATAGCTCAGCGGGCGGACGCCAGCGCCGTCACGGGCTTCCCGTCCGGGGCCTGGGCCCACCGGATATTCAGCCACGAGGCCACCGTGGGTGCGATGTCCCAGGCCGGCACATCCGCCAGGGGTCCCCGGCCCGCGCCCAGCACCACCAGCCAGGCGCGCATGGGCGAGGCTTCCGGCGCATAGGCGTGGGCGCCGGCGCGGCCGTGGCGTTCGCCCTCGTCCTCGCGGCTGCTGCGGGCCTGGGACAGCCAGCTGCCCAGGGGCGCCAGGACCACGAGATCCCCCACGCGGCCATTGCCGCCCAGGTGGAACCGGCGAGGCACCTTGGTGCGGGCCCAGGCATGGAGACCGGCCTTCCGGAGCCGGGCCAGGGCCCGGTCCTGGTCCTCGGGGTGCTTCAGGTAGACGTAGGCGCTCCCGCCGTGGGTGATCAGATCCACGGGAATGCCATCCAGGATGGAGGGGAGGTGCACCCGGCGCTTCATGGCCAGCATGCCGTGATCGGCAGTGAGCACGACCCGCAGGCCCGGATGGGCGGCCCGCATGCGCGTCAGCCAGGGGGCGAGTTCCCCGTCGAGGCTGCGCAGCTTGGCCCGGGCCTGGGGGCTAGCTGGGCCCTGAAGGTGGCCCTCCTCGTCGGTACCCGAGAGGTAGGCCATGACGAGCTGGGCCCCTTCCGCCAGGGCCGCTTCGCAGTAAGCCAGGCCCTCGGCATCGGGAATGCCGGGCTGGAAGGACTTCATGCGCCAGGGGGTCACACCCTCCCAGGGGCCTGTGGCTCCCACCCAGTGGAAGACGGCGGTGCGGACGCCGCTGCGCGTGGCGGCCACCCAGAGGGGCTCCCGCTGGATGTCTTCGATCCGGTTGGCGGCGAGGACGCGGGTTCGATCTTCAGGCCGGAAGTACCCGTTGGCCACGACACCGTGGTGCTCGGGCCAGCAGCCCGTGGCCAGCGTCGCGTGCCCGTTGAAGGTGGTGGCGGGGAAGGGCGGGCGCACCGCGGCGTGACGGCCCTGTTCTGCCAGGGCCCACATCTGGGGCATGGTCTCGGGACGGAACTGGTCGGCCCCCAGGCCATCCTCGCTGATGATCAGCACCGGGCCCGCGGGCGGCTCAGGGGCGGCGGCTGCGAGTCCGAGGGGAAAGAGGGCAAGGAGGAGGGTGAGACCGGCGGACAGGCGCATCCTCCGAGGGTATCAAGCTAACCTGGAAGCATGAACACGCCCCGTTGGCCCTATCCCCTGCTCCGCCTGAAGCCCGGCAAGGAGGTGATGCTCTCCAAGCGCCATCCCTGGGTGTTCTCGGGGGCCCAGGTGGCGCCTTCGGAGTCCCCCCTCGTGCGGCTGGCCGACGATTCCGGCCAGGTGCTGGGCGTGGGCACGGCCAGTCCCACGAATCCGCTGGCGGCGAGGATCTTCCGTTTCGAGGATGCGCCTCTGGACGAAGCCTTCTTCCGGGGGCGTTTCGAATCGGCCCTGGCCCTGCGGAAGGCTCTGGGCCTGTGGGATCCGGAGGGTGGCTGCCGCTGGATCTTCGGGGAGGGCGACGGCCTGCCGGGCCTGGTGGTGGACCGCTACGCCCAGGCCCTGGTGCTCCAGGTGGGCACGGCGGGCCTGGAGGCCCTGCGCGACATCTGGTGGCCCATCCTCTTCGAGATCGGCAAGCGCGAGGGTATTGCCGCCTTCGTGGAGCGCAGCCAGTCCGGCCGCCGGGAGGAGGGCCTCGATCCGGTGAACCGCCTGCTCAAGGGCAGCCTGGCGGGCCCCGTCACCCTGCGCGAAGGCGCCGCTAAGGTCAGCGTGGACCTGCTGCGGGGCCAGAAGACGGGCTTCTTCCTGGATCAGCGGGAGCACCGGCTGCAGCTGGGCCGTGTATCGCACGGGAAGCGCGTCCTCAACACCTTCGGCTACACCGGCGGCTTCAGCATCCACGCGGGGCTGGGCGGCGCCACAGAGGTGGCGACCCTCGACATCAGCGCCCCGGCCCTGGACCAGGCGGAGCGCGACTGGGCCGCCAACGGCCTGGATCCCGCCGCGCACCTCCGCATGGAGGGCGACGCCTTCGAGCTCATGCGCCAGCTGGAGCCCATGGGCTGGGACCGCGTCATCGTGGACCCGCCGGCCTTCGCCAAGCAGCGGAAGGACGTGGACAAGGCCTTCAAGGCCTACAAGGATGTCTTCCGCCTGGGCGCCCGCGCCACGGCCCCCGGTGGCCTGCTGTGGGTCTTCTCATGCAGTCAGCACCTGGACCGCACCCGTTTCCAGGAAGCCGTGTGGACGGCGATGTTGGAGGCCGGGCGCGAAGCCCGTGTGCTGGCCCATCTCGGCCAGCCTGCCGACCATCCGTACTCGCTGAACCATCCCGAGGGGTTCTACCTCAAGGGGTTGTGGCTTAGCCTGAGCTGAAGCAGAAAAGGATCTCCACGAAGGGCACGAAGAAAAACTTGAAGGACACGAATTGGAGTCCTCCGTGTGCTTGTTTTCTCTTAGTGTCCTTCGTGGAGTCTGTTGTCAGTGGCGATGGGAGTGACTATCCCAGCCGCTCCACGGCCTCATCCACACCTGTGGCATGCAGCGCGCCGAGCTTCAAATCCAGCAGGTGGCTCAGCTTTACGTTGCCCATGGCGCCGAGCATGGAGGCTTTGAGGCGGGGGATGCTCGATTCCATCGAGCCGATGAGTTCCTTCACCTGCTTGCGGCGGCTCTCCAGGCTGGAGCAGCCGCAGAGGGGGCAGCCGCAGGGCACGATGGGGAAGCCGCGCAGCCAGGCGTAGCGCTGGAGGTCTTTTTCTTCGCAGGTGCCCAGGGGACGGATGACCGTGTTGGCGCCATCATCGCTCACCAGGCGCATGGGCATGGTGCTGAGGCGCCCCTCGAAGAACAGGTTGATGAGCAGGGTTTCGAGGAGGTCGTCCAGGTGGTGGCCCAGGGCGATCTTCGAGAAACTGTGCTGCTTGGCGAAGGAGTAGAGCACGCCCCGCCGTAGCCGCGAGCAGATGATGCAGGGCAGCTCCTCGGGCTTGCTCCGCACCATCTTGTCGATGGGGGCGGGGATGACGTGGTGGGGCACGCCCAGGCGCTCGCAGGTCTCCGCGATGGGGTCGGGGTTGAACTGGGGGAAGCCTGGATCCACCGTGACGGCCTCGACCGTGAAGGTGATGGGGGCCCGCTTGCGCAGCCGCTCCAGCACATCCAGCAGGGCCCAGGAGTCCTTGCCGCCGCTCACGGCCACCAGGATGCGGTCGCCCTCTTCGAGGAGCTGGTAGGTGGCATTGGCCTCGCCCACGCGGCGGGCGAGCTTCTTCTCCAACCGGGGCAGAGCCTTGAGGTCAGCCTCGGTGGGCGGCAGAGCCAGGCTGGGGAGGGCGCAGGGATTGCTCAACGGACCGAGCCTACATCACGCCGCAGGCTTTGCGTTCGCCGCGGACGATCTGGCCCTGTACGTCTTTCACGTACTCGGGGCAGGTGCAGTCGGGACAGGTGTTGCTGGATGTTTCTGAGCACAGGTCGGCGAAGGTCACTTTCTCCATGAAGGCGGAGATGTGGTCGGACAGCCGGTTCCAGAGCAGCTTGCTCATGCGCTCGTCGGCCATCAGGACCTTGTTGCCAGCCTTCGGATCTTCCTTGGCGGCGGCGTAGAAGCTGCTGTCGGTGAGGCGGAGCACTTCACCCACGCTCACCTGGTTGCAGGGCCGCGTGAGGATGTAGCCGCCCTTGGGACCGCGGACGCTGGCCACGACGCCGGCCTTCTTGAGCTTGTTGAAGATCTGCTCGAGGAAGGGCAGGGAGAGCTTCTGGCGTTCGGCAATGACGTGCAGGGGCACCGGCTGGCCATGGCTATGGTGGGCCAGGTCGAACAGGGCCTGCATGCTGTACCTGCCTCGTGCCGAGATCTTCACGGCGGTTCTCCAGGTTCCAGGCTAGTATTCCTGAGCAAACGAGTCAAGTTTATTGGGACATTACACTGGACTCTGGAGATTCCCATGAAAGCCGCCCTCCTGGCCCTCGGAACCCTCAGCGCCCTGGCGCAGACTCCGGCCATCGCCCCGCCCATCCCCCCCGCCGTGCCCGGTGGCCTCCCCTGCGACGCCAAGGACAAGCAGCCCCTGCTGCTGGGGCCCGCCACGGCCCGGGACATCCTGTCCCACCGGGCCGTGTTCCGGGACAACCTGGCCAAGGCTCCGCTCCCCGAAGCCCTGAAGGGGCGCTGGAGGGCCGTCCACCGCCCCTTCACGCTGGTGGTGGTGTTCGGATCCTGGTGCGGCGACAGCCACTACCAGCTGCCGGACCTGCTGGCGTTGGATGCGGACCCCAACCCCTTCATCGATGTCCACTACCTGGGTGTCTACCGGGACAAGCTGATCGCTGACGGGCAGTGGCCCCAGGGTTGCGCTCCCCAGAAAGTGGTCCGCGTCCCGACTTTCTACCTGTTCGCCACCCAGCCCGGCGGGGTTCAGAAGCTGGTGGGCACCGTGGTGGAGAACCCACCCCGGGCCGGCCAGCGCATGGCGGAGGCCTTGCTTGAGCTGGTGGAGTCGGCATCCACGGACTAGATTACAGCCCGCCTGGGGGGCAGCCGATGCGGAAGGCACGATGCGCTGGCGCCCTCTGATCCTCCTGACCTGCCTGCTCTGCGGTCTCAGCGCGGTGGAACCCATCCGCGCGGCCGTGGACGGGTGGACCACGCTGAATCCCCTGCTCATGACCCGGGACACGGACGGCGAGGCGGTGGACCTCGTCTTCGACCGCCTGGTGACCATGGACGCCGAGGGGACCTTCATCCCGGGCTTGTTGCAGGGCTGGACGGTTCTCAAGGGCGGGCGGGAGGTTGTTCTTGAGCTTCGCCCCGGCATGACCTGGCACGATGGCACACCCATCGAGGCCGAGGATCTGGTCTTCACCTGGCAGACCCTCAGGCTGCCCCAGGTCCGGGCCATCGCGGACACCGTCGGCGGTGTGGCCACCCTGGACAGCCTGGTGGCCGAGGGGCCGCTCAAGGTTCGGATCCGCCTCTCCCGGCCCCGCGGAACCCTGCTGTCGGACCTCTACAACTTCATTCCCGTGCCCCGCCGCCATTATCGGATGGGTCCGAAACCCGAGGCGAACCCCGTCAATTTCCAGCCTGTGGGTTCAGGCCCCTACCGGGTGGTGGGGCAGGCCACCACCAAGCACCTGAGGCTCGAACTCTGGCCGGGCTATCGAGGGGCCCATCCCGGCCTCTGGCCTGCCTTCGAATTCCAGGATTCGACCGGCGAGAAGGCCATCATCCCCGCCATCCTCGCGGGCCGCTACCACTACGCCACGGCCGGGGGGCTTTCCCACTACCTGGTCCGCAAGGGGGTTCAAGGCGCCGGGCGCCTGCAGGCCATCTCCGTGCCCCAGGCGGCGTTCGGCGCTTTCTTCCTCAACTGCGATCCCAAGAAGAGCCTCCTGGGGGATCTCCAGCTCCGCCAGGCCCTCGCGGAACTGGTCCCATGGGAGGAACTGGCCCGGGCCCGGCGCTTCTTCCCGGCCCGGCTGGCCTCAGCCTTCTGGCCGCCGGAAAACTGGGCCCACGACAGCACGCCGCGCCCCCTGCCGCAGTTGGGGCGGGCCGAGGCGATCCTGGATGCCGCCGGGTGGCGGATGGGCCAGGACGGAATGCGCCATGACGCCAAGGGCCGGCCCCTGTCTCTTGTGGCCTATGAGCAGGTTACGGCCATCAGCCACAGCACGGTCCATCTGCTGGCAGAGCAGGCGGCGAAAGTGGGGATGCGCATCGAGGTCCGCCGCCTGTCCTTCGAGGCGCTCACGGCCAAGTCGGCCGACCACGACGGGGATCTCTGGTCCTACGGATGGGCCACCTCCCTGGATCCCGATGTGGATGCCCCCCTGTTCACCCGGGACGGCTACCGCACCAAGGCCAACGTGAGTGGCTACCTGAATCCGGAAGTGGACCGGCTGTTCGACGAGGGGCGCCACACGCTGGACCGGGAAGCCCGCCGGAAGATCTATCTCAAGCTTTCCGACATCATCTGGCGGGACAAGCCCGTGATTCCCGTCAACTACGTCCTGTCGAGGGTGCTCACAGACAAACGGCTCACGGGGGTGTCCTTCAATGTGCTCGGCCAAGCCTACGGCTTCATACCCGGCAAGCGGGCCTGGAAGCTGGAGGATTAGGGTCTGTTATCGACTTTGAAAACAGACCCTAGCGACCGTCAGAGGCGGTCGAAGCGGATGACTTCGACCTTGCCGGGTTTCCCCTTGGGGGCCTCTTCCCGTTCACGCTCGGGGCGAGCCTCGCGGTGAGGCCGCGGTTCGGGGCGGGCCTCGGGCCTGGCTTCGGACCGGCCTTCGGGCTTCGTCTCGGACCTGGACTCGCCGTGGTGGCGCCGGGACTCCGAGTGGCGGGATTCCGGCTCGGGGCGCGAGGCGGGCTTCGAGGCCGGTGCCGGGGCGGGCTGGCGGTCACGGCCGGCCCAGACGGCGCCCACCTGCTTGATGCGGTCCACGAGACGGGCGGGCTCCAGCACCTGGATGCCGTCGCCGAACTGCATGGCCCAGCGGGCGATGGCCCTCAGGTCCGTGGCGGTGAAGGTGGCGAGGGCCTGGCCATCGCCCTGTTCCTCGAGCTTGAAGTTCGGGAAAGCCGGGGGTGCCTGCTTCACGGCGAAGACCCACTGCTTGAGGAGGGTGGCCTTCACGGGGATGGGCTCACCACCCAGCCAGCCGCCGATCTGATTGGCGGGAGTGCCTTCCGGATAGGGGCCCTGGGCTGCGCGGCCCACGCCTTCCACCTCGTTCACCTCGGCCAACAGGTCCACCCGGTGGTGGCGCTCGGCGTTGTAGCGGCGATCCCAGCCCCAGACGAACCAGGCCTGGCTGAGGGCGTCGAAGGTCAGCTGCCGCGGTTCGAAGGTGCGGGGGGCGTTGGCGTCCGCATCGGCGAAGATGAATTCCACGGCCCGGCCATCGAGGATGGCGGCCAGGATGGCTCCCGCGAGGGGCGGCAGCGCCGGCGGGACCAGGGTCTTCCTGGGGGCGGGCTTGGGTTCCGGAGTGGCGGCGGGCGCCACCGCTTCGGGAACGGCCTCCACGGCCACGACCGTCTTGGCGGCCCGGGCCTTCGATGGGGCCTTGGCGGCCTTGGGCTCAGCGGCCGCGGCCTTCTTGGGGGCCGCCTTCTTCACCGGGGCGGTCTTGGCCTTCGCGGCGGGTTTCTCCTCCTCGACGGAGGCGGTCACGGGCTTCTTGCGGGGGGTCTTGGTCACGGCCATGGGTCTGTGGCTCCTGGCTCATCATCGCCCATTCCCACCAATGGGGTCCACGCCCATTTCAGTCACCCCTCTCGTGCCAACCTGCGGCCATCCTGGAGCCATGGGCCGTCAAAACCTCCGCTTCGCCGCTCTCATGGGGCTCCACACCTTCATCTCCGCAGGCACCTTCCTCCTGGGGAAGACCGCTGCGGACAGCCTGCCGACGCTGGCCCTGGGGCTCTTCCGCTTCCTCATCGCCGGGGCGGGGTTCCTGCTGCTGGCACGGATCCGGAACCTGGAACTGTGGACAGTGGCCCGCACCGAATGGCGCGCCTACCTCCTGGCCGGGTTCCTGGGCGTGGCCCTCAACCAGATCGCCTTTCTCGGTGGACTGGCGCTCACGCTGCCATCCCACGCGGCCCTGCTCTACGCCCTGACGCCCACGGTGGTGCTGCTGCTGGCCTGGGCCCGGGGGCAGGAACGGCCCGGCCCGAGGAAGCTCGGCGGATTGGTCCTGGCCTTCTCCGGCGTGGTGGTGCTGTTCTCCGGCAGGGCCGGAGGCGTGCTGCCGCCTCATTGGATCCTGGGCGACCTCATGGTGCTGGTGGCGGTGGTGGCCTGGGGGGGCTACACGGTTATGAGCCGGCCCCTGGTGCAGAAACATGGCGCCCAACGGGCCACCACGCTGTCGATCCTGTTCGGTCTGGCCATCTTCGCGCCCCTCGGTGCCCTGGGTCTTCCGAGTCTGACGGTGGCCGCGGTCCCAACCATGGCCTGGGTGGGGCTCGTCTACCTGGGCCTCATGACCAGCGTGGTGTCCTACCTGCTCTGGTTCCACGCCCTCTCCCTGAAGGAGCCCAGCCGGGTGGCCATCGCCACCAACGGCCAGCCCGTGGCCACGGCCATCCTGGCCTGGCTCTTCTACGGGCAGGCCATCACCCCGGCCTTCGCGGTGGGCGCGGTGCTGGTGCTGGGGGGTGTCCTGCTGACGCAGTTGTGAGGTTTTTCAACCGCCCATTGCTGGCCCGCTTCGCGGGTGCATCTGGTCGTAGAGGGCGCGGAGCCTGGTCTGATGGACGTGGGTGTAGATCTGGGTCGTGCTGATGTCGGCGTGGCCGAGCATGGCCTGGACGGAACGCAGGTCGGCGCCATGGTCCAGCAGGTGGGTGGCGAACGCATGGCGCAGGACATGTGGGCTGACAGCCTCGGGACGAAGCCCGGCCTTCCGCGCGTAGGCCTTCAGGAGGCGCCAGAGGTGCTGGCGGGTGAGGCCCTCGCCGCGCTGACCAACGAAGAGCTCTCCGCCCCGGGGCTTGAAGCCTGGCCTCAGTGCAAGCCAGGCGCGGATCCACCGCTCGGCGCCGGTGCCGAAGGGGATGAGGCGCTCCTTGCGGCCCTTGCCCATGACCTTCAGGAATCCCTCGTCCAGGAACACCGACAGGGCGGGGAGTTCCGCCAGTTCCGACACACGGAGGCCCGAGGCGTAGAGCAGTTCGAGCCAGGCCCGGTCCCGCACGCCGAGGGGCGTGGCCGTGTCCGGTGCCTCCAGCAGGGCCTCCACCTGGCTTTCACCGAGGGTGCGAGGCAGGATGCGCGGGGGGCGGGGCGGTTTCACCACGGCCTCGGGGCCCGCCCCGCCCCCGCCTTCCATGCGCAAGAAGGACAGGAATGCACGCAGGCTGGAACTCAGCCGGGCCAGGCTGCGGGGAGCCTTTCCTTCCCCCTGCTGGGCCACCAGGAAGGCGGTGAGGTGATCCCGCGTCAGGTCCGTGGCGGGGAGTTCCCGGCCACAGGCCCAGACGGCCAGGTGGTTCAGATCGGAGAGGTAGCCCGAGGCGGTGTTGGGCGACAATCCCCGCTCCACGGCCAGGAAGGTGCGGAATTCCCGGAGGCTGGCCGCCCAGCCCAGGGGCCAGCCATGCTCGGGTTCTTCATGTGTTTGGACACGGGGCATGGGGATTTCCTGACGGTCGACTCAGCCAACCTACCCGGAGTTTGGCAATCCGGCGGAGAGTGTGTTACGGTTTCCGGGTTCGTTTGGAGGAGCCCACGATGGCTGATGTGCGTAAGAAGGTCATTGCGATTATTGCCGAGCAGCTGGCCAAGCCCGAGGATTCCATTTCCGAATCCAGCCACTTCGTGGATGACCTCGGCGCCGACAGTCTCGACACCGTCGAAATCATCATGGCCATCGAAGAGGCCTTCAGCCTTGAGATCCCTGAGAGCGAGCAGGAGAAGATCCGCACGGTGGGCGATGCCATCGCCTACATCGAGAAGCACGCGAAGGCCTGATCCATCGCGATCGTGACGTGCCGCAGCGCCCCCACGGCCCTGCGGCACGTTTGTTTTCCCGTTTCATGAGGTGAATCCATGACCAGGACCGTTCAGCGCCGCCGCGTTGTCATCACCGGCATGGGGACCATCAATCCCTGCGGTCTCACCGTGCCCGAAACCTGGAACAACCTGCTGGCCGGGAAGAGCGGTATCGGCACCATCGACCGCTTCGACGTCACCGACTTCGCCTGCAAGATCGCGGGGCAGGTGAAGGGCTTCAATCCGGATCTGTTCATCGACAAGAAGGAACAGAAGAAGATGGACATCTTCATCCAGTACGCCCTGGGCGCGGCCCATGAGGCCTGGGTGGACGCGGGCTTCGACCAGATCGAGCTGACCAAGGCCGAGCGCGAGGTGTTCGGCGCCTACATCGGCAGCGGCATCGGCGGTCTCAGCACCATCTGGGACGAGGCCAACGGCTACCGCGGCCCCCGTCGCACGAGCCCCTTCTTCATCCCCAGCCTCATCGTGAACCTGGCCAGCGGCCAGGCCAGCATCAAGTACGGCCTCCAGGGGCCCAACAGCGCCGTCGCCACGGCCTGTGCCACGGGCGCCCACGCCATCGGCGACGCAGCCCGCCTCATCGCTTTCGGCTATGCGGACCGCATGATGGCCGGCGGCAGCGACTCCGTGGTGAACCAGCTGGGCGTGGGCGGCTTCGCGGCCATGCGCGCCCTCAGCACCCGCAACGATGAGCCCGAGCGCGCCTCCCGGCCCTTCGACGTAGACCGCGACGGCTTCGTCATGGGCGAGGGTGCCGGCATCGTCATCCTCGAGGAATATGAGCTGGCCAAGGCCCGCGGCGCCAAGATCTACGCTGAGGTCGCCGGCTACGGCATGAGCGGCGACGCCAACCACATCACCACCCCCGCCCCCGAGGGCGAGGGCGGCCAGCGCGTCATGCGGGCGGCCATGAAGGATGCGGACATCGCCCCCGAGCAGATCGGCTACATCAACATGCACGGCACCAGCACGCCCGTGGGCGACAAGCTGGAGTGCATGGCCATCCACAAGGTCTTCGGAGACCATGCGAAGACGCTCAAGGTGAGCAGCACCAAGTCCATGCATGGGCACCTCCTGGGCGCCGCGGGCGGCCTGGAGACCATCGTGGCCGTCATGGCCGTCAAGACCGGAAAGATTCCCCCCACCATCAACGTGGACAACCAGGATCCCGAGTGCGATCTGGACGTGACCGCCAATGTGGCGGGCACGCTGGATTCCGAGTACGTCATGAACAACGGCTTCGGCTTCGGCGGCACCAACGGCTGCCTGGTGCTGCGGAAGGTCTAGCAGGAAGAATTCACCGCCAAGACACCAAGGCACCAAGAACTGCTTTTTCTTTCTTGGTGTCTTGGTGTCTTCTCGGTATCGATTTCATCGATACGCGAGACGAAATTGAATTTTGGTGGTTTGCTTTTGGTTCTATGGCCAAGGCAATCCCTTTCAAACTTGTGTCGCCGTACCAGCCTGCGGGGGATCAGCCGGAGGCCATCGCGCAGCTGGTGGAGGGGCTGGAGCGGGGGGACCGGGCGCAGACGCTGCTGGGGGTGACGGGCTCGGGGAAGACCTACACCATGGCCAGCACCATCGCCCGGGCGGGGCGGCCGGCGCTCATCTTCGCGCCCAACAAGACGCTGGCCGCGCAGCTGTTCAGCGAGTTCAAGCAGTTCTTCCCCGAGAACGCCGTCGAGTACTTCGTCAGCTATTACGACTACTACCAGCCCGAGGCCTACGTGCCCGAGCGGGACCTGTTCATCGACAAGGACGCGAAGATCAACGAGGAGCTGGAGAAGCTGCGCCTCAGCGCCACCCGCTGCCTGCTGGAGCGGCGCGACACCATCGTGGTGGCCTCGGTCAGCTGCATCTACGGTCTGGGCGATCCCTCCTCGTACCTGAACCTGTCGGTGAACCTCAAGACGGGCCAGACCATCGACCGGGCCATGCTGCTGCGGGACCTGGTGGCCATCCAGTACCAGCGCAACCACCTCAGCTTCGAGCCCGGCATCTTCCGCGTGCGGGGCGACGTGGTGGAGGTCTACCCGGCCTACGAGGACGTGGCGTATCGCATCGAGCTCTGGGGCGACGAGGTGGAGCGCCTGTCGAAGATCGACCCCCTGCGCGGCGTGGTCATCGAGAAGCTGGACGAGCTCACCATCTGGCCCAAGACCCACTACGTGACCCCCGAGGACAAGCTCAAGACCGCCATCCGCGACATCAAGGTCGAGCTGGAGGCGCGGGAGAATGAATTCCGGGCCGCGGGCAAGATCGTGGAGCTGCAGCGCCTCCACCAGCGCGTCATCTACGACGTGGAGATGATGAAGGAGATGGGCCACTGCAGCGGCATCGAGAACTACAGCCGCTTCCTGGACGGCCGCCAGCCCGGCCAGCCGCCCCACACCCTGCTGGACTACTTCCCC
>DASXVC010000039.1:0-7359 GCA_036504495.1 Geothrix sp.
GCATCCACAAGGCGACCTTCCACCTCCACCTCAAGGAGTGCGAGTTCCGCTTCAATCACCGCCAGGAGGATCTCTACCAGACCCTCCTCAACCTGCTACGATCTCATCCGCTTTGATCCTGTTTGCTTCCTAAGACCCAAACTGAAACCGCGAATGGCGCGAATGGGCACGAATGAAAAACAAGGAATTCGTTGCACTCCTTTTCTTTCATTCGCGCGCCCGAAGGGCGATTCGCGCCATTCGCGGTTGATCTCTTTTCAGCTGAGGCAGAGCGCCTACTTCACCTGCATGCCTTCGATGTGCCTGGCCAGGTTGGCCACGCGGATGCGGACGACAGGTTCCTGGCTGCTGTTCAGGCTGCGGAAGACGGGCCCCCACACCGGCATGTCCCGGAGGCCGTGGGTCTTGGCGCCCACCCCGCCGCGGATGACCTGGGACACATGATCCTTGGGGAAGGCACCCTTGTTCCGCTGGGCCAGGGTGGTCAGATCGGGGACGGGGTTCTTCAAGTGGACCGCCACCGGTCCGTTGCCCTGGCCGCTGGAACCATGGCAGCTGGCGCAGTAGGCCAGGTACATCTCTGGTCCTGAAGCGGGTGATGTGTAGCGTGCGGGGACCATCTTGATGGCTGGATCCTGAGCCAGGATGGGCAAAGCGAGGGCGGTGGCGAAGAAGAGCGAGGCGGTGCGGGAGGACATGACCTTCTCCTGGAGAATGGGTGGAACGAAAACGCGCCGCCCCTTTTGGGCGGAAGGAACATTCGGCTGCAGCCACCTCGTGGCCCAGCCCAGGCATGAAGATAGATCTGGGGATGGGGCAAACAAGACCTTCAGATCGTATTCGACAGAAAGTGTGGCCGTACCCGGGGTCAGGTTCACAAAGCGTCAAGATCGACGGGATCTCACCAGGAGCTGCTCAAAAAGGGGTCAGATCCCATCGGCGATGAGCACAGCAGGGGTGAAGGGCAGGTCCTTGGCCTCGGCGGGGATCTTCATGCCCCAGAGGGCCAGCCGGTCCGCGTAGGGGGCCCAGAGCTCGGGCTTGGCCTTCACGGCCTTGAGGGGGGGGTGGAGCCAGAGGGCCTTGGGCAGGTCGGCCAGCTCCTCTTCCGTGAGGTCCAGGGCCTCGTCCAGTTCCCACAGGAACCCGCAGCGGGCCGTTTCGCAGGCGGCCCAGAGCTGGAGCACCTCGCTGTGCTCAAAACTGCTGAAGAGCACGCGGTCCAGGGCCTCGGCGGCCTCCACCGTGGCCAGGGCCTGCTGCCAGCCGGGCTCACCCTTCAGCTCCACGTTGATGAGCTTTGCTGGCAGGTCCAGCACGTCCGCCAGCCGGGGCAGGGGCTCACCGTTCTTGAGGAGCGGCAGCTCCGCGGCCTTCATCTGACGGAGGAGCCCCGATCCGCTGGCCGTGCGGGAAAGGTCCTCATCGTGCAACACGGCGCAGACCCCGTCGCGGGTGGGCTGCACGTCCAGCTCGAAGCCGTCCATGCCCGCCGCCAGGGCCTCGCGGAAGGCCTCCATGCTGTTCTCCAGATGGGCTGCGGACAGGCCGCGGTGGCCGAGAACGAGGGAGTGTAGGACGGCCATGGCAGCTCCAAAGACGGACCCAGCATAGCGGAGCTGCGCTTGTCCGGCGGCTGGGCTGATCCGGGGTGAAAAGAAGGGGGGGCCACGGATGAACACAGATCAACACGGATGAAATCCGTGAAGGACCGGGGCGCCACTGCCCACTTCAACCCAGAGATGGCCTGCTGGCTAAGAACAACTGCATCACGCGGAGGGCGCGGAGAGCCGCAGAGATCGCAGAGGCGCCCCGACCCAATGCGCATGGGCCCGCCGCAGGCTGCCTCCCCTGAGCCCAAGCTGACGAAGCACCACCCCCAAACAGCCAAAGGGCCCTCTTTTTCAGTCTGTGCGAATCCGTCGCTTCAGCTTTTATCCGTGTCCATCTGCGTTCATCTGTGGTTTCAACTGTTGTTGTTTTCTCTGCGCCCTCTGCGATCTCTGCGGTGAATCAACCGCTGAAACCCGCGAGGATCATGGTCGGAGCCCGTTCGCCAGCCTTCAGATGACCTTACCCGGATTGAAGATCCCCTGCGGATCCAGGGCCTGCTTGAGCGCCCGGAGCGCCTGGATCTGGCCGGGATCGGACAGGGCCAAGAACGCGTCGCGCTTGGCGAGGCCGATGCCGTGCTCGCCGCTGAGGGTGCCACCCAGGGACAGCGCCAGGCGGAAGAGGTCCATGAGCTGCTGGTCGAGCGCCGCGGGATCGGCTTCGCCGGCGCCCAGGAGGTTCACATGCAGGTTGCCGTCGCCCAGGTGGCCGTAGGTGACGCTGGGGATGGCCAGGCGCTCAAGGCCCGCGAAGAACTCCCGCAGGCGGCTGCGGGGCACCACGATGTCCTCGCTGACCTTCTTCGGGTGGCGCTCCTTAAGGAAGGCGCTGGTCATGCGGCGCACGGCCCAGACCCCCGCCCGCTGGCGCGCGTCCGAGGCGATCTCCAGGTGCTCGGCCATGGGCCCCAGCAGGTCCATGAGGCCTTCGAGGAAGGCGGAGGAGGTGCTGCCGCGGTCGTCGAACTCCAGGATGGCCAGGGCCTCGCCGGGCAGGCGCCGGGCCTCCTCGGGGCCGTGGGCCCGCAGCTCCGCCAGCACGGCGGGGTCAAAGAACTCGAAGGCGCTGGGGAGGTAGCCCGCCGCGCAGAGGCGGCCCGGCAGGTCCAGCAGATCCTCCCAGCGCTTGGCGGGCAGCAGCAGAGTGGCGTATTCCCTGGGCAGGGTGGTGAGGCGCAGGGTGGCGCCCACGATGAAGCCGAAGATGCCCTCGCTGCCGATGAGCAGCTGGCCCAGGGAGGGGCCCGCATTGGCCTTCACGCTGGGGATGCCGAAGGTGTGGACCTCGCCGTCGTTCAGCACGGCGTCCACGGACAGCACCCAGTGGCGCGTCATGCCGTACTTGCAGGCGTTGGGTCCGCCCGCATTGGTGGCCAGGGTACCCCCCAGGGCGCAGCTCTCCCAGGAGTTGGGATCCGGCGGGTAGAAGAGCCCTTGGGTCGCAGCCGCGGCCTTCACCTCGCGCAGCGGCGCGCTGGCGGGAGCGCTGAGGCAGAGGTCCTGAGGCGACAGGCGGAGTTCGCCGCGCCAGGCCGAGAAATCCACCACGACGGCGCGTCCCCCCACGGGCACGCAGCCGCCGGCCTTGCCCGTGCCCGCGCCCCGGGGCACCAGGCTGAACCCCTCGGCCTTGGCCAGGCGCACCAGCTCCTTCAGGGCCGCTGGGCCCCTGGGGAGTACCAGGGCCAGGGGAAGGGTCCCCAGCACATGCGATTCATCGCGCCGATACGGTTCCAGCGCCTCCTGGTCCGTGAGGACCGTGGCATCAGGGAGGGTGCTAAGCATCCGCATGTCACCAGTCTGACGGGAACCTGGCCTCTGAGGTCAGACTTCGGCCGGTGGCTACCGTTCCCTGAGCAGCCCGTTGATGCGGGTCAGCAGCAGGTTCTCGTGGTACCCGGTCCAGAAGGACGCGATGTTTCCGTCCTTGTCGATGACGAAGATGGTGGGGAGGGAGTCCAGCTCATTAATCAGCTGGCTGAGCCCGTGTTCTCCGAGGCCGAGGCGCTTCACCTGGACCCCCTCGAAATAGGCGGCCTTGGTCCTAAGGAAGCCGTTGACCTCGGACCAGGGCTCGAAATGCACGGGCCACAGGACGAGCTTCATGCCCTTCTCGGCTGCCTGCTTCTGGAAGTTCCGGAGCTCCTGGAGCATCTTTATCGAGGGCTCGCAGCGGGTGCTCCAGAAGCCGACGACCACGATGGACCCTTTATGTTCGGCCACGGTCGCCAACCGACCCTCCTGATCGGTCACTCCGAAGGCCGACGCAGAGAGCCGGACTCCCCTGGCGATGATCTCGTCGGTTGCGGCGTCCTTCAGGGGGCGCGCACCGGCTTGCCGGTGCGCGCCGACGGAGGTGTCGTTCACGCGGGGACATCCGGGCGAACCCTTGGAAAGCTCCTTGAACGCCCTGGCATCCTGGGCGACAAGCCCGGAACCCAGACAGAGGAGAAGGCCCATCAAGGCAGGTCGATCCATGATTCACCTCGGGATGCGACTGCCATTGCACCATTGGGTGAAACCTGCCTACAAGGAGAAATCAGGAAACCAGCGTCCCCACGGGCTCGCCCTTCACGGCGGCCACCAGGTTGCCGGGCTTGTTCATGTCGAACACCAGGATGGGCAGCTTGTTTTCCATGCACAGGGCGATGGCGGAGGCGTCCATGACCCGCAGGCCCTTTTCCAGCACATCCTGGAAGCAGATGTGGTCGAAGCGGGTGGCGGTGGGATCCTTCTTGGGGTCGGCGGTGTAGATGCCATCCACGTTGGTGGCCTTCATCACCACCTCGGCGCAGATCTCGTTGCCGCGCAGGGCGGCGGCGGTGTCGGTGCTGAAGTAGGGATTGCCCGTGCCCGCGCCGAAGATGACCACCCGGCCCTTCTCGAGGTGGCGGCTGGCGCGGCGCCGGATGTAGCTCTCGGCCACCTTGGGCATCTCCAGGCCGGACAGGGTGCGGGTGTTCACGCCCTTGTGCTCCAGGGCGTCCTGGAGGGCCAGGGCGTTGATCATGGTGGCCAGCATGCCCATGTGGTCCGCGGTGGTGCGGTCCATGCCCTTGGTGGCGCCCGCGACGCCGCGGAAGATGTTGCCGCCGCCGATGACGAGGCTCACCTGCACGCCCATCTCCTGGATGGCCTTCACCTGGTCGGCGATCATGCTGACCACCGAGGGGTCGATGCCGTACTTCTGCTCGCCCATGAGGGCTTCGCCGGAGAGTTTGAGGAGGATGCGCTTGTATTTCATGGAGGTTCCGATCCAGAGGTTTGGTCCTAGCTACAAAAAGGGCGGCCGGAACGGCCGCCCTTTTTGTAGCAGATGAAAGGCTACTTGGCGGCAGCAACTTCCGCGGCGAAGTTCTCGCTGCGCTTCTCGAGGCCTTCGCCCATGACGTACTTGGTGAAGCGGCGGATGCTGAGCTTCTCGCCGATTTCCGCGGTCCGCTGGGACAGGTACTGCTGGATGGTGAGGTCGGGATTCATGATGAAGGGCTGTTCGAGGAGGCAGACCTCCTTGAAGATGCTGTTCATCTTGCCTTCGACGATGCGCTCGACGATGTTGGCGGGCTTGCCGGTGGCCAGGGCCTGCTCCATGGCGATGCGCTTCTCGGTGTCGAGGAAGTCCTGGGTGACCTCTTCCTTGGTGACGAAGCGGGGCGCGGGATCGGCGGCCGCGATGTGCATCGCGATCTCCTTCACCAGGCGCTGGAAGGCCTCGTTGCGGGCCACGAAGTCGGTCTCGGAGTTCACTTCGACCAGCACGCCCACGCGGCCGCCCGGGTGGATGTAGGCTTCCACGATGCCTTCAGCGGCGATGCGGTCGGCCTTCTTGGCGGAGGCGGCCAGGCCCTTCTTGCGGAGCCACTCGTTGGCCTGCTCCATGTCGCCGTTGCTCTCTTCCAGGGCCTTCTTGCAGTCCATCATGCCGAGGCCGGTCTTCTCGCGCAGTGCCTTCACGTCTAGGGCGGTGAATGCCATGGGTCATCTCCTGAATCATGGGGGGATTCAAACCATCAGCCATCAGCGGGCGGACCCTCTGATGGCTGACGAATGGGTGGTTGGGGTCTAGCCCTCGACTTCCATCTTCTCGGAATCGCGGAGCGATTCCGAGACGGATTCGTCACAACTAGGCGTCGATGCCATCAGCCATCTTTTCGGCCATCATCTTCTTCATCTCGTCGCTGTCGCCCTTGTCGCGGAAGGACTGGCGGCCCTCGAGGATGGAATCGGCCACGCGCTCGGAGAAGAGCAGGATGGAGCGGATCGCATCGTCATTGGCGGGGATCACGTAGTCCACCATGTCGGGGTCGCAGTTGGTGTCCACGATGCCCACGACCTTGATGCCGATCTTCTTGGCCTCGGTCACGGCGATGTCTTCGCGGTGGGGATCGATGACGAAGATGACGTCAGGCAGCGAGCGCATGTCGCGGATGCCGTTGAAGGAGGCTTCCAGCTTCAGGCGGGTGCGGTTGAGGGTGAGCACTTCCTTCTTGGAGAGCAGGGCGGTGCGGGCGGGATCCGCCAGCGTGGCTTCGATCTCGCGGAACTTCTCGAGGCTCTTCTTGATGGTGGCGAAGTTGGTCAGCATGCCGCCCAGCCAGCGGTTGTTCACGTAGAAGGCGCCGCAGCGGGCGGCCTGCTCGGCGATGAGCTCCTGGGCCTGGGGCTTGGTGGCCACGAAGAGGAAGTTCTTCCCCTCGCCGGCGGACTTGGTCAGGAAGTTCGCGGCGGTGTTCCAGAGGCGCAGGGTCTTCTGGAGGTCGATGATGTAGATGCTGTTGCGGGCCCCGAAGATGTACTTCTTCATCTTGGGATTCCAACGCTTGGTCTGGTGTCCGAAGTGGGCACCGGCCTCGAGAAGTTCCTTCATCTGGATGGCAGCCATGCTGGCCTCCCTGGTCAAGCGGCGGTATGCGTGAAGGCGCCGCGGGTGGGATGAAAGGCTTGGGGTTGGATCCCCCCGCCCGAATCGTCCACGGCATCCCGTGGACCGGAAAAGCAGAAGGGGGAACCGGATGGCTCCCCCTTCCAGAGACAGACTAGCGCTTGCTGAACTGGAAGCGGCGCCGCGCGGCCTTGCGACCGGGCTTCTTGCGTTCCTTCATGCGGGGGTCGCGGGTCAGGAGACCGGCGCCGCGCAGGAGGGACTTCAGCTGCTCGTTGTAGCTCAGCAGGGCGCGGGAGATGCCCATGCGGATGGCCGAGGCCTGGCCGGCGGGGCCGCCGCCGGTGACGCTGATGAGCATGTCGAACTTGCCGTCGAGGTCAGCCAGCACCAGGGGCTGGTGGACCATCATGCGGAGCACGGCGTTCGGGAAGTAGCTCTCGAGGCTGCGGCCGTTGACGGTGATCTTGCCGGTGCCGGGGCGGAGGAAGGCGCGGGCAGCCGCGCTCTTGCGGCGACCGGTTCCGTAGTTCTGGGAAATGGCCATGGGTTCCTCGCCTCTACTTCTGGATGGTCAGGATCTGGGGCTGCTGGGCGGCCTGCTCGTGCTCGGGGCCGGCATAGACCTTCAGCTTGCGGTACATCGCCCGGCCGAGGGGGCCCTTGGGCAGCATGCCCTTGACCGCGCTCTCGATGATGCGCTCGGGGAAGGTGATCTTCATGACCTCGGCGCGGACTTCCTTCATGGAGCCGGGCTGGGTGGTGGTGCGGCGGTACATCTTCTGCACGCCCTTCTTGCCGGTCAGCACCGCCTTCTCGGCGTTGATGACGATGACGTGGTCGCCGGTGTCGAGGAAGGGGGTC
>DASXVC010000040.1:0-12513 GCA_036504495.1 Geothrix sp.
GAGGCCCATTCGCGCCCTTCATGCGCCCGCAGGGTGCCTTCGTGTTCTTCGTGGAGATCTTTTTGAGCCTGAGGCTCGCCGATGACAAGGTAGATGAATGCAGGGGGAGGGATTCAAGTCCTTCCTCCGGGTGCATCTGTGTTCATCCGTGGCTCATCCAGGCCCCGCGTTCCTGGGATACTCGGCCCATGACCCTCCCGGCCCCTGAACGTCCGCTGCTGGTCCTGCTTCCGGGCATGGACGGCACCGGGATCATGTTCGAGCCGTTCCTGAAGGCTCTCGCGGACTCCGGCTTTGAGACGCGGGTGGTGCGCTACCCGGCGGGGCTGGCCTCGTACCCGGCCTGCCTCCACTACGCCCGGACCCAGCTGCCCAAGGAGCGGCCCTTCCTCCTGCTGGCGGAGTCCTTTTCGGGCCCCGTGGCCCTCGCCCTGGCGGCGGAGGAGCCGGAGGGCCGCCTGGTGGGCCTGGTGCTCTGCGGCAGCTTCGCCAAGAACCCCCGCCCCGGCCTGGCCTGGGCCACGCCCCTGCTGCGGGTCCTGCCCGCCCGGCGCCTGCCGCGGACCCTCATCCGCTTCCTGCTGCTGGGCCGGTGGAAGTCCGGCCCTCTGGGCAGCCTGGTGGACACCATGCTGCCCCAGGTGCCCCCCGCCACCCTCAAGGGCCGCCTCCTGGCCGTGGGAACCATCGATCAGACGGCCCTGCTCAGGCATATCCGCGTGCCCATCCTGGCCCTGGTGGCGGCCCACGACCGGCTGGTCCCCCTGACCGCCACCCACTGGCTCCGCGCCCACCTCCCCACCATGGACATCGCGAGGCTCCAGGGCCCCCACTGGCTGCTCCAGACCCGCCCCGACGCCGCCTTGCAAGCCATCACCGCCTTCCTGGACCGCCTGCCGAAACCGGAGCCCGGGGACGGACGGCAGTAGGGGCCCGTTCCTGGGATACTCCCCCCATGCCGCTCCTCTCCCGCCCCGAGTTCCGCTGGTCCGCCCTCATCGGCCTCTGGGCCCTGGTGGGCGCGGTGCTGTGGATCCTGACGGTGCAGGCCTTCCTGCTGGCCCTGAACCCCTTCTGCCATGTGCAGCGGCCGGGCCTGGCCCGGGTGACGGTGCGCAGCGTGGACCGGGATGCGGACAGCCAGATCACGGATTTCGTCACGGTGAAGGAGGGCGATGCAGAGCGGGTGCTGCGCCTGGCCAAGGCCGAAGCGGAGGAGCTGCGCGCGGACGACGAGGTGTGGATCCTCGACGCCTGGTACGCGGACGGCCTGCGCCCCACCCAGTTCCGCCTGACCCCCGTGCGCGTGCTGCTGGAATACCCGGCCCTGCTGCTGCTGCCCGCCGCCTGGGGCCTCTGGCGCGTGCGCAAGGCCAGGCAGAAGGCCGACGCCGCCCCGCTTCCGCCCGTGCGCCGCACCTTCACCGACGACTTCCACCTGCGGGCGCAGCGCTTCGCCAAGCCGGAAACCGAGACGGAGAAAAAGGAAGCTCCGCCACGGATGGACACGGATGAACACGGATAAAAGCGGGTCCGTTTTTCAATCTGTGCTCATCCGTGTTCATCCGTGGCTTCAATCGCTTTTCGGCCCAAGTTCACTCGGTTCCCCGTCTACTTCGCGGGTTCCTTCGGGGGCTTGGGGGTCCAGAAGGCGGGGTCGCTGGCGGTGACGCCGGGGCTGGGGTAGCTCAGCTTGGGGTTGAAGGCGAAGAGCTGGTTCTCCACCCCGTTCACCGTGTCCATGAAGGTCTTCTGCATGGCCTTGCGGCCCTCCTCGCCCATGGCGTCCATGAAGGCCTTGTTGGCGGCGTCCATGGCATCCATATCCGCCAGGGACTTCATGGGACGCAGCACCACGAAGGTGGGCGACCAGGTGCCCGCCTCCACCTCGTAGAACGCGAAGGAGGCCGGGAAGTGGCTCTTCTCGTAGGCGGCCACGGCCATCTTCACCCCGTCCTCGAAGACCTTGCCCATGCCCTGCTTGATGCGGAAGGTGCGCACCCGCATGTACCGCATCTTGCCGATCTCCACGGGCGGCCCGTAGCTCAGGTCCTTGCGGTAGGAGCCCAGGAAGCTGCGGGTGCCGCTGAGGTGGTCGCCATCCTTCTGGGAGATCGCGTCGATCTCCTTCTTGAGGGCCGGATTCTTGTCGGCTTCGTTCTGCTTGGCTTCCCAGTCCGCGTAGCTGCCGTAGCCCATGATGAACCAGGCCTCGGACGGCCCCGTGAGCGAACTCATGCCCAGGTAGTGATCCGTGGACTTGCCCTTGGCGAGCACCCGGCCCCAGGCGGACTCGGTGGCCGCGTGGGCCGCGCCGTGGCCAGGTTTCACTTCCTCGCGGAAGAACATCATGAGCGGGGGCGGCGGCATGGGACCACTTTGGGCCTGCAGGGCCGTGAAGGTCGGTGCCAGCAGGGCCGGGGCCACGAGGAACGCCAGCTTCGTCAAGGGAGCGGAAAGGGATGGAAGGTTCATGAAGGCCCACCTCCAGAGGGCGGTCCCGAGGGTAGTCTCTGTTCATTGTTTGTATCTAGTATTTTTTATGTTGTAACACCATTATTAAATCTTTTTAATACAATAAAAAACCATGTGGTAGATAACTTTTACGCACGACTGTCCGTGGTCTCGTGCGTCTGGCGGAGCCGGCCCCGGAGACGCTGGACGGCGGCGGGATAGGCGGTCTTATCGCCGTAGAGGTGGTATTCGGCGGCAGGCGTGGGCGCCAGGTCCCGCAGGCGGAGGCCGTACTTCGCCTGGAGCAGGGTCAGGATCTGCTCGTAGCGCCACAGGGCCTCGTAGCGGATCGGCTCACGCCAGACCTCGCGGGCGCCCAGGCGGATCACCAGGTCCTCGGCCTCCTGATCCCAGAGCAGGTCCAGCACCGGGTCCGGCAGGTCGGGCAGCTGGCTGGCCATCCGCAGCTTCAGGCGGTTGAACCGCTCGCGGCCGTTCTCGATCTGGCCAATGTAGGCCTGCTCGGCGGGGGACAGCCGGCCCGCGCGGGCCTGCCACTGCTCCAGCGTGGGATAGGGCAGCACCGCCAGCATGGGGCGATTCCCGGAGCCGTGCTCGCCGGGGCACTGGCAGTCCTGCAAGGCATCATAGAGCTCGGTCCAGCCCTCCTCGAAGGTGCCCGTCCAGCCGCAGGTGGGGCACACGAGCGGGCGGGTCCGCCAGTCGCCGAAATAATCCAGGATGAGCGCGGCCACGGAACCTCCAGGGATGCAGCTTCCAGTCTTTCCGCATCCCTTGGACAGCCCTTGTCCAGTTCAGGCTCCGTCCTGCTTGCCGATTTCCGACGAGCGGAAGCTCCGGTACAGCAGCAGGTCGTAGAGGATCTTCAGGCTGCCGGCGATGAGGAAGGGCGCGCCCGCCAGGGCGGGCACGGCCAGCAGGGGGCCAGCCAGAACGGGGGAGATGGCGGCGCCGGTGGTGCGGGCGATGCCGGTGACGCCCGCGGCGGCGGAGCGCTCGTCCGGAGCCACCACGGCCATGGTGTAGGCCTGGCGGGTGGGCACGTCCATCTGGGAGATGCTGAAGCGCAGCAGCAGCATGGCGACGGCCAGGGGCAGGGTCGGCATGAGCGGCACCAGGATCAGCAGCACGTTCGAGGGGATGTGGGTGAAGACCATGGTGCGGATCAGGCCGATCCTCCCCGCCAGCTTCACGGCGTAGAGGCTGGAGAGCCCGGCCAGGATGTTGGCCGCGAAGAAGATGGAGCCCAGCGCCCCCGGCGCCACGCCGAACTTCACATGAAACCAGTAGGCCACGATGCTCTGGATGACGAAGCCCCCGGCGAAGGCGTCCAGCGAGAACAAGGCCGAGAGCCGCAGCACCACGCCCTTGGAGGCGTGCAGGCCCCAGCGGCTGGCCTGCGCCGCCGCGGGTGGCGCCTCCACCGCGCCGGAGATCCGGGCGAAGAGGACCGCGAGGAGCAGCCCCACCGCGGCATAGGCGAAGACCAGCACCCGGTAGCTGGCCACGGGGGAGTGGCCGGCGGCCTGGAGGGCCTGGGCGGACCAGCCCCCGGCCAGGGCGCCCAGGGCGGTGGCGAAGGAGCCCGTCAGGTTGTACCAGGCGAAGACGCCCGTGCGGCGGCCTTCGGGCAGCACCTGGGAGAGGGCCGCCTGCTCGATGGCCAGGAAGGGGCCCACCTCGTTGCCCGAGGGGCTGATGACCCCGAAGGTGGCCGCCAGCACCAGCACCGTGAAGTCGCCGCTGAGGGCGAAGGGGATGCCCGCCATCACCATGAGGGCCGCGCCCAGGACGAGCATCCGCTTCCGGCCCAGGCGGTCGGCGTGGAGGGTGATCCAGAGCGAGATGAGCGTGTCGCCCACCAGGGTCAGCGTGAGCAGCAGGCCGATGCGACCCTCGCTGAAGCCCAGGCCCGCCAGGTAGAGCACCAGCACCACGGACAGGAACCCGTACGAGAACATCCGCGCCGCCCGCGTCACGAAGAGCAGCTGGCCATCGGTGCCCAGGGAAGCGCTGGTCGAAGGGGTGCAGTGGGGGGGCTCGGGCATGGAACCTCCTGGGGCCTCGTCCACTGTACCGGCGGCTGCCACCCCAGTGAGCCACCCCGGAGCACGGAAGCCCGGATCCAGGCAAGGCGCCTGCCGGAAAAGCTTGATCGATCCTATGGAAGGCCCGCTCCAACTGGGCTTATCATGGGCCGATCCCATATCGTCTTGACCGCTTGTCCGAATCAGCAAGGCCCTCTCCGGAGGCTCTGCCATGCGCCTTCTCCTTCTGCTGCCCGCGCTCCTGGCGCCCGCGCTGGCCGCCCAGTCCCTGGGGAACATGCGGGACTTGAGCGACGCCTACAACAAGGCCCGCAGCCTCGCCCAGAGCTACCGGGGCAGCTCCCACACGTGGAACGAGCCTTCCTGGAGCCCATCATCGGGGCCCAGCTTCACGCGGGAGCTGACCAAGACGCCGGAGCAGAAGGCCCTCGAGCAGCGGACGGAGGTCCTCAAGAAGCGCATCGCCAGGCTCTCCGCCAGCCGCGAGCACTGGCGGGTCGCCCTGGAGCGGCTTCAGCAGAACCAGGACTGGCGCCAGGATCTGAAGTACTGGGCCGAGGAGAGCCAGGCGGCACAGTTCGGCGCCATCATGGCGTCGGTCAGCCTCCTGGTCGGAGCCTCCGGCCCCCTTGAGGCGGCCGTGGAGACCCACACCTGGAACAGCGTGGAGCTGTGGAAGCGCCTGGCGCCCTGCGAAGCGAAGCTCCGCCGGGCGCAGGCGCTCCTCGACAAGGCGGGCCGGAATCCCGCGCTCGGTCCCCGGGGCCGCGAGGCCCTCGCGGGCCTAGCGCGCCAGCACGGCGAACTGGTGGCCGCGATGAAAGGCCAGATCGCCATGAAGGAATTCTGCCTCCTGCTGAAGGCGATCGCGGACCGTTCGCTGGATGCCGCCACCACCCTGGAACTGGCCGACGACATGATCGTGAAGCAGGACCTGGCCCTGGCCCTGAAGCTGATCCAGGACACGGTCATCGACATCCTGAAGGAGGCCGGGCTCGTGAAGCTGAAGAAGCTCGGCTACCAGGAAGCTGCCCAGGCTGGCCGACTGGCCACGTTCGCCATCGACTACAGCTACCAGGGCGCGCGGTTCTTCGATGCCTGGTGGAACGTGGACCGCATCCTCTCGCAGGAGGAGGACCGGCGCGTGATCACCGAGCGCATGGGCCGGACGATCGTGCAGATCACGGACAAGGTGACGGAACTGAAGGGCGACCTCGGAAAGCTGGACGGGGCCCGGACCGCCGGCGCGGACCAGCAGAAGCAGCTCCTCTACGAGCAGCGCGCCAAGGACTACCGCCAGGCCCACCTCATGGGCGAGTGGTTCGCCAACGAATCAGGCATCCGGGCGCCCGGAGAGCCCATCTACCAGGAGGAAGCCCCATGAAATGGTCCATCGCCGCGATCGGCCTCAGTGCCGTGCTGCTTTGCGGTTGCGCCTCGGCGCCCCGGGTGGCGCCGGCCCCCGCGAAGCTCTACTACGGGACAGCCAACATCTTCTCGGACCCGCCCGGCGTCCATGTCTACTGCGGCGGCGAGTACTGGGGGGAAACGGGGCCGACCCAGCCCGTGACCCGGGTCTTCTGGAATTCCAGCAACCGTGGCAATGCCAACCTCACCCTGAAGAAGCGCGGCTACAAGACGACGTCCTACTACCTCGTCCTCCGCCTGGAGCAGGACACCCGGGAGGAATCGGAGCGTGCCCCCCAGAAAGTGGTGATCGTGATGGATACGGAATGAGCGCCTGAACCGGGCCGCCCCCCGGATCAGGGCTGGAGGTTGAGGACCGGGCTGACCACGCCTCGGTCCTCAACCTGGGTCGCGGAGATTGACGGCGAGGCTGGCGATCCCGGCCGCTGCGGGCGGACGTGAGGATGAGCAGGACAGAGCCCACCAGCCAGAGGGCCAGGACGGCCGCCCCCAGGATCGACCCCATCGGGCCGGGGGCACGGTACCGATCCGGGACGGCCCGGACCAGGTGGCGCGCCCGGAGGTGCAGCAGAATGGCCCCCAGGCCCAGGGGCCCGGCGAGCAGACCCAGCCCCAGCGCCAGGTAGGCAAGGGTCTCCAGGAGGCCCACGAACGCCGTCGCGAACCAGAGGCCCAGGAGGATCGTGGCGGCCGGAAGCAGCAGGCACACCAGGGCCAGGAGGCCGCAGAGGCGGGCCGCCCGGGCGGACGGGGCCAGCGGGAGCGTCGGGGAGGGCGGCGGAAGACCCATGGGCACCTCGGGAAAGCGCGGCCTGACCCGATGGAAGAACCGGCCCAGCCATCGATTCAAGGCCATTAAAATCACCTTCTTGTAATTTATGAACAGGATACACTCGTCCCAGTTTCCACGCTGAATACGACCGACCACCCTCCGATCCGACTATGGGGAACCCCTATGGACAGCCCAGGGACCCAGGCAAACGCAGGCCTCCCGGATATCGGACCATGCCCCCACTGCGGCAGCCGGGACGTGATCCCGGGCCTGAAGCTGAACCAGCAGGCGGAGGTGGGCCGCATCGGCCTGCCCTACAAGACCGGGGTCCTCTTCGTGGGGACCGAGCCGCTCCTGGCGGACCTCTGCCGGGCCTGCGGCAGTGTCGTGCGGCTCTTCGTGGCAGACCCCAACCGGAATTGGGTGAAATAGCCCGCCCGCAGGCCTTCCCCGTCTCGCGGCAAAACCCCAGAGGAGTGAACCATGGCTTGGAATCGGTGGTTTTCCAGAATCCTCCCGGTGCTCCTGCTGCTGGCCGCCGTAGTGGCGCCTGCGCACGCGGAGCAATGCCCCACCTGCCGCCCCTTGGTCCACACCAAAGACATCGGCGCCTGCAAGCTCTGCGGCGGCATGACCATGAGCGGTCAATTCAAGCTCTGCATGGCCTGTTCAGACCGGCTCCAGGAATGCGAGCGCTGCCGGCTGGCCCTGCCCGCCACCGCCCTCAAGCTCGACGAACGGCCGGAGCAGACCTTCACCTCTGGACGCTGGATCTACCGGTTCGAGATCTTCAACCAGGGCACGCGGAGCGAAGGATACAAGGGCACCCTGAGTTTCGCGGGCCAGCCCCTCCCCGAGCCCGGGACAGTGAACGACCATGTCCGCACGCCCTGGGGTTTGATCTACTGGGTGGGGAATCCGGTCACCGCCTTCGGGGGCCATGGGTGGATGCTGCGCCCCAAGCCGAGCCAGCCCATGGGCCGCCAGGTGGCGCCGCCGGATCCTGCCGCCAAGCTGACCGTCCTGGTCAAGGTCCTGGCGGCGGATCGCGGCAGACCCGCCACCGAGGACTGGATCCTGAAGGAACTGGCGGCCCTCGGGGCCGTGGGGGAGGTGGGCGTCCAGACGGACTGGTTCCCCCTGGGCCCGGGAACGGTCCCGCTCCACGACTCGAAGCACTACGGGCAGGCTGCCCTGGCCCTGCGGGATCCAGGCGAGGGCAAGCCCCTGACCGTGGAGATCTCGGGAACCCATCCGGCCGCTGTGGAACTGCCCCGGCGGGCGGGCGAGCGGCGGGTGGTCAAGCACACCCTCGCCAGTTCCATCGCTTCCCTGGATCTCTACCTGGCCTTCCGGGTCATGGCCCCGTGATCCAGGACGCATCATCCTGGATCAGCTACTGGCGCAACGCCCGGGGCCGCGCGGTGCGGGTGCTGGACGCCCTGCAGCCCGAGGACCTGCAGGGCGCCCGCTCTGGCCTCGCCGAAGAAGAAGCCGCCGCGCGATCACGCTCCGGAAGGAGAGAATAAGGGCCATGGACATCAAGCTCTCCCCCGACACCGAGAAGCGCCTGCATGGCGCCATCCAGCGCTTCGTGGTGGAGGAATACGGCGAGAGCGTGGGGGAGCTGGGGGCGGGGACCTTCCTCACCTTCTGCCTGAAGGAGCTCGGCCCCGCCATCTACAACCAGGCCATCGCCGATGCCCAGGCCTGCCTGCAGGAGCGCGTGACGGACCTGGAGAACATCTGCTTCGCAGAGGAGACGAGCTACTGGGGCAAGTGCCCGGCGAAACGGATTCAGCGCAAGCCGGACCATCGGCGGTAGCATCCCGTACCCTCTCCTGGACCCTCGGCACAGGTACCGCCATGCCCCACTGCATCCTAGAAACCTCGGACAACCTCCTGGACCATCCCGACTGGGTGGACCTGCTGCGGAAGATCAACCGGGCCCTGGTGGCCACAGGGCTCTTCACCTCATCGGACATCAAGAGCCGGGCCGTCCAGCACGGCCGGTTCGTCATCGGCGACGGGGCGGCGGACCAGGCCTTCGTCACCCTGAACGTGCAGATCCTCAGCGGCCGCACGGACGAGGTGAAGGCCCAGATCAGCGAGGCCCTGCTCCAGGAGCTGGCGCGGGCCTTCCCCCGCACCTTCGCGCAGATGAAGTGCAGCCTCACGGTCCAGATCACGGACATCCACCGCCCCAGCTACCGCCGGCAGATCAGTTACTAGGAGTTCTCGTGACCGACCCCATCACCGCCCGCCAGCTCACCCTGCTCCAGGTGGTGGCCAAGCATCCAGACGTGCCCCGGGACCACCTGATCAAGGCGGGCGCCACGGACGCGGACCTGGCCTATCTGGAACGCCACGACCTCATCCGCGAGCGGGCCATCGGGCGCTACCGCGTGTCCCACATGGGCCTGGAAGTGCTGAAGCGGAGCCTCTGACCCCCATCCGGAAGGAGAAACCATGCCCCTGCTCACCCGCGCCGAAGCCACCCGCTACGAGGAGACCAGCCGCCACGCCGATGTGATGACCTTCGTGGCCGGCCTTGAGGCCAAGGGCGACAAGCGCCTGCACGTCGCTTTCTTCGGCACCAGCCCCCAGGGCCGGGAGCTGCCCCTGCTGGTGCTGTCGGCCCACGGCGTGAGGACTCCCGAAGAGGCCCGCAGCCTGGGCCTGCCCGTGGTGCTGGTCATCAGCGGCATCCACGCCGGCGAGGTGGAGGGCAAGGAGGGCTGCCTCATGCTGGTGCGCGACCTCCTGGACGGCAAGCCGGGCCTGGACGCAGGCCAGATCCTGGAGAACCTCACGCTGGTGGTGGTCCCCCTCTTCAACCCAGACGGCAACGACGCCATCGATCCCGGCAACCGCAAGCTGCACCTGCCCAAGCTCACGGGCCAGCTGGGCCCAGACAGCGGCGTGGGCACCCGCGTGAACGCCGCCAAGATCAACCTGAACCGCGACTACCTGCGCTACGAAGGCGCCGAGATGCGCCTGCTGCAGACGCGCGTATGCCAGCCCTGGGCGGCGGACCTCACCATCGACAACCACGCGACGAATGGATCGGTCCATCGGTTCTCCATGACCTACGACATCCCCCACACCGTGGAGAGCGGCCGGGGCGAGCCCATCGAGTACATGCGGAACCGCTTGCTGCCGCCGGTCACCGCCGCCCTCAAGGCCAACCACGGCCTGGACGCGGGCTGGTACGGCAACTTCGTGGAGGACGAGCGGGCCTTGGACGCAGACCGCGATGCCGAGCCCGGCGCCCCCGTGCGCGAGGGCTGGATGACCTACCCGCACCACCCGCGCTTCGGCAGCAACTACCGGGGCCTCACCAGCCGCATGGACCTGCTGCTGGAGTGCTACTCGTACATCCCCTTCGCGGAGCGCGTCCGCACCGCCTACGCCTTCATGCTGGAGACGCTCAAGTACGTGGCCGCCCATCGGGAGGAGGTGGTGCAGACCGTGGCCGCGAGCCGCGTCCCCCGGAACCGCATCGCCGTGCGCTACGGGCTGGAGGCCTTCGACCGGCCCGTGGAGATCCTCACGCGCACGCCCCGCACCCTGGAGGGCGCGCCCTCGACCGTGACCCTCCCCCACCTGGGCCGCTTCGTGGGCACCAAGGTGGTGGAGCGCCCGGCGGCCTACCTGGTGCCGCCCTCCGTGGCGGCCCACCTGCGCCTCCATGGCCTCAGCCTGCAGGAGGCCCTAGGCGCCTTCGAAGTGGAGGTGCCCGTGGTGGAGGCTCTGGAATCGGAGGGCGGCCGGGCCATCCTCGAGGCCGCCGCCGTGGGCGAGCTGGCCGTCTCCTGGCGCCGGGTGCCCCGAAAGGCGCCCATGGGCTGGTCCCTGGTGCCCACGGATCAGCCCCTGGGCGCCATCGCCGCCTACCTCTGCGAGGCGGAGAGCGATGACGGCGCCGTGGAGAACGGCCTGCTGCCCCTGCCCGCCCTGGGCGAGGAACTGGCCCTGTGGCGGGTGCCGGACCTGGGCGACTGAATAGATCACCACCAAGACGCCAAGGGCGCCAAGGGCGCCAAGGGCGCCAAGAAAGGTCTCCACGAAGGGCGCGAGTCTTTCTTCGTGGCCTTTGCTTTTCTCTTCGTGGCCTTGGTGGAGGTTTTGAATCCCTTTGTCCTGGCCTTTTGAAACCCCTCACCGACGGAGAGCCACCGTTCTCCGATTCCCTGCCCCGGCGGGCGGCGGCGCTCCGTAGCTTGGAGACAACCACGGAGGTGCCATGTCGCCCCTGCTCGTCCCACCCCATCCCGGCTTCTTCGAGGTCCTGGCCGCGCGGCGCACCTACACCACGCTGCTCTACCTGCTGCTCTCCCTGGCCACCGGCATCCTCACCTTCACCTTTGCGGTTACGGGACTGTCCCTGAGCCTGGGCCTGGCCATTCTCATCATCGGCATCCCCGTGGCCGTGGCCTTCCTGGCCGGCACCCGCCTGCTTTCCGTCGCCGAGCTGCACCTGCTGAAGGCGCTGGTGGGCGATGAAGGCTCCGTGGCCCCGGCCCTGCTGCCCGCCGGCGAGGGCTGGCTGGCGCAGTTGAAGGCCCTGGCCAGCGACCGCCGCACCTGGACCAGCCTGCTCTACTTCCTGCTGTACCTGCCCCTGGGCATCGTCTACTTCACCCTGCTGGTGACCCTCCTCACCACGGGCCTGGCCCTCATGGCGGTCCCCGCGGCGAGCCTGTTCCACGCCACCGGCAGCTTCAGCCTGGACATGGGCGGCCCCGCCTGGCTTGTCGCCCACCCGAATCTGGCGGCCACCCTCTGCGGTCTCACAGGCCTTGCCCTCATCCCCCTCACCTTCCACCTGGCCCTGCTGCTGGGCCGCTTCCAGATCTGGCTGGCCCGGCACCTGCTGGTCCACGCCTGATCCCCGCCCAGGAGAACCCATGACCACCGACTCGCAAGACCGCACCCGCATGGTGATCATGGTGGAGAAGGTGGATCCGACCGCTGGCACCTGATCCTTCCAGGCCCAGGACCGCTTGCTACTCCGGCAGGCTGGTGAGAGCATGATTTGCCCACTCCACAATCACCCTGGAGACAATCATGAAAACGGCTCTCGCTCTGTTCGTTTTCCTTCTGGGGGTTCCCCTGGGGGCCCAGACCTTCGAGGTGGGCCTCTTTGCCGGTCAGCAGAAATACCCCACAGCGGACTTTCCGGGGCGTGGGCCTGCCCCTGGTTCCAGGGAAACCCTCGACAACAAGACGGTCTACGCAGCCCGGTTCGGGTACTCGGTGGCCGACCTCGGCCCCGTCTCCTTCCAGTTCACGGCGGGCTTTCAACCGGAATCCACGTCTGCCGTTCATTCCACCAGCACGACCAGCACCTGGGATTTCAAAGAACATCACTGGTCAGCAGGCGCCATGGTCAACCTCAAGGCCCTGGTGGCCTTGGGAGCTGGCTTCGAGTTCCGCTCGGAGCGGCTCTCCGGGAACGAAATCGGACGCAGCAGCAGCACCACCTACAACCGTGTCTGGGCCCGGCTGAATGCGGGCTACGCCATCCCCAGCCCGGTGGTGAAGCCGTTCTTTGGCGTGGAGGTGGCGTTCCCCCTCAAGACCATGTCCGGCCCTCCCGGGAGCTACACCACACCAACGGACGAATTGAAGATGCTCGCCCCCAAGAACCAATTTGGCGTCTACGCCGGCATCCGGTTTTAGAGTGTCTAACAAAACCCCCAGGGGGCCGCGCGAGGGCCGCCGGGCGAGCGAGGCGAGGAACGCGAGGAGACGCGTAGCGGGTACTACGCGCGACGAGCGTGACGC
>DASXVC010000041.1:0-2440 GCA_036504495.1 Geothrix sp.
GTCAGCTTCGTCATGAAGGGCACGGAGGAGAAGATGTAGGACATGCCCACGGCCAGGGAGACGGCGCCACCGGGACGTCCCTGGAGCTGCTCGCCCACGGCCTTGGCCAGCTCGGGCAGGTGGACCGGGCTCATGCCGAGCTTGGCATAGGCCGCCGCGGTGGTATTGATGGCGAAATAGTCGGAAGGGATCAGCACGCAGGCGGCGATGAGGGCCATGATGGCCACCACGCCTTCCACCAGCATCGCCCCGTAACCCACGAAGAGCATGTCCTTCTCGTTGGCCAGCATCTTGGGAGTGGTCCCCGTGCCGATGATGGCGTGGAAACCAGACAGGGCCCCGCAGGCGATGGTGATGAAGATGAAGGGGAAGACCGAGCCGGGGATGATGGGGCCGCCGCCGTGGATGTAGGGCGTGACGGCGGGCATGACCAGCTTGGGATGCACGAAGGCGATGCCGCCCACGAGCATGATGATGACGCCCAGCTTCATGTACGTGGACAGGTAGTCACGGGGGCAGAGCAGCAGCCAGACCGGCAGCGCCGAGGCCGCGAAACCGTAGACTGGAATGATGACGGCCAGCTGGTTGCGGGATAGGGTCAGCAGCTTCGCCCAGGTCGGGTTGGCAGCCACATAGGGGCCCGCCAGCAGGGTGAGGAACAACAAGCCTACGCCGATGATGCTGGCGCCCATCACGTCACCCTTGCGGATGACATAGAGATAGACGCCCATGAACAGGGCGATGGGGATGGTCGCGAGCACTGTGAACGTGCCCCAGGGGCTATTGAAGAGCGCGTTCACCACCCCGATGGAAAGACCGGCCAGGGTGAGCGTGAGGATGAAGAGGATGGCGAAGGAGGCTACGATGCCCGCCCGCTTGCCGATCTCGTTCTCGGCGATGAGGGACAGGCTCTTCCCCTTATGCCGGACCGAAGCGAAGAGCACCACCAGATCGTGGACAGCCCCGCCCAGGACGCAACCGATGATGATCCAGAGGGTGCCAGGGAGATACCCGAACTGGGCGGCCAGCACGGGCCCCAGGAGGGGGCCGGCGGCGGCGATGGCCGCGAAATGGTGGCCGAAGAGGACAAACTTGTTCGTCTTGTGGTAGTCGTGCCCGTCCGCCATGGCGATGGCCGGGGTCACCCGGTCTGAATCGACCTGGAGCACCTTGGTGGCCAGGAAGATTCCGTAGTAACGGTAGGCCAGCGCGAAGATACATAGTGTCGCGAAGACCAGAGTGAGCGCGTTCATGACGCATACCTCCTTTTTCGGGTGGTTCGTGGCGAGCGGGGCCCGCAAGGACGGGCGTACCGGAACCATGGTCGAATTCAAGGGGACCGCGAGGTAAAGAATGTTGATCTCCGGTCCAGGGAGCCGCCTAACCGGCCGAAATCCGGCCCGGACCGGTCGCCGGAGCGGGCTGAAGCGGGGGCCGAATCCAGGTGGGCACAGGGAATTCCTGTATCGTGGGTGGAATCGGAAGGAAGGGGCGCTAGATGAAGCTGCTGTTCTCGCTCATCCAGGTGGCGTCCTTCTTCCTGTTCGTGGCCTACGCCTATTGCAATTCGCCCATCTTCCGCCTGCCGCGCATGGAGGCCAGCTCCCGCCGGGATTGGATCATCCTCTACGTCTTCTTCTCGGCGATCTCGATCGGAGGCACATACCTAGGCCTCCCCGTGAAGGGGGCTCTCGCGAACACGCGTGCCATCGGCCCCGTGCTCGCCGGGCTGGTCGGCGGCCCTTTCCTCGGCGCCGCCGTGGGCCTCACCGGCGGCCTCCATCGCTATTTCTACGGAGGTTTCACGGCGCTGGCCTGCGGCCTGTCCACCACGGCGGAAGGCCTGGCCGGAGGCCTCGTCCACTTCTACCTGACCCGTCGCTCCGAACCGGACCGGGCCCTGAATCCCCTTACGGCTTTCTTGACGATGATGGCCGCCGAGTCCTTGCAGATGACCCTCATCCTCCTGGTCGCCAAGCCCTTCCAGGATGCCCTCCAGCTCGTGAAGGTCATCGCAGTGCCCATGATCGCCGCCAATTCCGCAGGGGCCGCGCTCTTCATGAGCATCCTGCGGGACCGACGCAATCTATACGATCAGGTGGGCGCGGCCTCGACAGCGCGGGCGCTGCGCATCGCGGGGCGGACCCTCGGCCTGCTGGCCAAGGGATTCAGCAGGGAAGCCGCCCCTGAACTCGCGAAGATCATCCAGGAAGAAACCGGAGTCGGCGCCGTGGCGATCACGGACACCCAGGCCGTCCTGGCCTTCGTGGGCCTGGGCTCGGACCACCACCACCCGGGGATGGATCTGGCCCCCGAGTGTCAGCAGGCCATATCCCAGCGCGACGTCCTGTTCCTGGATGGACAGCATGAACCCTACCAATGCGGGTACTCGGACACCTGCCCGCTGGGTTCGGTCCTGGTGGTCCCGCTGCAGGTGGAC
>DASXVC010000042.1:0-34490 GCA_036504495.1 Geothrix sp.
CCTGGGCCTCGCCCTCATGAAGGCAGGCAAGTCGGCCCCTGATGCGATGAAGGCCCTGCTGGCGGCCGACCCGGATCGCGAGGTGCGGCAGGTGGCCCTGGTCGATGCCCAGGGCCGCGCCGCGGCGCACACGGGTGCCAAGTGCATCCAGGCCGCCGGGCATGAGGTGGGCGAAGGCTTCACGGTGGAGGCCAACCTCATGGACAAGGCCACAGTCTGGCCCGCCATGGCCAAGGCCTTCCGCAGCGCCAAGGGGGATCTCGCGGATAGGCTGCTGGCGGCCCTCCGCGCCGCGCAGGCCGAGGGTGGCGACATCCGCGGCCAGCAGAGCGCGGCCATCCTCATCGTGAAGGGCAAGCCCTCGGGCCAGCCCTGGAACGACCGTCTCTTCGATCTGCGCGTGGAGGACAACTCGGATCCCCTGAAGGAACTGGGCCGCCTCATCCAGCTGCGCCGGGCCTACCGCCTCATGGACGAAGGCGACGGCTTCGTCACCGCCGCGAAATGGGGCGAGGCCAAGACCGCCTACGAGGCCGCCGCCAGGCTGGCTCCGGGGATCTGGGAGATGCCCTTCTGGCAGGCCGTGGCCCTGGCTTCCAGCGGCAAGCGCGATGAGGCCCTGCCCATCTTCAAGCAGGTCTTCGCCGCCGAGCCCTTCTGGAAGCGCCTCGTGCCAAGGCTCGCCGACGTGGATCAGCTGCCCAAAGACCCCGCCCTGCTGAAGGCCATCGAGGCGCAGTAGGGGTCCGAAAGAAAAAGACCTCCACGAAGGACACGAAGAGAAGACAAGGGCACAAATCGGCGTTCATCGTGTGCTTGTTCTCTCTTCGTGTCCTTCGTGGAGATCCTTTATCCGTTCGCCTGGGGATGCACCGCCTTCGGCACCAGGAGCATCCGCAGGCCATAGAGGGCGGCGCCCACGAGGATGAAACTATCGGCGAGGTTGAAGGTCCAGTAGTGCCAGGTGCCGAAGATGAAATCCAGGAAGTCCACCACCGCGCCTCGCAGGATGCGGTCCACCCCGTTGCCCAGGGCCCCGCCGAGGATGAGCCCCAGGGCCGCGCGATCCCAGGTGGGCGTGTCCTTCGACAGGAAGAGCCGGCCGAAGTAGACGAGGGCCGCCAGGCCCGCGAGGGCAAAGAGGACAAATCGCCCCGTGGCTGGAAGCCAGGTGAGGCTCCCAAAAATGGCGCCCCTGTTGAATCCCAAGGTCAGGTAGAAGAAACCCTTGATGACGGGCAGGGATTCGCCTTCCCGCAGCAGGCCGAGAATCCAGGCCTTGGAGCCGAGATCCGCTGCAAGGGCGGTGGCGGGCAGCAGCAGCCAGAGCAGACGGCGCACTAGGCCACCACCGCAGCGCAACGGACGCAGAGGGCCGCGTCCTCGCCCGTGCCATGGCCACCCTTGCGGTTCCAGCAGCGGGGGCACTTCTCACCCGGATGGGTGGTGACCGCGACGATGGGGCCAGCCGCGGCGCTCGAATCTGCGATTCGAGCGCTGGAAGAAATCACGAGGAGGTCGTCAAGGGCTTCACCGAGGCTATCGAGCAGATCCCAATCAGCCTGGCTGCCCAGCGTGATCACGACGGCCGCATCCAGGCTGGTGCCAATGGTCTTGGCCGCCCGGTGGGGCTCCATGGCCGCCTGCACCGCCTCGCGCACTTCCCAAAGCTTTTCCCACTTGGGATCGACAGCGCACCCGTTGATCTCGGGGAACCGCTGCTCATGGACACTGCCCGAACATCCGGGGATCTGCTCCCAGGCCTCATCGGCGGTGTAGCTCATGACGGGGGCCAACAGGGTGCAAAGGCCCTTGGCCAGCTCCCAACAGGCGTGGCGGCAGCTACGGCGACGGGAGGAATCCAGGGCGTCGCAGTAGAGACGATCCTTGATGATCTCGAAGTAGCGGCCCGACAGCTCCAACTGGCAGAAGCCATGGACGGCCTGGGTGGCGCGGTGGAACTCGAAGCGTGTATAGGCATCCCGGGCTTCAACCGTGGTGCGGGAGAAGGCGTCCAGTACCCAGCGATCCAGGGGAGCCAGGTCCGCAGGAGCCACCGCATCCTTCGCCGGGTCGAAATCCGACAGCGCCCCCAGCAGGAAGCGCAAGGTGTTGCGGATCTTGCGATAGGCGTCGGCGCTGCGGTCGAGGATCTCCTTGGAGATACGGATGTCCTCGCTGTAGTCGCAGCTGGCGGCCCACCAGCGCAGGATGTCGGCGCCCAGGGTCTTGAGGATCTCCTCAGGCGTGATGACGTTGCCCAGGCTCTTGGACATCTTCTGGCCCTTGCCGTCCAGCACGAAGCCGTGGGTGACCACCTGCTTGTAGGGCTTGGTGCCCGTGGCGGCCAGGTTGAACAGCAGTGAGCTGTGGAACCAGCCCCGGTGCTGGTCCGAGCCCTCCAGGTAGATGAACTTCCCGTAATCGCCGCGGTTCAGCTCCGAATGGGATTCACACACCACGGAGGCGCTGACGCCGGAATCGATCCACACATCGAGGATGTCCGTTTCCTTCTGGAAGACCGTGGAGCCGCAGGTGCAGCGGGCCCCGGCGGGCACGAGGCCTTCCACGGGCAGTTCCGACCAGGCCTCGATGCCACCCGCTTCGATGGCGGCGGCGGCAGTCTCGAAGATGGAATCCGCCACCAGCGGCTCACCGCAGGCCTCACAGCGCAGCACCGTGATGGGCGTGCCCCAGGCGCGCTGGCGGCTGATGCACCAGTCGGGCCGGCCCGCGATCATGGCGTGGATGCGGTTCTGGCCCTGGGCCGGGACCCACTGGGTCTGTTCCACGCCCTCGATGCCCAGCTCGCGCAGGCTGCGGCCCTTCCCCGCCAGCTCCGAATCCATGGTGATGAACCACTGCTCGGTGGCGCGGAAGAGGATGGGAGTCCGGGTCCGCCAGCAGTGGGGATAGCTGTGGGTCAGGCACTCCTCGTGGATCAGGCGCCCTTCCCGCTTCAGGCGCTCCACCACCAGGGGATTGCTGTCGAAGATGTTCTTTCCCTCCAGCTCGGGGTCATTCACGGCGGGCAGGAACTTGCCGTCGGGTCCCACCAGCTGAAGCAGGCCCAGATGATGGGCCAGGTTGAAGTCGTCCACACCGTGGTCCGGCGCCGTATGCACCAGGCCGGTGCCCGTGTCCGCGGTGACGTAGTCGCCCAGCAGCACGGGGCTGTCCCGGTCGATCCAGGGATGCCGCGCGACGAGCGTCTGGAATTCCTTGCCCTTGCGGATCTCCACGGTATGGAGCGGCAGGCCCAGCTTCTTGGCGAAGTCGTCGCGCAGGGTGACGGCCACGACGTAGTGGCGGCCGTCGGCCCGGACCACCGCATATTCCAGGTCCGGATGCATGGCCACCGCCAGGTTGCTGGGCAGGGTCCAGGGGGTGGTGGTCCAGATGGGCACGAAGAGGGGGATGGGCAGTTCCAGGCGCTTCGCCTCGGCGTCGGCCACGGGAAAGGCCACGGTGATGGCGGGGCTGGTCTTGTCGGCGTATTCGACCTCGGCTTCCGCCAGGGCCGTGCGGGCGCCGTAGCTCCAGTGGACGACCTTCAGCTTGCGGGTGACGGATCCGCTGTCGAAGAGCTTCGCCAGGTGCCGGACGGTCTCGGCCTCGTACCGGGGCGCCATGGTGATGTAGGGCTCCTCCCAGGCGCCCAGCACGCCCAGGCGCTGGAAGGCGGTGCGCTGCGTGTCGATCCACTTCTGCGCGTAGGCCCGGCACCGCTGGAGGAACTCGGCGCGGCTCAGCTCGCGGCGCTTGGGGCCCAGATCCTTTTCCACCGCATGTTCGATGGGCAGGCCATGGCAGTCCCAGCCCGGCACGTAGGGCGATTCGTAGCCCTCCATCCACCGGGACTTCACCACCACGTCCTTGAGGATCTTGTTGAGGGCATGGCCCATGTGGATGGCGCCGTTGGCATAGGGGGGCCCGTCATGCAGCACCTCGCGGCCCTTGCCCTGGCCCGCGGCGTTGTCCGCCTTGCGCTTCGCCTCGATGCGGGCGTACAGGCCCTCGGCCTTCCAGCGCTCCAGGCGCTTCGGCTCGCGCTGCGGCAGGTCCGCCTTCATCGGAAAATCGGTCTTCGGAAGGAAGACGGAATACTTTTTGACCGGAGCTTGCTCGCTCATCGGCGCCCTCGTGCGTCGGGGGGGCGCACCCGAGCGCCCCTGAGGTTGAACCCCCAGTTCAGCACGGAAAGGCCTTTCCTCACAAGAGAAAGGGCCCGGAAGCCGGGCCCTCTCCGATCCTCATGGCGCCCCTACAGCTGGCTGGTGCAGTGCTTGCAGCGGGTGGCCTTGAGGGGTACCTGTTCCAGGCAGGCGGGGCATTCCTTGGTGGTGGGGGCGGCGGCTTCCTTCTTCACGAACTTGCCCAGGAACTTGATCAACACGAGGAAGATCACCAGGGCGATGATCAGGAAGTTCACGGTGGCGCCGAGCACCGCGCCGATGCGGAACTTGCCCAGGACCCACTCCTCCCACTTGATGTTGGCGGGGAGCACATAGGTCACCAGGGGCATCACGATGCCATCCACAAAGGCGGTGATGATCTTGCCGAAGGCGCCGCCCACGACCACGGCAATGGCCAGATCGACCACGTTGCCCTTCATGATGAAGGCCTTGAACTCGTCTTTCATGGACATGGCGTAGCTCCCAGATGGAAAGGGCGGGGGCTCAGAAGAAAACCCCCGCCTGTTGTTCGGCTACTTCTTGGGGGCCGCGTCCACGGGATCCGTGGTGATCTTGCGGACCTCGGCCTTGCCATCGTTGACCTTCACGTCGATCTCGACGCGGCGGTTCTTGGCCTGGCCCTCCTTGGTCTTGTTGTCGGCGATGGGTTTGTCGGGACCCACGCCCACGGTGGTGACCTTGGCGGCGGGGATGCCCGAGTCCACCAGGATCTTGGCCACGGCATCGGCCCGGCGCTTGGCCAGGGCCTTGTTCAGGGCCTTGCCACCCACGGAGGAGGTGTGGCCGCTGACTTCCAGCGAGTAGTCGCCATGGTAGGCCTTCAGGCCCTCTGCCACCTTCTGGATGGCGGCAGTGGCATCGGGGCCCAGATCAGCCTTGCCATTGGCGAAGTGCAGTACGGCCTCGTCCAGGACGATCTTGGCCGGGGGAGGCGGAGGCGGCACGGGCTTCACCACCACTGGCTCGGGGGCGGGGGGCGGAGGAGGCGGCGGGGGAGGAGCCACCGGCTCGGGTTTGGGCTCAGGGGCCGGTGGAGGAGGCGGCGGTGGCGGGGCGGGAGCCGCCTTGCGGCCGCCGCCCCAGGTGTAGCCGAGGCCCAGGGTCGCCAGGTACTCCGTGCGGGACTTGGGCAGTTCCACCCGGACCGCCTTGGCGCTCAAGTCGAGCATGAAGTTGTCGGCAAGCTTGCCCATGACGCCGACACCACCGTGGTAATTGAAGCGGGTCGTGGCTTCGCCCTTTCCGGAATAGGGGTTCTCCACATTGGTGCCACCAATGCCTGCAGCCAGGTAGGGATACCAGTTGTCGGCGCCCGGACGGAAGTTGAACAATCCCGAAGCCAGCAGATGCGTCTGGGCTGCCTTGGCGGCCCCAGGGGCATCCAGTTCCAGATCATTGCGCAGCGCCCGCAGATCAAGGCCCCAGCGGTCGGTGTACCAATGGCCCACACCCAGGCCGTAGTGAAGCTGATCCTTCATCTTGATGCCCAGGATCTTGGCATCGGAATCGAACATCGTCTGACCCACATGGCCCATCACCCAGGCCTGGCCCTGCTGGGCAGATAGGGCCATCGCCGATCCTGCCAATAAGAATAGGAGCGTTTTTTTCATATCACCTCCGCTAGTTGTGATAAACATCACGCCACAAACTAGCGCCGGAACGCACTTTCCTTCAAGTTAAAAATGACACAAATTCACACTTATAAAGTGCCTCACAACGAAGGCGATAGCTCATACAACAGTATGAATTAATCGAGCCTCGAGACAGCCAACCCGAATCGAGACGGGCCAAATATGCCTTTTATTCCAAGCAATCATGGTTGATTGACATTATGCGTTGACCCTGGGTAGTCCCAGGAACATTCAGGCCTCCGGGGTCACCACAGTGATCAACGCAGCTCCCGTCTCCACGGTGGCGCCCTCCTGGACGTGGACGGTGGCGACGGTTCCCGTCGTGGTTGTTTTCAATTCATTCTGCATTTTCATGGCCTCCATCACGAGGAGGGTCTGGCCTTCCTGGACGGCGTCACCCGCCTTCACGAGCAGCTTCACGATCTTGCCGGGCATGGGGGAGGACAACAGGCCACCCCCGGCCCCCGGACCGCCCGCGCCTGCCAACAGGGCCCGGCGAGGATCCACCAGGGCGAACTCGTAGGCCCCGTCATAAAGCATGGCCCGGTAGGCGTGGGTCTCCGCGTCCGGTGACTTTGCGGCATCCAGGCGGACCTCCACGGAACGGCCCTCCATGAGGATCGAGTAGCAGCCGGGTTCCAGTTCCAGGATGTCGACGGGGTGGCTCTGGCCTTCCCAGACCAGCGTGGTCACGCCGTCCTGGTGGAGGAGTTCCACGTCATGCGAGTCCTTGCCGAGGATGAGGGTACGTTTCACAGGAGTCTCCCTACAACCGGTTGAACCGGCCCCAGTGTTTCCAGGCGTCGGGCTTTCCATCACCGCCGGCCGCAGGCTGGGCGGCCCGGCGCTGCTCGGTTTCCAGTTCATGCAGCAGCGCGGCGGCCACCGCGAACTTCAGATCGGGCCCCTGCTCCTTGCGCTTCCAGAAGGGCTTGTCCAGCATGCCCGTGTGCAGCGCGCCCTCGCGGAAGGGCCCGTGTTCCATCAAGGCCTCGTGGAAGGCGATGTTGTGGCGGATGCCCCCGATGCGGTACTCGCCCAGGGCGGCCCGCATGCGCTCGATGGCCTCCAGGCGCGTGGGCCCCCAGGTGCTCAGCTTGCTGATCATGGGGTCGTAGAACATGGGCACCTCGGCCCCCTCGTAGACGCCGCTGTCGTCTCGCACATTGCGCCCGCTGGGGGTGCGCAGGAAGGTGATCTTCCCGGGGCTCGGCATGAAGTTCTTGTCCGGATCCTCTGCGTAGACGCGGCACTCCATGGCCCAGCCGTTGAGGGGGATCTCCTCCTGGGTCATGGGCAGCTTCTCGCCCCGGGCCACCAGGATCTGCCACTTCACCAGGTCCAGGCCCGTGATCCACTCGGTGACAGGATGCTCCACCTGTAGGCGGGTGTTCAATTCCAGGAAGTAGAAGTTGCGGTCGGAGTCCGCCAGGAACTCCACGGTGCCCGCACCGACATAGTCCACGGCCTTGGCCACCTTCAGGGCCGCCTCGCCCATGGCCTTGCGCATCTCAGGCGTCACGTGGGGGCTGGGGGCTTCCTCGATGACCTTCTGGTGGCGGCGCTGCACGGAACATTCGCGCTCGTGCAGATAGACGTGATTGCCGTGAGTGTCCCCGAAGATCTGGATCTCGATGTGGCGCGGCTGGACGATGGCCTTCTCCACATAGACGCTGTCGTCGCCGAAGGAGGACAGCGCCTCGCCCCGGGCCCGGGCCAGCGAAGAGGTGAACTCCTCAGGCTTGTGGACCAGCCGCATGCCCTTGCCGCCGCCGCCCATGGCGGCCTTGAGCATCACCGGGAAGCCGATCTTCTGGGAGGCCACGAGCAGTTCTTCATCGGCCATGGTTTCCTGGATGCCCGGCACCACGGGGCATCCCGCCTGGAGGGCCACCACCCGGGCGGCGGTCTTGGAGCCCATGCTCTCGATGGATTCCGGCCGGGGCCCGATGAAGGTGATGCCCGCGGCCGCGAAGGCCCGCGCCGCCTCGGCATTCTCGGACAGGAAGCCGTACCCCGGATGCACCGCGTCAGCGCCGCTGCGCTTGCAGACGTCCAGGATCTTCTCCACCACCAGGTAGCTCTCCCGGGCCGCGGCGGGCCCGATGCAGTAGGCCTCGTCGGCCATGCGCACATGCAGGGCCCCGCGATCGGCTTCGGAGTACACCGCCACCGTGGGGATGCCCATCTCGCGGCAGGTGCGGATCACCCGGATGGCGATTTCCCCGCGGTTCGCAATCAAGATCTTGGTCACGGACATGGGTTCACCTTTGCTCGATGGTGTTGGATCGCTGGCCTGCGCGGGGACCTGACCCCGATCGCTTCGCTCCCGCTCCCTCGCTCCGCTCGATCGCGGAGGGGTCATCGTCCCCGCGGTTCGCAATCAGGATCTTGGTCACGGGCATGGGTTCACCTTTGCTCAATGGTGCTGCATCGCTGGCCTGCGCGGGGACCTGACCCCGTTCGCTTCGCTCCCGCTCCCTCGCTCCGCTCGATCGCGGAGGGGTCATCGTCCCCTCTATTGGCAACGAGGATCTTGGTCACGGTCATGGTTGGACCTCGGAATCGGGCATGATGGATGGCGATGCGATTCCCCAGACTAGCAAACCCGCTGCTCGCCATCACGCTCAGCTTCCTGGCAGTCCACTGCGGGCGGAAGGGGGATCCCCTCCCCCGGCCCCGGGCTGCCGCCCAGGCCATGGAGGCGCACCTCGAAGGCCTTCGCAAGGTCCGGCTGGTGCTGCCTTCGTCCGATGTGAAGGGCGACACCCTCGTGGGCGTCGAGGTCGTGCGGGTGCTCTACCTCCCCCTGGGCCTGGCCAAACCCACCTCCGAAGAGGTCTTCAGCCGGGGCGAGGTGGTGCTGGAGCGCCACCGCCCGGACCTGCCCGGCCCCGGTGAGACGCTCATCCTGGACCTGAAGTCCCTCCAGAGGCCTCCCGGCTGGATCGTGATCGTGGCGGTGCGCCTAGGAAACGTGGCCGGGCGCCCAACGGATGTGCTGCCCTGGCTGGACCCGGCACTCTGATGGGAAGTGGGGCTACCGGGCGCTCTCCTGGGCCTCCAGCCGATGGCCCCACCACTGGACGACGGCCCGCGCCAGCTGGTCCTTGGGGAGGGGCCCGATGGGAGCCTGGGGCCCGTGGGCGGTGACGGGCGTCAGCGTGTTGGCCTGGGTGCCAAAGGCCCGGCCGCCCTGGATGTCGTTCACCAGCACCGCATCCAGCCCCTTCTTCTGGAGTTTGGCTGCCGCGTGGGCCTCGTGGTTCTCGCTTTCGGCAGCGAAGCCCAGGATCCACTGTCCTGGCCGCCGGGCGGCGGACAGCGTGGCCAGGATGTCCGGCGTCCTCACCAGGACCAGGTTCTCTGGCCCATCCCCCTTCTTCACCTTCTCCGCGGCAAAGGCTTCCGGGCGCTGATCGGCCACCGCCGCCGCGCCTATGAGGCCATCCGCAGTGGGCCAGCGGGATTCACAGGCGGCCAGCATCTCCTGGGCGCTGCGGACGCGGGCCGTCTCAACACCCCAGGGTGCTGGAAGGTCCCCCCCCAGCACCAGCTGCACCTGGGCGCCCACATCACGGAAGGCCCGGGCCAGCTCGATGCCCATGGCGCCGGTGCTCCGGTTGGTGATGGTGCGGACGGGATCCAGGTCCTCCCGGGTCGGGCCCGCGGTGATGAGCACCCGCCGGCCGGCAAGGCTCGGGAGCTTGGGCGTGCCGTGCATCAGGATGGCTTCGGCGATGGAAGGGACCTGGGCGAGCTTGCCGGAGCCCTCTTCCCCGCAGGCGAGGATGCCATCATCCGGATCCACCACCGCGTGGCCGAAGGACCGCAGCCGGGCGAGATTGGCCTGGACGGCCGGATGGCTCCACATGCCGGTGTTCATGGCCGGGGCCCACAGGACGGGCGCCCGGGTGGCCAGCAGCACCGTGCTGAGCAGGTCGGAAGCCAGGCCGTTGGCGGCCTTCCCGATGATGTTGGCCGTGGCTGGCGCCACCGCCACCAGCTCCGCCCAGCGGGCCAGCTCGATGTGCTCGATGCTCGGATTGGCCCGCCATTCGCCCTGATCGGGATTGGCGCCGTAACAGGGCTCGCCGGTCAGGCTGCTGAGGGTGAGCGGGGTGATGAACCGGGCGCCCGCCTCCGTGAGGATGCAGCGGACCCGATGCCCCTGGTTGGCCAGCAACCGGGCCAGATCAGCGGACTTGTAGGCGGCGATGCCGCCGGTGATGCCGAGGATGATCTGCATCAGATGGGCTCCAGGAACCCTTCATCCTACTCCAGGCTCATTGATTGAATGGTGGACAGGTGTTATGCTTCCTGGTTCGGAGTGGCCCATGACCCAACGCACCATCGTCCGTGTACCTGAAGAGATCGCCAACAAGTACCGCTTCGTCGTCGTGGCGGGCAAGCGCTGCGACCAGCTCCAGCGCGGTGCCTTCCCCAAGGTCGAGGTGGTCGTCCCCGTGAACAAGCACGGACAGGCCCAGGATGCCCCCAAGCTCGCCTCCTTCTGGGGCCAGGTGGCTGTGGCTGAAGTGGAAGAAAACCGCATCGCCTTCGAAGAGGCTGAGATCCTCACCATCGAAGACACCACGGTGGTCCCCATCTCCGGCGAATAAACGCCAGAACCCATTGAAAGAGCCCCCTCACCGGGGGCTTTTTCGTCTTCATGCCACATTTCCACGTCCGATGAAATAGCCCTTGCCAAGCTCTAATCGGGACAGCATGATTCAACGTTCGTTGAATTGGAGCCCCATGCCCTCTCCCGCCCGCCCGCCCCGCGGCCCCAAGCCCACCCGGATGGATGCAGACCAGCTCCTGGACGCGGCCCAGGAGGTCTTCGGCCGGGACGGCCTCCGCGCCGCCAGCCTGCGGGCCATCGCCAAGCAGGCCGGCTGCGACCCGGCCCTGATCTACTACCACTTCGACAGCAAGGAGGCCATGTTCACGGCCCTGCTGGCCAAGCGATTCCCGCCTCTCGTCGAAGACCTGCGGCGCCTGGCAGATCCCGCGGATGACCGCCACACGGCCCTCCGCCTCTGGGAAGTGCTGGGCATCTACCATCACCACCTGGGACGCGACCCAGGCCTCCGGGGCCTCATCCGCGGCGAGATCGTCCGGGGCGCCGAAGGGATCCAGGAGCTCATCCAGAGTCGCGTGATCGGCGCGGCCACACTGGTGCGGAGCCTGCTCGAACAGGGTATCCAGCGCGGGGAGGTGCGGAAGGATCTCCACACCCTTCTGTCCACCTTCTTCCTGTTGAAGCTCCAGTTGGAGATTCTCGACGTCCTCCCCGTGGTCGCGCCCCGGATCCTGGGCATGCCGCCCGATGAGGCTGTGGCCGAGGGCGAACGGGCCTGGCTCCACCTCTTCTGGCGCGGCATCGCCACGGACCCTGCGGCCCCCCTGCCGCCCCTCCCCGATTCCCATGACTAGTTTCGAGAGGATTTCCATGCGCAAGGCCCTCCTGCTGCTCCCCCTTGTCCTCCTCGCCTGCCACCGGGACAGCCGCCCCCTGCTGAATGGCCGGGTGGAGGCCTACCTCACGGACCTCGGCCCCCGGGCCGGGGGGCGCCTCATGGAACTCCATGTCCGCGAGGGCCAGCGCGTGAAGGCGGGCGAGCTGCTGGCCCGCGTCGCCGCGGAGGAACTGGATGCCGCAGTCCTCCGCGACCAGGCGGGATTGGACAGCGCCGAAGCCAAGCGCCTGGAGTTGGACCGAGGCTCCCGGGCCGAGGACATCGCCCAGGGCCAGGCCCGGGTCCATGACGCGGAGGCCGCCCTCAAGCTGGCCGAGGAGAACCTCCGCCGGGTCCAACGTCTTTCGGCAGAACGGGTGATGTCCCAGGCGGACCTGGACAACGCCGTGAGCGCCCGGGATCGCGCCATCGCGGCCCTGAACCTCCAGGCCAAGGCCCTGGCGGAGCTCAAGGCCGGCGCCCGCATCGAGCAGCGCCAGGCCGGTTCGGCCGAGGCCCGCAAGGCCCGGGCGGTGCTCGACCAGAGCCGCACCCAGGCGGGCTTCACCGAAGTCCGCGCCCCCTTTGATGGCATCGTCACCCACCGCCTGCGGGAGCCCGGCAGCGTCCTGGCCCCGGGCCAGCCGGTGCTCACCCTGGCCCGCCTGGACCAGCTCTGGGTGCGCATCTACCTGCCCCAGCCCATCCAGAGCCAGGTCCGCATCGGGACCGCCGTCACGGTGGAGATGCCCGACAAGCGCATCCTCGACGCCACCCTGGACGAGGTGGCCACCGAGGCCGAGTTCACACCGAAGATGGTGGAGAGCCGCGAAGAGCGGGTGAACCTGGTCTACCCCGCCCGCGTGAACCTCAAGGATGGCTGGGACAAGGGGCTGGTCCCCGGCGTGGCCGTGGACGTGCGCCTGGGAGCGCCCGCGCGATGAGCCTGCTAGAGGCCCGGGGCCTCACCTGCCGCTTCGGCCCCAAGGAGGCCGTGAAGGGATTGGACCTCAGCCTGTCCGAGGGTGAGCTGGTGGGCCTGGTCGGGCCCGACGGCGCCGGCAAGACCACCACCTTCCGCATGCTGATCGGCCTCCAGCAGCCCAGCAGTGGGCAGCTCATCCGGAACCTGGACCGCGCCAGCATCAGCTACGTGCCCCAGGCCTTCAGTCTGCCCCCGGAACTGACGGTGGCTGAGACCCTGCAGTTCCAGGCCGGGCTCTTCGGCCTGCGGGACCCCGGCCCCCGCATCCAGCAGCTGATGGAGTCCGTGGATCTGGCCCCATTCCGGGACCGGGCCTCAGGGGCGCTCTCAGGGGGCATGAAACAGAAGCTCTCCCTCTGCGCCGCCCTGCTCACCGAACCGCGGTTGCTGCTGCTGGACGAGCCCACCACGGGCGTGGACCCCGTGAGCCGCCGGGAATTCTGGGAACTGCTGCACACCGTCCACGACGAGGGCGTGGCCATCCTCTTCTCCAGCCCCTACATGGACGAGGCCGAGTACGCCCACCGCATGCTGCTCATGCACGAGGGACAGATCCTCCAGGAGGGCGATCTGGCCGCCTTCCGCCGGAGCCTGCCCGGGCTCGTGGTCCATCTCGTCAGCACGCGCCGCCGCGAGGCCCAGAAGGCTGTCGCCGCCCTGGACCCGCTGGACCTGTTCGCGGAAGGCGAGATCATCCGCGCCCGCTTCCCCGCCCAGGACCCCGCCCCGCTGCTGGCCCGCCTGGCGGCGCTTCCCGGGATCGAGCAGGCCCGCTTTTCGGAACCAACCGTGGAGGATGTCTTTCTCTACGCCCTGGCCGAGGCCGGAGGCGGCCATGGCTGAAGCCGTACTGGAAGTCCGCGGCCTCACCCGCCGTTTCGGGGATTTCACCGCCGTGTCGGATCTCAGCTTCGAGATCCAGCCCGGGGAGATCTTCGGGTTCCTCGGCCCCAACGGCGCCGGCAAGAGCACCACCATCCGCATGCTCTGCGGGGTGTTGGCCCCCAGCGCCGGGGAGGCCCGGGCCCTCGGGCGGAACCTGTTCACCGAAGCCGACCAGCTGCGGGCCCGCATGGGCTATATGAGCCAGAAATCGAGCCTGCTCGCCGATCTCACCGTGGCCGAGAACCTGCGTTTCTTCGGCGGGCTCTATGGGCTTGAAGGATCGGGGCTGACTTCCGAGATCGAATTCCGCCTGCACGAGATGCAGGTCTGGGGCCAGCGGGACCTGCCGGTGGCGGCCCTCTCCACCGGCGAGCGCCAGCGCGTGGCTCTGGCGGCGGCCACCCTCCACCGCCCCGAGATCCTCTTCCTGGACGAGCCCACCAGCGGCGTGGACCCGCTGCGGCGCCGCCTCTTCTGGGAGGCCATGGACGAGCTGGTGGTGGAGGGCATGAGCATCCTCGTCACCACCCACAACCTGGCCGAGGCCGATCAGTGCGACCGCCTGGCCTTCATTCTCGGCGGGAAGCTCATGGCCTATGGGCGTCCCCGGGCGCTCAAGGGGGGCCTGGGGCGTCAGGTGATCGAGCTGCGCACCGATCGTTTCCGGGACCTCCAGGCCGCCGCCAGGCGGATTCCGGAGGTGTTGTCCGCGGAACTGCTCGGCCGCAGCGTGCGCCTCTCCCTTCCCACAGGCGAGGACCCGGCCGGCCTGCTCTCAGCGCTCCGCCAGGGGGGCCATGCCTTCGAGGCCTTGCCGCCGGAACTTCCCTCCCTCGAAGACCTGTTCGTGGACCTGGTCCAACGCTCCCGCACCGCCTGAGGAAACGACCATGTGGAACCGCATCAAAGCCCTGGTCTGGAAGGAGTTTCTCCAGCTCCGCCGCGACCGGATGACCCTGGCCTTCACGCTGGGGATGCCGCTCATGCAGCTCATCATCTTCGGCTATGCCGTCAACTACGACGTGAAGCACATGCCCGCCGCGGTGCTGGATGAATCCCGGAGCCAGGAGAGCCGGAGCTTCGTGGACGGGCTGGTGGCCTCCCAGTACTTCGACGCGAAGGTCCATGTCGGCTCCGAGGCGGAGCTCCGTGCCGCCATCGATCGCGGGAAAGCCCAGGTGGGCGTGTGGTTCCCGCCGGACTACGCCCGCCGCATCCGCTCAGGCCAGACGGGCCAGGTGATGATCCTGGTGGACGGCTCCAGCCCCACCACCGCCTCCAACGCCATGGCCACGGCTCAGGGGGTGGGCCAGCTCCGGAACACCCAGCTCCTCTACGACCGCATGGGCTATGGGGACGCCGCGAAGCCCATCATGCCCGTGGAGGTGCGCATCCGGCCCTGGTACAACCCGGACCTCCGGAGCCCCACCTTCATCGTGCCCGGCCTCGTGGGCGTCATCCTCTCCATGACCTGCATCATGTTCGCGGCCAACGCCATCGTGCGGGAGAAGGAGCGGGGCACCCTGGACCAGATCATGGTCACGCCCGTGCGGCCCTTCGAGCTCTTCGCGGGCAAGGTCATTCCGGTCGTGGTGATGGCCTACGCCCAGATGACCGTGCTGTTCGGGGTGGCGCGCATCTTCTTCCGCGTGCCTGTGGCAGGCTCGGTGGTCCTGCTCTACCTGATGGCCGCCCTCTTCATCGTCCCCATGCTGGGCATCGGCATCACCATCTCCACCAAGGCGCAGAGCCAGGGCCAGAGCGCCCAGATGAGCATGCTCACCTTCCTGCCCTTCGTGTTCCTCAGCGGCTACATCTTCCCCCGCGAAGGCATGCCCCTGCCCTTCTACATGCTCGGCGAGATCATGCCCCTCACCCACTTCATCATCATCATCCGGGCCATCATGCTGCGCGGTGTGGGGCTGGAGGCCTTCTGGCCCCAGGTGCTGAAGCTGCTCGGCCTCTCCGCCTTCATCTGGACCATCGCCCTGCGCAGCATGAAGCGCGCGGAGGCGTGACCCTCAGCCGAAGAGATAGCTCGCCAGGCTGAGGCTGCCCAGCTGCCAGCCTTCGAAGAGCGGCTCGGGCGCGGTCATCGCGGCACCCAACGCCACAAAGAGGGGATCGAGGTGCTCGGAGGTGGGTACGGATTCCGCTGCTCCGGGGGCGTTCCGCCAATCCGAGAGCGCCGCGGCATCCCCGGCCGCCAGGCGCTCCTGGACCCAGCCCTGGAAGACCAGGGCCCAGGGCTGCGGCCCTGAGGCATCCTGCCAGTCCAGGCGGCGGAGGTTGTGAACGATGCCCCCGCTGCCGAGGATGAGCACACCTGACTGGCGCAGGGGCGCCAGGGCTCGGCCCGCCGCGAGGAGCAACTCCGGTGTCCGGGGCCGGGGGAGGGAGAGCTGCACCACGGGAACGTTTGCGGCCGGCGCCAGGTAGCGCAGGGGCACCCAGGCCCCATGATCGAGGGGACGCTGGGGATCGAGCTCAGCGTCCAGCCCCGCGGCCTGGAGCAGACCCGCGGCTTCCGCGGCCAGGCCCGGTGATCCCGGCGCAGGGTAGTCCAGGGTGTAGAGGGCTTCGGGGAAGCCCCCGAAGTCGTGCATGACGCCCGGAACCTCCGCCGAGGAGAGCCGGAACGAGCCCGGTGCCTCCCAGTGGGCCGAGCAGACCAGGATGGCTCGCAGCGGGGGCAGCTCACGCCCAAAGGCGGACACTGCCCCGCCCCAGGCTCCGCCCTCCAGGGCCAGCATGGGGGAGCCGTGGGCGAGGAAAAGGGAGGGAAGGAGCGTGTTCGGACCCATGGGAAAAAGGGTGGCAGCTCATAATTGGTGTTTCAACTTCTTTTTTCGTGCAACTTGCCCCACCCCCCACCCATGCCACCGGAAACGGCCGAAGGTAAGCTAAGCTGGATCAGTCCCTGGAGCCCGCATTGACCCTCAGGCTTGGTGTGAATATCGATCATGTCGCCACCCTCCGACAGGCTCGGGGCGGCCATGAGCCCGAGCCTGTGGCCGCAGCCCTGCTGGCCCAGAGCGCCGGCGCCCACGGCATCACGGTCCACCTGCGGGGAGATCGCCGACACATCCAGGACCGCGACCTCCGCGTGCTGAAAGAGGTGCTGGCCATTCCGCTGAATGTGGAATGCGCCGCGACTCCCGAGGTGCTCGAAGCCGTGACGCCCATGCGGCCCTCCTGGGTGACACTGGTTCCAGAAAGCCGCGAAGAACTCACGACCCAGGGAGGACTCGACGCCATCTTCCTCCAGGGCATGCTGCGCCCCGTGCTGCGCGAACTCCACAGCGCCGGCATCCGCGTGAGCCTCTTCGTGGATCCGGTCCTGGACCAGGTGAAGATGGCCGCCAAGCTGGAGGCCGACGCGGTGGAGCTGAACACCGGAATCTACAGCGACCTGCCCATGGATTCAGACGCCACCCTCGAATTGGGGCGGATCCGCGACGCCGCCCGCCTGGGCAGCCGCCTCGGGCTGCGGGTCCTGGCCGGCCATGGGCTGGATCTCCATAACGTCGGCCCCATCGCCGCCATCCCCGAGATCGAAGAATTGAACATCGGCCACAGCCTCATCGGGCGGGCCGTGCTCGTGGGCCTGGAGCGGGCCGTGGAAGAGATGCTCGCCGCCATGGCCGAGTCCCGGCCTTGAGCAACCTCCGCGGCACCTTGGAGAGCATCGCCCTCACCGATGTGGCGCAGCTGCTCCATGTCAACCGCAAGACGGGCATGCTCCAGGTGAACTCGGGCAAGTTGAGCGGCGTGCTCTACTTCCTGGGCGGCGAAGTGATCCACGCAGAATCCCTCTCCGCCCGCGGCGAACCGGCCGCCTTCGAGATCCTGGAGTGGGTCTCCGGCCACTTCGAGTTCCTCACCACCCAGGTCCAGATCCCCGCCTCGATCCGCCGCACCGTGCCGGACCTGCTCATGGATTCCGCGCGTCTCCAGGACAGCCGCAGACGTCTGCACAGCATCTTCCCGAGGCTCACGGCGGTGCCCTGGCCCACCCTCCGTCCGCCTGAACTGCTCGAAGGGATCAAGCTGTTTGCCGAGGACCGCCGGATCCTGCCCTTCTTCGACGGCTACCGGGATTTCCAGGATGTCATGGCCGCCACGGGCCAGCATGATGTCACCGTCCTCCAGGCGGCCTCCCTCCTCAAGGACGCGGGCCGCCTCGAGGTGCTGGAACCGGATGCCCACGTCACCGTCGCCGAGCTGAAGACCGGCCTCTTCAAGAAGGCCAACCACCTCGGCCTGCCCCAAGCCATGGAAGGCTGGTGGACCGTGCTTGGCCCCTACCGCCACGGCATCCGCAATCTGCGGGTCATCTGGCCCAGTGGACCCGCCGTGGAGCGGGTGGAATTCCTTCAGGGGCTGCCGGAAAAACATGTCGCGATCCCCCGGGAACTCATGCAGGCCTGGGGATTGACCGAAGGAACCCACGTGAAGGTGCGGCCCGCACCCTGAGGGCGCCCCGGGAGTACCCATGATCGATGCCCCTGATGACCCAACGCCCTCCAGCGCAGCCGACAGTCTGGTGGAGGAGTTCCAGGCCCGGCGCGAGCGCCTGGACCAGCGGCTGATCAGCCTGGAATCCCTGATCGGCGAGCTCCGGGAGGACCTCCAGGGGGACTCCCAGGCGAGCCTCTACCGCTTGGCCCAGGCCGCCCAGGACATGGCCAACGGCCGGGTCTACCAAAAGGTCGACATCGAGGCCAAGGGAGAGCTCGGCGCTCTGGTGACCAGCATCAACCAGACCCTGATGAACCTCCAGCAACTGGATGCCTCGGTGAAGCAGCAGAGCACCCAGGTGCCCGAGCTGGCCGCCCAGCTCGACGCCATCACCTCCGACACCGAGGAGGCCACCCAGAGCGTCATGAACCGCCTGGACACCCTGATGTCCGCCTGCGACAGCGCCACCCAGACTCTCCAGGTCTGCCAGGACGGGCTCACCAAACACGCCACCCACCGCAGCGAACTGGAAGCAGCCGTGGCCGGATTCCTCAGCCGGGCATCCGAGGGCGGGGACCAGACGGCCCTGGCCCAGGAGGTGCTCGAGTTCCTCTTCGCCCACCAGGTGGCGACCCCCTCCAAGCCCGTGGACCTCGGCCCCACCAAGGCCCTCCTCCAGCAGGTGAGCGACGAGGCTTTCGAGATCCTGAATATCCTTCAGTTCCAGGACATCACGCGCCAGAAGATCGAAAAGGTCGTGACCCTCCTCAAGCAGTTCCAGGGAGGCCTCAACCGGCTCCTCGTGATCTTCAACATCCACACCGGCGCCATGACCGGCGAGGGATTCGGCGAGCGGCGGGTCGCCACCCAGGACCACATCTTCGAGACCAGCCTGGAGGCTGACAGCCGCAAGGACAGCGTCGACGACATCATCGCCCAGTTCAAGAAGGGCGGGAACTGAAGGGCTGGAGAATCAGACCAGAACGATCTCCAACTCACCGATGCCCTCGATGCCGCAGCGGACGTGGTTCCCGCGGATTAGCGCGCCCACGCCCGAGGGCGTTCCGGTGAAAATGAGGTCGCCAGGAGCCAGGGCCATGTAGGCCGACAGATGGGCGATCACTTCCGCCACGTTCCAGGTCATCTGGGCCAGGTCGCCCCGCTGCCGGTCGACGCCCTCCACGGATAGCCAGATGGCGCCAGAGGCCGGGTGGCCGCAGCGCGCTGCAGGCATCACCGCGGACACGGGCGCCGACTGATCGAAGCCCTTGGCCATCTCCCAAGGCTGGCCCTTGTCCTTGAACTTGGCCTGGAGGTCGCGGCGGGTGAGGTCGATGCCCACGGCGTAGCCGTAGACGCAATCCAGCGCCTTTTCCGCGGGAATGTCCCGCCCGCCGCCGCCCAGGGCCACCACCAGCTCCACCTCGTGGTGTAGGTTCGAAGTGAGGGGCGGGTAGGCGATGTCACCGCCGAGAGGCACCACGGCATCCGAAGGCTTGCCGAAAAAGAACGGAGGCTCCCGGTCCGGATTCCCCCCCATCTCCCGGGCGTGGTCCGCATAGTTCCGGCCCACGCAGTAGATCCGGCGCACCGGGAAGAGGGCCGTGGAATCGGCCACCGGGAGGGTTGGCGCAGGGGGGGCGGGAATGACGAAGGCCATGGCGGCTCCTAGCTCTTGGCCCGGGGGTGGGCCTTCTCGTACGTCCGGGCCAGTTCCTCAAGGCCCAGATGAGTGTAGCGCTGCGTGGTGCTCAAACTGGCGTGGCCCAGCAGCTCCTGGATGGCCCGCAGGTCCATGCCGCGGTTCAGCAGATGGGTGGCGAAACTGTGCCGCAGGGCGTGGGGACTCACGCGGGACCGCACCGCCGCGGCCTCCAGCGCCGTCCGGAGCAGGGTCCGCACGCTGGTGGGCGTGAGCCGCCCGCCCCGCTGGTTGAGGAAGAGGGCCGGAACCGGCGGCAGCTCTTTTTGCGCCAGGAAGGCCGACCGGAATCCGAGGTAGGCGTTCAGGATGTCGGCTGCCTGCGCATGGTAGGGCACCAGCCGCTCTTTGCGCCCCTTGCCCAGCACCCGCAAGGTGCGCTCACCCGCCAGCAGGTCCTGGAGATCCAGGCCCACCAGCTCGGAGACACGCAGACCCGAGGCGTAGAGCAGCTCCATCAGGCAGGCCAGCCGCGAGGAGGGGAAGTCCACGGCGGGTGGGAGGTCCAGCAGGGCCTGGCTCTCCCCCTCGGTGAGGAAGGCCGGGAGCCGCTTGGGCTGCTTGGGATTCCGCAGGCCCGAGGCGGGGTTCTGCGGGATGCGGCGCGTCTCCCATAGCCAGCGGAAAAAAGTCCGGGCCGTGGAGAGGATGCGGGCCTGGCTGGCGGGATCCAGACCCCGGTCCCCCAGTTCCAGGGCAAAGCCCCGCACCGTGCGGGGACTGACCTCCCAGCCGCCCCATTGGGCGCGGACGGCGTGATCCAGGAGCTTTTCCAGGTCGCCCATCTGGGCCCGTGCCGTGTGTGGCGACACCCCCCGGGCGCGCTGCTCCAGATGAAAGGCCTGGATGCCCTCGCCCAGTGGCGCTGTGGCCCTCCCTGCTACCATGTCGTCACATCCCCAAGTATCCGGAGTCATTGTGGCGCAGCCCATCGAGACCATTGCCCAGCTTTTCTATGCCGCTGCGGAGAAGAATCTCCCGGATGCCCTGGCGGCGAAGCGAAACGGTGTCTACGTGCCCATCTCCCATGCGGAGCTGGTGGCCCTGGTCGAGCGGCTGGCCCTGGCCATGGCCGCCCGCGGCATGAAGGCCGGAGACCGCCTGGCGATCATGTCGGAAAACTGTCCGGAATGGGCCATCGCCGACTTCGCCTGCGCCATCCAGGGGATTCCCGATGTCACCATCTACGCCACCCTGAACGGCGAGCAGGCGGCCTTCATCCTCAAGGACAGCCAGTCCCGCTGGGTGCTCTGCTCCACCCGCGACCAGCTGGACAAGGTGCTCGCTGTCTGGGATGGACTGCCTGACCTCGAGGCTGCTGTGCTGGTCGAGGGTGAGCTTCCCGCGGGCACGGGCCGGACCCTGCTCCACTGGTCGGACCTTCAGCGCGAAGGCGAGGCCATGGAGGCCCGCCGCGCCGAGGTCCGCGCCTGGGGCGCGCAGCGGAAGGCCTCGGACGTCCTCACCCTCATCTACACCTCCGGCACCACGGGCGACCCCAAGGGCGCCATCCTCACCCACGGCAACCTGGTGTCCAACGTCCTCGCGGGAAGGGCCACGGTGAGCATCATCGGGGAAAACGAGCGCGCCCTGAGCTTCCTGCCCCTCACCCACATCTTCGAGCGCATGGCCGGACACTTCCTCTGGTTCCATGCCGGCGCCTCGATCTACTACGCCGAGAGCGTCGCCACCGTCGCGGCCGACATGCTGGAGGTGCGCCCCACCCTCATGGCCTCGGTCCCCCGCATCTACGAAAAGATCTACGCGAAGATCTACGACACGGTGTCCGCGGGCAGCTTCATCAAGCGCCTGATCTTCCACTGGGCCATGCTGGCCGGCCGGCAGGCCGTGCCCTACCTGCTGAAGGGCCAGGAGCCCCCCTCCTGGAAGGGCCTGTGGTACCGCACGGCCAAGGCCATCGTCTTCGAGAAGATCCGCCAGCGCACCGGCGGCCGGCTGAAGATCGCCGTCAGCGGCGGCGCCCCCCTCGGCGGGAAGATCATGGAGTTCTTCTGGATCCTCGGCATCCCCATCCTTGAGGGATACGGCCTGACGGAGACCAGTCCGATCATCACCGTGAACCGTTTCGGTGAGGTGGTTCCCGGCTGCGTGGGACGCCCTCTCTATACGGAATGGAACGGCCGCCCCTTCGTGAAGATCGCTGAGGATGGCGAGATCCTCTGCCAGGGCCCCAACGTGATGCTGGGCTACTGGAACAACGAGAAGGCCACCCAGGAGGCCATCGACACCGATGGCTATTTCCACACCGGCGACATCGGGCATTTCGACGATCAAGGTCGCCTCTACATCACGGACCGGGAGAAGGAGCTCATCGTCACCAGCGGCGGCAAGAAAGTGGCCCCGCAGCCCATCGAGAACCTGCTCAAGGTGGACAAGTACATCTCCCAGGCCGTGCTCATCGGCGACAAGCGCAACTTCATCAGCGCCCTCATCGTGCCGAACTTCGACAGCCTGGCGCGCTGGGCCGGCTACAAGAAGATCACCTTCAAGACCCACGCCGAACTCATCCAGAATCCCCTGGTGATCGCCAAGGTGGGCAGCCGTGTGGAACGCGTCAACGAGCGCCTGTCGAACTACGAGCGCGTCAAGAAGATGGTCCTCCTGGACCAGGAGATGACCCTCGAAGGCGGGCAGCTCACCCCGTCATTGAAGGTGAAGCGGCGGGTGGTGAACCAGATGTACGCCAAGCAGATCGAAGGCCTCTACCAGGAATCCAAGGACTGAACCCTTCCATCAGGGGAGGCTCAGGTCCTCCCCTGTTTGGCCAGGTAGCGCCGCACGGCTTCCTGGGTCTCGGGGGCCTTCAATCCAGCCTCACCGGCGACCCGCATGGCCTCCGCCACGGGCATGCCCTTGTCGAGCACCAGCCACGGGCACACGGCGGCGGCAGCGCGGTTTCCGTTGCTGCAATGGAGCACCACCCGCGCCCCCCGGGGCAGATCCCGAAGCAGGGTCCTCAGGAAATCGAAATCTGCGGCGGGCGGAGTCTTGCTGATGGCATAGCGCTGGTATTGGATCCCCATCTCATGCAGGCGGGAGGATTCCGACTGGCAGTTGAGGTCGGGTTCCTCGTCCCTGCGCAGGTCGATGACATGGGTGATGCGCTCTTTCTTCATGGCCACGCAGATCGCCTCGTTGGGCGCTCCCTTCAGGACAAAGACTCCCGAACGCACCTCCACGGCATTCGGAATGGCCGAGTCCTGGGCTTGGAGCACCAGGGCCGGAAGCAGCAGAAACAGAGTCCGGGACATGGATCCCTCCGCGACATCGCCTGGGCAGGCCAGGCAGGTTCGCGAAGACCACCGGAAGGGGCACGGGCCGCGGAGCCTGGGCCCGACCGGGCGGGTCTCCACATCTCTAAATGTAGGCCTATGGGTCAACTATGCAATGGACCGTCAGACCGTCCTGGAAAAAGGCGTCTTGGCACTGAGCTGGGCCAGGTAGGCATCGAAGGGTTGCACCAGGTTGCGGACGAAGCGCCGCCCCAGATCGGTGATGAAGATGCCCTCGGGGCGCACCTCCACCGTGCCCTGGGACACTTCGTCCTGGAGCTGAACCACGGCGTCGGCGAAGAGCACCGGGCCGTCCACGCCGAAGCGCTGCTTCAGGTCGTCCCACTTCAGCTCGAAGTGGCCCATGAGGTGGTGGATCACCCAGCGGCGCAGCTCGTCATCCTCGGTCAGGCGGTGGCCCTTGTGGACGGCCAGATGGCCATCCGTGATGCTCCGTTCCCACTTGGCGAGGATCTTCTCATTCTGGGCGTACACCCCGGCCACGTTGGAGATGGCGCTGGGGCCGAAGCCCACCAGGTCCGTGCCTGCCTTCACGGCATAGCCCATGAAGTTGCGGATGAGCTTGCCCTCCTGCACGGCCTTGGCCATGGGGTCATTGGGGTGGGCGAAGTGGTCCATGCCGATGGCCACGTAGCCGGCCTTCTCCAGGATGTCCGAGGCCAGCAGCAGCAGATCCAGGCGCAGTTCCGGCGTGGGCAGCGTCTCCTCGGGGATGCTCCGCTGGAAGGGCATGATGCTGGGCAGGTAGGCGAAGCCATAGATGGCCATGCGATCCGGCGACAGCTCCAGGGTGGACTCCAAGGTGCGGCGGAAGGTGTCCATGGTCTGGCCCGGCAGGCCGTAGACCAAATCCAGGTTCACCCCTTCGAAGCCCAGCTCCCGGCACTGGTGCATGGCAGTGAGGGTATGGTCCCAGGTCTGGCCGCGGGTGATGAGGGCCTGCACGTTCTCGTCCAGATCCTGCACGCCGAAGGACACCCGGTTGAAGCCCAGCTCACGCAAGGCGGGCAGCTGGTCCGGCTCCAGGAAGGTCGGGTCCACTTCGATGGCGATCTCGGCACCCGGCAGGAACTCGAAGCGCTCCTTGAACAGATTGAACGTGCGCTTGAGGTCCGCCGCCTTCAGGTAGGTGGGCGTGCCGCCCCCCCAGTGCAGCTGCAGGACCTTGCGGCGGTCCTTCAGGCGGGAGCAGACCAGATCCAGCTCCTTGGTGACGGCCGCGAGGTAGGCTTCCACGGGATCGTACTGGGGGCTCACCACCACGTTGCAGCCGCAGTAGGCGCAGCGGCGGGGGCAGAACGGGATGTGCAGGTAGAGCGACAGGGCCTCGTCCTTGCGGGCATTGGCCCTCTCCAGAGCCGAAAGGATCTCGGGTTCCGGGAAGTCGTCGGACCAGACCGGAGGCATGGGATAGCCCGTGTAGCGCGGCCCGGGCCGGTCGTAGCGGCGGATGAGATCGGCGAGCTGGTTCATGCCTTCACCTCGTCAAGGACGGCGGCCACCACGGCGGGATCGGTCTCGGGCACAAGCCCGTGGCCGAGGTTGAAGATGTGGGGATGGCCCTTCATGGCGTCCACGATGGCGCGGGCCTTCCGTTTGGCAGTGTCCGCCCCGGCCAGCAGCGCGATGGGATCGAGGTTGCCCTGGAGCACCATCTTCGGGAAGCGGCGGCGGGCCTCGCCGATGGGGACCTGCCAGGGCACAGCCAGGCCCTTGCAGGGCAGGTTGTTCAACGAATCCGGCAGGTAGCCTGTCCGGGCGAAGAAGAGCGTGGGCGCGGCCGTCACCTGGGACAGCGTGCGCTCCACGGAAGGCAGGGCGAAGGTCGCGTAGTCGTCGGCGTCCAGCTCACCGGCCCAGGTGTCGAAGAGCTGCACACCCTGGGCACCAGCCTCGATGTGCAGGTTCAGCAGGCGGGCGGCGGCGTCCGCCAGCTTGTCCATCCACTTCTGGGCCAGCACGGGATTCTGGTGGATGAAGGCCTTGGCCTTCGACCAGCTCTTGCTGCCCTTCCCTTCGATGCCGTAGGCCAGCAGGGTCCAGGGGGCGCCCGCGAATCCCAGCATGGTCACCTTGGGCGGCAGGTTCGCCTTCACCTTGCGGATGGCGTTGCAGACGGGCTCGAAGACCTTTTCATCCAGGGGCCGGTTGATATCGATCTGGTCCAGCGTCTTGCCGATGCGGGGCCCGCCCTCGGGGATCGTCACCTCGCAACCCAGGGCATCCAGGATCACCAGGATGTCGCTGAAGATGATGGCGCCGTCGATCTGCGGGAACCGGCGGATGGGCTGGAGCGTCACCTCCGCGGCCAGGTCCGAGTGGTTGAGCAGCTGCTCGAACGTGACCTTGGCCCGCACCTCGCGGTACTCAGGCAGGAAGCGCCCGGCCTGGCGCATGAACCACACCGGGGGCTTGTCGAGGGTTTCGCCGTTCAGGACGCGGAGGAGGGACTGAGTCATCACATCACCAAGAATATGTCATCACAGAGAATGCAGAAGGCGCATAGAAACAAAAGTCGCGCCCTGGAAAATCAGGCAAAGTCCTTGGCCACGGCGGCCACGGCCTGCTTGAAGTGGGCCAGTTCGGGTTCGCCGTGGGCGGCGCCGAGGAAGGCCACTTCGTAGCCGCTGGGCGGCAGATAGACGCCCTGGCCCAGCAGGGCCTTGTGCAGGCGGTTGAAGGTGCTGATGGCCTCGCCCTTCACCGCGTCGCTGCGGCGCACGCCATCCTGGAACAGCGGCCAGAGCAGGCTACCGTACCGCGGGCAATGGAGACCGGGGATGGTCTCGAAGGCCGCGGCCCACTTCGCGGCGTTGGCTTCCAGCCCCGCGTAGAAGGCCGGAGTCAGCTTCTCCATGGTGGCGAGGCCCGCGGCCATGGCCACGGGATTGCCCGACAGCGTGCCCGCCTGGTAGACCGGACCGTCGGGCGCAACCACGCCCATGATGTCCTTGCGGCCACCGTAGAGGCCCACGGGCATGCCGCCGCCGATGATCTTGCCGTAGGTGCCCATGTCCGGCGTGATGCCAAGGCGCTCCGCCGCGCCCCCCGGAGCCACCCGGAAGCCGCTGATGACCTCGTCGAAGATGAGGACCACACCGTGCTTGGTGCACAGCTCGCGCAGGCGCTTGAGGAACTCGGGACGCTGCAGCAGCAGGCCGTTGTTGGCGGGAATGGGCTCGATGATGGCCGCGGCCAGCTCGTTCCCGATCTCGGCGAAGGTGCGCTCCAGGGTCTCCAGGTCATCCAGCGTCACCACCGAGGTCAGCTCGGCGATGGCCTTGGGCACGCCCGCGCTGGTGGGGGCGCCAAAGGTGATGAGGCCGGAACCGGCCTTCACCAGCAGGCCATCGCTGTGGCCGTGGTAGCAGCCCTCGAACTTCAGGATGCGCTCCCGGCCCGTGAAGCCGCGGGCGGCGCGGAGGGCGGACATGACGGCCTCGGTGCCCGAGGACACGAAGCGCATCTTCTCGATGAAGGGCACCATTTCCTTGATGCGGCGGGCCAGGGAGAGCTCGCGGCGGCTGGGGGCGCCGAAGGTGAGGCCTTCCTGCATGGCCTCGTTCACGGCGGCCAGGATGTCCGGATGGGCGTGGCCAAGGATCAGCGGACCCCAGGACATGCAGAGGTCCAGGAAGCGCTGGCCGTCCTCGTCCTCGAACCACGCGCCGCTGGCCTTCTTGAAGAACTTGGGCGTGCCGCCCACAGCCCGGAAGGCCCGCACGGGGCTGGAGACGCCACCGGGGAAGTGGGTCAGGGCTTCGGCAAACAGGGTGTCGTTGCTCACGAGATCCAGCCTTTCTCCACGGCCTCGCGGCCGGCGTAGGTGACGATCATGTCGGCGCCGGCGCGCCGGATGGCAATGAGGTGCTCGTACATCAGCTGGTCGCCGTTCACCCAGCCCAGGCGGTCGGCTGCCTTCACGCTGCTGAACTCGCTGGACACGTGGTAGGCGCAGATGGGCGCCAGGGTGGCCTGGCGGAGGCGCCAGATGAGGTCCAGGTTCGGCAGGGCGGGCTTGACCATGAGCATGTCCGCGCCCTCGTCGATGTCGAGCAGGGCGTCACGCAGCCCTTCGCGGGCGTTCCGGGGGTCCATCTGGTAGGTCTTGCGGTCGCCGAACTTGGGGCTGCTGTGGGCGGCCTCGCGGAAGGGGCCGTAGTAGGCCCCGGAGTGCTTGATGGCGTAGCAGAGGATGCTGGTCTGCGTGAAGCCGTGCTCGTCGAGCTTGGCGCGGATGGCGCCAGCCCGGCCGTCCATCATGTCGCTGGGGGAGGCCACATCGGCGCCCGCCTCGGCGTGGCGCAGGGCCATCTCCGCCAGGATGGGCAGGGTCTCGTCGTTCCGCACCACGCCGTTCTCGTCCACGATGCCGCAGTGGCCATGGCTGGTGCAGCCGCAGAGGCAGACGTCCGTCATGACGATGAGGTCCGAGCCGAAGGCCTTCTTCAGCGCCTTCACGGCCACGGGCACCACGCCGTTGTGGTCGCAGGCATAGCGGGCATCGGGCGTCTTGGAGGCGTCATCCGGCACGCCGAACAGCAGCACGCTGGCGAGACCCTTCTTCAGGTCCTTCTCCACCTGGCGGACCGTCTCCTCCACGCCGGCATTGACGATGCCCGGCATGCTGGCGATCTCGGTGCTGCCGGCCTGGGGCACCACGAAGTGGGGCTGGATGAGGTGGCGCGGGCGAAGATCCGTTTCGGCGACCAGGTTGCGCATGGCGGCGCTGGTGCGGAGGCGGCGGGAGCGGTTCAGCATGGGGACTCCTCCTTGTTCAGATGTTGCGCGAGCATGGCCCACAGCAGGCTGGGCTTCGGTTCACAGCGGCCGTGGGCGGGAACACCGGCCTTGGCAAAGGCCTCGGCGGTGGCGATGCCCCAGGCGAAGCGCAGCACATCCCCGACCAGGGGCGCGAGGATCTCAGCCTGAAGGGGGCTCAGGGCCAACACGCCCTCCACCTCCGGGAGGGGCGGGAGCGGGTCCTTCGCCACCTCGCGGTGGGTGACCCAGGGATGGATCCGCCAAGCAGTGCCCCGGGTCGCCACTTCCAGATACTCCCGGCTCCGCTCGCCGCGGGCCAGGATGAAGTCGCCGCCCTCGGGAAACCGGGATTGCAGCAGGTCCCAGAGGGCCTCGGCACGGGCCTCTGAGGGCAGGTGGACCTCCAGATCCTCCCGACCCAGGGCATCGGCCGTCCCTGCACCCTGCACGAGGCAGACGGTTCCCGCCAACAGATGCGGCGCAGCCACCCGGGCTCCCGAGGGGCTCAGCACCAGGAAAGCCTGGGCGGTCGCAAAGGGGATCGGCGGCACCGTCGAGGCAACCTTCAGGCGGGTAAACGCAAAGGGCACGGGTTCCCACCCGGCCTGGCGCACCGTATCCGCCAGCGGGTGCTGGGCGGGCCGGGCCAGGGCCAGGCGGGGGGTGGGGACCTCAGGCGTCATGACAGGCCGAGCCCCCGGAGGACGGTCTTGAGAAGGAGCGCGTCATCCGTTCCACGCGCCTCGGCCCGGCGTAGTTCTGCGCCGGGCACGTAGGCTGCCTGGAGCAGCAGCGATCCATCCGCCTGCGGCGTGGCCAGGGCGCCCAGGGGCTGCTGGCAGCCACCTCCGATGCCCGCGAGGACCTTGCGCTCAAGGGTGACGCAGCGGGCCGTCATGGGGTCGTGCATCTCGGCCAGGGCCTCGATCAGATCAGGTCGGTCCGCCCGCGCCTCGGCCAGCAGAGCCCCCTGCCCCGGCGCCGAAGGCAGTTCCTCGGGCGTCAGCGGACGCACCGCAAGGCCTGACAGATCCAGCCCCAGGCGCTTCAGGCCGGCGGCAGCCAGCAGCGTCGCGTGGAGGGGCTCATCGCGCAGCACGCCGTCCCGCACACGCTGGAGGCGGGTCTGGACGTTGCCGCGGATCCAGGTGAACCGGGCCTTCGGGAAGAGCAGGCCCAGCACGCGTTCCCGGCGCACGGCACTGGTGCCGATGGTGAGGTCATCTGGCGCATCCGGGCGCATGACCAGCCAATCCGAAGGATCTTCCCGCTTGGGGATGCAGGCCGGCACGATGCCCGCCGGCCGCTCCAGGGACACATCCTTGAGGCTGTGGATGAGGAGATCAGCGGCGCCCGCGGCCATGGCGTCTTCCAGTTCCTTGGTGAAGAAGCCGCCGCCCACCTGCTTGTCCAGGGGCCCCTGCAGCCACTGGTCCCCGGAGGTGGAGAACTTGCGCCAGGACACCTCGTAGCCCTTCGATTCGAGGAACCTCACCAGAGGCTCGGCCTGACCCACGGCCAGGGCGGATCCGCGGGTGGCAACGGTGACGCTTCTCATGGCTGGTCCGCCTCTGCATTCGGAGTGGGTTTGGGCTGGGTCTGGATCAGGGCCCGGAAGGCCAGGGTCCGGCCCCGGGTCAGGATCTCCTTGAGGGCCTCGCGCTGGGCCTCGTCCAGCCCCTGCATGGAGTCCTCGAGGGCCTTCACTTCGGCTTCCAGAGCTCCCCAGGCGGAATCCAGGCGCTCCTGGGCCGAGGCCAGGTGGCGCTTGTGGCCCCGGGCGTGGGCCCGGTGGCGCAGGCGGCCCGCAGCCCCCACCAGGAAGGCCTCGGCCTTCGAGGCGGCCTCGGCCCGCTGGGCCCGGGCCGTGGTGGTCTGGGCCAGGAAGGCGTTGAGATCGATGCGGTGGACCCAGGGCAGCTGCTCCAACCCCGGCTCCGAATCCGGCGGCAGCGCCAAGTCGAGGATCCGCAGGATGGGACGTTTCAGGGTCTGCCAGGCATCCAGGGTGAAGATCGGCTCGGGCGCGGCCGTGGCGCTGACGATGGCATCGAACCCGGCCGGATCGCGTTGAAGCTGCGGCAGGTCCACGACGGGGAGGCCCAGGGGGTCCGCCAAGTCATGGGCCTTGCTGCGGGTGCGGTTCGCCACGACGACTTTGAAGCCACGCTCCGGCAGCCGCTGGGCCAGGTACTGGGTCATGGGGCCCACGCCCACCAGCGCGACGGAGGCACCCTCGGGAAGGCCCTCACACAAGTGCTTGAGGGCCACTGTGGCAACGCTGACGTTGCCGTCGGCCAGCCCCAGGCGGGACCGCAGCCGCTGTCCCTCGCGGATCACATCCTCGAAAACGGCATGGGCTTCCTCGCCGGCCACGCCCACCTGGCGGGCCTGCTCAAGGGCGTCCTTCATCTGGCCGGGGATTTCGCGGTCACCCAGATTGGCGGATTCCAGCCCCGCCGACATGGCAAGCAGGTGCACCCAGGCATCCTCGCCTTCGTAGCGCCGGACCCCCGGCCCCGGATCCAGGGCCCCGGGATCGCCGCCCCAGACCATCCAGAGCACCCGCTGGCAGGTGGCCAGGTAGACGAGCTCCCGGGCGCCCGAGGCGCGCTGCCACTCCCGGAGGCGGGCGGGCACGCCATCCCTCACCACGTGCTGGGCCACCTGGTCCAGATCGTGAACGGGGGCGTGGAAGCTGAGGAGGACGGGTTCCATATCGGATCCGATTGTCAGTTGGCCTGGAGTGGGCAGAGTCATCGCTTCGTCATGCGGCCACGAACGTGGCGGGCATCACAATGGTCTTGTGAACAGCGCCTCGATGGCCTCCCAGTTCCATTCCGCCACGGGCGCGACCGAACCCTCCCGGAGGGCCTGCTGGGTCAGCCAGGCGTCGTAGACCACCAGGGCGCACATGGCTTCCGCCACGGGCACGATGCGGGGGGCGATGCAGGGATCGTGGCGCCCCTTCGTGGAGATGTCGGCGGGGTGGCCTTCGCGGTCGATGGTCCGCTGAGTCTTGGAGATCGAACTGGTGGGCTTCACCGCCAGCCGCACCACCACCGGCGCGCCGGTGCTGATGCCGCCCAGGGTGCCGCCCGCATCATTCTTCATCGGCCCTTCCGGACCCAGCGGATCATTGTTCTCGCTGCCCCGGCGCCGGGCGCTCTCGAAACCCGCACCCAGTTCCACACCCTTCACGGCGCCGATGGACATGCAGGCCAGGGCCAGCAGGCCGTCCAGCTTGCCGAAGGCCGGATCGCCGAGGCCCACGGGCAGCCCCTCGATCCACACCTCGCAGACGCCCCCCACGCTGTCGCCTTCGGCGAGGGCGGCCTCCACGGCGGAGCGTTGGGCCGGAAAGGCCTTTGGATCCGCCACCCGGAGGGGATTGGTTTCCACGAAGGCCCAGTCCACTTCGGATCCTGCAAGGCCACCGATCTCCCGGTTGAAGCCCCGCACCGTCACACCCAGCGCCGCCAGTTGCTGCTTCGCCCAGGCGCCTGCGGCCACGCGGGCCAGTGTCTCCCGGCCGCTGCTCCGCCCGCCGCCCCGGGGGTCGCGGAGACCGTATTTGCGGTCGTAGGTGAGATCCGCATGACCCGGTCTGAACAGATCCGAGATGGCCTTGTAGTCTGCGCTCCGCTGGTTCTCGTTGAACACGGCCAGTGCGATGGGATGTCCCGTGGTCCGGCCCTCGAAGACCCCGCTGAGCACCTGCACGCGATCGGCCTCGTTCCGGGGCGTCACCAGGTCCGACTGCCCCGGCCGCCGCCGGTCCAACTCCTTCTGGATGGCCTCCAGATCGAAGGGCAGCCCCGGTTTCACGCCATCCATCACCACGCCCACCGCGGCCCCATGGCTTTCGCCGAACGTGACGATGCGGAAGGCCCGGCCGAAGGAGGAGGGGGAATCGAAGAGCATGGAACCACCTTCGCCCCAGGTTACACTCGGAACGGAATGCCGGGTCTGGATGGCCCACCCTTATAGATCTGCTTGACCTGTGCCGCCTCTCCTTTCATCCGGATCCTTCCAGAATGTCCAATGTGCTGCGCCGCCTCGCCCCGATGCTCTTCGTTTGTCTTATGGGCCCAGCAGCCAGGGCTCAGGCCCCGCTGGTGTCTGATGGTTCGGAAGCCCTCCATGCCCAGTGGCTCGCCTCAGCGGTAGCCCGATCAGCCCCCCCCCGACCGCTCGAAGGTCTTGATCTTTCGGTGGGCCTGCTCTCGGTTTCGCGGGACTCGGCCTCGCCCTGGATGCCCCTGATCCACGGCGTGGGACAGGGTTCCACCACCCTGGGGCAAGGACTGATCCTCGGCGGGAGCTGGGTGCGGGACGGCTGGGAGGTTTCAGCCGAGGGAACCGCCCTGCGGGACTTCGATGACCGGATGACCCGAGGACGATTGCTGGAATTCAGCCTGGTGAAGCGCACACAGGGTGGATGGCGTTGGGGGATGGAGAAGAAGCCCATTCAGTGGGGGTATGGTCTGTTCGGAGGCTACCTGATCGGGGACTCCAACGACCCCGTGCCCCGATTGCTTCTGGAGAGCCCCTCGACGGACCTGAGCCTCTTCGGCGTGCCCCTCGGCACCTGGGGATTCGATACCTTCCTCGGCCGCCTGGAGTGGAACCGGCAGATTCCGGATTGGGTTTCGACCCCCCGCACCACCCAACAACTGCTGGAAACGGCAGGAAACCTGCGGCGCCCCAACTTCAGTGGGCTGCGCCTCCGGGCCGCCTTCGGGCCCAATGTCGATATGAACTTCGCGCTGGTCTCCGAGTGGGGCGGGGTCGACGCCAGCGGGCAGGACATCATGAGGGGCCTTTCAGTCTGGAACTACCCACTGGCCTATCTGGGCGCCGAGAATCTATTGGTGGCCGAGTCCTCTGGAAACGCGCAGGATCCTGACCCCTCCAAGCGGTTTGCCGCGAACAAGGACTATCACGCGCTGTCCAATGCGTTGGCCAACGTGGAACTCCGTGTCCGGTTTCCCGAAACCGCCGCCCAGTGGTTCGGGGCGAAGGGGCTGGCCGTGTACCTTTCCCGCGGCGCCACAAGCGTGAACTGGCAGTGGAGAGATTTCTTCAGCCATCCCCTTTCCGCCTGGAGCCATGACCTGCGGTTCGTGGGCAAGAAGCTCAGGAATGGTGAACTCACCGGATCCGATCCGGACAGCCTGTGGGGCTGGGCCTACGCGCAGGGAACGCCCGCGCTCGTCCACATCAACGATACGATCGGAGCCCAGTGGGTCTTTGATGGCTGGGATTTCGGCATCGAACTCTCGGACCTCCACAACCAGCCCTACCCTGCATCGACCTACCGGGTCTATGGCCACTGGCGGAACCTCTCGGGTCACTCCCGGTACGGCGACAGCCTCGGCCAGCCCTTGGGCGGAGAGGTCTACCAACAGGGGCTCAGCGCAGGCTTCAAGCTGCCTGGCCATGGCCAGATCCGATTCCAATTCCTGGATGCCGTCCGGTTCTACCGGGACTCTCCGGAGACCACGTCAGCCTATGTTCCCGGTGTGGATGACCATTTCTTCCATGCCCAGGTGGATGCCCAGTGGGCCTTGTCCTCGGCTCGAGTCGGAGGGAGCCTGGCCTTTGAACGCCATCTAGCGGATCTGTTCATTCCAGGTAACCGAAAATCGAACTGGATCCTCAGCCTGAGCTATGCGATTCCTATTTTGAAGCAAGCACGGTAGGGAAGCGCATGACCCTGGCGACCCATTCCCCGGAATTTCCGCCCGTAAAGGTTGGGATCCTGGTCCTCAATTACCACCATCCAAAGGAAACGCTGGATTGCATCCGTTCGCTCCTGGATCGTGAGCCCGGCACTAGCCGGATCATCTGGATCGAGAACGACTCGGCGCATACCTGGCTTGAGGCCAGGGCCCTGATCGAGGCATCACGCATCCCTTTCATGGTGCTGGATCCAGCTGTACCGACCTTGCCTCCTGAGGGCGTGGTGGGGGTGATCCTTAACGAGGAGAACCTGGGCTTTGCGGGAGGAAACAATGCCGGCCTCCGTCTCCTGCACCAACTCTCCGTTCCCTTCACCTGGGTGCTCAACAACGACACCTACCTGGTGGAGGGGAACAGCGAGCTGCTCGTCCGGGCAGCCCAGGCGCGTCCCGAGATCGGGCTATGGGGCACCAGCATCGCAGCAGAGCACGGTCCTGGCCGTTCCCGCCTGACCCATTACATGGGCGGTCAGATCCGGATGCGTGATTTCAACATCGTGTTCGTCGACGCTCCCGAGCACATCGAGAAGGAGCCCCTGACCTTTGTCAGCGGATGCAGCTGCTTCTCAAGGCTGTCCGTCCTGGCGGAGGTGGGCTTCATTCCTGAGGATTTCTTTCTCTACTATGAGGACCCCGCCCTGACGTTCGAGGTCCGCAAGCATGGCTACGGCATATCCGGAGTAACGGAGGTCAGGGTCAATCACCTGGAATCCCTGTCCACTGGGCGGGGGAGCCCACTCATGGATTATTACAATCAGCGGAATCGATGGGTCATCATCCAGCGGTACTTCCCCGGACACATGCGAAAGCAGGTCTGGCGCCTGCTGTATTCCCTCCAGAGGTCCCTGTTCCGGGGCCGGATGGACCGGATCCGCATTGATATACTTGCCTATCTCGATTTCCGGAGGAACCGTCTGGGCAGGTCCTCACACGCGCTTTCCCGCTTGGGCACTCGGTGATTCCGTTCAACGCGCCCCGAAGGTGAAAGGTCCCGTCCAGGATGCGGGCCGGGTCCTCACCTGGGAAGGTACCACTGCACGGTTTTCTCGACCCCCCTGGCGAAGGATTCGTTCGGCAGCCATCCCAATTCCGTGTTGATCTTGCCGGCATCAATGGCGTACCGCCGATCGTGCCCCGCACGGTCCTTCACGAACGTCTTCAGCTTGCGGCTGGTGCCCTGGGGGCGGCCCAGGTGCTGGTCCACGAGGTCGCAGAGCAGGTCCACCAGGGCGAGGTTGGTCTGTTCGTTGTCGCCGCCCACGCAGTAGGTCTCGCCAGCGACACCCTTCAGCATGACGGTCTCCAGGGCGGCGCAGTGGTCCTCTACATAGAGCCAGTCGCGTACA
>DASXVC010000043.1:0-28343 GCA_036504495.1 Geothrix sp.
GCATCCACAAGGCGACCTTCCACCTCCACCTCAAGGAGTGCGAGTTCCGCTTCAATCACCGCCAGGAGGATCTCTACCAGACCCTCCTCAACCTGCTACGATCTCATCCGCTTTGATCCTGTTTGCTTCCTAAGACCCAAAACAAAAACAGATCTTGTTTGTCCTTGGCTTTAATCCTGTTAATTCAGCTTTTCATCCTGTTAATCCTGTTCCTGCTTTGCGATTTGGACGAACGCCGCGAAGAGGTCGCGGGCGGCGTCTCCGGCGGGGCCTTTGAGGCCCACGAGGTTCTCGGGGTGCCACTGGACGCCGAAGACCCAGCGGGTGGGATCGATGGCCTCGATGGCTTCAACGAGGGGCCCGGTGACTGTGTGGGCGGTATCCAGATGCCAGCCCACAGCCACCAGGGGCGGGGCCACGCGCTTCACGGACTGGTGGTGCCGGCTGTTCACGAGGAAGACATCCTCGCCCAGCAGGGCCCGCAGGCGGGAGCCCGGCGCCAGCTGCACCCGGTGGTGCATGTCGGGCACGTCCGGCGTGCCGTGCTGATGTCGTGAGGGCTCGCAGCCGTAGTGGTCGGGCACATCCTGGACCATGCTGCCGCCCAGGGCCACGTTGAGGATCTGCTCGCCGCGGCAGATGCCGAGGATGGGCAAGTGGCGCTCCCAGGCCGTGCGGATGAGCGGGATCTCGAAGCCATCGCGGTCGGCGTCCACCTCGGCCTTGGGGTGCACGGTCTCGGCCTCGTCCCAGTGGCGGGGGTGGATGTCGTCGCCTCCCGTGAGCAGCAGCCCCGAGACCTCCGCCAGGTCCGGCAGGGGGTCGCCGGGAGTCACCAGGAGGATGGGGCCTGTCCAGCCCGCGGCCTTTATGGCCGGAATGTAATGCTTCTCGGCGCCTGACTTGTTTTTGCAGCTCACCAGGATGTTTGACTTGGCGCTTGACATGACTTTCCCTCGGCGCAAACCTCATCACCCTACCACCCCCTCAGATGGTCTGAGTCGACGGTGAGGCGGAGAGCTCCGCCGGTACCTACAGGAGGACATCATGTCCGGTTCCTTGAACAAAGTGCTGCTCATCGGCAACCTCGGGCGAGACCCCGAGCTGAAGGCCACGCCTTCGGGCCAGAGCGTCGCCCGCTTCTCCGTGGCCACCACGGAGACCTGGAAGAACCAGGCCGGTGAGAAGCAGAGCAAGACCGAGTGGCACAACATCGTGGTCTGGGGCAAGCAGGCTGAGATCGCCGAGAAGTACCTGCGGAAGGGCAAGCAGGTGATGATCGAGGGCCGCATCCAGTACCGCGAGTACACCGATCAGGCGGGCGTGAAGAAGACCGCCTGCGACATCCGCTGCGACAACTTCGTCATGCTGGGCCGCATGGAAGACGGCGGCAGCCGCGATTCCGGTGGCTACGGCGGCAAGGCGACGGGTGGCGGCTCCCAGGACTTCGAGGACCACGGCGCCCCCAGCCCCGCAGGCGGCAGCTTCCCGGACGACGACATCCCGTTCTGAGGGGTGATGTCCCGCCGATGGATTCGGCACGGCTACAAAACGGCGCCTTTGGCGCCGTTTTGTAGATAAGAACTGATCTTCCAGCTGCGAAGCAGCTGTAGCTCCAAACGGGGGCCGCCAGGACGCCGCTTGGAGCAGGGGCGAGTTTCAAAAAAGAATCTACGGAAGCATCCGTTGACAGCCTACGTAAACAACCGTAGATTGGTGCAAATTCCGGAGCCCCCATGTCTGAGCTTCCCCGTCCCTCGGATTTCGAACTGGCTATCCTTCGGGTGCTCTGGCGCCTGGGGGAGGGTACGGTCCGGCAGGTTCACGGGGCGCTACAGGCCGAGCGGCAGCAGGGTTATACGACCGTGCTCAAGACCATGCAGATCATGGCGGAGAAGGGTTTGTTGCGCCGGGACGAGAGCGCGAAGAGCCACGTCTACCGGCCCGCAGAGGCGCCCCAGGAAACCCGGGGAAGCATGGTCCGGGACCTGGTGGACAAGGCCTTCGAGGGCTCCGCGCTCCAATTGCTGGCCCACGCGCTCCACGCCAAGCGCCCGAGTGCCTCGGAGCTGGATGAGATCCAGGCCCTGATTGATCAGGCCCGTTCCGATCGGGGGCGGAAATGAGCTGGATGGATCAGGCATTGGTGGTCCGCCTCGGCTGGACCCTGATCCACTTCCTTTGGCAAGGCGCCGCCTTGGCGGGGACCTTGGCATTGATGCTGTGGCTGACCAAGGGGCATTCGCCGCGCTTCAGGTATGGCCTCGCCTGCCTGGTCCTGGCGGCGATGGCGGTGGCGCCTGGGGCCACCTTCCATCAGTTGGGCCAGGCCCGGAGCGCAGATGGAATCATTCTCAAATCATCTGGCAAAGCGGCTCCCGAGCCTCCAAGCATCCCGCCTTCGGAACGGCCCTCTCCGGTCCTCGGCGAGGTTTCGTCGAACCGGGCATGGGAATGGGTGCTCCCGCTGGGCGTGGGGCTGTGGCTCATCGGTGTGGCCACCATGAGCCTGCGTCTGGCCAGCGGCTGGGCCTGGCTCCAGTGGCTGCGCCGCCGCCCTGACACGGTGCCCGCCTCCGATGACATCCAACTGCGTCTGCTGCGCCTGTGCCAGCGCATGAGGCTGGCAAGCAACATCCGGATCCTCCTCTGCGAAAAAGTGCCGGGACCCACGGTGATGGGCTGGCTGCGGCCCGTGATCCTCCTTCCGCCCGCAGCTCTGTTGGGCATGCCGGCCGAGCAGATGGAACTGGTGCTGGCCCATGAACTGGCCCACATCCTGCGCCACGATTTCGCCATCAACCTTCTGCAGTCCTGTGTCGAAGTACTGCTCTTCTACCACCCGGCCGTGTGGTGGGTCTCCGCGAAGATCCGTCAGGAACGGGAGCTGTGCTGCGACGACCTGGCGGTGCGAACGATGGGGGACGCCCTGGACTACGCCGCCGCGCTCACCCGGCTGGAGGCCCTCTGCCGCCCGCCGGATCCCCCACGACATGCCGCCCAGGCTTTGGCCCTGGGCGCCACCGGAGGCTCGTTCATGCACCGCATTCGAAGGCTCATTTCACCCATCGCACCGACACCATTGGCACCAAGAGCTGGACTGGTTCTGCTGCTCATCCTTGGCGGTTTCCTGGCTCTTGAAGCCCGAACCGCTGTTGGCCGCGATCCCTTATCCACTGTGGCTGCGAGGTCTGATCGGGATGCCGATAGCAACCTGGGAGACCGCTTCAATCACAACCAGCGTCCACCCGAAGGAATCATGTGGCTGCGGCGCTACGACCGCGATTCGGCCGATGGCAAGCGGCGGGCCGGGACCATTTATGCCCATGTGAATCTTCTGACTACCCCAGAAATCCTCGATGGGCTGGCCCGTCTGGACCAAACCCCTCAGGATCCAGCCAAGGGTTATGTGGACTTGGAGGTGAAAGCCGATCTGTCCAAGCGAGGACTGGAGGAGAGAGCGAAACTAGCCAAGGGGAATCAGAATCAGGATTGGCTCTACACCTACCTCTTTCTCGGGGCGGATCCTGCGCGCGTGAGGCGGGTCGTCCATGCCTGGAACACGTTCCCATTCCTCCACCAACTGCCGGAGGATAAGAAACCTGGGCAGATCATCATTCAACGGAGGAACGTGTTTACGTATGAGCTTGGTGTGTCGCCCAAGGGTTTGAATGTCCAGGTGTGGGCCGGGGATGTGCCAGCGGATGCGGTGCTCGAAGCCTTGACCGAACTCACAGCAATGACACCGGACGCAGGTGTTCCCCAGGAGGTTCGTCGGCAGGTTTCGCCTGGATCCAGCACGAAGAACCATGTCTCCCTTGATTTGTCGGACAAGAATCCTGACGAGCTTTGGAAGGAACTCGACAAGGCGGTTCGAAAAGGGCAGCACTGAGCGTTGCAAGGAGAATCGATCTTCCGGCTGCAAAGCAGCCAGACTCCAGGCGGCGCCCTGCGGGTGCCGCCTGGAGCACCGTAAGACCGAGAACGCCCCTCGGATATCCCAACCAACTGCGGTAAGATATCCGGTTCGGGAGTTTCCATGCTTGCAGTGCAGAACGTCACCATGCGCTATGGCGCCAAGATCCTCTTCGAGGATGTCACCACGACCTTCAATCCGGGCCGGCGCTACGGCTTGACCGGTCCGAACGGGTCGGGGAAGTCCACGTTCATGAAGATCCTGTCGGGCGAGCTGGAGCAGCAGATGGGGAACGTCATCCGTCCCCGCAAGATGGGAATCCTCCGCCAGGATCAGTTCGCCTTCGATCAGTTCCGCGTCATCGACACGGTGATCATGGGCAACAAGGGCCTGTGGACGGCGCTGCAGGAGCGGGACGCCATCTATGAGAAGGCCGAGATGACGGATGAGGATGGGATGCGCGTGGCCGAACTCGAAGGCGTGGTGGCCGACGAGGATGGCTACACGGCGGAAGCCGATGCCGCAGTCCTGCTGGACGGCCTGGGCATTCCCGAGGAGCTGCACGGCCGCAAGATGAGCGAGCTGCAGGGCGGTCAGAAAGTTCGCGTGCTGCTGTCCCAGGCCCTCTTCGGGAATCCGCAGTCCCTGCTGCTGGACGAGCCCACCAACCACCTGGATCTGGACTCCATCCACTGGCTGGAGGAATTCCTCATCCGCTACAAGGGCACCGTGGTGGTGATCTCCCATGATCGGCACTTCCTGAACAACGTCTGCACGCACATCGCCGACATCGACTACCAGACGATCATCCAGTACACCGGCGGCTACGACGACATGGTGATGGCGAAGATCCAGGTGCGGTCGCGCATCGAGTCGGACAACGCCCAGCGCGAGAAGAAGATCGCCCAGCTGAACGAGTTCATCCAGCGCTTCGCCGCGGGCACCCGCAGCAGCCAGGTGAACAGCCGCCGCAAGGAAGTGGAGCGCCTCCAGCCCAGCGACCTGGCCCGCAGCAACATCCAGCGCCCCTTCATCAAGTTCAACCAGGCCAAGCCTGGCGGCCGCTACGCCCTCGAATTCGAAGGCGTGAAGAAGGGCTACGACACCGGCAAGGACGGCACGGGCGGCCGCCACGAAGTCATCAAGGGCTTCTCGGCCATGGTGCAGCGCGGCGAAAAGGTGGCGCTCATGGGCCGCAACGGCATCGGCAAGACCACGCTTCTGAACGCCCTGCTGGCCAACGCGCCCCAGGTTACGGAGCTGGGCCTGAAGCTGGATGGCGGCGAGGTGAAGTGGGGCCACGAGGCCAACGTGGGCTACTTCTCCCAGGATTTCGCCGAAAGCATCCCCAAGGGCTACGAGCTGGTGACCTGGCTGCACCAGTTCGATCCCGAGGCCACCAAGGAGCAGATCCGCGGCGTCATGGGCCAGATGCTCTTCCGCGGGGAGGAAGGCAACAAGATGACGGACGTGCTCAGCGGCGGCGAGTCCTGCCGTCTGCTCTTCTGCAAGCTCATGCTGCAGAAGCCCAACATCCTGGTGCTGGACGAACCCACCAACCACCTGGACCTGGAAGCTGTCATCGCCCTGAACGACGCCCTCCAGCGCTACGAGGGCACCATCCTCTTCGTGACCCACGACGAGGACATCATCGACGAGGTGGCCACCCGCATCTGGCACCTCACCGACGACGGCATCGAGGACTTCCAGGGAACCTACGCGGAATACGGCGCGCCGACCGGCCGCTGAACCATCAGGAATCCAAGGATTAGATGGCCCTTCGCCCCAGGGGGTGTCGGGCCTCCATAAGAGCATGTGTCCTGGTCCTTTAGGACTATCTTGCCCAATGAAAAGATGTGTCTATACTGAGTCTCGTTAAGCCTGGTTCCTGATCTGGAAAGAGGGCCGCTCGTGACGCTTCGGCAGGGAACGAAGGGAACACCCCCGGAGGAGCCCGATGGTTCGGTTGGCCCAGCGCGGGCGTCCTCGCGCATGGCCCGGGTGCTCCGGGAGCTGGAGGACTTCAAGCGGGCCCTCGACGAGCACGCCATCGTGGCCGTCACGGACGCCCGGGGCCGGATCACCTACGTGAACGAGAAGTTCTGCGCCATCTCCCAGTACTCCCGCGAGGAGCTGCTGGGCCAGGACCACCGGATCATCAACTCGGGCCACCACCCCAAGCCATTCATGGCGCAGCTCTGGAAGACGATCCTCGCGGGCCGTGTCTGGAAGGGGGAGATCAAGAACCGCGCGAAGGACGGGAGCTACTACTGGGTGGATACCACCATCGTGCCTTTCCTCGGAGAGGACGGCAGGCCCGTGCAATTCGTGGCCATCCGGGCGGACATCACCCAGCGCAAGGAGGCCGAGGATGCGCTGCGCCAGTCCCAGAAACTGGAGAGTCTCGGCGTCCTGTCCGGAGGCATCGCCCACGACTTCAACAACCTGCTCACCACCATCCTGGGCAATGCCAACCTGGGGGCCATGCGGCTTCCGCCGGAAAGCCCGGCCCTGCCCTACCTGCAACAGATCGAGCAGGCCACGCTGAGGGCCGCGGATCTGACGCGGCAGCTGCTCGCCTACGCGGGGAAGGGCCGCCTTCAGGTGATCGAGGTGGACCTGAACCGCCTGGTGGTGGAAATGACCCAGCTCCTCACGGTGTCCATCTCCAAGAAGGCGGTGGTGCGGTACGACCTTTCCCCCGGCCTGCCGGTCATCTCCGCGGACCCCTCGCAGATGCAGCAGCTCGTCATGAACCTCGTCACCAACGCCTCGGAGGCCATCGGGGACGAGGTCAGCGGGCTCATCACCCTGAGGACCGGCCTGCAGACGATTGATGACGCGTACAGCGGCGGCCTGTTGCCCGCCCTGCCTCTGCCGGCCGGGAGCTACGTGACTCTGGAGGTGAGCGACACGGGCTGCGGCATGGGGCCGGAGGTGCGGGACCGGATCTTCGACCCCTTCTTCACCACCAAGTTCACCGGGCGCGGGTTGGGCCTGTCCGCCATGCTAGGCATCCTCCGGAGCCACCATGGCAGCCTCAAGGTCTACAGCGAGCCGGGACGGGGTTCGGTCTTCAAGCTCTTCCTCCCCGCCCTGGACCTCGGCGCGGAAATCCATCCGCCGCGGCCGCTCGGGGCCGAGTGGCAGGGACACGGGGTCCTGCTGCTGGTGGATGACGAACCCGGCGCCCGGGGCGTCGCCAGGGGACTGGCGGAAAACCTGGGGTTCCAGGTGCTGGAGGCGGCGGACGGCCAGGAGGCCGTGGCCTTGTTCGAGTTGCGGCACGGAGAGATCTCCGCGGTCCTGATGGACCTGACCATGCCCCACATGGACGGGCGCCAGGCCTTCCTCCGCATGCACGAGGTGGCCCCGGAGGTTCCTGTGGTGCTCACCAGCGGTTACAGCGAACAGGATGTCCTCGCCGATTTCCTGGGCCGGGGCCTGGCGGGGTTCCTCGCCAAGCCCTACCAGGGAAGCCAGTTCCAGGCGGTGCTGAGACAGGCCTTGAAGGGTTCTTAAGTCGTGGGCCCCAGCAGCAGGCGCAGCACTTCCTCGGCGACCTTCAGCCCCACGATGGCGGGCATGTACGAGATGGTGCCCACGGGGCGGCGCTGGCGGCCGGGGCCACGGTGGGGTTCGATGTCGATGGGATTGGCGGGGCGCTTGTTGTCGGCGGGTTCCAGCGAATAGACACAGCGGATGCCCTGGGTGATGCCGGTCTTCCGCAGCTCCTTGCGGACGCGGGCAGCGAGGGGGCAAAGGCGGGTTTCACTGAGGTCGCCCACGAAGAGCTGGCTGCTGTCCGTGCGGCCCCCCGCGCCCATGGCCGTGATGATGGGAATGCCCTGTTCGTGGGCAGTGCGCATGAGCGCCACCTTGCAGGTCATGGAGTCGATGGCGTCGATCATCACATCCGGGCGCGGCGTCAAAAGATCCGGCAGCGTGTCCGTGTGGATGAAGGTGGCGCGGGGATCCACGTCGCAGTCCGGGTTGATGTCCCGAACCCGGGCGGCCGCCACTTCGGCCTTGGGCTGGCCGATGGTGGAGCGCAGGGCGAAGAGCTGGCGGTTGAGGTTGCTGGGGCCCACCACATCGTGATCCACCAGCCGCAGATGGCCCACGCCCGCGCGGGCCAGGGCCTCCACGGCAAAGGAACCCACGCCGCCCAGGCCGAAGACCGTCACGCGGGATGCGCGCAGCCGTTCCAGCGCTGCTTCGCCGAGCAGCAGCTCACTGCGGGAATACCACCTCATCCGAGCAACTCCTTGAAGCACCGGCGTCCATTCTCCCAGGTCAGGACCTCCAGTTCCGCCATGGTTGCGCCACGGATGCGGGCGGCAGCCTCGATCACGTCCTTTAAATCCACAGTGCCGTCGGTCTCCAGGAGGAGGTGGCGCGGGGCCACCGCCTTCAACGACTCCCGCACCTTCGCACGGCCTGGGTCCAGGAGATCCCCCGAGAAGGAAAGGAAGACTCCCATGGCCTGGAGCTGCCGGGCCGTTTCCGGACTGCCGGAATAGGCGTGGATCAGGGCGCCTCCCGCAGGCACGCCCTCTTCGCGGAGGAGGCCGATCAGCCCTCCCCAGGCGCGGACGGCATGGATCGCCACAGGGCGATGGAGGACGTGGGCCAGACGCAGCTGGAGGCGGAAGACCGCTTCCTGTCCCGTCTGGTCCCCATCCTTCCGGGCGAAGTCCAGCCCGCATTCTCCGACCCCCACGGGATGGGCACGCAGGAGGGATTCCAGCCGGACCGCCCAAGTCGATGAGGCCTCGTCGGCAAACCAGGGGTGCAGGCCCAGCATGGGGATGACCCGGCCATCGCCTGCCGCATGGGCCAGGACCGCCTCCCAGTCGGCTTCACAGGTTCCGCAAACGACCCGGAGATGATCCCCGCGTCCCGCGGATTCCTCCAGCCCGCCGACTTCCGGCAAGTGACTGTGGGCATCAAAGGGGATGGGCATGGGGATGAAGGCTCGGTTCGAGGAAGGGAACAGGAAAATCCGGCACTCCAGGTTCCAGGATAGTTGGCGAAAGCGATTGTGGTAGAGGCTGAATCTGTTGTATCTGCCGTGTCATGTTGATTGTCGATTGTTTAAAACAGGCTTTTTGTAGAATAGATTGACGTCGTGCCGCCCAAGGGCCTGATCCGGAACCAAGCGCGACCGGTTGTGAGAAACTGGGGGTTCTAGGTCCCGTAGCTCAGCTGGATAGAGCAGCTCCCTCCTAAGGAGCAGGTCGTGCGTTCAAATCGCATCGGGGCCACCAATTTCGTCCTGCCCTGTTCCTGCCATGTCGAAGAGAGGCTCCACCGGAGCCTCTCTTCGTGTGCCGGGATGATTGTCGGAGCTTTCCCTGATTAACGGATGGGCGCGTAGGCCAGGCCGCCACCGGGGGCGAGGAAGATGGCTTCGTGATCGAGGAGGCCCACCAGCTGGTGGCCTTCGGCGAGGGCGGTGGGCAGCCAATCCATGGCGCCGTTGAGCAGGTCGAAGCGGGCGAGCACCAGGCCCTTCGATTCCGGCGCGCCGCAGGACTTGACCTGGCTCGGCGTGAAGACCCCGAAGATGACATCCTTGCCGGCCCAGGAGAGCAGGGGGCCACGGCCCACCCGTCCCAGCACGGCGCGGCCGGGGATGGCCTCGTGGCAGGTGAAGAACATCTGGCCGGTGTCCTTGGGGCCCTTGATGGGGTCCAGGACCGTGAAGGCCAGGCTGGCGCCCTCGGCCAGGTAGACGGTGCCATCGGTGCCCAGGGCCATGCGGTTGAGGGGAACCAGCAGGGGTTGGGCCGAGGCTTCCTTCAGCTGGGCACGATCACCGTAGGACCAGACCACAGCCCCGGTGCGGAGGTCCCGCTTCTCCAGGCAGGGCTTCGCGGTGCGGTAGAGGATGAGGATGCCCTCCCGGCCCACGGCCATGTCCTCGACGGGGGCGGGAAGCGCCAGCGCGTTCTCGATCAGCCCGTCCTTGCTGAGGATGATCAGGCGTCCGTCGCAGACCATCCAGGTGTGGCTGTACGAATCGATCACCCAGCGTTCGGGAAGGGCGCTGGCGGCGGCAACGGCGGCCTCCGGAGCCTCCTTGACGGCGGGCTTGGGAGGAGCCGCTTGGGCGCGCTGATGACGGGGGATGCCGTAGAGCAATGCGCCCGCGGCGTCATAGTCGGAGGCGGCATGGGTAGGGGCGGCGGCCACGGGTTTCGGGGCCGGGGCGGACCTCCGGACCTCGGGAAGGGCAATCGGCAGCGTGGAGAGGAGGCCGCTTCCCTTCATCCAGGTGCGGAGGGACCGGGCGGCCGGATCGAAGAAGACCAGGGATCCATCCACTTCCTGGAAGGCCCAGCTTCCCGCAGAGCGGGCAGGATCCCACCCCTGGGCCATGGCCTGGCCGCGAAGGAGCGCTGGACCACTGAGGGCGAAAACCGTGAAGAAGATCAGAAGGCGCCGTTTCATACATCACCTGCCTATATTTTATTATGCGCATTCAAGACTTCGGTTGAACCCTTCAAGCTGTGACGGGAAGCACGACTTCTTCCAAGGACACCCTGATCCATTGAGTGGCCGCGAACCGGCCCATGGCCCCGGAGTTCTTGCGATGATGGAGCTTTCCCGAGGGGCCCCGTGGCGCGATCCCAGTTGAAGGACGAAGTCTTCATGAACATGGCGCTGGAACTGAGCCGCCTGGGGACCTGCTGCCGCCTCCAGGTAGGCGCGGTGCTACTGCGGAGCGATGGCGGCATCGCGGCGGCGGGGTTCAACGGGGCGCTCCCGGGCATGGCCCACTGCACGCCGGAGACCTGCAAGCCGGGCCAGCGCTGCCTGCACACCAGCCATGCGGAGGAGAACGCCCTGGGCTTCTGCGACGGCCCCGTGGCCACGGCCTACGTCACCCACGAGCCCTGCCTCACCTGCTGCCGCGCCCTCGTGCGCCGCGGCGTCCGGCGGGTGGTGTTCCGCCATCCCTACACGAGCATCGCGGAGCAGGAGCGCGCGGAGCGCCAGCACATCCTGGATCACTTCGGGGTCCGGTGGGAGCGGCACGGCGAGTCTTGAACTCGGGGGAGGGTGGCGCATACTGCTGAGCGCCCCTTCCCTCTGGAGACAAACCGGTGACTGGAACCCTCATCCGCCTGCGGGTGAATGGCCGCGACGTTGCGTCGCCGCCGGGCACCATGCTGCTGGAGGCCTGCCGGCAGAACGGCATTGAGATTCCCACCCTCTGCTCGGACCCGCGGCTGAAGCCCGCCTCCAGCTGCCGGTTGTGCGAGGTCGAGGTGGCGGGCCGGGAACGGCCGCCCTGCGCCTGCGCGACCCCCGTGGAGGAGGGCATGGTGGTGGAGACCCACACACCGGCCCTGGAGGATTTCCGGCGGGCGATGCTGGAGCGGCTGGCCGTGCGCATCCCAGCGGAGGATCCCGCGCGGCTGGCGGGCAAACCCTTCCGGAAGCTGCTGGACGCCTACGGCCTGGAGCCCACAGGCATGCCGCGGCCGGAGGCGAAGCAGCCGGAGCATCCGTACCTGGATGTGGACCTGTCCTGGTGCGTGGCTTGCGGGCGCTGCGTGCGCATCTGCGACGAGGTGCAGGGGCAGAACATCTGGACGTTCACGGGCCGCGGGGGGGACCTGGCCCTGGCGCCGGAACTGTCACCCGGCCTGCGGGAGAGCGCCTGCGTGAGCTGCGGCGCCTGCGCCGACACTTGCCCCACGGGCGCCATCGAGGACGTCTCCCGCCTGGCGGCAGGGCTTCCAGAGCGCTGGGTGCGCACCACCTGCCCCTACTGCGGCACGGGCTGCGAGATGGATGTGGGCATGAAGGAGGGGCGCATCACCGAGGCGCGCCCCGTGCTCGCTTCGCCGGTGAACCGGGGCCATCTCTGCGTGAAGGGCCGCTACGGCTGGGGCTTCAACGACGCGCCGGACCGCATCACGGAACCGATGGTCCGGCGGAACGGGACATGGGAGATCGTGAGCTGGGATGAGGCGCTGGACGCCGCGGCGTCCGCCCTCCGGCAGGCCCGCCAGGGCGGAGGCCCCGGTGCCGTGGGCGTGCTGGCCTCCAGCCGTTCCACCAACGAAGAGAACTACCTGACCCAGAAGTTCGCGCGCCTCGCCCTGGGGACGCACAACGTGGACTGCTGCGCCCGGGTCTGCCATGCCCCCAGCGCCGCGGGCCTGGGCCAGGCCTTCGGCACGGGCGCGGCCACCAACAGCTACGCGGATATCGAACGGGCAGGGCTGCTGATGGTGGTGGGCGCCAACCCCACGGAGAACCATCCCATCGTGGGGGCCCGCATCCGCCAGCGGGCCCGGGCGGGCGTGCCGCTCATCGTGATCGATCCGCGGCGCACGGAGCTGGCGGAGCTGGCCACGGTCCACCTCACGCCACGGCCCGGCACGAACCTCCCCCTCCTCCAGGCCATGGCAGGTGTGATCCTTGGCGAGGGCCTCGCGGATCTGGATTTCCTCGCGGCCCGCACCGAGGGCCTGGAAGCCTTCGCAGCCTCTCTGCGCGGGTGGACGCCCGAGCGGGCGGGCGCCCTGTGCGGGATCGAGCCGGAGGCCATCCGCCGTGCGGCGCGGCTCTATGCCACCACGAGCCCCGCCATGATCTTCCACGGCCTGGGTGTCACCGAGCACCGGCAGGGCACGGATGGCGTGGCTGCCCTGGCGCACCTCGCCCTGCTCACGGGGAACGTGGGTGTTCCCGGCGCCGGTGTGAATCCCCTGCGGGGCCAGAACAACGTCCAGGGCAGCGCCCAGATGGGGTGCGAACCCTCCCGGCTCACGGGGTATCAGAAGGTCGCCCAGGCCCAGGAAACGCATGTGCGGATCTGGGGCGCGGAGCTGCCCCAGGAACCGGGTCTTAACGCCCTGGAGATGATCGATGCCGCGGGCGGGGGCCGGATGAAGGCCCTGCTGGTGATCGGCTACGATCCCCTGCTGAGCCACCCGGATGCGCGGGAGACCGCGGAGAACCTCAACGGGCTGGACGCCCTCATCGTGGTGGACCTCTTCCTCACGGAGACCGCCAAGGCCTTCGGCACGGTCTTCCTGCCTGCCGCCAGCCCCTTCGAGAAGGAAGGCACCTTCATGAACGGGGAACGGCGGGTCCAGCGCGTCCGCCAGGTGGTACCGCCCAAGGGTGGAAGCCGCACGGACATGGCGATCCTCGCGGCCCTGGCGGAGCGGCTGGGCGCCGGCCGGTACTTCCGGCACCCGGATGCGGCGGCCGTGTGGGACGAGGCCCGCCAGGTCTGGCCGGCCATTGCGGGCATCAGCCACGCGCGATTGGATCGGGAAGGCGGCCTCCAGTGGCCCTGTCCGGCGGAGGACCACCCGGGCACAGCTGTGCTCCATGCGGGCGCTTTCGCCGGTGGCCGGGCGGCCTTCCGGCCCCTGGCCTGGACGCCCAGTGCAGAGACGCCCGATGAAGCGTTCCCCTTCCTGCTGAACACGGGGCGCAGCCTCTTCCACTTCAATGCGGCCACCATGACGGGGCGCACCCGCAACCGCGAGTTGCGGGCCGACGACCAGCTGGAGCTCCACCCCGAGGATGCAGCCGAGCTTGGGCTTTCGGTGGGAGATCCGGTTCTCGTGCAGAGCCGCCACGGGGCCTTCACCCTTCGCGTCCGCCCCACGGACCGAGTCCGGCGGGGCGAGCCCTTCGCCACCTTCCACGCCGTGGCCGCCTACGTGAACCTTGCCACTGGCAGCGGCCGGGACACCGTCACCGGCACGCCGGAGTACAAGGTCACGGCGGTGCGCCTGCGCCCTGCCACCGACTCGAAGGTCCCCTAAGTTGGGGCATGCTCAGCCATGCCGCCAGCCTGAACCGGCGGGCTGAACGCAGAGCGCCGAGACAATGTCAGATGCCGCCGTGCTCCCAGGAGGGCACGGGGCCCTGGTCCAGAGCCACCTCTGTGCCGTCATCCAGCACGAGCATGGGGGGATCGCCGGCGCGCACATCGACGATGGTGCGGCCCAGGAGGCGTTCCCGTTGATCATGGTGCCAGGGGATGCCCACGGGGTAGGTGCGGCGGTAGGCGTCCAGAGGCACTTCGAGGCGGTGACAGAGGTGCCAGAGCGCGGACTTGAACACGGCTTCGAAGCCCTTGGGCGGTTCCAGGTCCAGGCCGGCGGCATTGAGGAAGGCCTCCACGGCTGGAAGGGCCCCGGAACCACCGGCCACCCAGTGCCGCTGGTCCGTCCCGCCAGGCGCGGGCCCATCGATGGCCACGGCCCGGTCCCGGTGGATGCCCAGCCAGAGGGAGACCCGTCCACAAGGCCCGGCGCCTTCGAAATCCAGGGGCAGCTGGGCATCATCATGGAAGACCACCGCCCGGAGGGGCAGCCACTCGAAGGTCTCGGCCACCTTGGCGCCCACGGGGCCTAGGCACTCCCGGCGCAGGTCGGACACGGCCTCTGCGAAGGTCTGTCGCAGTCCGGCCAGGCTCAGGATGCCCTCGGGAAGCCCCTGGGCATCCAGGTCCAGGGGTGGCTCGTGCCAGTCCGCCGCCAGGGCCGGAAGCACCTGATGGAACAGAATCAATGCCGGGTCCCAGTCCCAGTGGTGGGCGGGCTCGTAGCCCAGCTCGCGGCAGAGGTCGAACCAGGCTCGATCAGGCGCGGCGGCTCCGGGCAGATAGATGGACCGTCCATCCAGGAAGATCTCGCAGCCCGGCTGGGCTGCCGGAGTCTGCCGCCGGCTCAGGCCCAGCTCGTGGCGGCCCAGGGTGGCCAGGGTGGTTTCGCGGTACGGGTGGTCCTCCCGCCGCAGGACCTTCAGCGGCGCACCGAGAATCCACGCATCCATCGACATGCCCCCTCCCAGGTAAGTCAACCTGGGGCGCCACCCGGATTCAGTCAATGCCTGAATGAGATTAAATGGTTGAAAATCAATCGACCCGGCGGAGTTCGATGCCGGGGTAGTAGTGCGCGAGGATCTGCTGGAAGGTGGCCCCTTCGAGCGCCATGCCATAGGCGCCGGTCTGGCACATGCCCACCCCGTGGCCCCAGCCCCGGCCGTAGAAGACCCAGCGGCGGCGTGCACCCTGGCCCAGGGTGAGGAAGCGGAACACGTTGTCCTTGAGGCCCAGGAGGCCGCGGATGTGCATGCCGTGGACCCGGTGCGGGGCGCCTTGGCTGTCCACCAGGGTCAGGTCGAGCACCCGGCCCTCCTCGTTGTACTGGGCCCTGAGTTCACGGATGCCGGCCACCTTGATGCGCTTGCGCACCAGGGCCAGCAGATCGGCCTCCGCATACTCCACCCGCCAGTGGGCGGTGGGATTGTAGCGGTCCCAGGCGGCGCCGTCGGGATCGAGCCGGCGCACCAGCACGGTGGCCGAGCCGTCCTCCGCGGGAATCCACTTCAGGCGGTCGCCCACCTGGATATCGGCCTTCGGCACCAGGCGCAGGCTGCCGTCCGGCGCCTCTTCCGCGAGGAGCAGCTTCGGAGAAAGGGCGAGTGGTTCGGGGCCGCCGCGCTTCCGCCGCACCTGCCGGTCCATCAGGAGGGCGCCTTCGCCGGGCGTGAGGGGATCCAGGTCCTGCCACATGCGGCCCAGGGCCACGAGGGCCTGCCGCAGGGTGGGCGGCTCCTTGGCGGCCCAGAGGGCGGCCGGGGCCAGGCCCCGCCGGGTGAGGAAGGCCGCCAGCAGGCGCTCGCCCGCAGGCAGGTCCAGGGGCAGGAAGTAGGCCGCGTCCTGGGGCCGTTCCTGGCCCTCCACCACCTTGTGGAAGCCCAGGGCCCGGGCCAGGTTGAGGGTGAGGTTCCCCTCCCGGGCCAGCGGAGCCGGATCGATCCCCAGCCGCTGCTGAAGGGCACGGACGGGGGCCGCGAGATCCTCGGCCGTGGCGGGGCGGGCTAGCCGTTCACCGCTGAGCCATTCGGCCGGCATGATCCCCGCCGCCAGCCGCAGCAGTTCCCAGGTGAGCCAGGGCTGCTGGGTCTCGGCGGTGATGGGGAGGCCCGAGGCGAAAGGCAGGGTGAGGGGCTTGGCGGGATAGCAGGGAGCCGCCTTCAGGTAGGGTGCGTCGCCGCCGAAGACGTGGGCCACGTCCACCGTGTGGCCGCCGCAGTTGGCCATGAAGAGGGCCAGGATGGGCTTGCCGCCGTAGGTGGCGAAGAGGCCCTCGGTCTCCTGGATGGCCCGGTCCGTGAGGGACTGTTCGCCATCGCGCCCGCCGTAGACCTGATCGGCCACGGTATCGCCCATGTCGAAGCCGTCCGCCGCGCGCTTGCCGCGGTTGGCCACGGCGTAGGTGCGCGCCGCCACGGCCTGCGCCTTCAGCGCTTCGAGGCTGGGAAACTCCCAGGCGCCCATCTCCTTGGGCACGACGCCGCGGAGGTAGGTTTCCAGATCCAGCGTGTTCACCACCGTCAGGCGGCCCAGGGCATTGGGAAAGATCTCGACCTTGCCGCGGTAGCGCCCCTTGCCCTGGAGGGTGGTCAACTCGGCCGCGGGCTTCAGCCACACGCCATTCAGGGGCAGGGCCCGGCGCTCGTACCGGTCGCTGACGGCGTACAGAGCGCGCCCCTTGCGGGGCTGGCCGGCACGGGGTTCCGAGGCCACCCACAGCTCGTCGAAGCCCAGGTCCTGGAGCTTCTGGAGGACGGATTCGGCTTCCGGGGCCTCGCGGAAATGCCCCGTGAGCACCCGCCAGGTCTCGGCGTCCGGGACCTTCACGCGGTCCGGGGCCTCGCCGTGGTCCTTCAGGCGTTTCATGAGGGCTGTGGCCTCCGCGGCCGTGTGGGGCCGCCCCACCTGGATGCGGTATTCGCTGGTGGGGTCCGACAAGCCGCGGCTGTCCCACCAGATGCGCAACTTCTCGTCCGGCGCCAGCTTCATCAGTGGCTTTCCAGCCCGGTCGCAGATCTGGCCGCCCCCTTCCAGCGAGACGATCCATTCCGTGGCCTGGGTGTCGAGGCCGATCTTCAGCGGGGGCTGGGCGGCGGTGGCGGAAGCGAGCGACAGGACCAGGGCGGGAACGAGGAGGGGCTTCATCCGCCGCATTGTCCCACGAATCGCGCCAAGGCCTCCCAGCGCCGGGCCCGAAGCGCCTCGATGTCGAGCAGCGTTCCCCCCGGTCCGCGCCGGTGGAGGAGCAGGGCGATGCAGCTGCGATCCGTGGGCCGGTAGAACAGGGCCGGGCCTGTGTAGCCCAGGTGGAACCACCAGCCTGAGGGCGGGCCGGGCTCCGGATCGAGGGCCGGCGGTGTGGCGGGAGCATCCTGCGTGGAATCTTCCAGGACTTGGAGGCCGAGGCCCTGGGGAATTTGCGACAGCAACTGTCCAAATCGGCCTGCGCCTGCCTGTGCCACTTGAAGGCCCAAGCCCCAGCAGGCGCCGTTCTCGCCTTCGGCAGTGGCCACCGCCATGCGGTCCGGCCACCCCGCCGCCACCCAGCGGGGCAGCATGGCGCGCAGCTGCGGGGCCGTGGTGCCGAATCCTGCGTGGCCGGGCATCCCGGCTCGCGCGTTGGCATCGTGGGGCAGGTGGCGATCCCGAGGCGGCATCGGCACATCCGTGGCCAGGGCCCAGGCGGCGGCGTCGGGGCCGTCCGGAGCCTCCACGGGGCTGTCCACCCAGGGAGCCGGGCTGAGGCCCGAGGCCGCGCCCAGCTTTGCGAAGGGTACGCCCGTCTCGGCCTCCAGCAGCTCTGCCAACAGGCGGTAGTTCATGTCCGAGTAGGTGGCGAGTCCAGGCGTGGCGGGACGGAGCAGGGGATGGTCAGGGGCCGGGCGCCGGAGTTGCGCCGCCACGGATTCACCGGTGAAGGGCCGCCAGGGCGGCAGGCCGGAGGTGTGGGATAGCAGCTGCCGCGCCGTGAGCGGCGTGTCGCGATCATGGAATCCCAGGGCCCAGCGCCGGTCCGCATCCAGGTCCAGGAAGGCCAGCGCCAGCGGCGCCGTCACCAGGGGCTTGGTCAGAGAGGCGAGGTCGTAGAACCTGTTCACGTGTTCTGGATCTCCGCGAGGCTCTTCGCCACGGCCTTCTGCACCTGGTCGGCCACGCGCATGGCCTCCTGGCCCTCCTCCCAGGTGACACCCTCGGTGCCCTGGCCCAGACAGGCGGCGTGGAAAGCCTCGATTTCCAGGCGCAGGGGTTCACCCTCTTCGATGTCGGCGGTCTCGGGGTGGACCTGGGGGCCGTCGGGGCCCATGACCAGCCTCAGAATCTCCAGTTTCTGGGCGGCGAAGTCGAGGCTGGCGTATTCCTTGTCACCGAAGGCCCGCAGGGTGCGCTCCTTCTTGCGGGCCACACGGCTGGCGGTGACGGTGGCGAAGGCGCCGCCCTCGAACTTCAGGCGGGCATTCACCAGGTCGGCGTAGGGCGTCAGGACGGGCACGCCCACGGCCTCGACGTCGATCACGGGCCGGCCCACCAGGGCGCGGAGCAGGTCGAGGTCGTGGATCATCACATCCATGACCACGTCCACTTCGAGGCTGCGGGCGGGGAAAGGAGAGACCCGCACGGCCTCGAGGAAGCGGGGTTTGAAGCCGCGGTCGCGCAGGGCCGTGACGGCGGGATTGAAGCGCTCCAGGTGGCCCACCTGGGCCACGATTCCCGGGTTCGTGGCGCGGGCCGCGGCCAAGGCCTTCAGCAGGGCCACCCCCTCCTCCAGCGAGGCGGCCAGAGGCTTTTCCATCAGGACGTGCTTGCCGGCCTTCAGCGCCTGGAGGCCGAGGGCATGGTGGAAGCCCGTGGGGGCGGCGATCTGCACGGCGTCCACGCTGGAGAGGATCTGGTCCAGCGAGGCGGCCCAGGGCGCGCCGAACTTGGCGGCGATCTCGGGACCGCGGGTGGCATCGGGATCCACCACGGCAGCGAGGACGGCGTCCGGGGCGGAGGCCGCGATCCGGGCGTGGTGCTGCCCGAGATGTCCCACACCGACGACGGCGACGCGCAACTTGGCCATGACATCCTCCAGATCCATTGAGCCTACCAGGGCTGCTAACCTGGGATTCCCCATCCAGAGGCAACCATGAACCTCAAGCTCGAAGCTGTGAACCTCCTCCGCTGGCTGCACTTTGTGACCCTCACTGTCGGTGGCGGCGCGGCCGTGGTGGCCCTGCTCCTGTCCGGATTCGAGGAAGGGCGTGAAGACATCCGCGGCCTGGCCGCCACCATCTGGTCCAAGGTGGTGGGCTGGTCCTTCCGTCTCGCGCTCATCGCGGGCGTTGGTCTGCTGGTCCTGATGATCCAGGGCGGGCAGAACCCCCTGAAGCACGGCCACTACTTCCACATCAAGCTGCTGCTGGTCTTCGTGCTGGTGGGGCTGTCCGAGATGACGCCCAAGGCCCTGGCCGCGGGGAAGCGGGGCTCGGCCCTGCTGGTCCTGGTGCTCTTCCTGGCCACCAGCTTCACGGTCTACAACAAGGGGCTCTTCGGAGGCCCCGTGAAAGCGGGCCCCGAGATTCCGTCCACCGCGGGCACGGCCTTCACCGCCCGCTGACATGCGGCGCCTGCTGTGGGCCCTGGCGGGAACCAGTCTTCTCGCCGGATGGCCCCAGACTGTCCCGGAACGCACGCAGCTTCAGTGGACCTCCACGGTGGCCGAGGTCAGGGCCTTCATGGAGGCCCTGCGCAAGCAGGCCCCCGGCCTGGAGCCCTACCAGCCGAAGGGTGCCCCCCGCGCCACGGAAACCGGCAAGCCCCTGCTGGCCTGGCGCCTGAAGGGGACAGGCCAGGACCCGTTGCGGGTCTACGTGAACGCGAACATCCATGCCGGAGAAGTCGAAGGGAAGGAGGCCATCCAGCAGATCCTCCGCGAGCTGCTCCAGGGCAGGCACCCGGCGCTGCGGCGGAACCTGGACCTGGTGGTGATGCCCGCCTACAACGCCGACGGCACGGATGCCCTGGATCCCGCCATCCGGCCCTGGCAGCCCAACCCCACGGAGAGTGGCGTGGGCCGGCGGGAGAACGCCCTGGGCCTGGACCTCAACCGCGACCTCATGAAGGCCGCCGCGCCCAACACCCGCTGGCTCCTGGCCATGCTGGGCGACTTCGATCCCGCGGCGGTGCTGGACCTGCACACCACCAACGGCAGCACCCACGGCTTCCACCTCACCCATGGGCCGGCCTGCACCCTGGGGGCGGACGGGGACCTGTTGGCCTTCAACCGGAAGCTGCTCGTGGCGGTGCGCGAGCAGCTGAAGGCCGAGGGCATGCCCACCTACGACTACGGCAACTTCGTCCCCTACAAGCCCACGGCGGAGAAGCCGCCCACGGCCTGGGAGACCTACGATGCCCACCCCCGGCTGCTGACGAACTATCCCGCCCTGCGCAACCGCCTGGCGGTGCTCTCCGAGAGCTACGTCTACCGCAGCTGGCCCGACCGAATCTCCGACACCCGCCGCTTCGTGCTGGCCTGCCTGGGCTGGATGGCGGAGCACCGTGGCGAGATCCGGGGCCAGATCCAGGAGTCCCAGGCCCGATGGATGGAGGCCTGGAAGAAGGGACCCGTGTCCCTCCCCCTTTCAGCGAAGCTGAAACAAGTCGAACGCGCCGCGTTCGACTGGGTGGACCCCATCCGCGACGGGCAGGGCCGCTTGGTGGGCGAGAAGGGCCGCACGCGTCTGGAACTGCCCAGCTTCGTGGGCTTCGAAGGCCAGGACTTCGTGAACCTCCCGGCGGGCTACCTGGTGGATCCGGCCTTCGCGCCCACCGTGCTGCCCCTGCTCCAGGCCCATGGCCTGAAGGTCATCAAGGGCAGCGCGAGGCCACGGAACCTGGCTGTGCTGCATTTCCACGAGGCCAGCCGCAAGCTGTCGGCTTCCGCCTACCAGGGCGTGTTCACACTGGAGTTGCAAGGGGCCTGGAAGGCCGAACCCGCCCTCAAGAAGCTGCAGATGCCCTGGACACCCGGAGACCTGGACCGCGCCCTCTACATCCCCCTGAACCAGCCCCTGGGCCGCCTGGCCTTCTACCTCCTGGACCCCCGCAGCACCGACAGCCTGGCCTACTGGGGCACCTTCCACAGCGCCCTCATCCGCGGCGACGGCATGTGGGGTGAACCCCCGAGGTTCCCCATCCTGGCGGTGGGGAAGTCTGATGCCAGCCTCGTGACAGCTGAGCATTCTCCTGCGCCGCAGGCGCAGGAATAGCTCGAGGCGCCGAAAGGCGCCCCGAGCTTGCCGAACGCTAAGTCTAGAACCTCAGTCCTCGGGTTCCTCGTAGTCGCCGTTGTGCCGGGGGCCCCGCTCCGCGAGCCCGCGAAGCGGGGGAGTGGGAGCAGGCCGCGGTGCGGCCTGCGATCGCGGGCAGCCAAAGACGCGTGCGGCCGGGCATTCCCGGCCGCTCAGCGTCCACCCGGAGGGTGTGTGGCGCGGAACCTCAGTCTTCGGGTTCCTCATAGTCGCCGTTGTGCCACACATTCTGCACATCGTCGTTGTCCTCGAGCAGATCCACGAGCTTGAGGAAGCTGGCGAGCTTGGAGCCTTCGAGAGCCGTGCTGGTGCTGGGGGCCATGATGATCTTGGCTTCGATGACGGGGAGCTTGGCGGCGTCCACGGCATCCTTCACGGCCTGGTAGGCCTCGGGGCTGGTCTTGATGACCCAGGCCTCGCCCTCGTTGACCACGTCGTCGGCGCCAGCTTCCAGGGCCACTTCCATGATCTGGTCCTCGGAGACTTCGGGCTCCACCACGATCTGGCCCTGTTTGCTGAACAGGTAGGCCACCGAACCCATGGCGCCCAGCTCCCCGCCGAATTTGGTGAAGTAGCTCCGAACCTCAGGCGTGGTGCGGTTCTTGTTGTCCGTCATGGCCTCGACCAGGATGGCCACGCCACCGGGGCCGTAGGCCTCGTAGACCACTTCCTCATAGGTCACGCCCTCGAGTTCGCCGGTGCCCTTCTTGATGGCGCGCTCCCAGTTGTCCTTGGGCATGTTGCTGCCCTTGGCCTGGTCCACGGCCAGGCGCAGGCGGGGGTTGGCATTCACGTCGCCACCGCCCAGGCGGGCGGCCACGGTGATCTCCTTGAGGATCTTCGTGAAGACCTTGCCCCGCTTGGCATCAGCGGCGCCCTTCTTGTGCTTGATGGTGGACCATTTGCTGTGGCCGGACATAGGGGTTGCTCCTTCAATCGTTCGTTCTGTGCGGCAACCGCTCAGCGGTTGCCGAAAGTTGAAAAAATCTTTTCAATGCTGCGGAATCGACGCGCAGCGGCGATTCCGCAGGGACATCACCCGCGAAGGGCGCGACGGGAAACCCGCGCGAAGGCCGGAGCCTCCTGGCGGATCATGGGGCGTTCCAGGAGGAACTGGTACCACTGCTCGCCGTAGACCTTCATCTTCAGGGCCTTGCCGTTCTGCAACAGGTTCCGGTTGGTGATGAGGCGCTCGTCGCCCTTGCAGATGCCGAGGCCCTGGTTCAGGACCTCGATGGCCTTGTCACGCTCGCCCATCTCCACCAGCACATAGGCATAGACGCCGTAGAGCAGGCTCTCCTTCTTGCCGGCCTTGAGGGCCAGGGTGAAGGTCTCCTTGGCCTTCTTCTTCTCGCCGCGCTTCCACTGGAGGATGCCCAGCATGGCCTTGGCGATGTAGTGCTGCATGGAGGCGGAGGCCAGCAGAGGCTCGGCTTCTTCGTTCTTCTTGCGGAGGTACTGCACCACGCCGATCTGGCCGTCGATGCTGCCCTTCACGAGGAACTGCTTGGGCGCGAAGCGGTAGCCCTCTTTCATCGCCTCGATGGCCTTGTCGAATTGCTGCTTCTTCATCAGTTCGCCCGCGCGGGTGAAGATGCGCTCCAGCTCCTGCTGCACCTTCCTGCCCAGCCAGATGAAGAGGCCACCACCGGCCAGCACGCCGAGCGGAACGCTGATCCACGGGCTGATGTGCAGCACGAAGGACAGCAGGATCACGGCGAGGGCGGCGCCCAGGCCAAACAGGAGGTTGATCACGAAAGCTCCGATGGCGCGGCCCAAGACCGGGCCAAAGGGCCATTTTATCGGCCTTCGGCCTCTTTTTCCATGCGCAGGTTACGGGTTCTGGGCCTGTTTGATCTTAGCCGATGACGCCACTGCGGGAGGGGCTCGGCCGGCGGCGGCGGACTACCCGCTTGGCGGGGGCGGCGACGGCCTCCTTGCGGGGGCGGCCAGGGCCGCGCTTCACGGCGGGCTCCTTGGGCTTGGCCGTCTTGCGGACCTTGACCTTCTTCTCTTTTTTCACACGCTCCCGGCGGACCAGGGCAGCGGCGGCCCGGCCGGTCACCACGACCCGGGAACCATCCTTGAGCTTCTTGACCTTGCTGCCGGGCTTGCGGCCCCGTTTGAGGCTCATGGACAGGGGCTCGGTCTCCAGCAATTCGCGTTCGAGCTGCGCCTGGAGCGCCATCATCTCGCCCTGATCCTTCTCGTGGTCGTGGCCACAGAGATGGAGGAAGCCGTGGATCACCAGTGTCTCCACTTCCCGGCGGCGGCTGACACCGAATTTCTTGGCCATTTTCTCGGCAGTGGGAAGGCTGATCACGATGTCGCCGAGGTGGGGAAAGGCACCCTTCTCCGTGCTGGAGGGGAAGCTCAGCACATCGGTGGTCATGTTTTTTTCGCGGTGTTCGCGATTGAGTTTTCTCATGCCGCGATCATCGACATAAGTCAGTGATACGCCCTGTGCCGATGGCGCAAGCCGATCTCGAAGGCTGTGGAGCAGCTTGCCGAGGGACTGCTCGCCAGGCCCGCGCATTTTGCTGCGGCTCGACCAATCGATCTGAAAGGGCAGCTTGTTCTCAGTCATGGCCGACTCCTGTGGAAGATCAGTCAAAGGGGGTTAATGATGCGCTCTATTGGGCCATTCGTCAACGTCTTCATTCTAGGTGCATGAAATGCATCGATGTTGGCCGTATCGGCACAAATGTTGGTAAAAAGTGAAATTCGTCCAGAATTGTTCAAAAATGCTGAATATAAAGGACAAGTAGATGGCGTGAAGAGGTTTCAAGGAACATGGGGATTCCCTGGCATCCTGGAGGCATGGACCCCCGCCTGCCAACTCCCCTCGCTGCCCCCCTGCGCCGATACCTGGTCCTGCTGGACCGCTGGAACCGCACCCATGCACTGACCTCTTTGCCCCAAGCTGAGCGTTGGGAAGAATTGATCTTGGATGCCGCCGCGCTTCTGCCCTTTCTGGAACCCCTCGCGCCGGGGAGCCGGGTGGCGGACCTGGGGACGGGGATGGGCTGCCCGGCGGTGGTGCTGGCCCTGGCCCGCCCGGACCTGGAAGTGCTGGCGGTGGATGCTTCGGCCAAGAAGCTGGCCTTCGTGCGCCAGGCGGCTCTGGAACTGCCGGTCCCCAACCTCAAGGCCGTGCAGGGCCGCCTGGAAGACCTGTCTTCCCTGGAAGCGGACCTGGGCACAGCCAAGGCGCTGGGGTCTCTGGTCCAGCTGGCAGGCTGGTGGTCCCGGCACGGGAAGGCAGGCGCGCCATTCCTGGCGCTCAAGGGGCCGGAGGGGGCTGAGGAGCCTCTGCCGGCCGGGTGGACTGCGGTCCCCCATCCCTATGCGCTGCCCACCCGGGGCCGGCGGGTGGTGCTGGAACTGAGGCGTGAAAACAGCTGAGGCCCCCGGAGGGGCCCCAACAGTCGGTGGTGGTGCCGGTCAGCGGGTCAGGACATCGCCGAGGATGATCTCCTCGTTGGACCGGAGCAGGCGGCAGGTGGCCGTCTGGGCGTCCACCCGCACCACCAGGGCCTGGCCGAGGTAGTGGGTGGTGGTCTCCGTGGCGCCCTTCTTGTCGCCGTCCGTGCCTACGGCGAAGGTCTTCATGCGGACGGCCAGCAGCACATCACCGACCTTCAAGCCATCGTTGCTGCCCTTGTCCAGGATCACCATCTCACCGATGGCGGTGTGCTGGCGGGCATCCCGGGCGTAGACCACCACGGGGGAGTTCGCGGCCACCTTCACGGGATCGGTGGTGTCCGTCCTGAGCTGGAGGGGCAGGTTCGCGGGTTCGGTGAAGCGCACCAGGTGGTCGCCCACTTCCACACCCTCCAGGCAGCGTTCGATGGTCGCCACGGAGCCCTTGGCCAGGGGGGTGACCACGCGGATCACGCCCACCTGCTGGACCACGTCGCCAAGCTTCCGCTTGGCGGTGGGGTGGACTACCTTGCGCGCCACGGTCTTGAGGATGAGGAACCGGTCGCCGGTCTTGACACCCTGTTCGCTGCCCCCGTTCATGTAGACCGTTTCACCTTCCATGAGGTTTTGACGGTCCTCGCGGCGGTTGGAGGTCAGGGTGAAGGCGCCCTGGCTCTTGTAGTGGGCCTCCGCGCCCTCGGGAGCGAAGAAGGGGAGCTGGATGAAGTCCTGGAAGCCGAAGCCCAGTTCAGGCCGCCGGACGGCGCTGGGATCGGCCCGGCGCTGGTCGGGCCGGAGGTTGGTGACCGCATCCGGAACCGAACCGGCGGTGGCCACGGCCCGGGTCAAGTCGATGATCAGGGGGTCCCCAGGGTAGATCCAGTGCGGATCCTTGATCCACTGGTTCAGCTCCCAGATCTGCGGCCAGGTGTAGGGGTTGCCGAGGTACTTCCCGGCCAGGTCCCAGAGGGTGTCCCCCTTCTCGACGAGATGGGTGCGGGAACCTTCGGGTACCTTGAGTTCCTTGGGATAATCCCATTTCGAGCTGTGGGTCTCGACCTTGATTGTGCCAGCGGGCTCCTGGGCCACAAGGCCAGGGGCCGCGAGCGCCAGGGCCGCAAAGAAGCCGGGCGCCATCGCAAGGGCGCGCAGCCGACCGACATACAGGCGATAGGGCTGGTGCATCAGGGACCCCCAGAAGATTAGGTGGTGCTGATTATAGGTCTTCGACGCGGATCATATCTGAAAATAATGCCAAGCGGTTGCGGACTTCGTCCTGTGTGATCTGCTCAAGGCGTTCCGTGGAGAACTGTTCCACGGTGAAACTGGCCATGACCGACCCGACGAGGGTGGCATGCTTCAGGGCGGTGACATCCATCCGCTCGATCCAGGCGAGGTAGCCCAGGAAGCCGCCCGCGAAGGTATCCCCGGCCCCGGTGGGATCGAACACGGTCTCAAGGGGGTAGGCCGGGGCGGCGAAGATCCCTTCGGGCGTGAAGAGGGCCACGCCGTATTCCCCGCGCTTGACCACGAGGATGCCGGGGCCCATGGCCCGGATCTTCCGGTAGGCCTTGATGAGGCTGTACTCCTGGGTGAGTTCCCGCACCTCGGCATCATTCACCAGGAGGATGTCCACTTCCTTGAGGACCGCCTCCAGCGCCGGGCGGGCCCCACGGATCCAGTAGTTCATGGTGTCGAGGGCGATCCAGCGGGGCCGCTTGGCCATCTGGCGCACGACGTCCAGCTGGAGGACCGGATCGATGTTCCCGAGGAACAGATGCTGGGATTCCCGGTAGGCCGGGGGCAGGTCGGGCTTGAAGTCCGCAAAGACGTTCAGGTCCGTGGCCAGGGTCTTGGCCTCGTTCAGGTCATAGCCGTAGGCGCCCTTCCAGTGGAAGCTCAGGCCCTTGACCCTCGACAGGCCTGTCAGGTCGATGGGGCGGCCCTCGAAGACACGCATCTGGTCCGGGCCGAAGTCCTCGCCCACCACGGCCACGATGCGCACGGGATGGAAGCGGCTGGCGCTCAGGGCGAAGTAGGTCGCAGAGCCGCCCAAGGCGCGCTCGCGGCGGCCGAAGGGGGTTTCCAGGTCATCGAAGGCAACGCTGCCTACCGCCAGTAAACTCATCGAGGGGGCTCCATTTCGATACGCTCGGGTCAGGACTGGGGCGGGGATGGGACCAGATAGAGCAGCCAGGCCTGGCTGCCGCCCATGGGCACGGGCGCCTGGGCGTAGCGGGCCACCATGGGGGTTTCGCCGGAAGCCAGCAGGGCCAGCAGGCCTTCGTGGAGCTTGGGGTCCGGGCCAAGCATGACCTGGAGGCTGCGCCAACCCAGGACAAGGCCGTCCCCCAGGCGGTCCTTCAGGCGCTCCATGGCGTCCTGGAGCGAGTGGCCGCGGAGATCCAGCACCCCATCGACTTCGATGGCCATGCCCGCCGCCAGCTGGAACCGGACCGGCGCGGCGGAAGGTGGGTGTAACTCCGGCGAGCCGGGAGGCGGTTCATCAGGAACAACGGCGGAGGTGGCCACCTCGGCGGGTGCAGGTGGGGGCAGCTCCACGGGGGGGGCTGCGGGAGGCTGGGGGACAGAGGCCACCACCGGGACCGGGGGGGCTTGGGAGGGAGTGGCCTGGGCCGGGGCAGACTGGGCCTTGGGGCCCCGGGCCAGCGGTTTCAGTCCCTTCAGGTCCTTGAGGGCCTCTTCAAAGGTCTCTGGAGGGGGGGGCGGAGGTGTAGGGGCCGCCTGGGCGGGGGCGGGGGAAGGATCGGCCTTGGCAGGACGGGGGGCCGCAGGCTTCAGCCCCATGGCCGAAAGGAAGACGGCGTCCTCGTCGGCCAGCACGATGGGTCCAGGTTTGGGCGCGGGTTTGGGCTGGGGCTTGGGCGCACGTGAAGCCGGCTCCTCCGGTTTCATCTGCTGCTTCAACTTCGCCAGATCCTGCTTCCACACCATGAATCGCCCTCGTTCTGTCCAGAGTAGGCCATCGCGGTCCCGGCCCAAAGCCTGCTGTTGCAATCCCGCACCACGTCGAGGCAAAACGCAGCGATCACAGGGGGCCTTCAACCGGAGTATGCTCCGCTCCATCCAAGGATTGATGCTGCTTGCCGTAAGCTGGCACGCCCCTCGCAGCGTAGCCCTTGCGACACCCCTTCTGGAGGCCCCATGCGCCGATCCGCCACGATGCTCCTGCTCCCCCTGCTCCTCGCCTCGGGCGCTGCACTCCAGGCCCAGAGCCCGCACATGGGCTTCAGCCTGAACCTGCTGTTTCCCACGGGGGACTTCGCGAGCAAGACCTATTCCCCGTATTACAGCCCCAGCGCGGGTTACGTCATTCCGGCCCAAAAGGAAACCTACGATGTGGGGATCGGGGGCAGTTTCACGGTCAGCTTCCCGGTGGACCGCACCCTGGCCATCCGTCTGAACCTCAGCGGATCGGCGGAGAACGGCACCAACCGGGCCCCGGGTGAGACCACCATCAACCTGCGCCATTCCCAGTTCAACCTGGGCGGCGATCTGCAGATCTTCCCCCAGGGCACGGCCTTCCGGCATCGGGGCCTCTACTTCGTGACGGGCCTCTCCGCCGACTTCGAGCAGTTCGACCGCAGCTTCGGCGACCCGCTGTACGACTACACCGACACCACCCGCAAGAGCCGGCTGGGCGGCTCCATCGGCATCGGCCACAGCTTCGGCTACGATGCCGGTGCGCGGTTCACCCTGGAAGCCACCTTCCACAAGACCCTCACCGGCAACGATGTCAACGCCGGCGATCCCCCCAGCACCGACTTCGTGAAGGTGGGCTTCGGCTGGGTCTTCTGATTCCTTCCCGTGAACGTGAAAGCGGCCCCGT
>DASXVC010000044.1:0-53486 GCA_036504495.1 Geothrix sp.
CTCTTCGAGCATGAGGCTGCCCATGTCGTCGCAGCCGTAGTGCAGGGCCAGCTGGCCGGTCTTGCGGCCCATGGTGACCCAGCTGCTCTGGATGTGCGCGAAGTTGTCCAGGAAGATGCGGGCGATGGCGATGGTGCGGAGGTACTCCACGTCCGTGGGCTTGGGCACCTTGCCTTCCCAGGGCGTATGGCCGCTCTGGAAGGGCCAGGCGGCGAAGGCCGTGTAGCCGCCGCCGTTGTTCCGCGCCAGGGCCCGGTCCTGCTGATCACGCAGCGCTTCGAGGTGTTCGATGCGTTCGGCCAGGGTTTCCGTGATGCCGAACATCATGGTGCCCGTGGTTTTCACACCCACTTCGTGGGCGGCCTCCATGACCTCGAGCCACTTCTCGCGGCCGCCTTTGAGGGGGGCGATCTTCTTGCGGATGCGGTCCACCAGGATCTCCGCGCCGCCGCCGGGAATGGAGCCGAGACCCGCCTCGCGGAGGTCCGCGATGGTCTTGCCCAGCGTCTGGCCGCTCAGCTTGGCCATCATCTGGATCTCCACCGGCGAGAAACCGTGGACCCAGATGCCCAGGTCGTGGTGGAGGTAGCGCACCAGGTCCAGGTAGTAGTCCCAGGGCAGGTCCGGATTCACGCCGCCCTGGAGCAGGAAGCCCGTGCCGCCGATGGCCTTGGTCTCCTCGGCCTTCTGCTTGAGCTGCTCCTTCGTGAGCACGTAGCCGCGGGTGTCCCCGGGCTTGTGGTAGAAGGCGCAGAAGGTGCAGTAGACGTTGCAGACGTCCGTGTAGTTCACATTCCGGTCGATGACGTAGCTCACCCGCAGGGGATCGTTGTGGCGGTCCCGGGCGGCGGTGGCCGCCACGGCGAGGTCCGGCAGCTCCGCCCGCTCCATGAGCAGCAGCGCTTCGGCGGCCGTGATCCGGCGCCCCTGGAGGACGCCCTCCAGGATCGCCTCGGGGGTGTCGAGGGTCCTCAGCATGTCTAGACCTTGTACCCCATCACCTGGAGGCAGCGGCGGCAGACGCATTCCTGGCCTTCCACACCATGCTGGAAATGCTCCAGGGTGTAGGGGCTGCGGCACTTCTCGCAGATCTGCGTGGGCTCGGTGGTGGTCTTCGGGGCATAGAGATGGGTGGGATCGGGCATGGCAGTCTCCGGACCTTCAAGGATATCAAAGGCGGCCCTTCTGGGCCGCCTTTGATCAGGAAAAGAGGGAATGGCTACTCTTCGACGGCGCCGGCCTTGGCACTTTCGTGGGGGCGGGTGTTGCGCTTGTCCTGGAGCTTGTGGGCCTGCACATCCAGCTTTTCAACAGCCTGGGTGATGCTCGAGTACATGTCATCCGTGGTCGCAGAAGCGATGAAGGCGCTCGCGCGGGTTTTCAGCGTGATCTCAGCCTCGTGGCGGTGCTTCTCCACGCTCAGGATCACATGGACGTCGATGATGTCGTCCAGGTAGGTGGCCATCTTGTCCAGCCGCTCCTTCGTGAACTGCTTGAGGGGCTCGGTGAGCTCCACGTGGCGGCCGGTGTAGTTGACCTTCATGGGACACTCCTGAAAGGGGCCTGGTGGCCCGGGGATCGTGGATCCGGCACAAGGAAGGGACCTCAACCCTGCTATCGGCGCCGGCGCTGGGAAGCTGGAGGAATCTTGATTTCCTCCCGGTACTTGTTCACGGTTCGGCGGGCGACCTTGATGCCGTCCCGCTCCAGCAGGCCTGCAATGGCCTCATCGGACAGCGGCTTGGCAGGATCCTCGGCCTGCACGAAGGCCTTGATGCGGTGCTTGACCACGGTGGCCGATACATCCGAATCCTTCGGCCGCGCGGAGAAGAAGTAGTTCAGATCGTAGAGCCCCTGGGGCGTGTGGATGGTCTTGGCCTTCACCACCCGGCTGATGGTGCTCTCGTGGAACCCCGTGGCCTCGGCCACATCGCGCAGCACCATGGGCCTCAGGCTTTCGATGCCGTGCTCCAGGAATTCCTTCTGTAGTTCCACGATCTGCGCCGAGACGCGCAGGACGGTGCGGTTCCGGTCCTCCACGCCGCGGATGAAGTCCCGGGCGCTGCGGAACCGCTCACGTATGAAATCCTTGTCGGCCTTGGCGTCGCTGGAGGCCAGGAACCGCTGGTAGTCCCCGTTCACCTTGAGCCGGGGCAGGCCTTCGTCATTGAGGTAGATCTTCCAGTTGCCGTCCTCGCCCTTGAGCACCACCACGTCGGGTTTCACCACGCGCTCGCCTTCGGGATCGAAGGCCCTGCCCGGCGACGGGTTGAGATGCTTGAGCTGTTCCATGGCCAGGCAGAGCTCCTCATCGGAGCACCCCAGGGCCCGGCGCAGCTTGGCGCTCTCCCGCTGGGACAGCAGGCTTGAGTGGTCCTGGATGATGCGGACGGCGAGGTCGTCCGGTTCAGCGCCCGCGTGGCGAAGCTGGAGCAGCAGGCTCTCCTGCACGGTGAAGCAGCCCACGCCCGAGGGATCGAATTCCTGGAGGACATCCAGTGCGGCACGCAAGGCCTCTTCGGTGATGCCCAGATCCGCGGCCAGAGTGGCGGGCGTGGCCTCCACCGAGGGCTGGTCTGGATCCAGGCGCAGGAAGCCCTTGGGGTCCAGGCGATCAATGAGGCGCTCCACGATCAGGCCCCTGGGGTCCTCGTGCTCCAGCGTCTCGTAGAGCTGGCTCACCAGATGGTCCTGGAGGGACTCGTAGGCACTGAGGCGGTCCTCCCACGACAGGCGGTCCTCCTCTGGCAGGTTGCTGGTGCGGGGCATGTCCGTGTCCCAGCTGTTCTCGGCGCCCAGTTCGGTTTCCTGGACCTGGGCCACACCCTCTTCCGTGAACTTCTCCAGATCGCCATCGGGGTTCATTTCGCCCGCCGCATCCAGGATCGGTCCCAGATCCACAGTGTCCACCCCCTCGGGCAGTTCCACGCTGTCGGCGGTCTGATCGGCGGACCCCTCCGTCACATCGGACTCGCGGCCCTCCTCCAGGGCCTCAAGGGTGGGTATCTCGTCGCCGTCATCGGCCAGTTCCAGCAGGGGGTTTTCCTCGAGCTCCCGCTCGACGGTCTGCGACAGCTCCTGCAGGTTCATCTGCCAGAGCTTGAGCTTCAGCTGCATGGCAGGCGTGAGCGCGAGGGTCTGGCTCTGGGCCAGGCGTTGGGAGAGGAACGGGCCGGCTGCCATCAATCCAACCTGAACCGGTCGCCCAGGTAGACCCGGCGGATGTCCGGATCCTCTGCGATCTCGCTGGGCAGGCCGTGTTTCATGATCATCCCGTCCGCCAAGATATAAGCCCTATCGGCGATCTGCAAGGTCTCGCGGACGTTGTGATCTGTGATCAGGACGCCGATGCCTCGCGCCTTGAGGTTGTCGATGAGACCCTGGATCTCCAGCACGGACTTGGGATCCACCCCCGCGAAGGGCTCGTCCAGGAGCATGATCCGGGGCTCGGTCACCAGGGCCCGCGCCAGCTCACAGCGCCGCCGCTCGCCACCGGACAGGCTCATGCCCAGGGTGTCCCGCACCTTGCCCAGGTGGAAATCCGCCAGGAGCCGTTCACAACGATCCTTCTGGTCCCCTTTGGAAATCGGCTGCAACTCCGCCAGGGCCATGAGGTTCTCCCAAACCGTCAGCCCACGGAAGACACTGGATTCCTGCGCCAGGTAGCCGATGCCCAGCCGCGCCCGCCGGTGCATGGGGAGCGCCGTGACATCCTGGCCCAGCCAGCGGATGCCGCCCCGGTCCGGCGCCTCCACGCCCACCACCATGTAGAACGTGGTGGTCTTGCCGGCACCATTGGGCCCGAGCAGCCCCACCACCTCGCCGGTGCCCACACAGAGGCTCACGTCCCGCACCACGGTGCGGTCGCCGTAGCGCTTCTGGAGGTTCACGGCCTCGAGGCAGGGGGTGGGCTCAGTCATATCTGATCTATCAGACCACACGCGGGCCCGGAATCGGATCACCAGCGCGCAATCGAGTCACCACCCAGGCCCCCCCGCACCCTTGGTGAGCACAGCGGCGCACGCGGTGCAAACAGTCGCGCCCGGGTAGAGGCCTTGAGGGTAACCAGGCGGCATTGGGCCAGCCCTGGGTGACCTTCGGCCTCTCCTTCACTCAAACAAGGTTCTGATTTCTTTTTAATTGAGAGATGGAAATGAACTTAGAAGGTTGAAATCCCAATCATTGGCTAGAAAAAAGAAAGGCAATGACAAGCCGTTATTCATTTTTTAATTCATCAAACATGCATTACAAGTAGAGGCATAAAAACTTTAACAATTTTTAACACCACTTCGGTTCTTGGGTTGAATAGTCTCCATTCAAGCCATTTTTTAATGATTCGGAGGTTGCATGCGCATCCATATGCGTGTGACGTGGGTGTTGTTGCTCATGGTGAGCTTGGCTTTTGCGGGCTCAGAGGGGGATCCTGCCCATGAAACCCCGCTATCGCGCCGATCCATCAAGGTGGGCCTCGGATCGGTGGATGCTGTCAGCGGCAATCTGAACCTGCGGGTTCCCCTGGGTCCACGGCTCCCCGGCCGGATCCCCCTGGGCTTCAGCTACTCCTTTTCCAACCAGGACGGGTTGCACTCCTATTTTGCAGGATCTTCAGGAACATCCTTTGTCGGGGGGAGCTTCCGACCGGTGGTGTGGCCGTCGCCGGACACCTTTGGGGACAGCCCCCTTCAGACCACGGTGATGCTTGATGGGCAATCGCTGGTGTTCTACCGGAATCACAGCTCCGGGAAGATGCCAACCACGGCGGATTTTGTGAAGGCCATGGCTGACCGCCATGTCCTGCCCACGCCACCGCAAGCGGCCATCGACTATGACGGCGGGCAGCTGCATCTGGGAGGTGCCATCCCCTCCAGCGATGGAACGAAATTCCTGCTGGGCTTCAATTACCTGGCCTCAGTCGAGCATTACAACAAGAACACGGACACCACCACCACCACGATTGTTCCAATTGGAGGAGGCTACGTCGTCATTGATGGTCCAAACGCCATCTGGACTCAAAGGACCGGCACCCTGGCAGGCCATGTGGTGACGCATTTCACGAACCTATGGTCGGACCACGTGACGGTGGACGAGGTCCAGACGGAGGTGGCCACGGGGTTCTACGCCGTCACCAGCATCCAGATTCAGGACATGGTTGCCCCGGCAAACAACCTTTCGCTGTCCTTCACCCCATCAGGGGCTCCGCAGACCACGACGCTCAGCAAGACGGATGTGTCCGGAAACCTTCTGTACAGCTATCCGAATTCTTTAAGCATGGCCGGAACCATCCAGGTCACGAACAGTTTGAATCTTCCCTCGGCCACTCTGCCGGGGCACTTCCGGGCCAAGCAACGATTCTTCCCTCTGGCTGCTCCATGGTGCCCAGGCTATTCCCTGACCCAGACCCCCTTGCCTGAGGGGATCTGGGATGATGGGTTCCTCCCTTCCACGATCACCCAAACAGCTTCTGATGGCAGCTCCCAGACTGTTTCGATTCTCTGGACCCAATATGTCGAGGGTTTTCCATTGGGGAACCCAACGGAGATCAATTATCCAAACGGGCTGAAAGAAACCTTCAGCTATGGCCATGTGACGCGGTTGTCCCAGCTCAGCTTCAGCAAGTGCGATGGAACCTGGACGGGATTCACGTATGCCCGCGGATCTGAAGATGCACTGGAGGGCCTCGGACAGAGCCTCGACAACGGAGTGACTCAGATCATCCGCCAAGACACGCTGAGGGCAGGAATCGCGGACGAGTCCTTCAAGATCCTCAGGACCCAACCCACCTGGGTCCCTACGCAATACCTGGAGAATGGTCCGACCACTTGGACCTGCACGGAACATGAAAGCGCCACGGCGATCCTGCACTATCCGACCTCCAACCCGGCGGGACCCTACCGTGCCTTGCGGCTGACCCATCCATCCTATGTGGAAGGCATGGACGTGGCAGGGCCCCAGGGCTACCTGCTGGCCACGGCCGCCATCCTGTTTGAAGAAGCCTTCACAGGCTCTGGCACGCCAACCGCGCCCAGCGAGTTGGGCACCTCGCCGTACGAATTGACTGCCTACGACGGGTTTGATCTCAAGAGCTGGGCCAATCCATCCGGTTCCCTCGCGAGCGGGCTGCCAGTGAATCCCGTCGCCCTTCGCACGACCGTGCACACCCGGAACCTGCCGACACGAATCACTGTGGCCGGGAACCCCAACACACCTGGGGCCAGGGATGACTTCGGCCCCGTGATCACCGATGAATACACCGATGTGCCGCTGGCGTTCCCGGCGGTGAGCGGGGCTGCGATGCCGGTGTGGGGCTTGGCCCTTCCTTCCTCCGAGAGCCACCCCATCCACCGTCAGGGCAAGATTTCCCGAGAGGCTGATTTCTACCAGGATGCCCCCCTGAATACCTTGATGCGCCTGCTGGTAAGGACGGACCAGAAGGCGTTGGATGGCTATGGCCTTCCTGCGCTGAGGTTCTCGGCTCCGAATGGAGGAGCATCGGCGCAGATCCCCTCCAACGGGATCACTTCAGCCGACTTTGGAACGACCACCTACAGCTATGACACGCTCGGACGGATCAGCCAGCAACAGGGAGATCGCGACGGTTTCAGTGCCGTTGAGCAACGGACCTACCTGGATCGCCTGCCGCTGTTGAAGGACACCACCAAGGCTTCGCTGGCGGGCCCGGGGGGACCGTACCATCCGAATCCCGATAACGCCGCCGTGGTGGTGGGGAAAACCTATTCCTGGGACAACCCTCACGTGCAGGCCGGACCATCGACCGTGACCGACAAGACCGACGGTCGCACGGAGTTCTTCAGCTACCACAGCCAGCTGGGCCGCTTGGAGGCCCACACGGACGTCCTGGGCGTTGTCACGACCACGAGTTATGACGCCTGGGGGAGGAAGGCCATAGTCACGCGCCAGGGCCGAGGGGGCGTAGGATCCGTCAGCACCACCACAACCTATGATGCCAATGGCGGGTGGAAGGACGAGGTGGCCACAGCAGATGGGAAGAATCTACGAACCCACACCGACCTGGATGCCTTCGGGCGGGTGGTGATGGTGACGACCTACGATGCCAACGGCGCCCAGGCCACCCAGCAGACATTCCAGTACGACGGCTTCGGCCAGAAGACCGCCCAAAGCCCTGTCCTTCTCCGGACCCAATCAGACTGGGGTCAGGAACGGTGGTCCTACGATGACCAGGGCCGCCTGACAGGCCGCGTGGACGCCCAGGGCCGCGCCCTCCTGCGAGTGGTGCAACAACCGGCCTGGAGCACGATCAATGGAATGACCGCGGTCTGGACCACCACTCTGAACGATCAGGGATACACACGGTCGGAGGGGCACGATCTTCTGGGCCAGAAGGTCGGGGTCGTTGATCAGGCAGGCCAATTGAGCCGGTACTTCTATGATCAGGACGGCCACCTCATCCAGACCCTTCAAGGGAACCAGCAGCGCACCTACACCTACAACGCCATGGGATGGATGACCTCTCGCACTGAGCCGGAGGAAGGCACCACGACCTATTCGAAGTTCAACCTGTTCGGAACGCCGCTCATCAGTCAGCAGTACGGCCGTGGAGGCAGTTCCCCGAGGAATACCTTCAGCACCGTCCTGGATGCCTGGCTGCAACCCGCAACCGTGACAGCCACCGGTCCCGAGGGAACCGTGACGCGGAGCTTCACCTATGACCATGGGACGGCGAACACCCAGCTCTTGACCAGCCTCACAGAAACCACTGCCGTGAGCGGGTTGCCAACCCAGAGCGTTACGGAGGCCTATGGGTACGACGACCTCTTCCGCCTTTCCAGCAAAACCATCTCCGATGGAGCCCAGGCCTTCACCGTGAGCCGGGTCCTGGATGCGGGCGGGAACACGGCCAGCCTCACGTATCCAGCGGGTGGCGGCAGGTCGGCGGAGACGGTGACCGTGGATTATGACGATTTGCGGCGCCCGCGCACCGTGAAGGCCTCGAATAATCTGCGCGGCATCATGAGCTACGACGATCAGATCAGCGGCACAAAGGTGACCAGCCTGCTCACCTACGGGAATGGGGTCACCACCAGACAGACTCAGGACAAAGGCGAGTTGGCTCTGACGGAACATGCCGTCGTCAATCCGAACGGCCTGATGGCGAGGAACCCCGAATCGAACCTGGTCAGCTGGACTCCGGGCGGCCTCATGCTCAGCCGCGGGAGCGACACGTTCCAGTACGACGGGTTGCAGCGGTTGACTCAGGCCACGGTCCAGGGGCTCGGAACGGGGGAACAGATCACCCAGACCTTTGGGTACGATGCCTTCGGAAACCGGACTGCCAATGGGTACACCTACACCCCGGGCGCGGAACAGAATGCATCCAGCCGTCCGCCTGAAGTCCTGGCTTGGACGGCCACCTTCACCAACGGGAATGACCTTCCCGCCACCGTGAGCACCCTGGGTGGCGACCTGCCGACAGGCGCCATGTACGACGCCCTGGGCCGGATGACCCAGGTCTGGGCCATCCCTGGCAGGAACGAGGAATTGGCCACCTGGATCTACGATCCCAGCGGCCGGGTGGTGAAGGAAACCGCGGGAGGCGTGACGAGCACCTTCCTGCTGGATGCCGCAGGTCTGCGCTTCAAGCGGATGCGGGCAGACCACTTCCTCCAGTACACGATCTATGGGTTCAACCAGGAGCCTCTCGTGGTGCTGGAACAGGGCCCACCCATCGGAACCGTTCAGCCCCTTCTAGCCACTAAAATCAGCAAATCAACCAAAGACAAAAAGATCAGACCCTCCATCCTCATCGTCCAGCCCTCGGGCCCGATCACCGTGGCCCCGGGCGTGGAAGTCGCCTTTGCGGGTGAGTCGAAGTTCGGCAGGAGCTTCCAATGGAATTTTGGCGATGGCGCGACTGCCGGGGGATTCTCAGCCAATCACGCATACACCACCCCCGGCAGCTACCTGGTGACATTCACGGCATCAGTTCCGGGGCTCAAGACCACCTCCACCACCACGACCATCACGGTGATGGCGCCACCCTCCATCGCCGGCTTCACCGCCAGTCCGTCCAGCGTCACCCTGGGCCAGAGCAGCACATTGACCTGGTCTGCCAGCGGTACCACGCACCTGTCCATCAGCGGGGTTGGAACCGTGACGGGCAGCAGTCTGTCTATCACACCGGCCACGACCACCACCTACACCCTGACGGCCAGCAATGCGGTCGGAAGCGTCACGGCCAGCACCACGGTGACGGTGCTCCCACCGACCATTGTCCGTTTCACCGCCAGTCCTTCAAGCATCATCCTCGGACAGAGCACGACCCTGTCCTGGAATGCCACGGGGGCTTCCAGCCTCAACATTGCGGGCGTCGGGGCGGTCGATGGCGACAGCCTGCTGGTCACTCCATCGGCCACGACCGTGTATACCCTGACTGCCACGAACGTCTCCGGCACGGTGACGGCGGCTATAACCGTGACCGTGAACAATCCCCCACCACCCACGATCAACGCATTCGCGGCAATTGCCACGCCTATCAACCTGGGCGAGATCACCACCCTGAGTTGGAACACCAGCGGAGCCACGAGCCTGAGCCTGGACCAGGGGATTGGGGCCGTATCGGGTACGAGTCTGGCCGTGTCGCCGGAACGAACCACCACCTATACGCTGACGGCCACCAACGCCTGGGGTACGGCCACTCAGAGCATCACGGTGACGGTGCTTCCGCCCGTGATCAGCAGCTTCACGGCCACCCCATCGGGGATCACCTTGGGCCAGGGGAACACGCTAAGCTGGTCCACAACCTATGCGTCCAGTGTGAGCATCTCGGAGATCGGGGCCGTAGGAACCAGTGGGAGCCAAGTGGTCTATCCCGCCAACACGACAACCTACATCCTCACGGCCACGAGCAGCGCCGGGACGAGTACGGCAGAGGTCACGGTGGCCTTGGCCGCGCCGGTGATCCACAGCCTGACGGCCAGCGACATCGCGATTTCCTCGGGAGGCGGCACGACCTTGACCTGGGATGTGACAGGTGCATCAAGCCTGAGCCTGAGCCCAAGCCCAGGCTTGGTGACCGGCACCAGCATCACGGTGTTCCCCGCCTCTACCACGACCTACACGCTCGCGGCCACGAACGCGGCAGGCACCACCATCCGAAGCATCACCATCACGGTGGATGCGGCCCCCGTGCTCCTCTGGAAGAAGTCCCTGATCTATGGATTCGGCCAGCTCCTGTGTGAAGAGAACGCCTCGGGCCCGGCGCTGATCTACATCCAGAGCGACCAGGTGGGGAGCCCGAACCTCATCACCGACGGCTCCGGAACCGTGATCGGCCGCACGAAGAACCTGCCCTTCGGGGAGCGGTTCGGAGCCACCGGAGCACAATCCACCCGGCGTTTCACCAACCACGAAGATCAACCCGGCTCGGCGATCTACATGCAAGCCCGGATGTACCTCCCCGCCTACGGCAAATTCGCCCAAGTGGACCCAGCCTATGACCAGACCAAGGATGATCCCGAGTCATGGAACCTTTACAACTACGTCACGAATAATCCGGTGACCCATACCGACCCAGATGGAAGGGAGGCAAAGCAGAATGAGAATGGCAGTTGGACGGGGACCGCTGGAGAATTACAGGAAAAGTACAACGAATTAAATGGATTCTCTGAATCAGGGGCTGTCCAGGTAACCGCAAGTGCTACTCATCCTTCAGACTCTGGGACAATCACGTCCGCCGGAGGAGCCAACGGGGGTGGAACATCTGGGGCCGAGGCAGGGACTACCCTAGAGGCGCAAAGACCATCCGCGCAAACAAATGCCTCTACATCCGGAGTGTTTGTAAGTCGATCAGTAACAACAACATTGAGTATCATAGATGGAGGCAGTGGTGACTACAATGCTTCATACATCTTAACTCAAAGCACTGTTACTACTTATTGGGTTCCAAACAGCAATGAAATGGTTGAGCATACCAACAAAACTGTTCTTGCGCACGGTGATATAAGGACCATCCCAGACAATCCGGGCAATGGCTCACCAACATTGAATGGAACTTATACTTGGGTTAATCACGCGCACAATGGCGGTTTCCCAACTGTTCAGGTGAGGAACACAGATGCTTCAGGAGCACTGGCCACGACAAGTCTAAATCCAAATACCGGATCATTTAGACAGACAGGAATTAATATTCATCCCCCTAATCCAAATTCGAGTCGCGTTTGGCAAGACCCTGGAGTCTCTTTAGGTAGCGCCTCTGCTCGTGAACATCCCTTCAGTATGGGCTGCTGGCAGCCGCGACCAGATGCCAACGGCAGGGCTTTGATTGATGGGATGCGGAATGCCAGGGGGAGTAGAGAGATTTACCTGAATACGAGTTGGAACGAGGGGCGCACCTTTGATTGAGGAACCGGTGAAATGAGAATCCATACTTCCCTTGCGCTGTCTATTAGCTTGTTCGCGCCATCCCTTACTGCGAACCAACCTTCACCTCGCTCTCAAATAGGTGTCTATCAAATTACCCAGAGAGCACTGGCAATGCTGGCAGTGAAAGCCCAAAAAACGCTAACTCTCGATCAACTGTTGGGAACTTTCAAGCTGGTGAAACGCATTGAATCTCCTGACAAAAAAATTTGCATCTACTATGCAGACCCATCAAAGCAACCTCGATGGACAGCAATCATTGGGTATTTAAGGGACAGCGATGAAATCGTATTTCTGGAACTGAGGCAACGAACCAATGCGCCAGCTTCTAAGCTAGAATACGGCGATCAAGAAGCATGGATTCCGTTGGACAACGAGAAGGTATTAATTTGGGCACCTTACCTAAAAATGGCATACCTCCTTGAGGCACGAAATGCCTTAAAGCGCACAGAAGGGAAGAGTCTGAACGAATCATTTGTCGATATTGATCTGACTTCTGACAGCGCCTCAGCAGCTTTATTGCCATATAGGGTAATTTCTCGGAACGATGGGTCAGATGAGCTAGATATATTTCTCAACGGGCATAGGCTTCAGATGGATAGACGACCGTATTATTTTTGGAAGTGAAGCTCACTCTCTGTGATTAACCAAACCAAACTCACCAGCCCCGGACCCGCGGCTTTTTGCTGCTTCGTCTGGCCCATGCGTAGATGGGTTCCCGCGGAAATTTGAATTGCCTTGGGTCGACCAACCGAGCAGCCCAGAGGACAATAGATCTGAGAGCTTTCAGACTTCTCAGCTCTCCATGCAAGGGCTCAAAGCGGAAAGCCTTCGGATTCCCAAACAAACCGGGAATCCGCCACCACTTCACCACCCAGGGCCCGCGCCCTTGCCCCGCACGCGGCCCTGCCATTTGACGGTCTGGGAGCCTGGTTCGAGGTCCAGGGCCTCGCCTTGGCCTTCTCCGAGGCGGCCCCGCAGGGTGACGGCACCCTGGGCCTGGATCAGTTTCACGGTGCGGTCGGGGCCCACGGTGACGGTCACGGTGTCAGCCGCCAGCCGCCAGCCCTGGCCCTGGCACTCCACGCCGCCGCTGAGGACGATCTTCTGGCCTTCGCTCTGGCCCCGTTCGGCGCGCAGGAACAGGTCGCCATCCGCGGCGGCCAGGGTTCCGCTCAGTCCTTCGGGAAAGCTCACCGCGTCCCCGCGGCGGACGATCCGGGGGCCGGACAGCCGCTCGCGCAGGCGGCTCCAGACAGCGGGGCGGCCTGTGAGGGTCCACAGGGCGTCCTCCCACACCAGCTTGGCGCCCCGCAGGCTGCCGCCGGAGAACAGGTTCACCTGGACGGGCCCCTCGATGGTCCAGGAGCGGGGATCGCCCTGCCCTGCGCCACCGCTGAAGGTGCCGTCCTCTCCCCGGCCCAGCACCGGCCCCTGGAGCTTCCAGCGCCGGCTGGCCCGCTCCACCAGGATGCGGGGTGAGGAGAGGCTGCGCCGTCCCCAGGTGAGCAGGGCCTGGCCTTCCGCCACCGCATGGCCCACCGGCAGGGACTCGGGGAGATCCTGCCCGGGGCCCTCGCGCATGAGCACCCGCGGCGCTTTGAGCGTGAGGCGCTGGCCGTCCAGGGGCTGATCCCAGACCACGCTACCCTCCAGCCGCAGGCCCGCCGGGGTCCACCGGGCTCCGTCCGTGGACAGGCGCTCTTCCCCGAGCGGCATGGTCCGCCGGGCCTGGAATTTCCGCAGCTCCACCTGCTGGAATCCTGTGCCCGGCGCAGGCCGCGGCGCGACGCCGCCCTTGGCCTCGCCGTGCCACCCATCGGCACGCACGAAGGCCAGGGGGCCGGGCCAGGTGACGGTCTCCGGAGACAGATCCGCCACGGAGGCCTGGAGGGAACCTTCGGCAAGGCGGACCTTCACGCCCTCCAGGTGGCCCGTCTGGAAACCCGGCAAGGCCCAGAGCCGCTCCGCGTCCATGGCCTGGAGGGTGGCCGGAGCGGGCCCACTGACGGGCGCCACCCAGCGCACAGGACCCTGATCCACGCGGAAGCGGCCATCGACCTCCCGGCGCCAGCCCGCAGGCAAGTTCCAGGTGCCGCGGGTGGAACCTTCCAGGGCCTCCCAGCGCAGGGGGGCCAAGCCCTCCCACTCCCCGCCGGTCCACCGGAGGGCGGGCCCATCGCTGTCCACGCGGCCCTTGCCCAGGAGCACCCCGGTGCCAGGCTGGGCCACTTCCATGTCCATGGGGCCCTGGAGCGTCCAGACCCCAACCTGACGGTGGGCCTTGGGCGACCGCAGGCGCCATTGGCCTGCCTCCTCATCCAGGCGGCCCGTCACGGTTTCCAGGCGCAGGTCCTCCTCCGAGCCTTCGATGGTCCGGTAGGCGAGCACCATGCGGTTCGGACCCAGCTGCTCGGTGAGCGTCCCCACGCTGCCCTTCGTGCCTTCGCCGAAGAGGGGATCGCCGCCCACGGTGCGCCCGGGCATGCCTTCGCCGCCACCCACCAGGAAGCGGATCGTCAGGCCCAGGGTTCCCGCCACCAGGCCCCAGCCCAGCCTCCGCCAGATGGGGTTCCGGGCGGGCGGCAGATCCTGGAGCAGGGTCAGCGCCTTCACGGGGCGGCCTCCCCCAGGACGGCATCCACCAGCCAGGAGCGGCCCCAGCGCGCACTGCCCTGGGGCGCGGCGGCCACGCAGAGGTGCTCCCCTGCGCGTGGCTGCGCCGGGCGTTCATGGTTGGCGAACCAGGTGAGGGGATCGGAAAGGCCTGCCAACCGGACCTTCCAGTGCTCGGCCCCGAAGATGGCGGCGGATGCGACGGCGCCTTCTACCTGCGCCAGGGGCGGAGCGAAGCCCTGCCCGAACGGCTCCAACCGGGCCAGGTCCTCGTCCGAGGGAAAGTCCTCCGGCCTGCCGTCCAACAGCAAGGGCGGGATCTCTCGGCCTGAGGCCTGTTCCGCCGCGCCGCGCTGGAGGACCTGGCGGACGAAGGTCAGGCGCGAGGCCTCGAAGCTGAGGCCCGCCGCGGCGCGGTGGCCGCCGCCACTCAGGATGAAGGGCTGGGCCAGGGCCAGCAGCCCGCCCAGGTCGTAGCCTTCCGGCGCCCGCAGGCTGCAATGGGCCACGCCGTCGATGACCGTGCAGACGCCCGCAGGCCGGCCCGTGGCGCGCATGCGGTGGCCCGCCACGATGCCGATGACGCCCTTGTGGGCGGAGGGGTCCAGCACCAGGTCGAAGGCCGCGCCATCGGGCTGGGGCAGGCGCGCGGCCAGTTCCTGCTGGATGGCACGGCGCTCCTGGTTGAGCGATTCCACCCGGGCCATGAGGGTTTCGGCTTCGGCGGGATCCCGGGTCAGCAGCAGGCGGACCGCATCCTCCGCGCCGCCCATGCGGCCCACGGCGTTGAGTCGCGGCGCCAGGCCGAAGGCGATGTCCTGGCCGCCCAGAGCGCCCTCCTTCTTCGCGGCGCGCAGCAGGGCCGCCAGTCCGGGGCCATTCTTCCCACCCAGGGAATCGAGGCCTCGGCGCACCAGCAGCGCGTTCTCATCCACCAAGGGCATCACATCCGCCACGGTGCCGATGGCCACCAGCTTGAGCATGCCGTCCAGGAAGGCCGCATCTGCGCCCACGGGATAGGGCACGGCGCCGATGAGAGCCTGGGCCAGCTTGAAGGCCACGCCCACGCCTGCCAGGAAGGGATTGGCGTAGCCGTCCAGATGGGGATGCACCACGGCGCAGGCCGGCGGCAGCTCCGCGCCCAGGGCGTGGTGGTCCGTGATGACCCAATCGAGGCCCAGCTCGGCGCTGGCCTTCACCTCATCCACACTGCGCACGCCGCAGTCCACGGAGATGAGCAGAGCGGGATCACGGGTGGCCTTCAGCTCCTGAATGCAGTCCAGATGCAGGCCGTAGCCGTCCGAGAACCGGTTGGGGATGAAGAAGGACACCTCGGCGCCCAGCTTCTCCAGAGCGCGCACCAACAGAGCCGTGGCGGTGACGCCGTCCACGTCGTAGTCGCCGTAGACCACGATGCGCTCGCGGGCCTCGACGGCCCGGCGGATGCGCGCCACGGCCTGATCCACGCCCGGGAGCAGGTGGGGATCCGTGCTCCGGGCCCAGGAGGGATCGAGCCGCCAGGCCAGGTCCTCCGGCTGATCCGCCCCCCGCAGCCAGGCCAGCCGCGCCAAGCGGGGTTCCAGATCCCAGGCCGCCGCCAGGGCCCGCCAAGGCGCCGGTCCCGCCGGGGTCTCCCGGCGGAGGCGCCAGCGTACGCCTTGCATCAGCCCACGCTGCCCATGCGGGCGAACTTCTGGTACCGCTCCTCCACCAGTTCCTCGGCGGACAGCTCGGACAGCTCGGAGAAGGCCTCGATGACCGCGTCCTTGAGCGCAGCGGCCGCGGCATCAAAATTCGAATGGGCACCGCCCAGGGGTTCCTTCACGATGCCGTCGATGACGCCCAGCTCCAGCAGATGGGGGGCCGTGAGTTTCAGCGCCGCCGCGGCCTTGGGGGCCTGGCTGGCGTCCTTCCACAGGATGGAGGCGCAGCCTTCCGGCGAGATCACGGAATAGATGGCGTTCTCCATCATGAGCACGCGATCCGCCACGCCCAGGGCCAGGGCCCCGCCGCTGCCGCCCTCGCCGAGGACCACGGCCACCACGGGCACTTCGAGCTTGGCCATCTCCAGCAGGTTGCGGGCGATGGCCTCGGCCTGGCCGCGCTCCTCCGCATCCACGCCCGGATAGGCGCCCGGCGTGTCGATGAGGCAGAGGACGGGGCGCTGGAACTTCTCGGCCAGCTTCATGAGGCGCAGGGCCTTGCGGTAGCCCTCGGGCTTGGGCATGCCGAAGTTGCGCAGGATCTTCTGCTTGGTGTCCCGGCCCTTCTGCTGGCCGATGATCATGACGGGATTGCCCTCGATCCAGCCCATGCCGGCCACGATGGCCGCATCGTCGCCGAAGCGGCGGTCGCCGTGCAGCTCCTCGAAGCGCTCGCAGATCCGCTCCAGGTAGTCGAGGGTGTAGGGGCGCTTCGGGTGGCGGGCCAGCTGGGCCCGCTGCCAGTCCGTGAGGTTCGTGAACAGCTCGGCTTTCAGCTTGTCCAGCTTCTTTTCCAGCTTTTCCCGCTCCTTGGTCTGAGAGGGGTCCATTTCCATGGCCCGGATCTGGGCCTCCAGCTCGAGCACCGGCTTTTCCAGCTGGGACAGATCCATGGTCTGTTCGGGGGTTGCGTCTTTCATGAAGCCTCAAGCCGGGAAGTCCAACGGTCCAGTGTAGAGGGCCTGGGAACGATTGAACAGGTCGGCCTGACCCTGGGTAGTCCGCCGGTGCTTTCGTTTGGGCCTTCAGCGCACATCCAGACGGAGTGCCAGGGCATCGTCCCGGAATGTTTTCATCAAAGAGCGATCTTGCTTCCAGGCCTTGAGGCCCTCCTCGCGGGTGTCGAAACCAAAACGGACAGGAACGAACCGATGATCGAGGCTCAGCTTCAGCAGGGTGCCTTCGCCCGCAGGCATCGCCTGCGAGGTCCAGCTGAAGGAGCGGAAAGGGCTTTCCCCGTTGTGTCTGGACATAAACGGCCTGACGGGGTTCGCGAAGGCCACTTCAGCCCGGTAGGCGAGTTCGCCCCGGGCCGAGCCGACGACTGGATATCGCCTGGGCCGGCCCATCCTCTGAATGGCTCCCGGCACCCATGGAATGCCAAGATCCGCCAGGTACCCCTCTCCGGTCTGGATCCGCAACCCCTCGGGATGTTTCAGCCGGAAGGCCACTTCGAAGGGGTGGTCCAGATCCAAGGGGTCGGACATCGTTTCCACCTCCAGGCGGGCGGTGGGTGGCAGGTCCAGATGGTTCTTCAGCAGCAGATCATGCACGGCCTTGGTTCCGCCCCGATGCGCGGTGGCCCGCAGGCCCCAATAGCCTCCTGATTCGCGGAGGACGACGGCCCCTTTCAGTTCCCGGCCCACGACCTCACCCTTCAAGTCGAAAGACAGGCGCTGCGGCAGGATGGCGCCGGGCGGCACCTCCGCCCAGGTCGCACCTTCCGGAAGACAGATCATCACCCTGCCCTGCTCGTGGGCGCTTGAAAGGTATCCGAGGGGGGTGAGAGGGTCGGTGGGATCCACCAGCAGGAACCGGCCCTGCGGGGTGCTTACCTCCGCCGGAAGCCCAAGGGAGGCCTCCAGCCGAATCCCGGCGATGACGTGGTTGAAGCGGGGAAAGGGCGGTTCATCCGCCTCCAGCCTTCCCCAGGCGATGCGGGTCAGCACGGGTGCGCCGGTAAAACCCATCCGCTTGGCCTCTCCCAGGAGGAAGGCCGCGAGATCCTTGCAGTCCCCATAGCGCTTGCGCCCCACTTCGGAAGCCGAATCGGGCACCCATCCCCGCTCAGGGCTCAGGTAGACCTGCTTGTAGGTCAGGCCGTGCCCCATCCAGTCGGCCAGGGCCCGGAGGCCGGCCAGATCCTTCCCCCCGCGCACTTCCGCCACTCCCGAAGGCTGACAGGCAGGTCCATAGATCCCCGCCACCCAACGTGCATGGGCGTCCCAGGAACCCCACATGGCTGCCAGGGGCTCCTTGGGATCCAGGAAGCGCACCTGCACGATGGGAAGGACCTCGCTTCCGTGAGGATGAGCGCCTTCATCGGTGGGCAGGGCCGCCAGGTTCCGGACCCGCAACCCACCGCCAACCAGCTCCTCGACCTGGGCCACCCAGGGCTGGAAATGGCGACGGTCGATCTTGACCTCCACGGCCTTCAGGTCGGTGAACCATCCCTCCTTCTTCGCCACGTCCAATTCCCAGATGCGCACGGGCAGGCTCCCCATCAGGGACGCACCTGCCACGGGGCCCACCGGGTTCTGGATGGACTCCAAGGATTCGAAGGCCACGAAGCTGCCCTTCACCACCCGGTCCAGAGCCGCTCCGGTGAAAGTCGTGGTGCTGAATTCCTCCTCCGTGGCGTCGTTCATGGTCACCACGGTGTCCGAATCCAGCTTCACCAGATCGCCATCTGGCCGTAGGTTCCAACCCTTGAGGCGCTTGACCCGACTGGCCTTGCCCCCAAGCCCATAGATCCCGTAGGCGCGGTAGCGAGTTCCCCGCTCCTCCAGCACCTTCAAGAGGCGCAGGCGTTTCAGGCGGATTTCGCCATTCCCGACATAGGCGATCTCGGTGCGGTCCAGCAGCACCCAGACCTCCGCATCCTGAGGGCCGGGCTCCACGTGAGCGGCTTGCGCAGCAGCGGCGGCCCACTCCGGCAACCGGGAAAAATCCTGGGCCTGGACCAGCAGGGCGGCCCCGCACATCAGCAACGCGAGCCGGCAACCCATCTAACCCTCCCGCACGAGCACCACCTGGCGGCGGCAAGCGGTTTCGATCCACCCGAGGAAGGTACGGAACGACTCCCAACGATCCGCTCCCCGGGACAAGGTGTTCACCTCCACCCTCAACGTCACTGATGCCTTGCGCGTGGCGGGGTCGAAGGCGGGCACCCAGAAGACCCGCCCGAACTCGTTCTCCTGGCGCATCTCCTCCTGGAGCCTGGGCTTGAATCCCTGGGGCACCTGGAATTGGCTCTGGGCGATCTGCAAGGACAGGTAGGGGAGCACAATCGCGACCTTCCGTTCCTGGTCCATCTGGGGCGGCACCCACAGCGGCCACGGCATTCCTGGAAAGGGATCCACCGCGCGGGACCGCCCGGGCCCCCGCTCGAGCGAGCCCTTCACCCGCCAGGTCACGTCCTTCTTGGGATCCGCGGTATCGGAGACCACCGCCTCTGATACCACCAGATTCTTCATGGCCTTCTCGAACCGTTCCCGCAGGGCCTTCTCCTGCTCGCGGGGCTCCAAGGCCATGTAGGACTGGCGTTCCACATACTCCGGGTACCCGGTGAATTCACTCCGCATGTCGAAGGTGTCGCCATCATCCGTGAGATCAAGAATATAGGTGTACTTCCGGCCATTGGCTGAGGCACTGCGGCCCGGGATCGTGCCCCTGGAAGGCTTCCAAGTGGCCGTGTCGATCTGGAGCATATTCACACCCGTATAGTCCGGGTGGATCACGCCAGGTGTGGCATGACGCAGGGTCGGATCCACCCATGCCGTGCCTCCCGCGGGAAGGTCGATGCCGATGAGGTCGTGATGGAACTGCCAGGGATTGAGTTGAGTCCAATCGAAGAAGGCCCGGTCCCGGTCCACCACCTTCCCGATCTTCGGAACCAGGCCTGCCTGCTTGAGCAGGTGGTAGAACAGCAACCGCATGCCCAGATTGTTCGTCTTCTTGGATTTCACCGCCTGGCCGAGGTCCTTGAATTGGAAGTCGTCCCAGAACCGCTTGGGCAGGGCTGCTTCCTCCGCATGTGTGGCATGTCCCATGTTGCAGATGCGCTGGTTGAGTCGGTTGAGCAGTTCTGCCGCACGATCCGCGGGGGCCTCAGGCAACCCAGCGGTGATCTCCATGGCAAAATCCCGGAAGGCCGGTCCCTTGCTGATCCCCTCCTCGTAGTCGTCCTTGTACAGGTAGGTGGTGGCCTCTGGCCAGTAGACCTCCGGCGTCCGCTGCCCCACGGCCCCGAGCCTCTCGGGCTGGAAGAACATCACCAGATTCGGAAGGTTGAGCAGGGGCCTCAAACCATAGGGTGGAATCTCCAGGGCCGGAAGATCCCGGAAGGTGTAGCTCCGGAATCCCCAGTCCTCCTTCAACTCGGGCTTCTGGGTCTTGCCTGGATTCAGGGACCAGGCCAGGGGGAAGGCCTTCGCCACCTCCACACACAACACCTTGGTGGGGAAAGGATTGGCCAGCGTCCATTGGCTGTAGAGGCCGCCCTGGTACCGCCGCGGGAGGCCCTGGAACGGGCCATTGGCCATCTCCGCCCAGGACACCTCCATGACGCAATCCGGAGTGACCCCAGGAGCCACGAGGTGCTTCGCCCGGGTTTCCGAGCCGCCCACATCCACCTTCCGTTCCGCGAAGTCCTTGCGGCTGTTGAACACGACCTGACGGCCATCGGGATAGACGGTGCGCCCCTTGATATCGAAGGCCGTAGCGGGCAGGTCGGGGATCTCGGCGGCAGACCGTCCCTCGTCGGCGAACACGCGCACCCGGTAGACGTACTCGATCGAGGTCACCTTGAACCGCATCCGGTCCTCAAGGATCACGGCACCTTTGGGGCCGGACCGGATGGCCCACACGTCGGGTGCGATGGAGGCCCAATCCGCAGCAAGGAGATGGGCGGCGGGCAAAAGGAGGGCAAGCGCGAGAGGCTTTAGCATGGAGACCTTGGTGGATGGGGTTTGCGAACCTTTGTGACACACTCTCTGCGCCGGAACAACCCGCATATCCCCTTTGGCCGCCCCACGCCTCCCCATGCACACCACGCCCTTCCCCATCCTCGGCCTCAGCGGCGGCATCGCGGCGGGGAAGAGCTTTGTCGCGGGGAAGCTGGCGGCCCGGGGTTGGGCCGTGATCGACGCGGATGCCCTGGCCCGGGAGGCGGTGCTGCCGGGCAGCGAAGGCCTGGCTGCCCTGGTGGCCACCTTCGGACCCACCTGCCTCCGCCCCGACGGCGCTCTGGATCGCGCCTGGATGGCGGCCCATGTGTTTTCCAACGATTCGGCCCGGGCCCACCTGAATGCGATCCTGCATCCGCGCATTGAAGCCCTGCTCACCGCCCGCCTGGCGGCGCTTCCGCCCACCACCCGCGGGGCCGTGCTGGACGCCGCACTCTGGGTGGAGCGGGGCAAGGCCCACCACTTCGATGCCTTCTGGACCGTGGACGCCCCCGAGGAGCTTCGCCTGGAGCGGCTGGTGGCCCGCGATGGCCTCAGCCGCGACGCGGCCCTGGCCCGGCTCCGCGCCCAGGCGAGCCCCCCCGAACGAGCGCTCCATGCGGACCTGGTGATCCCCAACGACGGCCGGGAGATCTCCGGAATCCTCGATGGGGCCACGCAGGTCCTTCTGGCAGACTGGAAGGTCCGCCGCGCGCGGACGTGGAGAGCCCCGATGCCCGCACCCTTCACTGCCGATCAGCTCCGTGAGGTCCTGGCCGTCCTCCTCAGCCGGGGCGGCGACTATGGCGAAGTCTTCGTGGAGCGCCGCCGGGCCCATGCCCTGGGCATGGACGACGGCCGCATGGAGGACGTGCTCGCCTCCGAGACCTTCGGCGCCAGCCTCCGCCTGATGGAGGGCGAAACCACCCGCTTCGCGGACCTCATCGCCCCCGGCTTCGAGGAACTCACCGAGGCCGCGCACACCCTGGCCGCGCCGGGTACCGGCTCAGCAGTCGCTGTGCCCCTCCTGGCCCTGAAAGCCCACCCCACCCCGAGCCCCGTGGAACGGGACCCCAGCCGGGTGCCCCTGAGCGAGAAAGTGGCCCTGGTCCGCCGCACCGAGGCCCTGACGCGCGCCCATGCGGAAACCCTTCGTCCCGGCGCCCTCAAGCAGGTCTCCGCGGGCTACGGCGACAGCACCCAGCGGGTCTGGATCGCCGCCACCGAAAGCGTGGATGGCGCCTGGACCGGCCGCCTCACGGAGGACCACCGCACCCAGGTGGTGCTGCGCGTGAACGCCACCGCCGGAGACGGCCAGCAGCTGCAATCCGGCTACCAGGCCCTGGGCGAGACCCGGGGGTTCGAGCTGTTCACGGATGAGGCCGTCACCCGCACCGCGCACGAGGCCGTCCGGCTCGCCATGCAGGCCCTGGATGCCCAGCCCGCGCCGGCCGGCACCTTCCCCGTGGTGCTCAGCAGCAGCGCGGGCGGCACCATGATCCACGAGGCCTGCGGACACGGCCTGGAAGCGGACCTCGCCCTGGCCGGCATGAGCGCCTTCGCGGGCAAGCTGGGCCAGAAGGTGGCGGCGGAAGGCGTGACGATCATCGACGACGGCACCCTGCCCCACAAGCGCGGCAGCCAGGCCATCGACGATGAGGGCAATCCCGCCAGCCGCGTGGTCCTCATCGAGAACGGCGTGCTGAAGGCCTACCTGCAGTCGCGAAAGACCTCGCGGAAGATGGGCACCGAGCCCACGGGCAACGGCCGTCGTGAGAGCTACCGGCATCTGCCCATCCCCCGCATGCGCAACACCTTCCTGGCCGCCGGCAGCGAGGCCCCCGAAGCCATCCTGCGGGACCTCGACCGCGGCCTGCTGGTGAAGCACATGGGCGGCGGCCAGGTGGACACGGTCACCGGCAACTTCGTGTTCCAGGTGACCGAAGGCTACTGGGTGGAGAACGGCGAGGCCAAGTATCCGGTGAAGAACGCCACCCTCAGCGGCTGCGGCCCCGAGGTGCTGAAGGGCCTCACGCGCATCGGCAGCGACCTGCACCACTTCGACATCGGCACCTGCGGCAAGGATGGCCAGGGCGTGCCCGTGAGCGACGCGCTCCCCACCATCCTCTGCCCGGCCCTCATCGTGGGCGGCACTGCCGAGCCTCTGCCGAGCGTCATTTGACCTCTGGACGCCTGCAGGTGGTGCGGGCCGACATCACCACCCTTGCCGTAGATGCCATCGTCAACGCGGCGAACAGCGGTCTTCTGGGCGGCGGTGGCGTGGATGGCGCCATCCACCGCGCGGCCGGGCCCGGCCTGCTGGAGGAATGCAAGGGCCTGGGGGGCTGCCCTCCGGGTCAGGCGAAACTGACCGGCGGCCATCGCCTGCCAGCCCGTTTCGTCATCCATGCGGTGGGCCCGGTCTGGAACGGCGGCGGGCACGGCGAGGATGAAACCCTCGCCTCCTGCTATGTGGAGAGTCTGCGGCTGGCCGAAGCCCACCAGTGCCGCAGCCTCGCCTTCCCCGCCATCAGCACGGGCATCTACGGCTTCCCCCCGGACCGGGCCGCGGGCATTGCCGTGGCAACCTGCCGCGCCTGGCTGGCGGCCCATGCCCTGCCCCAGGCGATCACCCTGGTGGCTTTTGATGACCGCAGCCAGACCATCCTCCAGCATGCTCTCGAGAAAGAACCCTGATATGACCGACGCGTTCCGATCCTTTCTCTCCGAATCCCTCGAAGCCCGGCTCCAGGACGGCATCCAGCATGCCCTGAGCCTGGGCGCGGAAGGCGCCGAAGCCTTCGTCTCCGTCTCCCGCAGCCGCAAGGCCAAGGTGCAGAACGGCGCCCTGGAGGACCTCACCGCCAGCAAGCGCGGTGGCCTCGGCGTGCGTGTCATCCGCAACGGCGGCAAGGGCTATCGCACGGGCCTGGCCACCACCACGGATCTCACCGCGGTGGATTTCCGGGATCTCTTCGCCCAGGCCTGGGAGCTGAGCTCCCTCGGTGACGAGGATCCCTGGCTGCGGCAGGCGGACCCCGCCGGGACCGATGATCTCCCCAGCCGCTTCGATCCCTCCGTCGAGGCCATCACGCCCGAGCAGCGCATCGCCTGGGCGCAGGAGTTGGAAGCGGAGGCGCGGAAGGCCTCCACCAAGGTCGCCGCCGTCCGCGAATCCGCCTGGAGCGATGGCTCCGGCGCCAGCCTGCTGCTCACCCAGAAGGGCGTGCGCACACCGGACGCGTGGTCCAGCTGCTCCGCGGCCATCGAACTGGCCGCGGCTGACGGCGAAGAACGGCAGGCCGCCTGGCACTGGGATGTCTCCCGGCGGCCCGGCCTGGATCTCGCAGCCATCGGCGCCGAGGCCGCCCTGAAAGGCGAACGTAAGCTACACCCGCAGCGGCTGCCCGCCGGAAGATACTCTGTGGTGCTGCACCCGGAAGTGGCCGTGGACCTGCTGGGCATCGTGGCCGGCATGCTGGATGCGGAATCCGTGCTCAAGCAGCGCAGCCTCTTCGCGGGAAAGCTGGGAGAAGCCATCGCTTCGCCCCTGCTCACCTTGGTGGATGATGGACGCCTCCTAGAGGCGCCGGGCCGCCCGGCCCTGGGCACCGAGCCCTGGGATGCGGAAGGCCTGCCCACGCGCCGCAATGTGCTGCTCGAAGGCGGCGTGCTGAAGACCTACCTCCACACCCTCAAGACCGCCGCGGAGATGGGCGTGGCACCCACCGCCAGCGCCGGCCGGGGCTTCGGCAGCCAGCCGGGCGCCACGACCTTCAACCTGTTCCCCCTGCCCGGGGACACGGCGCCCGACGCCCTCTACCGCATGGCGGGGAATGGCGTGCTCATCACGGAGATCATGGGCCTGCACACGGTGGATCCCGTCAGCGGCGACCTCAGCGTGGGCGCCAGTGGCATCCGCATCCGCGATGGCCTCCTGGCGGAACCCGTGGACAAGCTCACCTTCGCCGGCAACCTGCGCGACTTCCTCACCCGCATCGCCGCCCTGGGCAGCGACCTCCGCTGGTACGGCAGCAGCGCGGGCCTGAGCATCCTGCTGGAGGACATCGCCCTGGGAGGCGCGTGATGGGGCGCGAGTTCTGGGATGAGCGCTACGGCGGCGCCGAGCTGACCTACGGCTCCGAACCCAATGATTTCCTGCGGGAGATGGCGCCGCGCATCCCTCCAGGTCCCGTGCTGGGGCTGGGCGAGGGCCAGGGCCGCAACGCCGTCCACCTCGCCACCCTGGGGCATGCCGTCACGGCCGTGGACCAGTCTCCGGTGGGTCTGGCCCGAGCCCGGGAACTGGCCGCCAGCCGGGGCGTGGCCCTGACCACGGTGGTTGCCGACCTCGCGGACTTCGACCTCGGCCCTACGCCCTGGAGCGGCATCATCTCCATCTTCTGCCACCTGCCCTCCGCCCTCCGGCGCAGCCTCTATCCGCGCTGCGCCGAGGCCCTCGTACCCGGCGGCGTCCTGATCCTGGAGGCCTACACGCCCAACCAGCTGGAGTACGGCACCGGCGGTCCGAAGGAGCTGGATCTCCTCAGCACCCTCGCCGAGATGACCGACCTGCTTCCCGGCCTGGACTTGGAGATCGGCCGGGAACTGGTGCGGGAGATTCGCGAGGGCTCCCATCATCATGGCCTGGGATCCGTGGTCCAGGTGGTGGCCCGCAAGCCCCGCTAGTTCCGGCGCCTCGATGGATCTGCGATCCTGGAAGCTTGTTCCGGGATCCCTCATGAGCCTCGCTTCCGCCCACGCCTACCTCGCCTTCCCCCACCTGGAGCCAGAGCTCCGGGCGGAGCTGGAGCCGTTGCTGGAGTCCGCCGAAGCAGGGGACGCCATGGCTGTCGCGGAGCTGGAGGATCGTTTCTTCGAGCCTCTGGCCTTCGGCACCGGCGGGTTGCGGGGGTTCATGGCCGCGGGTCTGCGCCGCATGAACCGGCCCAACATCCGCCGCGTGTCCATGGCCCTGGCCAGCGTCGCCAGCCGCCGGGCACCCGCGAAGATGATCGCCGTCGTGGGCTTCGATACCCGCCTCAACTCCCAGGCCTTCGGGATGGCCTGCGCCGAGGTCCTGGCCGCCGCGGGCTACCAGGTGTTCCTCGGCGACCGCCCCCTGCCCACCCCCTTCCTCTGCTTCGCCATGAAGCGCTTGGGCGCCGGCTGCGGCGCCATCGTCACCGCCAGCCACAATCCCAAGGAGTACAACGGCTTCAAGGCCTACAACGACCTGGGCGGCCAGGTGGTGGAGCCCTGGGATGCCGAGGTGGAGTCGCACATGGCGGGCCTGCCCCTGGTGCCTGAGCCGCCCATCGTGCCGGCGGGCCTGATCCAGCCCATCCCCAGGGAGGTAGAGGAAGCCTACCTCGCCATGGGCCAGGAGCTGCTCCAGCGGCCCAAGGCCTTCGAGGCCGCCCGCATCCTCTACACGCCCTTCCACGGCACCGGCAGCGCCTTCGTGCCGGCTCTCTTCGAGCGGGCGGGCCTGCCGCTCTCCATCAGCCCGAGCCAAGGTGTGCAGGACGGCACCTTCCCCACGGCGCCGCGCCCGAACCCCGAGGAGCTGGCGGCCTACGCCGCGCCCCTGAAGGAGGCCGAGGCCATGGGCGCCGAAGTCATCCTCGCCAACGATCCGGACGCGGACCGCATCGGCGTGGTGGCCAAACGGAACGGGGCCTGGGAGCTCATGTCCGGCAACGACCTGGCGGCCCTCACCCTCGACTACCTCTGCGCGCAGAAGGGCCGGAAAGGCGCGGTCATCAGCACCGTGGTCACCTCCGATTTCATGGCCGAGGTGGCGAAGCACCACGGCCTGCCCGTGGTCTGGACTCTCACGGGCTTCAAGAACATCGCAGTGTGCATGGACCGCCTGGAGGCCCTGGGCGAGCCCTACGCTTTCGGCGCTGAGGAGAGCTACGGCATGCTGCTGCCCCCGGATCTGCGGGACAAGGACGGTGTCACCGCGGCCCTGGTCGTGGGGGAGATGGCGGGCCACTACAAGGCGAGGGGCCTGACCCTCTTCGAGGCCGTGGATGCCCTCATGGCGAAGGTCGGCACCTTCCACAACCGCCTGGTGAACCTGGAGGATCCCCGCCCCGGAGGAGCCAAGCGCTTCGCCGAGGCCATGGGCCGCATCCGCGCCGCAGGCCTCGCCACCCTCGGCGGCGAGAAGGTCGCCAGCTGGGAGGACTTCCAGACCGGCCTCTGGCAAAGCGCAGGCCACACGGAATCCATCCTAGACCGGCCCGGTAACCGCCCGGTGGCCCTGCCCATCCCCCGCAGCAATGTGCTCAAGTTTCGGCTGGAAAGTGGCGCCTTTGCCGCCTTCCGTCCTAGCGGCACCGAGCCCAAGCTGAAGGTGTACCTCCAGGGCCGCGGCGATGTCACGCAGCTGGACCGCATGGAAGCGGAAGCCCGCTCCCTTCTCGGCCTTTGATAAACCCCACAAAAAAGCGGCGCCAGAATCGGCGCCGCTTTTTTGTGGGGTGAAAAAATTACTTCTTGGTGGTGGTGAGCTTGCCGTCCGCGAAGCCGTGGCAATCCTTGCACTGGGCTTCCTTGTACTTCGCGACCATCTTGGCGGCGGCGGCGTTGAACTTCTTGTCCTTGGGGGTGCCCTCGTGGCAAGCGGTGCACTTGGCACCCTTGATGGTGGTCATCTTGGCCGTAGCCACAGGTGCGATGGCGAGGATGAGGGCGGCGGTGAAGAGGGTGAAGCGACGCATGAAAGCTCCTGGGGGGGAAGGCTCGAACCTGATCCGAGCTCGGCTTGATTGTTGGTTTAAGTTTCCGCCAGCGGACTGGAATCGTCAGTGATGGCAGTCACAGGTATGTCACAACCCTCAGCACACCTGTTTCCACCAAGTTGAAGGGCGCTCGCCGGGAGACCTTCTTAACGAGAAGAGGGGCCCCGGTTCACACCGGCGCCCCTCTTCCATTCATCGCCTCTTCAATGCGCGAGACGCGAAGTCATCGCATAGATGATGAGGAACAGCAGCACGAGGCCGACCCCGAAGAAGATGTAGCCGGCGCTGCGGGCGATGCCCTTCCAGGCCTCCCACTCATCCTTGACGCGGAAGCTGTCCAGGCGGCCTTCGGCCACCAGACGGTCATACCAGCGCTTGCGCTCGTGGAGCATCTCGGACTTGGAGATGCGGCCTGAGAAGATCACGGTATCCATGGGGAACTTCTCCAGCCGGAAGTGCGTGTTGAAGAAGTGGACCGTGAAGATGAAGCCGGCGGCCAGCAGGGCCTCATCCGAATGGACGATGAGCGAGACATTGATCATCCAGCCCGGCATGAACTTGCTGAAGAATTCCGGGAACCACATGATCAGGCCCGAGAGGCCGATGGCGAAGACGCCCCAGAACACGGCCAGGTAATCGAACTTCTCGAAGTAGGTCCAGCGGTCGAACTCGGGACGCGGGCCCTTGCCGAAGAACCAGCGGTTGTGGGCCACGAAGTCCTTCACGTCCTGCCCGGTGGGGATCATGGAATCGGGGTGGGCCATGGCCTTGAAGATCCGGTTCAGCTTGAAGGCACCTGTTCCGGGATCCTTCAGGAAGCCGCGGTTCCGCCAGAGGTGGCCCAGGGTGGTGCTCACGTGCAGCACGAAGTAGACGAAGGTGATCACCGCGCCGAAGTGGTGGAGCGTGCGGGCGACATCGGCTCCGCCGAAAAACCGGAAGATCGCCCTCGCCCAGTCGGTGTAGTAGAACTTCAACGGCATGCCGGTGATGGTCAGCAGCAGGAAGCTCGTCACCACCAGGATGTGGAGGAACCGCTCGAAGGGCTGGAACCGGGTGAACTGCTCGTCGTCCTCCTGGCTCTTGATCTTGGCCTCGCGGAACTGCTTGGAATCGTGGCGGTAGAGCCAGATGGACCGGAAGAGCCAGAGAAGCGTGTGCGCGCCGAACAGGGAGAAGGTGCACACGAGCAGTGTCGTCATGATCAGGAAAACGTAGTGCAGCACCGGGTAGTTCTTGCGGTCCATGGGGTTCGCATGCGGTGCGTACTTCGTGAAGCTGACGGTGGCCTCGGCATGGCACTGCTTGCAGGTGTTGACGATATTCGCCGGGGAGAGCCGGGAGTTGGGATCCGCGGCGCGCAGGACATCATGGTGCCCGTGGCAGTCATAGCAGGCGGCCACCGCGCTGGCAGTGTTGGCCTTGCCCAGGGCCATGGCCTTGCCGTGGTAGGTGTCGCGGTAGTGTTCAAGCCGGTCGGCGTGGCACTTGCCGCAGACCATGTCGCTGCCGGCCTTAAAGTGGCCGCTCACGGGCGTTTCGATCTGGTGGGCGGAGTGGCACTGGATGCACACGGGGCCGCGGGGGTCGCCCTTGGCCAGCAGCTGGCCGTGGACGCTCTTGTTGTAGATCTCCTCCACCGTGACGTGGCACTTGCCGCAGGTCTTGGCCACGTTGGCGTGGTTGATGGGTGAGCTGCGGTCCACACTCCGCTTGATGTCATGCACACCGTGGCAGTCGTTGCAGCCGGGAGCCACGATGAGTCCCTTCACGAGCAGGGCCTTCCCGTGGATGCTCTCCTGGTACTGCGCACTCACCTGGGGGTACTTCATCTTGTATTCGTCGGTGAGGTTCTTGTTGGCATGGCACTTCGCGCAGGTCTTGGCGAGGTTCATCTTGTAGACCGGCGAGGTCGTGTTCTTGACTGGGGCGATGTCATGGTTGCCATGGCAGTCATGGCAATAGGCCGCTGCCGTCGCCCCCAGGGTCTGGCTCACGCCATGGATACTATTCGCGTAGATCCTGGCCTGGTCAGCATGGCATCCAGAGCAGTTCACATCTATGTATGGCTCTGTGCCTTCCTGATGCTTGTCTGTGAGTTTGACGTGGCAATCCCGGCAGGATAGAGATGAGTGCACCGAGGCCGCGAACCGCTGCCCATCCACGAAGAGCGACTGCTTCGTGCCTTTTACATCCTTGGCCATGTCCTTGTCGCTATGGCAGTCAAAGCAGCTCTCCTTCACGGCCGCCTTGGCGGGGGCCGCATGCAGCGGCGCGGCGGCGATGAGAAGGCCGGCCAGCAGGGCCAGCAGGAGGCTTCCGCCGTGGCGCTTGCCGCCGACGGGAGCCAGGGTGTCTGTAGAAGGTCGGGTCATGGGTCGTTCCTGTAGGGTGAGGAGGGAGCTGAAGTTAGGGGTGATGGGTTGAACGGGATTCACGCGTTGTCGGAATCGGTCCCATGCTTCTCGACGGTCTTCCGGTAGTACTCAGGCCGGGTTTCCCGCATGTGGTCCGCGGAGGCCTTGCCGTTCAGCCAGGCCAGGTCCATGGGGTAGACATCGGGGTCGAAGATCACCAGATACCAGTGCCAGACAAGGATGGAGAGGGTGGCCAGGATGGCCTCATACCAGTGGGCGGCCGTGGCAGCATCCAGCACCCATTTCGGGAAGTGCCTCAGGCTCCAGTTCTCAGCCCACAGCACGAGGCCCGTCACGGCCATCACCACGGTGCCCCACATGAAGGCCCAGTACTCCATCTTCTCGGCATAGCCGAACATGCCGAAGGTGGGCCGGTTCGGGATGAGGCCCAGGTTGAACCGGAACATGTTGAAGATGTCCTTGGCGTCCTGCCATGAGGGGAGCAGCTCCACCAGGATCACCCGGTCCCGCTTCGACACGGCCAGGTGGACGAAGTGGAACCCTGTGGCCACCATCATCACCACCGCCGCGATGCGATGCACCACGCCGCGGAGGCTTGAGTCGGGATCGAAGGACTGGAACAGCTTCACCCAGCCGGCCTCGGGGAACTTCAAGGCGAACCCGGTCACGACGAGAGAGATGAAGCTCACGATCACCAGGGCATGGGTGATGCGGAACGTCGGGTTCATGCGGGGGAACCCTTCGTGCGTGCCGCCGTGGTGCGGGCCGCGCTTCACCTTGGCCAGCCAGTCGAGGAAGTTGTGCAGCAGCATGAAGCCGATGGTCAGGGGAATGAGCGCCAAGTAGGCGAGGCGGATCCAGCGCACGGAGATGTGCTCGGTGATCGTGGCGGTGCGCACATGGATGGGCGCCGCCGCGAGCTTCTGCCCCGCGCCGGGATGGCACTTGCCGCAGGTCTGGCCGAGGTTGGCCGGGTTCACCGAAGAGCGCGCATCCGCGGAGGGCAGGATGTTGTGCACGCCGTGGCAGGAGGCGCAGTTGGCGGCCGACTTGCCGCCGCCCCGAACGGAAAGGCCATGGAAACTGTCCTGGTAGGCGGGCACCTTGTCGCCAAACCCGTAGCGGGTGTTCAGGCGTTCATCCCCGTGGCAGCGGCCGCAGGTCATGGTGGACACGCGGGCGGCATTGACCAGGGAACCGGGCTCGGAGGGCGCCAAGATGCTGTGCTCCCCATGGCAGCCCGTGCAGGTTGGCGAATCCTTGGATCCCCGCTTCACCGCGAGGCCGTGGACGCTGTCGGCATAGGCGGACTGGACATCGCCATGGCAAAGGCCGCAGGTTTCGGCCACGTTGGCCCGGTTCACCTTGGCCTTGGGGTCCCGCGAAGCCACGATGTCATGGCTGCCATGGCAGTCGGAGCAGGAGGCCGCGCCGGCATTCCCCTTGGCGACCTCACGCCCATGCACGCTCAGGCGGTAGGCCTCCACTGGTTTGGCGAAAGGGATTTTATGCTTGGCGAGGAAGTCGGGATTGGAATGGCAGCTGCCGCAGGTGTCTGCCAGATTCTGCTTGGCCACCTTCGAGGCCGGATCGCTGGCTCCGAGAATTCCGTGGGCAGGTCCATGGCAGGAGGCGCAGGTGGCGGCGTCGACCATTCCGTTCTGCTTCGCGATGCCGTGGACACTCTTGCCATAGGTCTTGACCTGGTCTTCATGGCAGGTGGCGCACTTCACCGGCTCAGGCTTGTCCGCGTGGGGCAGGTTCGCGATGCTGTTGTGGCAATCCGTGCAACTCATGCTTCCGTGCTTCGTGGCAGCGAACTTGGCCAGGTCGACGTCATGGCAGGAGACGCAGTCCTTGGCCGAGGGAGGAGCCGCCGCAAGGAATACGGAAAGCAGTCCAGCCAGCAGCATTCGCATAGCCACCTCACAAGTCGATTATCACCCTAGCGTGTTTACCTCCCAATAAGATACCTGGTGGTGATCTAGATCACGACACATGTATGGAATCTTTCGTTTGAAACCCACGGGTACAAAAAAACCGGGCGGAAATCCGCCCGGTGGAAGAGCCTCTACCAGCTTCAGCGGCTCACTTGCCCTTGTAGTCCTTCAACCAGGCCAGATCGACCTCGGCGGCCTTCTTCTTGGTCTTGGTGTCGAAGAGGAACTTGCCGCGCTCAGAGAGATCGCCACCCTTCTTGGGGGCGCCCACGTGGCAGGCCTTGCAGTCCTTGACATCGGCAAAGCCGAGTTCCTGGGCCTTCTTCACCCAAGGCATCTTGGCCTGGGCGGGAACGGCGAGAATCAGCGCCGCGGCGGCGATGAGGGTGGCAATGCGCATGGTGCCTCCGGGAAGGGGTCCCGCTGGGCGGGACGGGTTGGTGGCAGGATTGCAATTAGGGTACCCGGCCTGGAGCGACTTACAAGACATCCTGGGCTTTTAAATTATCTAGAGCACCAGGTGTTCCTGGTACTCGCCGAAGACTGCGCGCAGCTCGTCACAGATTTCTCCCACCGTGGCCTCGGCTTTCACGGCCGCAAGGATATACGGCATCAGGTTTTCCGTGCCTCTGGCGGCCTTGGCCAACTCGGCCAGCCGGGCTGAGGTGGCGGCCTGGTCGCGGCCCGAACGCACAGCTGCCACCTCCCGGCGGCGGGTCTCGCCCAGGGCCTCGTCCACCCTCAGAAGGCTGGGCTTCACTTCACCGCTGATGGCGAAGCGGTTCACACCCACCACGATCTGCCCGCCCTTCTCCACGGCCTTCTGGTGAGCGTAGGCCGCGTTCTGGATCTCCCGCTGGGGGAACCCCTTTTCGATGGCGCTGACCATGCCGCCCAGGTCGTCCACCTTGGCCAGCAGCGCGGCGGCGCGGGCCTCCAGCTCGTCCGTGAGGGACTCGATGAGGTAGCTCCCCGCGAAGGGATCTACCACATCCGCCACGCGGGATTCATGGGCCAGGATCTGTTGCGTGCGCAGGGCGATCATGGCGCTCTGCTCGGTGGGCAGGGCCAGAGCCTCGTCCCGGCTGTTGGTGTGGAGGCTCTGGGTGCCACCGCACACGGCGGCCATGGCCTGCACGGTGGTGCGGACGATGTTGTTGTCCGGCTGCTGGGCCGTGAGCGTGCTGCCAGCCGTCTGCGTGTGGAAACGCAACATCTGGCTTTTTGCATCGTGCGTCTTGAACCGGTCCTTCATGATCCGGGCCCAGAGACGCCGGGCCGCGCGGAACTTGGCCACTTCTTCAAAGAATTGGTTGTGGGCGTTGAAGAAGAAACTGAGTCTCGGCGCAAAGGCTTCCAGCTTCAGGCCGGCATCCAGCGCCGCCTGCACGTAGGCGATACCATCCCCCAGCGTGAAGGCGATCTCCTGGGCCGCGGTGCAACCAGCCTCGCGGATGTGATAGCCCGAGATGGAAATGGTGTTCCAGTTCGGAACCTGATCCGCGCAGAAGGCGAAGATGTCCGTGATGAGGCGCAGGCTCTGGCGTGGCGGGAAGATGTAGGTGCCGCGGGCCATGTACTCCTTGAGGATGTCATTCTGGATGGTGCCGCTCACCTGGTCCCAGCTGACTCCCTGCTCCTCCGCCACGGCGAGATACAGCGCGAGCAGCACCGCGGCAGGCGCATTGATCGTCATGCTGGTGCTGACCTTGTCCAGCGGGATGTCCCGGAAGAGCGTCCGCATGTCGCGGATGGAGCTGATGGACACGCCCACCTTGCCCACCTCGCCCAGGGCCATGGCATGATCCGGGTCCATGCCGATCTGAGTGGGCAAGTCGAAGGCCACGGAAAGCCCCGTAGTGCCCTGCTCCAGCAGGTACCGGTACCGGGCGTTGCTTTCCTCCGCCGTGGCGAAGCCCGCGTACTGGCGCATGGTCCAGAGGCGCCCCCGGTAGCCCGTGGGCTGCACGTGGCGCGTGTAGGGGAACTTCCCAGGCGCGCCGAGATCCTTCAGCGGGTCATGGCCCTCCAGATCTGCGGGCGTGTAGCAGTTCTTCAGGGGGATCCCTGAGCTGGTCTCGAAAACCCGCTCGCGAAGCTTCGAGGGATCTTCCTCCACCGTGAGCTGGGCGCGCACCTGCTCAAGGAAATCCTTCTGGTACATGGAGCCTCCGTGGAATCCACGATAGCACCGGGGATGCGCGCCGGAGCCGGTGGACCAGCCCTAGGACACCATGACGACCTCTGGTTCCGGGCTCTCTGCTTCCAGCAGGCTGGCTATTCCGTCCGCCGGGATCGCCTGGCTGAACAGGAAACCCTGGGCGCCATGGCAGTCGAGCCCGCGAAGGAAGGAAAGCTGCCCCTCGGTCTCCACGCCTTCGGCGATGACCTGGAGATTGAGGCAGGCCCCCATGGCGATGATCGCCGTGGCAATAGCGGCGTCGGTAGGGTTGTGCTCCAGATCGCGGATGAAGGATTTATCGATCTTGAGAGAGTTGACGGAAAAGCGTTTGATCTGCGCCAGCGAGGAATACCCCGTCCCGAAATCGTCGATGGAAATCTGGATGCCGAGGGCCCTCACCTCATCCAGCACGGACACAGCCATCGCCGGGTTCTGCATGACCACCGTTTCGGTGATCTCCAATTCCAGCCATTGCGGATCGAGCCCTGTCTCCTCAAGGATCCGCATCACCGAAGGGGCCAGGCCCGGCTGCTGGAGCTGATAGCCGGAAAGGTTCACGCCGACGCGCATGGGCCTCAGCCCCAGCGCCTGCCAGCGGACGTTTTGAAGGCAGGCCTCCCTCAACACCCATTCTCCGAGCGGGAGGATGAGGCCGGTTTCCTCGGCCAGCGGGATGAACTCGGAGGGTGAGAGCATTCCCAGCTCGGGATGCTCCCAGCGCACCAGAGCCTCGATCGCGCTCATCCGGCCCGTGCTCACATCCACCTTTGGCTGGTAAAGGACGCGGAACTCGCCCGCATCCAGGGCGCGGCGGAGGCCGTTCGACAAGAGGAGCCGGCGCTCTGCGTGTTCGTCCATCTTTGGGTGGTAGAACTGGTAGTTGTTCCGGCCGCGGCTCTTGGCGTGATACATCGCGCTGTCGGCCTTTTTCACCAGGGATTCGCTGCTTTCCCCGTCCTCGGGGAAGACGCTGATGCCCACGCTGGCCGTCACGAAAATTTCGTGGTCGCCGATCTGGAAGGGGCGTGACAGTGGCCTGATGAGTCTTCCCGCCAGGTTGGAAGCCTCCTTGTGATCCTCCACATCATTCAGGGCCACGATGAATTCGTCGCCGCCGATGCGGCAGACGGAATCAGTTTCGCGGACAGCGCCCTGCATTCGTTTCGCCACAGCCCGTAGCAGCTCGTCGCCCACCGCGTGCCCCAGCGTATCGTTGATCAGCTTGAAACGGTCGAGGTCCACGAACAGCACCGCAAGGCTCCGGCCAGCCTTCCGCGCCTCGAGCTGGGCATCATCCAGCTTCTCCAGCAGGGATGCCCGGTTGGGAAGGCCCGTCAGCCCGTCGAAATGCGCCATCCGGAAGAGCTGCTCCTCGGCCTGTTTGCGGACGGTCACGTCCCGGCAGATGCACCAGGCCATTCTGGGGCGCCCGTCCTGAAGGGCCGGCGCGATGTGGCCCTCCACCGAAACGTGCGCGCCGTGCTTCGCCAGGAAGGTGGCCTCAATCAAGGTCCCGCGGGCCTCGGCCATGGCGCGCCCGAACTCTCTCAGCACGCGGGCGCGATGCTCCAGGTCGATGAGGTCGAAGAAGGACGTGGAACCTAGACTTGGCAGGTCATACCCCATGACCCTCACCCAAAGCGGGTTCGCATAGAGGAACTGGCCGCTGGGTGTCAGACAGATGATCAAGTCGTTCGCACTGTCTACGAACTGCTGCAACTGGGCTTCGCGGGCCTTCAGGGCCCGGTGTTCCCACCGGATGACCGACATGAGCTGGGCCGTGATGAAGGCCACGGCGGTGTTCAGAATCGCCGCCCAGGACCAGGCAAGTCCCAAGTACAACGGATTGGAGTTCAATGATTCTGCGGTGAACGGCATCGCCACTGGCGGGAGCACGCGGAAATAATGCGCCGCCAGCATGAGTCCATGCATGGCCCCGCCAGCGGCGCCCATGGCCCAGACGTCCCGTTGCCGGGGCAGCAGAAAGGCGGCTTCGATGGTGGCGACCAGATAGGCGGGCCAGAACCAGCTGGAGGCGCCCCCACTGAAGTGGATCAGGACGGTGATGAAAAAGAGGTCCAGCAGGATCTGGGTGTGGTCCGAGTAACGGAACTCCCGGACCCGGAACCAGCCCATCTGGAGCACCAGACTGTAGGCGGCCACCGATGCCACCGAGGCCGCCAGGAAGGCCAGCTGGGCGCGGGTGAGGAAGAACCCATAGGCGCTGACTGAGAAGACCCCGCCCGCAAAGAGCCCGTAGAGGCCGATGATCCCCAGCAGGCTCCAGCGCGCCATAGCCACCAGTCGGGCCCGGGTCTCCCGGTTGGTCCAGGGCATTTGCCCGAGGGGCATCCTTCCGGAGACGCTCGGGAATGCCCCTGAATCGGTATCCAGCCAGTTCACAGATTCGGTCCAGGGTGACACGGGTCTCCTTATTTATTACCTAGAGGTCAACTGTGAACGATCCACGCCAAACATTCAGTGATTCTCGTCACGCAACAACTCTTACAAGTTTATGTAATGCAAAGATTTATATTTAAAATATTGCGTTTTTCTACAATTCATCCTTCGGCCCCATCCCTCCTTCGGTGCCCACCCATCTGAACCTCAGTCGCTTTGCAGACCCGGTTTCTCCCGGCTTGATCCTCGCGAAGCTATCCTTCCAGAACCCCCCAAGGACGTACCCATGCCGATGCCCCAACCTGCTCCACCCGCCTCGTACCGCCTGATCCAGGGCGCGGACCTGTGGACGGCCCAGGGGCTGCAACACGGGCAGGCACTGGTTCTGCGCAAGGGGAGGATCCTGGCCGTGGGGCCTGTGGAGACCCTGGCCAAGGCCCATCCCAAGGCGCAGCGCATCGACCTTCCTGGAGGCAACCTGCTGCCGGGCCTCATCGAGGGCCACGCCCACGTCGGCGGGCTGGGGGCTCTCAGCCGCAAGGTGGACCTCACGGGTCTTGCGGATTTGCGTGGCACTTTGGAACGGGTCCGCACCTGGGCCGCCGGCCATCCCCAGGGCTGGCTGCTGGGCCGGGGCTGGGACCAGAACCGGTGGCCGGCCAAAGCCTTCCCAACAGCCCTCGATCTGGATGCGCTCACCGGCACCCGGCCCGCCTTCCTCCAGCGCGTGGACGGCCACGCCGCCTGGGTGAACAGCGCCGCCCTGGCCATGGCGGGCATCGGACCCAACACACCGGACCCCGAAGGCGGCCGCATCCTCAAGGACACCGCCGGGCGGCCCACGGGCATCCTGCTGGATGCGGCCGTGGAACTCGTGGAGAAGCTCATCCCCGAACCCAGCTCCGCCGAGCTGGAGGCGCGCCTGAAGGCCGGCCTCGGCGCACTGCGCGCGCAGGGCTTCACGGCCGTGGCGGACATGGGGGTGGGGCCGCGCGAGCTGGCGGCCTACCGGCGCATGGCCGCCACGGGCGCCCTGCCCATCCGCGTGTTCGCCTACCTGAACCACGACCACGCCCTGATGCTCCGGGAGCTGAAGCAGGGCAGGGCGAAGAACCTGTCCTTCTTCCAGGTCCAGGGTGTGAAGTTCTACCTGGATGGCGCCCTGGGCAGCCGCGGCGCGCGGCTGCTCGCGCCCTACGCGGACGAGCCCGCCACCCGCGGCCTGTGGGTCACGGAGCCTGCCAAGGTGGCCCTGGACGCCACCATCACCCTGAGGGCCGGGTACCAGCCCGCCATCCACGCCATCGGGGACGCCGCCAACCGCGCCGCCCTGGACCTGCTGGCCCAGGCCATGAAGAAGGGCAAGGGCGCCCTGCCCCCGCGCATCGAGCATGCCCAGATCGTCACGGCTGAAGACGCCGCCCGCTTCGGAAAGCTCGGCATCGTGGCCAGCGTCCAGCCGGTGCACTGCACCTCGGACCACAGCTGGACGCCCGCCCGCCTGGGCCCCGGGCGCGTGGACGAGGCCTTCCCCTGGCGCAGCTTCGCGAACGGTGGCGCCCTCCTCGCCTTCGGCAGCGATGCCCCCGTGGAGGATCCCAATCCCTTCATCGCCCTGGCCGCCGCCGAAACCCGGCAGGACCCTGACGGCAACCCACCTGGCGGCTTCCTCCCCGCCCAGCGCCTCACCCGCATCGAGGCCGTCCGGGCCTACACCGCCGGCAACGCCGCCGCCCTGGGGCGTGCGAAGGATCTTGGCACGCTCCAGAAGGGCGCCGTGGCCGACTTGCTGTGGGTGCAAGCACCCCTGAGAGATATCAGCCCCGAAGCGCTGCGGAAGGTAAAGCCGGGGCGGCTCTGGGTGAACGGAGTGGAGGTTCCGGTCGGGCATTGAAAAAGCAAGGATCTCCACGAAGGACACGAAACAAGGCATCAAGGGCACAAATGATTTTCCTCTTCGTGCTCATGGCTTTCCCTTCGTGCCCTTCGTGGAGGTCTTTGACGTCCGGTGGTGCCACCTCTGGAATACTAGGTTCATGAGCCTCCGTCCCGCCGCCCCCCTTCTGGCCCCGTCGCTGCTCTCCGCTGACTTTTCGCGGCTGGGCGAGGAGCTGCGGATGATCGAGTCGGCGGGCGCCCAGGTGGTGCACGTGGACGTCATGGATGGCCGGTTCGTGCCGAACATCACCATCGGCCTGCCGGTGGTGGAGGGCCTGCGCAAGGCCACCTCCATGCCCCTGGACTGCCACCTCATGATCGTGGAGCCCCTGCGCTACGCCGCCGACTTTGTGAAGGCGGGCGCCGATTGGGTGAGCATCCACCAGGAGGCGGATCCCCATCTGCATCGCACCCTCGCCGCCATCCGGCAGGCCGGCGGCAAAGCCGGCGTGGTGCTGAATCCCGGCACACCCATCGAAACCCTCGTGGACCTCGTCGGCGACTTCGACTTCGTCCTGCTCATGAGCGTGAATCCCGGTTTCGGCGGCCAGAGCTTCATCCCCCGCGTGCTGGACAAGGTGAAGCGCCTCGACGCCCTGCGCGCGGAACGCGGCGTGCCCTTTTTCATCCAGGTGGACGGTGGCGTGGGCATGAAGAACGCCGCCGACCTCATCCGCGCGGGGGCTGACTGCCTCGTGGCCGGCAACGCTGTGTTCAAGGCCGAGGATCCCAAGGCTGCAGTGGCCTCACTGCTGCGGGAGATGGGCGCGGGGCGGCAGGCATGAAGATCGATCTCCAGCGCTACAACCGCCTCCTCTGGGCCGTGAACGGAACGCTCCTGCTGGCGGGCCTGCTCGCCCTCCTGGTCGGCGGCCTCACCTCCCTCTGGCCTTCCCGCGACCGGGGGCAGAGCCTTCCGGCCGGTGCCCCGGCGGCCGCGACCGGCACGGACGCCTCCTCCCAGGCCGCCATTCTGCGCCTGGGCCTGCCGAAACCGCTGAAGGGCACCGACACCCTGCTCGTTCCCGTGGAGGGACTCCCCCAGGAACCCGAGGAACCCCGCGGCATCGGGAGCTACAGCAAGGGCGGCCCAAGCGTCCCGCTGTTCAACCTCCTCTTCGTGGATGCGAAGACGCAGGCCTCCAGGCCTCTGCTGGCCAAGAAAAGCCTCATCCTCCGCTACGACACCCTCGAGGATGGGGAAGAAGGCAGGAGCGCCCGCGTCGACGGCCTGCTGGTGAGCCTCGTCGACGCGGACACCAACGGAAACGGCCGGCTGGACGAAGGCGACGAGGCCCGGATCTGGCTCTGTGACGCGTCGGGCAGGAACCTGCATGCGATCACGGCCGCGGGCACCGTCTGCGCCAATTGGCACTACGACAGTGTCCGCCGAATGATCTACCTGGTCGTGGAAACCCGGAACGGTTCGCGGAAAACCGAATCGGCGGAGGTGATGATGGTGCCCATCGATGGTTCCCAGCCCGCGCGCCCGCTCGCATCGAAGGCGCAGATGGACGAGCTGCGGAACCTGCTGCAGCGCTGATTCCGGCCCATCCAAGCGCTACCATTGGGACCTCGCCGGGCCCGGTGATCGAGAGAATGAATCGGCACCGATTCTGCTTTCTCCGCATCTTATCCAGTGCCTCCATCGAGGATCTGGAAAGGAGGAATCCATGATGCGCCATCGAACGTCCGGCCCCCTGGTCCTGTTGCTTCTGGCAAGTCTTGCCATGCCCGCCTCTGCGCAGCACGAGCGGCGGGAGGAAAGCCCCCGCCCCGAGCGTCCCCGTGAGGGCCGCGCCTCCGAGCGGGCCCCCGAACGAGGCCGGGAGCAGCCCTCTCCCACAAGGGGGACCCCCCAGGCACCTCATCACTCGCATGACGTGGAGCGATCCCGGCCTGTGCCTGGGCCCGAGCGCCAGGCGCGACCTGAGTGGCAGGAGCGGCAGGAGCGATCCGCCCGGCCAGAGGGACGCCCCGAGGGACGCATGGAGCGACGCGAGGCACCCCGTCACCAGGCCCCCCGTGAGGCCCGACCCGCTCCGCGCGCTGCCGAAACGGCCCGTGCCTGGCAGTCCCGGGACACCTGGCGCCGGGACGCCTGGCCAGCCCATTCGAACTGGCGGGAACACCGCGCCCAGCACTGGGAGCGCGACCACCGGACCTGGGCCCAGCGTGGGGGCTATGGCGGCTACCGCATCCCCGAGCCGCAGTTCGTCTCCCGCTTCGGGGACCGGCATCCCTTCCGCCTCGGCGGCCGCCCTGTGATCTACCAGGGCTATCCCAGGTTCCGGTGCGGGGGCTACTGGTTCCTCATGGTGGACCCCTGGCCGGAGTTCTGGGTGGACAACTGGTACCTGACGGACGAGGTGTACATCGACTACTACGGCGACGGCTACTACCTGGTCAACCCCCGCCATCCGAGCATCCGCGTCGCGATCACGGTCTTTCTGTAGCCCCGGCCGCGATCAGCGCCTCCTTGGCCGCACGCTTCAGGCGCTTGAGGGCACGCTCCCTCCGCAGGGCGTCGGCCTTTGAGCCGCAGGCCTCGCGGTAGACCAGCTCCAGTGGCCCGCGGCCCCGGGTGTACTTGGCACCCTTGCCCGTCTGGTGCTGCGCCAGCCGCGCCTCCACATCCAGCGCGATGCCGCAGTAGAGCGTGCCGTCCGCGCACCGGAGCAGGTACACCCACCAGGTCAAGGCATCCTCCAGGAGGCCGGAAACGCCTCGGCCAGGATCTGTTCGGCGGTGACACCCTGGGCCGCGCGAAAGCGGGCCGTGGCCAAGCACAGGCCCACGTTATGACCCCAGCCGCGCCCCTGCAGCCGCAGGGACCCGTCGGGCCGGGGCTCTGCGGTGCAGGCGTTGCTGGGCCAGGTGGTCCAGCCAAAGCGGCGCCCTGTGGCCAAGCGCAGGGCCTCCACAGCGTAGGGCCCGGAATCGGCCAGTTTCATGCCGCGCTGTCCCGGCTTCACGCCGGGCCGCACATCCCGCTTCAGCGCAACGATCTGAGCGGCACTTAGCGTGCGTTCCCAGACCGACCAGCGGTCCTCCGGAACCTCGGCGGCGCTGCCAGAACCTCCGGGTCCCTCGCCCCAGACTTCGTGCGGGCTGAGGGGGTGGCCGCCCGCGGAGCCCGTGAAGAAGGCCCAGCGGGGGTCCAGGTCCAGAGGTGGGGCCGCTGCTGCGGCCCGCGTGGTGTCCGCCGAAGCGCTCCCCCGCACCACCGCACAGTGGGTCAGCGGACAGAGGGCGCCACCCGGATGCTGGTGGCGATGGCCTTCCAGCCACCGTTTCAGCACCGCCGCCAGGGCCCGCCGGGCCTCGAAGGGCGCGTCCAGGCCCAGTTCCCCCTCCGTGGCCGCCGCGATCCAGGCAGCTTTGGGGGTGGTCCAGGAGAGACGCCAGCCCAGGGTTTCGGCGCGTATCGCCACGGTGCCCTGGAGCTCCTGAACCGGAAATTCCTTCGCAAAACGCACTCGGCCCTGGAAGCGCCAGCTCCCGCCGGTGTGATGCGACAATCGTTGTCCATTGACCGTCATGGGACCACGGAGCCGGTCCGCCGGCCAGACCACGGTGACGGTTTCCGCCAGGGTGGCGGCCTCCTTGGCCCACACATCCTTCTCGATGGTTCGCCCGCCGGGCGGCTCCGGCAGGGGCTCGCGCCGCAGCCAGGCCCGCAGCCAGCGGTAGGCCCAGGCCTGCTCGCGGGTCGTTCCACCGGCCAGGGCCCGGTCGAGACGCGCCTGCACCTCCGCCTGGGGCATGGCGGGCCAGGCCTTTGGCGGCCTGCGATGCCCCTCCGCCCACAGACATCGGGATTCTTCCACCCAGCGGCGCAGGCCCGCATCCCGCAGGCGCCGATGGGTCAATTCGTGGCGCAGGATCGCGCTCAGGTCCCGGCGCTGGAGCTGATCCCAGGGACGCAGATGCAGGGTGTCGCCCAGCCACTGCCCGCTGCGCCCAGGAGGCGCCCCCGTGGCTCCCTCGAAGGCTGCAGAGTCTGGATGGAGACGGACCCGCCACGGCCCTGGCGGCCAGGGCCCGAAGGCCGCCGTGGCCGCGAAGGCCTGCCGCAGGGAGGCTTCCAGAACGCCCTGGACGGCCCCGTCCCCTTCGAGCACGGGCGGCATGAAGGGCGGCGCAGGGGCCGCGGTGATCAGAAGGATCAAGGTTTGAGCCCCAAGATCTCCCGGATACGCACCAGGCCCTCCTGCTTGCCGCGGCCCCGCGGAAGGTGGAGCACCACCAGGACCGGGCCCCGTCCCCCCGCCACCCAAGCGCTGGTCGCGGCCGAATCCCCAAGCACCGGGGCTGTGCCCGTCTTGAACCACCAGCCCTCCTTGCCGAACAGGTCCATGAATTCCACCCAATAGCCCGCCAGCAGGCGCTTTCCGAAGGTGACCACCTCCGCCTTGTCCGGCTCCATGAGCCAGCGCAGGAAGGCTTCGGGACTGGTGCGCAGGAGGTCCCCATCGCCCACCCAGGCAGGCGCCAGGGGAGGCAGTCCCTCGCCGGGAGGCAGGCGACGGCCCAGGAAGGGCCCGAAGACGTCTTCCATCCGGACCCGGGCCGCGTCCGCGCCATAGTCCTCGACCCACCGGGCACGGGATCCGGCGATCCAGGCCAGGAAGGCCAGGTTGCAACTCTCCTGCAGGGCCCGGCCCAGGTCCACACGGCCGTGGCCCTCCCGGTTCCAGCAGACAAAGGGCCCCGCGGAGCCCGTGCAGCGGAAGTGGACCCCGGCACTGGACCACTCGGCCCCTTCGAGCCGAAGCCAGACCAGCTTGGCCAGGCTGCCCATGGGGGCTTCCTTGTGGGCTTCACCGTAGGCCCGCACCTCGCCGTCCCCCAGGGTGATGGCGAAGCCTTCGCCAGGCCGGAGGACCGGCGCGCGCGAAGCCGCCAACAGGGCGGGACTGGGCCCGGGATCCGGTGCTGGCTGGGCCGACAACAGCCGAAACGCCAGAAAGACGATGAATGGCCTAGGGTTCCACATCAAAGGTCCCCAGCGTGACAGATCCAGCGCCGGGCAGGATGAGGCGTTCCCAGGTCCAGCGGCGCTCCTGGTCCGTGCCCCCATCCAGCAGGGCCTCGACCCGGATGCGGGCCGGCTTGCCGCCCCGCCAGCCGCTGGTCCATTTCAGCGTGTAGGTGCCGGGAGGCGGGGTCTCATGGGTGTACTCGCCGGACCAGCGCAGCATGCCACCCGAAGGTGTGCGGCGGCCCCCTTCCGCCAAGGCCCCGTCGGGTTCCTGCACCTGGAGGCTCCCGCCGGTGTACTCGTCATTGGCCTGGATGGAAACCACCCGCAGCCGCATCCGGGCCGTCGACACCCACCAGCTCCGGACCACCCGCAGGCCCGAATCCGGCTCCAGGATCTCCAGGCGGTTTTCGCCGTTCTGGGCGGTGAGCTCCGTGCGCAGCGTGGTCCCCACACTGGCCTGCCAGCGCAGCGCCGCGCCGTTGAACCACACCTGCAGAGAACGGGACCGCCAGGCGTTGCGGGCCGCCTCAGCCTCCCGCGCCTGCCGTTCCTGCCGAAGCTGATCGGCGGTGCGGGTGTCCTCCGATGGGGGGGCGTAGTCACCCTCCTCCTCGTCGAAGGAGAACCGCGGCTGTGCCTCATCCTTGGGTGGACTGGGGTCCTTCGGATCCACGAGCTTGATCCGCAGATTCACCGTGCGATCACTGGACCAGCCGCCCAGGGCTGGCGACACCTCCAGGCGCCACTGCTTGAGGTCCGGCACATAGGCCACTCCAGCCAGAGCCTTGGCCGCTCGCGGCTTCTGGGCGCCCAGGAAGGAACCCGCCAGCAGGAGAGACAGAACCAGCAGCCGTCTCATCGCGCACCCCCGTCCAGCACCTTCAGGTCCGCCCCATCGCAGGTGGCCCACTGCCCTTCGTTCGACATCAGGCTCACCTTGGCGGGGCGAAGCCGGTAGCTGCCCGCCATGCCCGCCCGCAGGAGGATCCGGACCGTGTGGGTGTTCCAGCTCCAGGCGTGCTGGAAGAGGAACGTCACCTTGTCCCCGTGGACTTCCACGCGGGGCTTCATCCAGGTGTCTGACGCTCCCTCATCCGTGAAGGGCTTTCCTTCGAGCACGAAACCCTCCAGCTTCACCGTGGGATTGAGGCCACCGGGAATGGGCACCTCCAGCATCACGTAGTCCGCATCACGATCCGTCCGGAAGGTCACCTGCATCCAGGCCTCCTCGCCGGCCTTCATCGTCCCGGTCCATGGCTGGCGGACCCAGCCCTGGCGGGCATTGCCCGTTTCCTGCGGTGTCTTCAGACGCCAGAGGTTCCGCGTCACCGACAAGCGCAGGGCCGACGAGGCATCCCCCTTCGGCGTGCCGGCGGCGCTGCCCGGCACCTGGTAGGCGTAGGTCCACACCAGCAGGCCCTTGCCGCTGGCCGTGATGGTGACGGGTTTCGGTTCCGCCATGGCGAAGCTGCCGGCGCGGGGTTCGCGGGCGTTCCAGCGGCGGGCCTGGGGCCGTTCCTTGAACTCCCAGGAGGGACCGCCCTGCACCGCCGCCTGGATGGCCAGCGGCCCCCAGTCCAGCTTCCGGGCCTTCATCAGGTAGGGCAGCAGGTCCACGATCTGGCCTGTGCTCCAGGTGGAGTACCACCCGTAGCCGCGGTACTCGGAGGCCAGGAAGGTCTCGCCCTGACGGATGAGGGGCGACTGGGGGCGCGCCAGACACAGCGCCTTCAGCGCCATCACCGTGGGCACCACGTCGCCGGAGGCATAGCTCCACCAGACTTCCCGGCGGCCTTCCCAGCGGGCCAGACCGCCCTTCACCACCACCCGCTGCTCCAGGCGCTCGATCAGGGCAGCGCTCTTGGGATGCTTGGCCTGGGCCGCGGCCAGGGCCACCATGGCCAGCACGTGATCGCCGGGCCACTGGCCCCGCAGCACCTTGTCCGCCGCGCTATCGAGCAGGCCCGCCAGGGGTTCGCCGGTCTGGGCCAGGGACATCAGCAGGAAGGCTGCGTCCGCCTGGGGATCCGCCGGTTGCCCGTGGCTGCTCCGCTGACGCTGGGCCGGAGTCGCCTGGTCCGCCTGCCGCGCCACCTGCTGGAAGAGGTTCATGGCGGCCATGCGGCCCCGGCGGTAGACGCCCTCATCCACGGCATAGCCCAGCCGCTTCATGGTGGCGAAGCTCTGGATGGCGTAGCCGGTCGTGTGGGGGTTGGCGTCCAGGCCGAAATCATTGGGCGCGTACCAGCCCCAGCCGCCGTTGGGCTGCTGGTAGCCGTAGACCTTGAACACGCCGTCGCGGATGTTGCGGTCCAGGTTGGTGAGCTGCTTCCAGTCGAGGTCCGGCATGGCGCCCTGTTTCACGAGGTCCGCCACCAGCAGGTTGGGAACGAAGCTTGAGAGCGTCTGCTCCACGCAGCCATAGGGATAGCCGATGAGGTAGGGCAGCGAGGGCGCGGCCAGGTGCTCCAGGTTGCCCACGGGCGTGAGCACCAGGGTCGCCTCACCCTTGGCGGCCGGGGGCGCCGGGATGGTGAGGGTCTGGGAGCCCCCCTCCAGCACCATGGAACCCGACAGGGAGGCGGGTACCAGCTGATCCAGCACGGTGACCTTCTGCCGCTCGGCATCCTTCAGGCCGCCACCTTCCACGCGGGCCGTGACCGTGAGCGGGCCCGTTTTATCGGAGAACAGCGGCAGGGCGAAGCGGTACTCGCCCTGGTCCTGGAGGTTGAAGCTGGCCTCGGGCGCGCCTGAGAACCGGCCGTTCTGGACTTCCAGGCGGATCTTCCCCTGGATGGGCTGACCGGAGAGGTTGCGCACGAGGGCGATGGCCCTGGCTTCCTCCCCCACACTCAGCGTGCGAGGCAGGGTGAGGGCCACCTGCAGCGGCTTGGAGGCTGGCTTCGAACTGCGACCCACCCCCACCTTGGTATCGCCGGTGATGGCCGTGGCCGTGGCCCGCCAGGCCGTGAGGTTGTCCGGCAAGACCAGCTCCACACTGGCCTTCCCGTCGCGGCCAGCGGCCACGAAGGGCACCCAGTGGGCCGTGTCCTTGAAGTTCTGGCGCACCTTGTCGTCGTCATCGGCCTTGAAGTCGCCGCGCTTCGTCTGCTTGAGGCTCCAGACGGGGCGCTGGCGGCGCAGGAGGTCGTGGAAGCTCCAGTCCGTGGACCCGGACCGCAGCACGCCGTGACGGCGCGTGGGATGGAAGAAGCGCACGGGATCGGGATGCAGCTCCTGGCTCAAGGCGTAGATGGCCTCATCCACCACGCCCACACTGAGGTCCGCGGCGGAGGGCCGACCAGCGGCATCCTTCACCTCCACGGAGACCTTCATGGGCTGGCCCGGCTGGTAGCGGTCCTTGTCCGTGGTGACAGCCACCGACAGGCGCCGATCCCTCTTCGGCACGCGGATGGGAACTTCCACCATCTGGCGGCGGCCTTCGGCCACGATCTCGAAGACGGCCCAGACATTGGGCTGCATGGCGGCCGTGATGGGGATCTCCACCAGAGCGGTGGTTCCCGCCACAGTGCGGCTCTGGCGCTGGCCGAGACCTTCGTGCTCGATGGCCCAGTGCAGGGTCAGCTTCGGCCGGGGCAGCTGGACCAGGACGCGCGCCGTGTCACCGGGCTGGTACTCGGGTTTGTCCGCGGCGGCACGGAGGTCCGGCACCGCGGGCAGCGGCGTGCCCTCGGCGGCCACCGTGATCTGCCGCTGGGCCGTCACGGGGCGGCCCTTGGAATCCTTGGCCTCGGCCACCAGCAGGAAAGCGCCGCCTTCGGGAATGGTCAGCATGGCCTGCGGCCCCTGGGCCGAAGCCACGGTCTCGCCGGGCTTCAGGGCATTGGGCCGCGACCACCAGTAGGCGTTGTCCTTCTGGGCCACGATGCGGGCGGCCCGCAGCGCGATGGCCACGCCCGGAACCTCCTTGCCATCCAGATCCAGGGCGCGGGCCGTCACCTGGAAAGGCTTGCCGGGGAGGGCCACCTGGCGGTCCGCGGCGATCATCAGCACCAGGTCACCCGCGGCGGCGCGCACCTGAGCCTGGCCGCTGTTGCGCTGGCCCGAGGCATCGGCCACCTTCACCACCATGCGCCAGAGCCCATCGCTCTCGGCCTTGAAGGTGGGCAGATCGGCCTGGCCTTCATCGTCCAGTTCGAGCTGGCCGCTTTCCATCAATTCGGGCGCAGGACCGGCGTCCTCGTCATCCCAGATCCAGCGGGACTTGGGCGGGACGACCTTGTAGAGGAACCAGTCCGCCTTGGCGCCGCGGACGGCCGCGCCGTAGAAATAGCGGGCGTTCGCATGGAAGGCCAGCGTATCGCCCAGGCCCACCTTGGTCTTCTCCGTTGTCACCTTCACTTCGAAGGCGGGCTTCACGAACTGCTCGACCTTGAATTCGGCCTGGCCAGGGCCCTGGGGCCCCTGGAACACCAGGCGGTAGAGACCCAGGCGACCGGCGCCGGGCAGGGTGAACTGCGCCGCATAGGTGCCGGTCTCGGCATTCAGCAGCTTCGCCTGCCCCTCCGTCACCTTCGTGTCCTCGGGGTCCAGGACCGTGAAAGGCAGGCTTGCCGATCCACTGGCCACGCGGTTCTCACCATCCTCCACACGCCGCAGGATGGCCTTGGCGAAGACCTCCTGGCCGGGGCGGTAGAGCGGCCGTTCCATGAAGGCGTAGAGGCGCTGGCGCACGGCGGCGGCGCTCTGACCTTCGCTGGCGAGGAGGGCGAAGCTCGCCCCACTGCGGGCCATGACCACCCGGCGGACGCCAGGGGTCACGGCGGCTTCAGCCTTGCCGGCGCCATCGAAGACCAGGGGCTGACCCTTGCTCCCTTCGATGATCTGACCGGAGGAGCCGGCCTTCGGCGCGCCGTCGCGCCCATCCACGGCCTGCACGCGGAGCTTCGCCCCGTCCTGCTCCGAAAGCAGGGCCAGATCCGTAACCATCCAGGGCACGTAGGCGGCGGCACTGCCCCGCAACACCTCCACCAGGTAGAGGCCCGCCGCCTGGGCGGGCAGCTGCACACGGCTGACGAAGCCATCGTCGCCGGATTCATCGTCCTCATGCCCCTTCTTCCCGGCGATGTCCTCGCTGGCCTTGGGCACGATCTCGATCACGAAGGTGATGCCAGGCTGCCCCTCCAGCGGCAAGGCGGAGCCCTCCCGCACCTGCGTCGAGGGGGTCTTGGCAGAGGTCAGACGGTCGGCCTGCTTGGCGGCGTCCCGCAGCCCCTGGGTGGCCGTGCGATGCACCGTCACAAAGGCCCGCCGGCCACCCCAGAGCACCGCCTCCCGCAGCACGTCCAGGGGATCCTGGGCCGCGCGCCCGCCCTCGGCGGCGGCCTTGCCGCGGTCCAACAGCACCTTCTTCAGGAAGGCTTCCGGTTCCTCCACGCGGTAGATGCGGATGCGCGCCTCAGTGGAGATGGGCCCCGCCGCCTCCAGCAGGCCCGGTTTCCCGGGCAGAGTGGGGCGCAGGGTGGCGAAGGCGCCAGTCCAGCCGCCCTCCCGCCAGGGGGCCTCGGCGGCCCGTTTCTGGGCCGAGCCCGTGGTGGGCAGCAGCAGGATCGCGGGCAGCAGAAGGGTCAGGAGCGGGCGGAACCAGCGCATATCAGGACCTGGGAAGGGAAGCGGGTTCGGAAGGCTCGTCCGCCAGCAGACGCCAGCGGTAGAGCCCCAGGAAGGCCGGATTTTCAGGGAGGGGACGGAAGTCGGGCTCGGGGTGGTGCAGCAGGTCGTCGAGGCGCACACGGCGGATCTCGCCGGGCTGGCGGGAGGCGCCGCTGCCTTCGGGCCCCGTGTGGTAGAGCAGCATGGGCGTGCCATCCGCATCGGGCCGCACGATGGCCATGGCGTGGTCCGGCTGGGCGCGGGCGCCGCCCCGGGCGAAGAAGATCAGGTCGCCAGGGCGGGCAAGGGCCAGGTCCCGGTCCAAAGGCACGCAGGCGAGGCGGCGGAGGAAGGCGCCCTTGGCGAAGGGCCGGGGCCCCTCGGGAGTGGGGAAACCGCCCCGCCAAGCCGTGGCGAAGGTGGGCGAAGGGTCCTGCCCCGGAGGTCCTCCGGAGAAAGCCACCCGCTCCCGCCAGCCCGCCGTATGCAGGGCCATCGCCTCGCGGAAGGCGAACCTCAGCAGGCCCGCACAGTCCCGCTGGGCCGGTTCCCAGGCGGGGCTGGGACATTCGAGCTGCTGCTCCAGGATGGCCACGAACCAGATCCGGAAGGCCTCGCGGTCGCCCGCATCCGGAAGGGCGTTCACCATCCGCGTGACATAGAATGGAATGGACAGCGATTGTCGGAAACCTGGCCAGGCCGTGACCCATGCCGTAGCGGGCCCCTCCGGCGCCAGGTAGAAACCGCCCTCCCCACGCCAGGCCGGAACCCCTTCCACCTTCACGCCCCACCCGGGCCGGCGAAGGCCCAGGAGCGAACGGCTGTCCACCCGGATGTGGACCACGGGATTGGCCGGATCCGCCTCGAGGACGGCCCTGTGCCGGATCGGCACCAGCAGGGCTGCGGCGGCCAGGACGGCGCCCCCGGCCAGAAGGTAGCGGAGGTTCATCGGGGCCGCCCCTCCAAACCGCCCGCGGTCCAGTTCCATTCAATCCGGACAGGTCCCAGACCCTTCAGGGCGCCCAGGAAGGGCCCCAGGCTTGAGGCCAGCTCCGTGGCGGCCTCGTCCTCGCTGGCGGTCTCGCCGATCCACCACCCGCTGCCGGTGCGGCTGCGGAGGAAGGCCAGCAGCAGGTTCTCCAGCTCCTTTGAAGCGCGGGTTCCGTCGATCTCCATGCGGGCCCAGGCCCGGGAATCACGGTCCGCCAGCGTCGGTGCCTGGCCCTGGAGTCCCGCGGCCACAGCCTTCACCGCCGCATCGTCGGTGCCCAGCACCAGGGTGTCGGCCACCAGGGTCCAGGCGGGTCGGAAGGCCTGGGCGGTCATCACCCGGTGCAGCTCGGTGGCCCCGAAGACCTGTTTCTGGTTCTGCCCCTTGAAGAGGCGCGGCAGCACCTTCTTCATGAGGTTCTCCACCTGGGTCCGCTTGGGCCCCTGGATGGGCAGCGCCAGGGCCAGGCTGGGTGTCATGCCCGGTTCGCCGAAGCCCCCGAAGGCCGTCACCTTGCCGTCCCGCTGGGTCTGCATGGCCCGCCAAGGGTCCTCCCGCCGCAGCTTGGCGAGCTCCGCCAGTGACGCTTTGTCGGCGGGCCCCAGGGGCGGCGCGGCCACCCAGCCGTTCCAGAACAGGGCCGCCCCCCGCAGGTCCAGACAGGCCTGGAGGGCGGCCGCATCCTGACGCAGGCCTGCCCGCTGCCGCTGACGCTCCTGGTCCGCTGCCAGGGCGTCCTGGTAGCCCTTCATCTGGGACGGAGTCAGCGCCTGGCCGCCATTGGCAAAGTCCGGCAGGCGGGGCAGCTGGAAATCGCTGCCGTCATCCACCCGGAGCACGGCCTCCACCAGCTTCTCCGTGGGCCCCGCCCCCAGGGAGACTGCCAGGGCGCCGGTGAGGGGCGCGGCCTTCGCCACGAAGGGGTTGGGCCAGGCGCCCTGCTGGGCGTTGGCCAGGCGGCGGCGGAGGGCCTGAGTCTCGAAGGCCGCGCCCGCGCCAATGCGGGGGGCCAGCCAGAAGGACAGGTCCGTATCCGGCGCCATGGCCGACAAGGCGACGCGGCTCCACTCCTGGCGCTCGTCCAGGGAGGGCTGCGGCCCCGGGAACAGCAGGGCCCGCAGGGGAGCCTCCCGATCGCTGATCCAGGTGCCCTCGGCCCTCTGGATCAGGTGGAAGACACCCCCGGACCCTCTCAACTGCTGGACCTCCGTGGATGCGCCAGGGCCTGTCCATGTCACGATCCGGGCCCGGGCACCCGCGCTCAGTGGATTCAGCTTGAGCAGGGCCATCACCAGCTGCGTGCGGGCGGGCAGATCGCCGGGGATGAACACCAGGGTGCCCCGGAGGGCCTCCCCGCCCGCGCGGTCCACCCCGTAGTGCAGGAGCCAGGCCTCGCGGTTGGCAAGGGGCTCCAGGGCCGGGGAGACCTGCTTCAGCCAGGGCTCCAGATGCCGCACGGCGAAGCCGGCCCGGCTGCCCTGGGCCAGGGCGGGAATGATGCCGCTGGCAGGGGCGCCGGGGGCGGAGCCGCCACCGTTGCCGTTGCCGCCGCTGAGGGCCGCCAGTTTTTCGAGGCCTGGCCGCAGCTGCTTCAGGTGGATGAGCACGCCGGGCTGGGGGGCCTGGCCAAGACCCTTCGGCAGGGTGGCGGTTCCCGTTTGCGTGAACAGCGCCGGACTGGGGATCCACTGGAAACGCCAGCCACCCTTGTCCAGGTGCAGGCCCAGCCCGTGGGTCCAGGGGCGATCCACCCGGTCGGGAGAGCCCAGGTAGGCGAAGGGATCGGCGCCGGGCTGGTGGTACCCGAGCCGGTAGAGAAAGAGGGCCACTTCCGGGTCACGGGTCTTCAGGGCTTCTTCGGCCCACACGGACACGGTGCGCTGGCCGAGGAAGGCCAGAGCCACCCGCCGCGGCTCGCCGCTCTGTTTCAGATGCTCCATCAGCTCGCCCCACTGCTCGCTCGGGGTCATCTGATCGAATGGGATCGCCTTCCAGACACGCTGGCCCAGCAGGTTCGTGCGGTAGACCGACCAGTGCCGGGCGCGCTCCTGCGCCCAGACCGGCACCTGCGCCGGGGCCGCTCCCGAAGCCAGGATCGCCAGTACGCACAAACCCTGCGCGAGTCGCCTCATGCCACGCCCCCTGCCCCGCACTGGAACCTCCGGTGTCGAGCGATGCTATCAAGCCCCTCCCCAGGCGCAAGGGACCCTGGTGTATTTTTTTGCATCGCCGTTCCCTGGCAGACTGAATCCATGTCAGATCGCCGTGTGCTCGTGAACCTCCGGGGCCTGCTGACCCCTGATCCCGCCCGGGTCTGGGCGGTGGACCGCATTCCAGACGCGGCACTGGCTCTGGAGGATGGCCGCGTGGCCTGGGTGGGCCTGGCCGTGGACTTGCCAGCGGGCTGGATGGACGCGCCGAAGGTGGACGGCGGCGGCGCCTGGGCCACGCCAGGCTTCGTGGATCCCCACACGCACCTGCTCTTCGGCGGCAACCGCTCGGGCGAATTCAACCGGAGGCTGCACGGCGTCAGCTACCAGCAGATCGCCTCGGAGGGCGGCGGCATCCGCGAGACCGTGCGCGCCACCCGCAGCGCCACGGTGGAGGAACTGGTGGCCTCGGGCGAAGCACGCTTGAAGGCCTTTCGCGAACGGGGCGTGGTCCACCTCGAATGCAAGACCGGCTACGGGCTCGAACTCGAAGCGGAGTCCCGCCTCACGGCCGCCTATGCGGAGCTGAAGCAAAGGGGTTGGAGCCTCGACGTCACCCTGCTGCCCGCCCATGACCTGGCCCCGGAATTCGCCGGAGACGCTGAGGCCAACGCCCGGGCCGTGGCCGAGGACTGGCTGCCGGAACTGGTGCGCCGCCACCCCGGCGTGGCACGGTTCTGCGATGTGTTCGTGGAGACCGGCGTCTACACCGCCGATCAGGGCCGGCGCATCTTCGAGGCCGGGAAGCGCTTGGGTCTGATTCCGCGGGTCCATGCCGACGAGCTCACCTGGACCGGTGGCGCCGAGCTGGCCGCCGAGGTGGGCGCCGCCAGCGCCGACCACCTCATGTTCTGCAGCGAGGCTGGCATGAAGGCCATGGCCGCCGCCGGCGTCACGCCCGTGCTCCTTCCCGGCACCACGCTCTTCCTGGGCATGCGCGACTGGGCCCCGGCCCGGAAGATGATCGAAGCGGGCTGCCGCGTGGCGCTGGCCACGGACTTCAACCCGGGATCCTGCCCCTGCGCGGACCCCCTCACCATCCTCCGCCTGGGCTGCCTCCAGTTGCGCATGACTTTCGAGGAGGCCTTCACGGCCATGACCCTCCACGCCGCCCGCAGCCTGCGCCGCGACGATCTGGGTCACCTCCACCCTGGCGCCCGCGCCGAAGTCCTGCTGTGGGACGTGGACGAGATGCTGGAGCTGGTCTATTGGGTGGGCGAGCCCTACCGGCCGAGGTTCCTGGCCGATTGAAAAGCGGAACACCGATGAACACCGATCAAAGCTGATGAACACCGGAAATTGATCCTTTTGATCGGTGTTCATCATGCCTTTCCGGTGTTCATCGGTGGTTTTTGTTTTCCTCCTCGATGCCCCCGTACAAAACGAAGCCCCGGGCCGATTCCCGGGGCTTCTCCTGCGAGTGCCGGGGCCTA
>DASXVC010000045.1:0-39257 GCA_036504495.1 Geothrix sp.
GGTGAGGGCGATGACCGCGCCCTTGCTGGCGCCGTAGTTGGTCTGGCCGGCCTTCCCGATGATGCCCGTGGGGCTCACGATGTTGACGATGCGGCCCCACTTCCGGGCCATCATGCCCCGCACGAAGGCCTTGGTGGCGTAGACGGTGCCCCGGAGGTTCACGTTCATGACCTCCTCCCACTTCTCGTCGCCCATGAGGATGAAGGGGCCGTCCTGCCGGGTGCCGGCGTTATTCACGAGGATGTCCACCGGGCCCAGCTCGGCCTTCACGCGGTCCGCGGCGGCCTCCAGCTCGGCCTTCACCCGCACGTCCGCCAGCACCACCATGGCGCGGCGGCCCAGGCCCCGGATCTCGGCGGCCACGGCCTCGGCCAGATCCCGGTTCTTCTGGGCATGCACCACCACGTCCGCTCCCCAGCGGGCGAATTCCACGGCGATGGCCCGCCCGATGCCCCGGGAGGACCCGGTGACGAAGGCGGTGCGGCCAAGTAGGGGGGGCTGGTTGAAAGGCATGACAGAACTCGAATCCAACGGATTAGGATGCCTCATGGGGGGATGCATGTCCAAGGATCTGGTGAGCCCTGACGCCATGGAGGCCTTCCTCAAGACGCATCCTGACTGGGTCGCGCAGGGGGATTCCCACGGCCTCACCCTGCGCCGCCGCTACGTCTTTTCGGCCTATCCCCGGGGATTGGGGTTCGTGGTGGCTGCCGCCGAACATGCCGAGAAGGTGAACCACCATCCTGATCTCACCCTCGGCTATCGCTGGGTCGTAGCCGTCCTCACCACCCACGTGAGCCGCGGCATCACGCACCGGGACCTGGACCTGGCCGAGGCCCTGGACCGGATGTACCTGGAGCACATCTAGGCTGGAGTCCAGAGAGAAGGCTGCGCCCGGAAGAAGGATGATCCGGGCGTCCGCCCGGTTTCTCAGGGCTTCCTGGGCTTGAACTTGCCGGGGCGCGCGGCGGGCTTGCTGGAAGGGCGGCCCCCCGGGCCTTCCCGCCGCGGCCCGGCCGGACGTTCTGCGGAACCGAAGGTACGGCGGGGGCGTGCATCACCTTCCGGCCTGGGACGGCTGGGGCGATCGGCCGGACCGGAGCTGCGGGGGGGACGGGTGTCGCCGTCTTCACGCCGGGGCCGGGCGGAGCGCTCCGCGGAGCCAAACGTGCGGCGGGGGCGATCCTCGCCCTCGGGCCGGGGACGGCTGGGACGGTCGGAGGGACCGGAGCTGCGGGGAGGCCGAGTGTCGCCGTCATCGCGCCGGGGCCGGGCCGGAGGCTCGGCGGAACCGAAGGCGCGGCGGGGGCGGTCATCACCCTCGGGCCGGGGACGGCTGGGACGGTCGGCGGGACCGGAGCTGCGGGGAGGACGAGTGTCGCCATCCTCACGCCGGGGGCGGGCCGGACGCTCGGCGGAACCAACCGTGCGGCGGGGGCGGTCCTCGCCCTCGGGCCGAGGGCGGCTGGGACGGTCGGACGGACCGGAGCTGCGGGGAGGCCGGGTGTCGTCGTCATCGCGCCGGGGGCGGGCCGGACGCTCGGCGGAACCAAACGTGCGGCGGGGGCGGTCCTCGCCCTCGGGCTGGGGACGGCTGGGACGGTCGGCGGGACCGGAGCTGCGGGGGGGACGGGCATCGCCATCATCACGCCGGGGCCGGGCCGGGCGCTCGGCGGAACCAAACGTGCGACGGGGACGATCATCGCCCTCGGGCCGGGGACGTGGCGTGCGGTTCGGCGCGCCCTCGCGATCGTCGAAGCGCTTGGCGCGGGCCACGCGCTTGAGCTTGTGGTCGCGGGTTTCGGTGGGCTGGTAGATGCCCTCTTCGCCCGTGACGCCGGAGACGGCGCGGGACATGCGGGCCTGGTTGCGCAGGGCCTTCATGGCCGCCTCCATGTCCGCGGGCATGGGGGCCGTGACGGTGACCTGCTCTTCGGTGATGGGGTGCTTGAAGCCCAGCAGCTCCGCATGGAGGGCTTGGCGGTCCAGCAATGGGCTTTCGGTGCCGTAGACCTGGTCGCCCAGCAGGGGGAAGCCGCGGTCCGCGAACTGGACGCGGATCTGGTTGCGGCGGCCGGTCTCCAGGCGCACCTCCACCACGGTGTGACCCGGCAGGCGCTCGATCACGCGGTAGTGCGTGACGGCCTCCTTGGCGCCCGCGGGCATGCGCTTGCCGCCGCCGGGGCCCTTGCGGGGCGTGGCCACGGACATCTTCAGGGACTTGGCGTGCTCGATGAGGTGGCCCGCCAGGGTGCCGCTGTTCTCGGGCAGCTCGCCCACGAGCACGGCGAAATAAATGCGCTGGAGGCGGTGCAGCTCGAAGAGCTTCTTCAGGCCGTGCAGGGCCTCGGGGGTCTTGGCGAACACCAGCACGCCGCTGGTGAAGCGGTCCAGCCGGTGGACGATGAAGAGATTGAAGCGCTTGAAGCCGCGGCGGCGGTAGGACTCGGTGATGGCCTCGGCCAGGCTGGGCTCGCCCCCCTGTTCGGCGGGCACGGTCAGCAGGCCCGCGGGCTTGAACACGAAGAGCAGGTGGGTGTCTTCCCACAGCGTCTCGAAGGGGCCGGCCTGGAGTTTGCGGGCCGGCGGCAGCACGTCATAGGTGAGTTCGGGATCGAAGACCACCTTCACGGTGTCGCCGATCTTGAGCCGGTGGCCGTGCTTTTCCGGGACCTCGCCATTCACCGTGACGCAATGGCCGTCGATGAAGCCCTTGGCCTGGCGGTGGCTGATGACCATCACCTTGTGCAGTTCCGAAGCCAGGGCCGAGCCCTCGTGTTCCGCCTGCCATTCCCGTTCGATGCGTGCCATGGCTACGCCCTCCGTCATCGCCCCGCGTCCTTGCAAACGCCAAGCGGACATCCAGCAGACCATGAATCGCTGTTCCCACCTAGCAAAATGGGGGAGCGGCGAGCCGCTCCCCCATTTTGCTAGGACGAGAAGGACTACTTCTTTGAGAAGTCTCCCGCCTTCACGATGACGAGCTTCGAGGGATCCAGGTGTTGCCGCAGGGCGGCGTTGACCTCGTCCACTTTCAGGGCCTTGACCTTGGTTTCCAACTCCGCCTGGAAGAGCACGGACCGGCCCAGGTAGAGGGAACTGCCCAGCCACCCGGCGATCTGGCGGTCCTCCTGGCGCTGGGCCTCCTCACCCTGCAGCCACGTCTTCCGCGCGAAGTCCAGCTCCTCCTGGGTGAACCCGTCCTTCAGGGCCTTCTGGAGTTCCTCCTGGAAGGCGGCCTCCAGCTTCGCGGCATTCTGGGGCGCATAGATGGCATAGCCCTGCCAGGACGCCACGGGATCCTGGCTGCTCACGTTGATGTAGGAACCGGCGCCGTAGCTGAAGCCCTCCTTCTGGCGGAGGCGGTCCGCGATGCGGTTCTTCAAGGCGCCCCCGCCGAGGACCTGGTTCGCCATCAGGAACGCGGGATAGTCCGGGTCCGTGTCCTTCATGGCCCAGCGTTCCGCAGCGACGAAAATGGCCATCTGCTTGTCGGGCGTCTCTAGAACCTTGGACTGGCCGGGGACCTCCTTCAGGCGCGCAGGGATGCGCTCGTAGGCCGAGGCGGACTTCCAGGAACCGAAGAGTTCCGTGGCCAGGCCCTGGAGCTCCTTGGCATCGAAGTCGCCCGAAGCCGCGAACGTCGCGTGATCCGCCCCGTAGAAGGCGGCGTGGAAGGCCTTCAGGTCCTCGGCCTTGGCGGCCTTCAGGTCCTGGATCCGGGTTTCCAGCGGTCGGTAGGCAGAGGGGTGGCCCGCCGGATAGGCATCGAAGGTCTGGCCCAGGAAGTCCATGGCCTTGGCCTGGGGCTCCTGGCGCTGGGCTTCGATACCGGTGGTCTGCTGCTTCACGAGGGTTTCAAGCTCGGAGGCCGGGAAGGCGGGCTCGCGCAGGACTTCAGCCACCAGCTTCAGCGTGGTGGCGAGGTTCTCCCGGGGGACCGTGATGCGAGCGCTAGCCGACGTGGCGCCGCCTGTGACCATCACTTCCGCCTTCAGCTTATCGAAGGCATCGGCGAGTTCCTGGCGCGAGTGCTTGAGGGTGCCGCGCATGAGCATGGAGCCGGTGAGGTCCGGCGTGGCCAGCTTGTCGCGGAGGGAGGCTTCCTGGCCGAAGCGCAGGGTGAGCTGGACCGAGGCCATGCCGCCCTTGGTCTTCCTGGAGAGCATGGCCCCCTTCAGGCCATTGGGCGCCGTGAACCGGATGGTGCGCAGATCCACGTTGGCCGGGTTGGCGTCGAAGGCCTCGCCCTGGGCGATGGTCTGCTTGCCCGTGTAGGTCTGCACGTCTGCGGCCACATCGGGTACCGCCGGCACCGTGGTCCGATCAGGCTTCTCTGTGGGGATGTACTCCCCGACGGTGCGGTTGCTGGGCTTGAAGTAGGTGACGGCGGCCGTCTGGACCTGCTCAAGGGTGGCGGCCATGGTGCGGTCGCGGTCCAGGAACCACTCCCGCCAGTCGCCCGTGGCCATGGCCTCGCTGAGGCTGATGGCCATGTTCTTGGTGTTGGACAGGGCCTGGTCGATGCCCTTCTGGACCTGGGTCTTGGCGCGATCCAGTTCCGCCTGGGTGAGGGGCTTGTCCTTCAGGCCCTCCACCTCGCGGAGGAGGACCTCCTTCACCTTCTGCAGGTCGCCATCCTTCGGCAGGACCACGCCGAACATCTGGAGGCCGGGCTCGTAGGTGGTGAAGGAGAGGGGGAAGACCTGGGCGGCCAGCTTGGTCTCCACCAGCGCCTTGTAGAGCCGTCCGCTTGGGGCATCGGTCAGGATGGCCGCCGCCAGGTCCGTGGCGCTGCGATCCACGTGGGCCCCGGGGGCGGTGTGATATCCGGCGACCAGAAGCGGGGTGCCCCCCACGCGGCGGATGGTGACGAGGCGTTCCCCGTCTTGGGTGGGCTCCACGGTGTAGGTGGGCTCCAGGGTGCGCGCCGGCTTTGCCAGGCGGCCGAGCGTGGCGTTGATGTAGGCCAGGGTCTTGGGCTCGTCGAACTTGCCCGCCACCACCAGCACCGCATTGTCAGGCTGGTAATAGTTCCGGTAGAAGGTGCGCAGGTGCTCGACGTTCACATGCTCGATGTCGCTGCGGGCGCCAATGGTGGGTTTGCCGTAGTTGTGCCAGTCGAAGGCCACCGACAGCACCCGGAGGATGGTGGTGCGGAAGGAGCTGTTCTCGCCGGCCTCGAACTCATTGCGGACGACTGTCATCTCGCCGCTCTTGCCGTCCTTGCCCCACAGCGTCTCGGCGGTGAACGTGCAGTTCAGCATCCGGTCGGCTTCCAGATCGAGCGCCTTCTTCAGGTTCTCTTCGGAGGCGGGGAAGGAGACGTAGTAGTTCGTACGGTCGAGGTTGGTGGTGCCGTTGGCATCGCCGCCCAGCTCGTTGAGGATCTTCCAGGTGTCCGGGCGATCCTTCGTGCCCTTGAAGAGCATGTGCTCCAGCAGATGGGCCATGCCGGTCTCGCCGTAATGCTCGTGCCGGCTGCCCACCAGGTAGGTGATGTTGGTGGTGATGGTGGGCTTGCTCGCGTCGGGATAGAGCAGCACCCGCAGGCCGTTGGCCAGCCGGTACTCGGTGATGCCTTCCACGGACGTCACCTTGATGGGAGCGGCCAGCGGCGCCTGCTTGGCCGCCTTCGCCTTGGAAGCCACCTTGGCCGCTGGCGCCGCCTTGGGGGCGTCTCCCGCCACCAGCGCGAAGGCCAGAGCCCCGCAGAGGGGCAGCGTGAATCGACGGGAGAGGGGCATAGGACCTCCAGGTTGTGAAAGATTCCGCAGGGGAAGCCATCAGCTTATGAGACGTGCCCGGCTGGCAGTTGTTAATTATTGTTAAGCACTCGTCCCCCAACGTTCTCCGCCTGGTGTCTGTGTTTTTTGGTTTGTTTTTTTACCATTCAATCAGAGCTTGGGTACCGGGATGGCTGTCTGTCAGTGCGTCCCGGCGATCAAGCTCAGCCAACCTTGTTACCAAAAGGTTTATGGGCAAGGCATCTCTGGCCGATCTCTCCTATGGGACTCGCATCCGCGGAATTCGCAGTGCGATCTGTCGAGGGTGGGCGAAGGGATTTAGGCGACGAGTAGAGGAGTGTTTGGATGGATCGTGATATCGCCAACAAGATCATCGAGTTCATTTTTGATGCCACAGACATGTACGCGATCATCTGCGACGAGGACGGGACCATCATCGCCGCCAAGGTCACTTCCCGGATCGGCAACGTCCATTCCGGCGCCCGGAAGATGCTTCGGGAGCGCCTGCCCCACATCATCATCACCGCCGAAGAGGAGGCGGCCTCGGGGGGAGTCATCAAGGCGGGCATCAACCTGCCGCTCCGCCACAATGGCGAGGTGATCGGTTCGATCGGCATCACGGGAGATCCCGAAAAGACGCTGCTGGTGACGAAAATGGCCGTGGGCCTGATCTCGAAGGACATTCGCGAACGCGAAATGCTCAACCTCCTTCTGGGGCATGCGGCCCAGATGGACAGCGCCATCACGGCCATCGTGTCCACGGTGGGACAGGTGAATTCCTCCCAGGTGAAAGTCTCCGGCCTGGTCGACGAGGTGGAAAAGCTGGTGGATGCCTCCTTTGACGACCTCAAGACGACCGATGAAGTGGTCGAAACGATCCAGTCCATCGCCAGCAACACCCAGATGCTCGGACTGAATGCCGCCATCGAAGCCGCCCACGCCAAAGAGCACGGGCGGGGTTTCGCCATCGTGGCGGAGGCCGTCCGGAAGCTTTCCGAGCAGTCCAACGAGTCCGCCGAATCGATCAAGATCACCCAATCGCACCTGAATGAATCCATGGGCCAGGTCGTGAGGTTCTCGAAGGACCTGACGGCCCAGACCCACGACCAGACCCGGGCGACCAACGCCATCGCCGACATGGTGATGGACCTGAAGAAGGTCAGCGAGGCCTTGATGGCCATGACTAAAGCCTAGGCTGGTTGGGGCGTGGCCAGGCGCTTCAGAGCCCGAGGAGCGCCTGGAGGGATTCCTGCCAGGTCCTTCGGAGGTCCGGGAGCTTCAACCCCTTGCCCCGGTTGGGCGCGCCCTGCAGCAGGCCCTGGGCGCTGGGGTGGGGCAGGGCGTGGAGCTCGAAGGGGGGCGCCTCCGGCAGGCGCCCCAGCACCCATTCGGCCCGCTTGCCGAAGGCGATGACGCGCAAGGGCGAAGTACGGCCCTGCGCGGCCCGGGTCAGCTCCGAGGTCAGCCGGGCCAGGTTGGCGGGATCCAGCAGGTCGCGGTTGGAGGGCGCGTGGAAATGCTCGCCATCCCTGGTGGGACAGGCGGCGTAGGCGTTGCTGAGGGCCGTGCCGTGCAGGCGCGGCGCCAGGCCCAGGGCCTTGAAGCGGGCCCCGTCCCAGTCCTCCCAGGCCGCATCAGGCACCTCGGCCCGGCCCGTGGCGGCCAGGGCCCGGTACACGGTGATGCCCGCGCCGTCACCCCAGAAGGGAATGCCGGACTGGTCCGCCCCCCGGGGGCCTGGGGCCTCGCCGAAGAGCATCACGGACACCGGGCCGGAATCCGGGAACAGGGCGGGGACGGGATGGCCTTGGATGCGGGGCATGGTCAGCCGGGCTGGCCTTCCTTCATGAGCGCCGACAGCGCCTTGAACTGGGGGTGGTTCTTGTCCCGGGCCCACTCGAAGGCCACGGACTCGTGGTTGGTGAGGGTGGCGCCGGCGGCGGCCATGCGGTCCAGGGCGTGCCCGCGGTACTCCTCGCCCCGGCCACTGACGGCGTCCCAGCAGAGGTGCACCTCGTGGCCCGAGTCCAGCAGCTCGAGCACGGTCTGCATGACGCAGACATGGGCCTCGATGCCCGCCACGACGATTTGGCGCTTCTCCCGGGCCAGGTGCGGCCGGGCCTGGCGGAGCAGGGCCTCGAAGCCGGAATCGCCGCAACAGCCAAAGGCCGTCTTCTCCAGGAAGAACTTCGGCGTGGTGAGGGCGTCATAGGCGGCCCGGACGCTCTCCTCCGTGGGGCCGATGCCCTTGGGGTACTGCTCGGTGAGGACCACGGGCACGGCGAAGAGGTCCGCCAGACGCATCAGCCGGCGTGTTGTCTCCAGCACCAGGGCGGGGCGGTGGACCATCTGTACCAGCTTGCCCTGGAGGTCGATGACCACGAGGATGCTGCGGGTCGAATCGAGCAGCGACATGGGAGCCTCCTTACCTACCAGACTTTCACGCGGTCCGCCGGGGCCAGGTAGAGAGCCTGGCTGGGCTTCACCTGGAAGGCGGGGTACCAGGCGTCCAGGTTCCGCACGGTGGCGGGCCGGAAAGCGGCGGGGGCATGGCCATCCGTGAGGATCTGCTTGCGGAGCAGGGGTTCGCGGGTCTTTTCCCGCCAGCTCTGGGCGTAGCTGAGGAAGAACTGCTGGTCCCCGGTGAGGCCCTGGACCACCGGCGCCTCCTGGCCGTTCAGGGACAGGCGGTAGGCGTCGTAGGCGGCGGCGAGGCCGGCCACGTCCGCGATGTTCTCGCCCAGGGTCTGCTTGCCGTTGATGTGGAGGCCGGGGAAGGGCTCGTAGGCGTCGTACTGCTTCACCAGCTGATCGGCGGAGGCCTGGAAGTGCTTCAGGTCTTCGGGAGTCCACCAGTTGTTCAGTTTCCCCGTGGCGTCGAAGAGCGAGCCCGAATCGTCAAAGCTGTGGCTGATCTCGTGGCCGATGACGGCGCCGATGGCACCGTAGTCCATGACCATGGACCGCTGGGGGTCGAAGTAGGGGGGCTGGAGGATGGCCGCCGGGAAGTTGAGGGCGTTCATCACCGGCAGGTTCACCGCGTTCACGAGCTGGGGGTTCATCACCCACTCGGTGCGGTCGATGGGACGGCCGAGCTTGCGCAGGTTCCGCTGGTACTCGAAGCGCTCGGCCCGCATGGCATTTCCGAAGGCGTCGCCCGCCACGACCTTCAAGGCACGGTAGTCCCGCCAGCGGTCCGGGTAGCCCACTCCCACTTTCAGGGTGGCCAGCTTGGCCATGGCCTTGGCCTTGGTGGCCGGGGACATCCAGTCCAGGCGCTCGATGCGGATGCGGAAGGCGGCGATGATGTTCGCCACCATCTGCTGGGCCCGGGCTTTCTCCGTGGGCGGGAAGTAGCGCGCCACGTAGGCCTTGCCCACGGCCTCGCCCAGGGCCTGGTTGGTGAGGTCCACGCCGTACTTCCAGCGGTCGCGCGGTTTCGAGGCACCGCTGAGCACCTTGCCGTAGAAGGAGAAGGATTGAGTGGTCACGGCCTTTGGGAGCACCTGAGCCCAGTGCTGCAGCGCGTGGAAGGTGAGGTAGTCCTTCCAGGTCTCCAGCGGGGTTTCGGCCGTCAGGGCCGACAGGCCCGCGAAGGCCGCGGGCTGCCACACCACGAACACCTCCGGCTGCTTCAGGTCCGCCGCGGCGAAGAAGGTCTCCCAGTCCAGGCCCGGGGCCTTCGTGCTGAACTCGGTCCGGGTCCAGTGGTTGTTCCCCTTCAGCACATCGCCGGACTCTTCGCGGCCGGCATGGGCCTTGGCCATGCGGGTCTCCAGGTCCACCACAGCCGCGGCGCGGGTCAGCACGTTGGACAGGCCCGCCAGCTTCAGCATGGCTGCCACATGGGTGTGGTACTGGGTGCGGACCGCCGCCATGCCTGGGGACGGATCCAGGTAATAGCTGCGTTCCGGCAGGCCCAGGCCGCCCTGGAGGAGGAAGGGCGCATAGCGGGTGGGGTCGTCCAGGTCCTGGGCCACCCAGAGGCCGAAGAGGTTGGCCGTGTAGTAGTTGGTGGCGTTCAGCACATCCACGTCGGCCCTTAGGGTGGTGCCGAGGTAGCGGGCCAGGGCCTTGCGGTCCTCAATCAGGTTGATGGCCTTGAAGGTGGACTGGAGGGGCTTCAACCCCTTGGCCTCGATGGCCTTCTCATCCATGAAGCTGGTGTAGCAGTCGCCGATCTTGCGCAGGTCCGAGCCGGCAGGAGCCTTGGAGGCCGCGGCGGTCTTGATCAGGGTGGCGGTGCGTTTGTCCGTGCGATCGGCCACCTCGTGCCCGACGCCGAAGGAGCCGCGGTCGGCGGGAATCTCCGTCCGCTTCACCCAGGCCCCGCTCGCGAAGGCGAAGAAGTCATCGCCCGGGGCCACGGCGCGGTCCATGCCCTGGAGGTCGAGGCCTTGGGCGGGGTCCGCCTTGGGAGGGGCCGCCACCAGCATGGGGACGGCAAGGCAGAAGACAAGGTTGGACAAAGATCTGCGCATGGAAGAACCTCAGGATCCTCCAGAGTGGGCCAGAAGGCGCCCGGCGGGAAGACGCAAGCTCAGGTCTGGCGCACGGCACCAGTGGGGAGTGCGTGGCGCCAGTCGCGCCCCACGAGCAGGATCTGGGGCTTCCCCTCCAGGAGGAACACGGCGGAATCCCAGAGGAAGCCGGGGAAGGTGCGGGCGGGGCCCGGAGCCAGGTCGAACGGGAAGGTGCGGGTGCGGAACCAGCGCCGGTAGATCAGGTGCCATCGCCCATCGGCGCGGACGAGGAAGGCCCCGTGGAACCGGGGCAGGCCCTTCACCCGGCGGGCAAAACAGGGCAGGGCCTCGCCGGGATCCGTGGGAGCCAATTCCAGCAGCTTCACCTCCACCCAGGCGGGGATCTCGTTCCGGCCTCCGCGGCCCACGAGGGAGCGGAGGGCGCCGCGGGAGCCCGTGAGCACGAAGGCCAGGGCCCGCAGCAGCAGCGGCAGGAGGAAGGCGGTGCCCAGCAGCACGGCCCCGATCACGGGAAGGGCGATGGCCGGGTGGCTGTAGGCCAGGGCGAGGAGGGCGGCCACACCCACATCCTCCGCCACGCTGAGGACGCTATGGCTGGCGGGTTCGGGCGCCGTGTGGGCCAGAAGCCGCACACCCATCTTGCTGCCGTGGGTGCCCAGGGCGATGGTGCCGCCCGCCAGCACGGCAAGCACCTTGGCCACGGGATGCAGCTCGGCGGCCGCGCCGAGGGCCAGCAGGGCCCCGCCCACGGGCCGGATGAAGGTGTGCAGGCCGTCCCAGATCGGCGTGATGAAGGGCACCTTGTCCGCCAGGAATTCCAGCAGGAAGAGGAGGCCTGCGGCGCCCAGCACCACTGGATGGGCGAGGATGGCTAGGTCCGGCGGCAGGCCGTGGACCCAGCCGAAGCGCTGCCCCGCGCCCACCAGGAGCACGGTGAGGTAGAGGTTGATGCCGGAGACGGTGGAAAGGCCGAGGATTGCCGCGAGGGTCTGCGCTGGGCCCATCAGGCCGTGAACCGCTTATACAGGTGGTAGATGCCCAGCAGGATCACTGCGCCCACCACGGACATGAGGAAGCCCGCCCCCTGGCCTTCCTGGTAGTGGCCCACCGCCCGCCCGAGCCAGGTGCCCAGGAAGGAGCCGGCGATGCCGAGGACCATGGTGATGATCCATCCGCCGGGATCCTTCCCGGGCATGAGGAACTTCGCCACAGCGCCGGCGATGAGGCCGATGATGCAGGTCCAGATGAGGTGGAGCATGGAAACCTCCTGTCTGGTGCGGAAGCGCGGTCACACACTACGCCTGGATTGGAGGCAGGGTCAACGGATGCGAAGGTGTCCGGAGGAATCTTTTGCCGGGAGGCTTGCCCCGCCTCTGATCCGGATGGACCCTGGGGCTTCACTTCCTGCGGAGGACGTCATGGGTCTCTTGGACATGGTGGGTGGCCTGCTGGGGCAGGGCGGCCAGGAACAAGGCAACAATCCGCTCATGGGCGCAGTCATGGGCCTCATCCAGAACCACCCCGGGGGTCTTCAGGGCCTGCTGGGCCAGTTCCAGGAGAAGGGGCTGGGGGACCAGGTGGCCTCCTGGATCGGCACCGGGGCGAATCAGCCCATCAGCGCCGAACATGTCCAGTCGGCCCTGGGCTCGGACCAGCTCCAGCAGCTGGCCGGTCAGCTGGGTGTCTCCCACGACGAGGCCGCTACGGGCTTGGCGGGCATTCTGCCCCAGGTGGTGGACAAGCTCAGCCCCCAGGGCAGCCTGCCGGAAGGCGGCATCGGAATGGATCTGCTGAAGAAGTTCCTGGGCTGATCGCCTGCCAGGGTGATTGACCCGGGGGCGGGGCGAAGGGCATGGTGGAGGGGTTTCCCATCATGCCTCGTCTTCTTATGGATGGACCCCGCCCATGACCCTCCGCCCCTTCTCACTGAACCCCCTGGCCCTGGTGATGGCTGCGGCTCTGGCCCAGCCGCTTCCGGCGGTGGACCTCCAGGACACCCGCCTCGTGGCCAGCCCCGCGGCCAGCGCCCGGCAGGTGGCTTTCCTCTATGCGGGGGACCTGTGGACCTGCGCCCCGGACGGTGGCTCGGCGAAGCGGCTCACCACGCGCGGCGGTTGCGTGGGCACGCCCCGCTTCAGCCCGGATGGCGCCTGGGTGGCGTACACGGTGGTGCAGGAGGGGAATGCGGATGTGTGGGTGATCCCTTCGGCGGGCGGCGAGCCCCGGCGGCTCACCTGGCACCCCGGCGCGGATATGGTGCAGGACTGGACGCCGGACGGCCGGGCCGTGCTGTTCACCTCGGGGCGCTCGGTCCACACCACGCGGTTCACGCAACTCTTCACCGTGCCCCTGGCGGGCGGCATGCCCACCCGGCTCCCCATTCCCAACGCCGCCCGGGCCACCTTCTCGCCGGACGGCAGCCACATCGTCTACAACCCGCTGTCGGACGCCTTCCGCCAGTGGAAGCACTACCGCGGCGGTACGGCCTCGCGGCTGTGGATCTACCGGGTCAAGGACCACGAGGTGGTCCAGATTCCCCAGCCTGAAGGGCGCTGCAACGACATCGACCCCATGTGGATCGGCGGGAAGATCTACTTCGTGTCCGACCGGGCGGGGGAGTTCAACCTCTTCAGCTACGACGTGGCCACCAAGGCCGTGGCGCAGGTGACGAAGCACACGGACTTCCCCATCCAGGCTGCCAGCCAGGGCGGGGGCCAGATCGTGTACGAGCAGGCCGGCTGGCTGCACCGCTTCGACCCGGCCACGGGGCAGGCTGTGCGTCTGAAGGTGGCGGTGGCCGCGGATCTGCCCGAGGCCCGCAGCCGCTGGGCTTCCGGAGCCAAGTGGGCCCGGAGCCTGGATCTGTCCCCCTCCGGCAGCCGGGTGGCCGTGGAGTACCGGGGCGAGATCCTGAGCGTCCCCGCGGAGAAGGGCGATGCCCGCAACCTCACGAACACGCCGGGCACCCATGAACGCAACCCCGTCTGGTCGCCGGACGGGAAGGCCATCGCCTACCTCTCGGATGCGGGTGGCGAATATGCGTTGAAGGTCCAGCCCCAGGACGGCAAGGGCGAGACCCGCACCTTCGCCCTGAAGGGGGCGGGCTTCTACGCCAACCTCAAGTGGTCACCGGACGGCAAGAAGATCGCCTACACGGACAACGCCCTCGCGCTCCGCGTCCTCGACCTCGGGACCGGCGCCGTGAAGGCGGTCTCCAGCGAGCTGCTCTACACCCCGTCGCCCACGCTCACCCACAACTGGTCGCCGGATTCCCGCTTCCTCGCCTACACCCGCAACACCGAATCCAGCCTGCAGCGCATCCACGTGTATTCCGTGGACGAGGACAAGTCCACGGCACTGACGGACGGCCTGGCGGATGCCGGAGAGCCCGTCTTCGATCGCAGCGGCAAGTACCTGTACTTCACCGCCAGCACGGAGGCGGGGCCGGTGCGGGACTGGTTCGCCCAGTCCAACGCCGACGCCCTGATGCGCGGAAACCTCTACCTGATGGTGCTGGCCAAGGACACGCCCTCGCCTCTGGCGAAGGAAAGCGACGAGGAGGCCGGACCTGCCAAGGCGGATGAGAAGAACGGCAAGGCCGACGAGAAGAAGGGCGGCAAGACCGAGGGCAAGGTCCGCATCGACTTCGACGGCCTGGCGGAGCGCATCGTCCCCATCGAGGCCGCCAAGACCGCCTTCTTCGCGGATCTGGATGCGGGCGAGGCCGGGAGCCTGTTCTACCTCCGCCAGACCGGCGGCGCCAATCGCTTCAACCGGGGCGAAGCCATGGCCCTCTGCCGCTTCGACCTCAAGAAGCGCGAGGAGACCGTGCTGGTGGAGAAGGCCGATGCCTACAGCCTGTCGGCGGATGGCCGGAAGCTCATCTACCGTCTGAAGGATGTGGCGACGGTCATCCCCACCACGGGCAAGCCCGAGCCCGGCAAGGGGAAGCTGGCCCTGGAGGCGTTGCAGGTGAAGGTCGAGCCCCGGCAGGAATGGGCGCAGATCCTCGATGAGGTCTGGCGCATCAACCGGGACTACTTCTACGCGCCCAACATGCACGGCGCCGACTGGAAGGCCATGAAGCAGAAGTACTCGGCCCTCCTGCCGGACCTGGCCACGCGCTCCGACCTCAACCGGGTCATCCAGTGGATGTGCTCGGAGTTGGCGGTGGGCCATCACCGCGGCGGCGGCGGGGATCTGCCGGACCTGGGCAAGGCCATTTCCGGCGGCCTGTTGGGCGCGGACGTCGAGGTGGCGAACGGCCGCTACCGCTTCACGAAGATCTTCGGCGGCCTGAACTGGAATCCCGAGCTGCGCTCGCCCCTCACCGAACCTGGCGTGAACGTGAAGCCGGGCGAGTACCTGCTGGCGGTGAACGGCCGCGACCTGAAGGCGCCGGAGAACCTCTTCGCCCGCTTCGAGAACACCGCCGGAAAGCTGGTGGAGCTGACCGTGGGCAGCGACCCGTCCGGCAAGGACGCCCGCACCGTGACCGTGGTGCCCATCGACAACGAGGCGGGCCTGCGCAACCGCGACTGGGTGGAGGGCAACCTGCGCAAGGTTGAGGCGGCCACGGAGGGCCGTGTGGCCTACGTCTACGTGCCCAACACCACCAGCCTGGGCCACACCTACTTCAAGCGCTACTTCTACCCCCAGGCCCAGAAGGATGCCGTGATCGTGGATGAACGCTACAACGGCGGCGGCCAGGTGGCGGACTACTACATCGATCTGCTTCGGCGCCCCTTCACCGCCATGTGGGCCATGCGCTACGGCCAGGACCTGAAGTCACCCCAGGCCTCCATCCAGGGCCCCAAGGTCATGCTGGTGGACGAGACCGCCGGTTCCGGCGGCGACCTGCTGCCCTGGATGTTCCGCAAATTCGGCCTCGGCCCCCTGGTGGGCCGCCCCACCTGGGGCGGCCTCGTGGGCATCCTGGGCTTCCCCACCCTCATGGATGGCGGCAACATCACGGCCCCCAACCTGGCCATCTGGACCGAGAAGGGCTGGGTGGTGGAAAACGAGGGCGTGGCCCCGGACATCGAGGTGGAGCAGCTGCCCAAGGACGTCATCGCGGGCCGCGATCCCCAGCTGGAGAAGGCCATCGATCTCATGAAGGCGGAACTGAAGAAGAATCCGCCCCAGAAGCTGGCGCGCCCGCCCTATCCGGTGCGGACGAAGTAGCTGAATGGTCGGGGAGGGGGCGGTCGGCCCCCTCCCCCGCTGGCCCTACTGGATGGGGATCATGCCGTAGCCCTTGGCCTGGTAGCCGATGAGGGAGACGAAGGTATTTCCCACCGCCTTCACCTGGGGAAGCAGATCCTCCTGATCCACCTGGAAGATCCGCGTGGCCACGGCGCAGGCCTCGAAGCGGACACCCAAACCTGCCAGCTCCTGAATGAGCGCATCCGAGCGCTCGAGACTGGCTTTCTGCTCGGGCGAAAAGGCATCCCGTTCGCACGAGACCAACTTCACCGCCGGACCCCGGAACACCACGATCAAGTCGGGCTTGACGCCCTGGGCCTTCATGCCGGCGAAGGTCTCCTTGATCACCCCCAGGTAGAGGGGGAGCTTTTCGGGGGCGGCGAGGTTGATGTCGAAGATCCCCTTCCCCACACGAAGGCCCTTGAGGGCCGCCGTGTCCTTGGGAGCGGCCTGGGCGCTTACCAGTGGCTGCGCGGTGGAAACCAGGCAGAGGAGGAGGCAGGGCAGGGCGAGCAGGCGTTTGGCCATGATGAAGCTCCTTAAAAATCAAAACGAACGCTCGTTCGTTTTGCTGAGACACGCCATGGTGCCCCGAGGTGAAAGGAAATCAAACGGAAAGGCCTCGCCAAGTGGCTTCCCAGATGGCGTCGAAATAGGCAGTGGGCGGCTCGGCCAGGACCCCGTCCAAGGCCAGATGGACCAGGCGGATGACGCTGCCGAAGGCCACCGCCGCAGCCGCCACGGGATCCATGGGGCGGATCTCTCCGGCCTGGATGCCTTCGGACACCACCTGCTTCATGGTTTCAAAGGGACGGGTGGAGCAGATCGGCAGGGCCTCCGGAAGGAACTCCCGGTGGCGGGCGTGCAGGATGAAATGAAGCAGCTCGGGCGATTCCTGCGCCGTTTCGCACAGGGTCAAGGCGATGGCCCGGCATCGTTCACGGGCCGACTGATGGGGCCGCAGAGCTGCCTCAATGAGTCCGTCCATGCGGGCCACCAAGTCCTCATAGAGGGCGCGGGCCAGAGCCTCCTTGGTGCCGAAATGATGGTAGATGGCACCGACGCTCAGACCAGCATGCTTCCGAATGTCGTGAACAGAGGTGGCAAAGTAGCCGCGTTCCACAAACATCTGCAGGGCTGTATCCAGGATCAGCTGCCGGGTCATTTCTGGGGATTTGGCCGAGCCCATGGCACTTCCACAACGAACGTTCGTTCAGCTTACTTGAACTTTAGAGTGCCTAACAATACCCCCAGGGGGCCGCGCGAGGGCCGCCGGGCGAGCGAGGTGAGGAACGCGAGGGAGGCTCCGGCTCCACGAGCCGCAGGCGAGTGGGAGGCACGCAAAGCGTGCCGTCAGACGGAGGGCGTAGCGGCATCGCCCTCCACCTGATGGGCCCTGCCCCGCAGGGCCCTCCCGCTCGCAAACTCGCAGAGGCGGAGCCTCCCCGCCGGCCCTCGCCCGGAGGGAGAAAGCCAGGTGGGCGCCCCGCGGCGTCAGGGCCCTTGAACGATGTCCCGCATCACCCTGCGGGCCCCTTTCCTTGCGGTGCATCCCACCTGGCTTTCTCGCGGCCCCCTCGGGGTTTTGTTAGGCACTCTAAGTCTCAGGATTTTGGAATATCCAGCTATTGTTCATATATTATAATTTAATGGATCCCGATACCGCCATGCCTTCCGCCCCCTCCCCCACCCAGCGCGCCATCGACCGGCTCCCGGCCCACCTCAGGCGCTATGTGGCGGGCCAGGATTACGGGGCCTACACCCCGCGGGACCACGCGGTCTGGCGGCACATCCTCCACCGGCTCGCGGACCGGCTGAAGGACACGGCCCACGGAAGCTACCTCTCCGGCCTGGCGGCCACGGGCATCGGCCTGGACCGCATCCCCAGCCTGGACGAGATGAACACGAAGCTCGAGGGCCTGGGCTGGTCCGCCGTGGGCGTGCGGGGCTTCATCCCCCCGGCCGTATTCACGGAGCTCCAGTCCCTGGGCGTGCTGGCCATCGCCGCGGACATCCGGAGCCACGAGCACATCGAATACACCCCGGCCCCGGACATCGTCCACGAAAGTGCGGGCCACGCCCCCATCCTCGCGGACCGCCGCTATGCGGACTACCTGAAGCGCTGCGGCGAGGCCGGATTCCGCGCCATCGCCTCGGTGGAGGACCAGGCCGTCTATGAGGCCATCCGCAACCTCAGCGTGGTGAAGGAGGATCCCGAGGCCACGGAGGCCGAGCTCCACCTGGCGGAGGAGCGCCTGCGGGCCGCCTCCACCAGCCGCCGGTATGTCAGCGAGAGCACCAAGGCCAGCCGCCTCTACTGGTGGACCGCCGAATACGGCCTGGTGGGCGACCTGGCGGATCCAAAGCTCTACGGCGCGGGGCTCCTCAGCAGCCTGGGCGAGGCCGCCCACTGCCTCACGCCCGCCGTGGCCAAGGTGCCCCTCAGCCTCGCCTGCGCCGATACCGAGTACGACATCACCCGCATGCAACCCCAGCTCTTCGTGGCGAGGGATTTCGATCACCTCTTCGAGGTGCTGGGCGCCTTCGAGGCCACCCTGAGCTGGCGCCGGGGCGGCGACCACGGCCTGGAGGAGGCCCTGCGGGCGAGGACCATGAACCACCTGGGGCTGGAAGGCGGCATCGAACTCACCGGCAAGGTCGTGGCGCGGATCCCCGCCCGCGGCGAGCTCGCGCCGGGCCTCTCCACCGCCCTGGCCCGGGTGGAGGGGCCCATTCTGCTGTCCCGCCAGGGGCTGGCGGAGGGTCTTCCCTGGCCGGGCGAAGCCCTGGTGGCCTTCGGACGCGGCACCTTGCCCCATCGCGGCCCCTTCAGCCTGGATCTGCCGTCCGGACTGTTCCTCACGGGCTTCCGTGTGGGCGAGTACGAGGTCATCAACCTGCGGGGCCATCAGGACGGCCGCCCCCTGGACCTGCCCAGCTGGGCCCTGCTCTTCCTCAGCTCTGGCCTGCCCTCGGTGGCCGGAGGGCCGGCGGATCCTGGCGCCTGGGACCACTGGTACGGCGGCCAGGGGTCCTTCGCGGAAGGCGAGGCCGAAGCCCAGGCCCGGGCCCGCAAGGCCTCCTCCCTGTCGCCGGAACTCGCCGGCCTCTACCTTGAGGCCCGGGCCCTGAGGGAAGGCGGCACCTGGGATGGGCCCCTTGGCCGGGCCCTGGCCGAAAAGGCCCGCGCCTTCCCTGATGAATGGCTCCTCCAGGCTGAGCTGGCGGAATGGGGGGCCACCCTGGCCCAGGAGGTGAAGCCATGACCTGGATCGAACGGGACGGATGCCTGGTCCGGGACTTCAAGACCCCGGATTTCATGACGGCCTTCCAGCTTGTGACCGCGGTCGTGAAACCTTCCGAGGAACTGAATCATCACCCGGATATCACCTTTGGTTGGGGGTATGTCCGGATCACCCTGACCACCCATGACGCGGGGGGTATCACCGAGAAAGATCAACAGTTGGCCAAACGCATCGATGCGGCTGTCCAGCCTTTCTCCCTGTGAACTCAGACAAATGTCACGTGTCTTCGCACTGGAAGGTCCGGTATTCTGAAGCGTCCTTGAGGAACCCCTTGTTGAAAACCCAAACGCCCCCCCGACTGTCCAACGCCTTCCTCCCGAAGGCCTTCCCCCTGGCGGCTGTGGCGGGGCTTCTGGCCTTGGCCATCGGCTGCAACCGCGACCAGGTCAGCCACTACCGGGTGCCCAAGGTGGCCGCCGCCGATCATCCGGACCACCCGGGCCACGCCGACCACGCCGCGCCTTCCCAGGGGATGCCCCCGGCCGGGGCTGAAATGGCCCCTCCCCCGGGCCCCGCGGCCCAGGGCGGCCTGAAATGGTCCCTGCCCAAGGGTTGGAGCGAGACCCCCGGCGAAGGCATGCGCTATGCGACCTTCAAGGCCCCGGTGGCCGGCAGGGTCGAAGCCACCGTGGTGGTCCTGCCGGGCCCCGCGGGCGGTGAACTGGCCAATGTGAACCGCTGGCGCGGACAGATCCAGCTGGGTCCCATCGACGACAAGGCCCTGGCCGCCGCGCGCGCGGTGGTCAAATCCAAGGCCGGCTCCCTGAATGTCTACGACTTCACCAGCGACGGCCAGGCCAAGAGCCGAATGGTCGTTGGCCTGGTCGCCACACCCGATGGGAACACCTGGTTCCTGAAGCTGACGGGGGACGCTGGTCCCGTGGCCAAGGCCAAGCCTGACTTCATGCGCATCCTGGAGAGCCTCCACCTTGATTAAGACACTCGCCTCCCGCTCCTGGACCTTCTTGAAGTCCTTCCAGCTGACCATCGTCCTGCTGGCCCTCCTCATGCTGCTCGTGGTGTTCTGCACCCTGGCCCAGGTCGAACTGGGCACCGCCGGCGCCGTGAACGCCTACATGCGCAGCTTCTTCGTCTGGCATAGGTTCAGCTTCCTGCCACTCCCCATTCCGACCTTCCCGGGCGGCGGCCTGGTGGGCCTCCTCCTGACCCTCAACCTCATCGCCAAGACCTTGGACATCCAGCGCACCTGGGCCAAGGCCGGCATGTGGCTGGTCCACGCGGGCCTGGTGATCCTGTTCGCGGGGGAATTCGTGGCCGGCATGATGCAGGTGGACACCAACATGTCCATCGAGGTCGGCCAGACCGTCAACTACGTGGAGAGCTACAAGACCATGGAGCTGGCCGTCATCGATGTCACCGATCCCACCTGGGACGAGGTCTACTCGGTGCCGGACACGCTGCTGTCCCGGGGCGGCACCATCTCCGTCCCCGGCACGCCCATCACGCTGAACGTGAAGAAGCACTACGCCAACGCGGAGCTTTCGGCCCTCCCCCCAGGGATTCCGCCTTCCATGGCCACCGCTGGCGCGGGTCCCGGCGTCCTGGTCCAGGAACGGCCACTGGTCTCGGCTGACAATGAGATGAACCTTCCCACCGCCTTTGTCGAGATCACCACGGCCGGGCAGAGCCAGGGCATCTGGCTGGTGTCCGCCGCCATGAACGCGCCCCAGTCCTTCACCTACAACGGGCGGACCTACACGCTGTCCATGCGGCTCCTCCGCCAGTACCTGCCCTACGCCTTCACCCTCAAGCAGTTCCGCCACGACGTGTACCCCGGCACCCAGATCCCCAAGAACTTCTCCAGCCTGGTGCAGGTGGTGAACCCCTCCCAGAAGGAATCGCGGGAAGTGCTCATCTACATGAACCAGCCCCTTCGCTACGAAGGCAAGACCTTCTACCAGGCCAGCTTTGGAAAGGACGACACCCTTTCCATCCTGTCCGTGGTGGAGAATCCCGGCTGGCTGCTGCCCTACATCTCCTGTGTGCTGGTCTCCCTCGGCCTGCTCGTGCACTTCGCCATCGTCCTCCGCCGCTCCCTGAAGCGCCGGCAGGACAAGAAGGAGGGCTGACATGAACTTCCTGTCCAAGTACCTCGCCTGGACCGCCGGGGCCCTCGCCCTGCTCATCGCGCTGGTGTTCGCCCTGCCTGGCGGCAAAGCCCGGGGCTTCGACGCCAACGGGTTCGGCAGCCTGCCCATCCTGGAAGGCGGGCGAGTCAAGCCGCTGGATTCCGTGGCCCGCAATTCCCTCCTGGTCATCCACAGCCGCCAGGGCTTCCGCTTTGATGGCCGCAATGTCGGGCCCGACGAGTGGGTCCTCGACGTGATGTTCCGGCCCCAGGTGGCTGACCAGCAACCCATCTTCGTCATCGATGACCTCGATGTGCTGGGCCTCATCGGCGCCAAGCAGACCAAGAGCCGGAACTACTTCAGTTTCGCGGATCTGTCCTCCCACCTGGAGGAGATCCAGAAGCAGGCCCAGACCGCCCAGCCCATCGCCCCCCAGAAGCGGACCCGCTTCCAGAGCGCCATCGTCAACCTCTTCGACCGCGTGTTCCTCTACTACAAGCTGCGGAACACCCTCCAGCTCGCCGGTTCGCCGGGCCTGGGCTGGGAACTCCAGTCCATCGGCGACGCCGAGGCTTCCGCCCGGCACCAGGACCTGATGCAGCTTGCGGCTTTCCGCATCCTGCCGCCCACCACCGCCGCCGCCCCCGATGCCTGGCTGAACGTGGGCGAAGGGCTCCGCGCCATGGCCTCAGGCCAAGGCGCCCACCCGGCCCTGCTGCCCCTGGCCCGCCTCAACGCAGCCTATGTCGCCAATGATGCCGCCACCTTCAACCAGGCCCTGGCCGAGATGAAGGGCGTGGTCTCCACCCTGAAGCCCGGAGCCCTGGACAAGGCGAACAACGAGATCATCTTCAACCGCGCCCAGCCCTTCTTCGTGGGCCTCTCCATCTACTTCGTGGCCTTCCTCGTCCTGTGCGTCTCCTGGATCTGGAAGCCCGAGACCCTCCGGCCCACCGCCTATGCCCTGCTCCTCTCGGGCGCCGTGGTCCATACCCTGGGCCTCGTGGCGCGGATCATTCTCCAGGGCCGCCCGCCCGTCACCAACCTCTACTCCTCCGCCGTCTTCGTGGGCTGGGGCGCCGTGATTCTCGGCCTCATCACCGAGCGGATGTACCGCAAGGGCTTCGGCACGGCCGTGGCCGCCGCCGCCGGCTTCGCCTCCCTGATCGTGGCCCAGAACCTGGGCACCGAAGGCGACACCATGGAAATGATGCGGGCAGTGCTGGATTCCAACTTCTGGCTGGCCACCCACGTCGTGACCATCACCATCGGCTACTCCGGCACCTTCCTGGCGGGCGCCATCGCCATCGGCTACACCCTGCGCAAGCACATCGCCGCCAAGGTGGATGTGGAGACCGACAAGGCCCTGGCGGACATGGCCTACGGCATCATCTGCTTCGCCCTCTTCTTCAGCTTCGTGGGCACCGTCCTGGGCGGCATTTGGGCCGACCAGTCCTGGGGCCGCTTCTGGGGCTGGGACCCGAAGGAGAACGGCGCCCTGCTGATCGTGCTCTGGTGCGCCATCATCCTCCACGCCCGCTGGGCCGGCTATGTGCGCGACCGTGGCCTCATGGTGATGGCCATCTTCGGCAACGTCATCACCGCCTGCTCCTGGTTCGGCGTGAACATGCTCGGCGTGGGGCTCCACTCCTACGGGTTCATGGACCAGGCCTTCTGGGCCCTGACTGGATTCATTGCCAGCCAGCTGATCTTCATGGCCCTCTGCGCGGCGCCAGCCCGGTTCTGGGTGGAGAAGAAGCACGGACGAGCTTGAGTTTTCCTCCTGCTGCAAAACGGCCCCCGGACATCGGGGGCCGTTTTGCAGGTAGAGAAAAGCGTCACTTCACCTTGCGCAGGGTGGCCTCGATGTAGGCGGTGAAGGCTTCGGGCTTCCCGGGAGGCGCGAACTCGAATCGCAGGGAAACAAGGGACTCCGCCTTCTTCAGGTAGGTCATCCGGAAGCGCGGCCCGGGGCCCGTTTCACTGGTGAACACGGCCCCTTCCGGAGTCCCTGCCACCAGGTACCGGATCACATGATCCTCGTTGTCCAGGTAGAGGGCCTTGAGCTGGCCGCCCTCGGCGAAGACCGTCAGCAAGTCTTCGTGGTGGGAGGCCGGGCGCCCGTTGGCGGCGGGGTAATCGGCGTGGCTGTGCCGCACCAGGGCCCTCCCCTCCAGCTCGAAACGGAAGGCCGCCATGCCCGCGGAGGCTCCGGGCCGGCCGTCGCCTTCGCCTCTCCACTCGCCCACGAGGAACCGCAGAGGGGCAAAGACATCACCCCTGGGAGCAGCCGTCTGGGCCCCCAGGGGTGCAAGCAGAAGAAGGGCGAGGATCGAAGGGCGCATGGGATCTCCGGGATCCCTTGAATCTACCTCGGGACGGGCGCGAGTGCGATCACTGGACCATCCCCAGCCACTTCCAGTAGGTGAAGACCACGCCCGTCATGAACAGCGCCGCCAGGACGCTCATGACGGCCCCGGTCTTCATCAGTTCCTTGGTGGTGACGTGGCCGGTTCCCATGGCCACGGCATTGGGCATGTTGCTCACGGGGAGCAGGTACTGGTGCTGCATGTTCATGCCGAGGATGAGGGCGAAGCCCAGGGGGTTCGCTCCGATGGCCACGGCGTGGGCGATGATGATGGGCGTCAGGGCCGTGGTCTTGGGGCCGCCGCCGGTGAAGAATATCTGCAGGCCCGTGATGAACCAGATGAGGATCACCATCTGGATGGTGTGGGGCATGGCCACGATGGGAGAGAGCATGGTCCCCGCCAGCCATTTCGCGGCACCTGAGCTGGCCAGGGCCGTCCCCATGGACAAGCCCGCGCCGTACAGCACGAAGACGTTCCAGGGCACCTTCTGCTGGGCTTCCTTCCAGGTCATCACGCCCCGGCTGGGCCAGAGCAGCAGGATCACGGACAGCATCCCGATGATCACCACGTTGATCTTGTGGAAGGAGTCCGTGGCCCACAGCACCAGGGTGAGCAGGAACACCACGAGGGTGTACGCCTCCATGCCGGTGAACTTGCCCAGGGCGGCGAGTTCGGCGCGGACGAAGTCCTGGCCCTTGCCCAGGTCCTTGAATTCCGGCGGCCACATGAGCTGGATCACGTAGACCGATACGAAGGCGAGGATGAAGGCCGGCGGGGCCCCCACCTTGAGCCACTGGGACCAGGAGATGGTGGTCTTGGTGGCGGTCTGGATGAGGCCGGCGGTGATGGGGTTCCCCACGTGGGCGGTGAGGACACCGATGCTCATCATGGTGCCGCTCATGGCCACGATGAAGAGCAGCGCCTTGACGATATTGCTTTCGCCGGGCTTGGTCCCGAAGGCCTGACCCACGCCGAGGATGATGGGCAGCATCAGCAGCGTCCGGGCGGTGATGGAGGGCACCAGGAAGCTCAGGACCGCCATGACCAGTGCCACGGCCCAGTAGACCTTGATGGCCGAGCCGCCCGCCGCGTTCACCAGGAAGAGGGCGATGCGCTTGGACAGCCCCGATTTCTCCATGCAGGCCGCCATGATGAAACCGATGACGATGAGCCACAGAGCCGTATTGGAGTAGCCCGCGAAGGATCCACCCAGGTCCGTGGCCTTCAGCGCGGCGAGCAGGAACACGATGACCAGGGCGCTCAGCGCGTCATCCAGGGCCTGGGTGACCCAGATGATGATGGCGAAGACGGCAATGGCCAGCGAGGCCTTCGCGGCCGGTTTCAGGGCCGCTGACGTGGGCACGAACCACAGGATTCCCGCCAGACAGGCGAAGGCGAGCACAAGGTAGATCCACTTCTTCCCGACCATGGTTCATGTCCTTTCAGGAGTTCGTTGCGATTCCGGATTCAGTCGAGGCGGGTGGTGCCCAGCAGGCCCTTGGGATCCAGCTGCTGTTTGAGCGCGTGGTTCACGGCCTTCACCGGCTCCGGCGTATAGGCGTCGTAGAACCGCTGGTTGTGGGGGCCGACGCCGTGCTCGGCGCTGTATGAACCATCGAAGCCACGAACCGCCAGCTCGTAGATCCGCGACTGCAATTCCTCGACGATCACCGCCGTCGGCCTGGGCGACTCTGCCTCGTTCCACACCAGGTTGAGGTGGGTCCCGCCATCGCCCCAGTGGCCGAAATCGCAGGAGCGGACGAAGGGATAGTCCTTGGCCAGCAGCGCCACCGCCGCGTCCGTGAAGGCCGCCATGCGGCTGCGGGGCACGCTGATGTCGAAGGCCAGCACCTTGCCCTCGTTCCGCAGGCTTTCGCTGATGTGGTGGCGGATGGCCCAGAAATCCTCGGGCTTGCCCATGAAGATATCCGTGATGCCTTCGCCACCATCGCCCTCCAGGAAGGCCCCCAGGCGTTCCTCCAGCACCTCGGGCAGGTTCAGGGCCGCGCCGGGAAGGGTGGATGAGAGCTCCACCAGGGCCGTGTAGGCGGGTGGCTTGGCGGCGCCGTAGGGATTCCGGATGCCCTCGTGGTGCTTGAACACGGGGTTCAGGGCGTTGGCGCTGATGACTTCGTAGGCCGTGAAGACGTCCGCCAGCTCCCGCTCCAGGGCCTGCATCAGGGCGAGGACCGCCGCGCCGGAAGCGCAGCCCACCAGGGCCGTCGCGTGCTGCCGGGGCACGGGCACCACCTGGAGCACGGCGCCGGTGATCACCCCGTAGACGCCACTGGTGCCCACGAGGAGCTGCTTGAGATCGAGGCCGGTGTTGTTCTTCCGCAGGTGGTTCATCACATCCACCACCGTGCCGTCCATCAGCACGGCCTCCGCGCCCTGCAGGTTGTGGCGCACGTCGCCGTATTTCAGAAGCCGGGTGCCGCCGGTGTTGGTGGCGATCATGCCGCCGATGGTGGGATCCGCCCCGAGGTCGATAGGGAACATGAGGCCGTGGGGCGAAAGCGCTTCGTTCAAGGTGCTGAGCAGCACGCCACCGTCAACCACGGCTGTGCGATTGATGGGATCGATCTCCAGGCGCTTGTTCAGCCGCTCCAGGCTGAGCACGAGCATCTCGCCGCTGGGATCGGGATTGGAGGCGCCGACCAGCCCCGTGTTGGCCCCCTGGGGGATCACCCGGAGGTCCCGCTCGTGGCAGTAGGCCATGAGCTCCGATACCTGTTCGGTGGTTCCGGGGCGGGCCACCAGCAGGGCCTTGCCCTTTCCGTACCGCCAGCCGGACTCGTACTTGGCGAGGTCCTCCACCTCAGTCAGGACGGCATCCTGTCCTAACACGGTTCGCAGATCAGCGGCGATTCGGATGGCGTCATGCATCGGGGCCTCCAGCGGATCGAGAGACTTGGCGCCGGAAGGATCCAGGAAAGCCAGCCCCGTCGAACAAAGACGATCTATGGGTTATGTTATCAGAGCCAGGCCTGCACCAGTGCCTCGAACCGCTCACCGCGCTGCTCGAAATTATCGAACTGGTCGAAGCTGGCGCAGGCCGGACTGAGTAGCACCTGGTCACCGGGGCGCGCGAGGGCGAGGCCCGCCCGCACTGCCTCGTCAAAGCCCGGCACCACGTCGTGGGGCAGGTCGCCCAAGTCACGGGTGAGCTGCGGAATCGCCTCGCCGAGGAAGACCAGGCGGCGCAATTTGCCGTCCAGAGCCTGGCGCAGGGGTTCGTAGCTGGCGCCCTTGTCCGTGCCGCCCAGCAGCAGCACGAGTGGCCCCGGCAGCGCCTTGATGGCCGTGAGGGTGGCGTCCACATTGGTGCCCTTGGAATCGTTGTAGGCCTTCACGCCCCCCTTCTCGCCACAGAAGGCGATGCGGTGGGCCAGGCCTGGGTAGCTCCGCAAGCCTTCGCGAATGGCCTCCAGCTCCGCGCCTCCATGCCGGGCCAGCAGGACCGCCGCCAGGGCGTTCTCCACGTTGTGGTCCCCCGGAATGCGCAGCTCGCTGCGATGGAGAAGCGGCTCCCCGTGCAGGTTCAGCTGGCCATCGCCGTCACACCAGGCCTCGCAGGGCGTCCACCCGAATCGCGCATTCCGTCCGGAGCCGGGAGCATCCTGCCACCACTCGGGATGGGCCACCGGCACCACCCGGAGATCCTCCGCACCCTGCCGCTCAAAAGCCCGCAGCTTGGCGAGGCGGTAGGCCTCGATCGTCCCGTGGCGGGCCAGGTGATCCGGCGTGAGGTTCAGGAACGCGGCGCCCTCCGCGTGGAAGTCCACCAGGGATTCAAGCTGGTAGCTGCTCAGCTCCACCACGTACACGGTGCCGGGAACTCCGCCAGCCACGGCCTCGATGACGGGCGTGCCCAGGTTGCCGCAGGCGATGGCAGGGAGGCCGGAGGCCCGCAGCAGATGGGCCGCCAGGTCGGTGGTGGTGCTCTTGCCATTGGTGCCGGTGACCGCCAGCACGCGGCCGCCATCCTTCCGGGCCCGGAGAACGCGATGGGCCAATTCCACCTCGCCGATCACGGGAATCCCCCGGGACAGGGCTTCCAGGACAAAAGGTGCCGTGCGCGGAATGCCCGGGCTGATGACCACCTCTCCGCAACCTTCCAGCAAAGCGGAAGGATGACTGCCCCACACCCCGGGAATGCCGGCCCTGGCCAGATCGAGTTCCAATGCGGCATCGGGACTGGGGCGGCTGTCTGTCAGGACCACCGGCCGCCGCTGTGCCACCAGGTACCGGGCCGCCGCCAGGCCTGAACGTCCTGCTCCCATGACCACGGTGCGCATGTCGCCCCCCATTTCCAGCGTAACCCGGGCCGAGGTTTCCCGCATGTGGAGCGAGGCCGCGATACACTGGATGCGGAACCCTTGAACGAATGCGGAGTGGCCATGCCCAAGGGCATCCTGGAAAGTCTGTTGAGCGGTGAATGCGCCATTCTGCCGCATGTTCAGCCCATGTACCGCCTCCAGGACAACCGCCTCATGGCGCAGGAGTACCTGACCCGGCACCTGGATGCAGCTGGCGCGGCCCATCCCGTGGGCCCGATCCTCCAGGATCCCACCCTGGCCCTCCAGGACCGGCTCACGCTGGACCTCCGCTTCCTGGAGGCCACGTTCAGGGTCCTGGCCCAGCACGACAACGGCGACCTCCTGCATTTCGTGAACCTTGAACCCGTGAGCCTGGAGGCGCCTGGGTTCTGGAAGTGCCTGCCCCGCTGGCTGGAGGCCCTGCCCTTTCCCATCGAGTGCGTCGTCATGGAGTTCACCGAGTCCCAGGGTGTGGATGACCTCGAAGCCCTCCAGTCCTACGCCAAACGGCTGCGGGACTTCGGCCTGCAGGTGGCCGTGGACGACCTCGGCGCAGGCGTGGCCAGCCTCACCCACATGGCGCGGCTGGCCCCGGATTTCATCAAGGCCGACCGCAGCCTCGTCGAACAGGTCCACCGCCGCCCCTACCAGGCCGCTCTGCTCAACGCGCTTTCCCACTTCGCCCAGCACATGCGCATCGGCTTCATCGCCGAGGGCATCGAGACCCTCGAAGAACTGGAAGCGGTCATGGACGCGGATGTCCCCTGGGGCCAGGGGTTCATCCTCGGCCAGCCCTGGCCGACCCGGCCGAAGCCCCTCGCGGTGCCTAGCGCAGTTTCAGAGAGCTGAGGGCGAGGATCGAGCAGACGATGGCCGTGATCCACATGCGGATCACCACCTTCGTCTCCTGAAGCCCCCCCAGCTCGAGGTGATGGTGGAACGGCGCCATGCGGAAGATGCGCTTGCCACCGCGCAGCTTGAAGCTGCCCACCTGGAGGATGACGCTCACAGCCTCCATCACGAAGAGTCCGCCCGCGATGACCAGCAACACCTCCTGCTTGATGACCACGGCCACCGTGCCCAGCGCCCCGCCCAGCCCCAGCGAGCCCGTGTCGCCCATGAAGACTTCCGCCGGATGGGCGTTGAACCACAGGAACCCCAGGCAGGCGCCCGCCATGGCGCCCATGAAGACGGAGAGTTCCGCGCCGCCGGGGACATGGGGCACCACCAGGTAGGCGGCGATCTTCGCGTGGCCCACCACGTAGGCCAGGATCGCGTAGGTGACCGAGACGATGAGCGTGCCCCCCGTGGCCAGTCCGTCCAGGCCGTCCGTGAGGTTCACGGCGTTGCTCGTGCCCACCATCACCAGCCAGATCCAGGGAATGAGCAGGATCCCCACGTCCGGCCGGAAGTTCTTGAAGAAGGGCACGGACAGATGGCTGGTGGCGTTGCCGCGCAGGCCGAAATGCAGGATGAGCCATGCCACCAGCAGCGAGATGCCCGTGAGCAGGGCCATCTTCTGCCAGCTGCTGAGGCCGAGGTTCTGCTTCTTCAGCAGCTTCTGGGCGTCGTCGAAGGCGCCCACGGTGCCGAACCCGAGCAGGGCCATGAGGGCCACCCAGATGGCGCCGCTCTTGAGGTCGCACCAGAGCAGCGTGGAGACGGTGATCACCGTCAGGATGAGGAGGCCGCCCATGGTGGGGGTCCCGGCCTTCTTCTGGTGGTGCTCAGGCCCGACGTCGCGGATGTGCTGGCCCATCTTGAGGGCCGTCAGTGTGCGGATCAGCCACGGCCCTAGCAGGAGGCTCAGCACCATGGCCGTGGCCGCGGCCATGGCTGTGCGGAAGGTGACGTAGCGGAAGACCGAGAAGCCCGGAACCACGTCGCGGAAAGGGTAGAGAAGCCAGGGCAGCATGGGTCGTCCGGAGTCGGGAGGTCAGTGGGTGAGGAGCCAATCCACGGCGCGCTCCGCGCGCCAGTACCGGCTGCCCTTCACCAGGATACGGGCTCCCGGCGGGATTGCGGAGAGTCCTGCGGCATCGTCACGCAGCGCCTCGAAATCCGGGAAGGCCAGGGCCCGCAGCCCGAAGCCCCCGGCAAGGTCCTCCGCAAACTCCCCGTAGGCCCATAGCCGCGACAGCCCCAATGCCTTGAGGGCCGCGCCGGTCTCCCGGTGGATCCGGGGAGCCTCCGATCCCAATTCGCGCATGGAGCCCAGCACGGCCACGGCCTCCCCGCCGGGAAGCTGCAGCAGGGCGCGGGCGCAGGCCACGATGGAATCGGGGCTGGCGTTGTAGGTCTCGTCCAGCAGGCAGCCGCCTCCGGCCAGCGCGTGGAGCCGCCCCCGGCCGGAATCGGGCTCCACTGTGCCGAGCCCCGCCGCCACCCGCTCTGGACCGAAGCCGGCCTGGATGGCGATGGCCGCGGCCAGGGCCGCGTTGCGCACCTGGTGCTCCCCGGGGAGCTGGATCCGCACCGGGAAGGCGCCTCCAGGCGTCCGCATGAGAAAGGCCTCACCCGCAGCACCCAGAGACTCGACAGCCTCCCAGCCATAGGCCTGCCCCTCGCCCACGGGCAGGGCTTCGGCGTGGCGGGCCCAGGGCTGTTCCGCGATCCAGCGGCACCAGGCGTCCGAGGCCAGATGGGCCCAGACGCCCCCCCGGGCCAGGCCGGCCACCAGTTCGCCCTTGGCCTCGGCGATGCCTTCCTGGCCCTTGGCGAAGTTCTCCGCGTGGGCCGTGCCCACCATCGTGATGAGGCCAAAGTCCAGGGGGGCGATCTCCGTGAGGCGCCGGATCTCGCCTGGGGTGCTCATGCCCATCTCCAGCACCGCGGCGCCCAGGCCTTCAGGCAGGGTGGCCAGGGCCTCGGGCATCCCCAGTGTGTTGTTGCGGTTGCCCGGCGTCTTCCAGCCGCTCACGGCTGCCGCCAGCAGCTCCTTGGTGCTGGTCTTGCCCACGCTTCCCGTGACGCCGAAGACCGCCTTGGGCCGCACCGCCGCCAGCCTGGCCTGGCCCCAGTGCTGGAGGGCGGCCAGAGTGTCAGGCGCCACCCATTGTGGACAGTCGATGTCCAGGGGATGGTCCACCAGCAGGGCCACGGCGCCCTTCTCCACGGCCTGGGCGGCGAATGCATGCCCGTTTCGCTCGGCCCGCAGGGCCACGAAGCAGGCGCCGGGCTGGATCGTCCGGGTATCCAGCGAAAGGGACGACGGCACCACGGCGCCATCGCCCAGGATCTCTCCGCCCACTTGGGAGGCGGCCTGGAACAGGGACCAGAGACTCACAACGCCTCCTTCGCGGAGGCCCGCCGGAGGCGGTCCCGCACGGCCATCCAGGCCTCACCTTCCGGCGGCCGCTCCACGAGGATGCGATCGAACCCCGCGTCATCCAGTTCGTGGAGGAGGGCATAGAGCCGTGTCCCCACGGCTTCCGCATCCAGGGGCAACAGCACGCCGCGGACCCCTTCAGGAAGGGCCGGAAGCGACCCCAGGCCCACATACGCCACGGCGCCGGAGGCCTCCCCCAAACCTGCACCCTGCGCCACCAGCTCCAGCCGGGCCCGGGGCGCATAGTGCCGCTCGGCCATGCCCGGCGCGGCCTGCGCTTCCCCGGCCTTTACGGCCCCCGTCCACAGGTCCACTGGGCCCACCAGGGCCGCCAGGTCCGCGGGCCCGATGGGGCCGGGGCGGAGGATGCGGGGCCGGGCGCTGGTGAGGTCGAGGATGGTGGATTCGAGGCCCGCCTCCGTGGGACCCGCGTCCAGGATCAGGTCCACGGCGTCCCCCAGGCTCGACGCCACGTGCCGGGCAAGCGTGGGTGACAGGTGCTGGCTGCGGTTGGCGCTGGGCGCGGCCAGAGGCCGGCCCGCAGCGCGGATCAGGGCCAGGGCCACGGGATGGGCCGGACACCGCAGGGCCACGGAGGGGCCGCCCGCCCGGACGATGGCAGGCACCACTTCCGAGGCTGGCAGCACCAGCGTCAGCGGGCCCGGCCAGAAACGCTCCGCCAGGGCCTGGGCCTCTGGGGGCCAATGGGACACAAGCGCCTGGGCGGCGGAGGCGGCAGCCACGTGCAGGATCACCGGATTGGTGACGGGCCGCCCCTTCGCCGCGTAGATTCGCGCCACGGCTTCGGAATTCAGTCCATCCGCCCCCAGACCGTAGACCGTCTCCGTGGGAAAGGCCACCAGGCCGCCCAAGGCGAGGATGGCCGCCGCCTCGAGGATGGCCGGATCATCCGGCCCCGCGACGTGGAGGAGGCGCGTCACCGGAGGGCTCCGAGCGCCGCTTCCACGGCGGCGCGGTCGCTGTAGAGGTGCTTCACACCGTGGATTTCCTGGTAGGGCTCGTGACCCTTCCCCGCCAGCAGCAGCAGGTCGCCGGGACGGCAATCCGCCAGGGCCTGGCGCACGGTTTCTCGGCGGTCGGCGTTGCGGTGGTAGCGGGCGCGATCCATGCGGAGGACTTCCGGAACGCCCGGGGCGGCGTCATCCAGGATGCGCTCGGGATCCTCGGTGCGCGGGTTGTCGCTGGTGTGCCAGAGCACGTCCGCCCCGGCGGCCACCGCGGCGGCCATGAGCGGGCGCTTGGCGCGGTCGCGGTCGCCCCCGCAGCCGAAGAGCACATGCAGGCGGCCGCCCGGGGGCAGCAGGCGCCGGCCCTCGGCCAGCAGCTTCTCCAGGGCATCCGGCGTATGGGCGTAGTCCACCATCACGCCGAAGGGCTGGCCGCAGTCCACCCGTTCCAGCCGACCCGGGGCGCCCGTCACCTTCGGCACGGCAGGCACCAGGCGGTCCAGGTCGAAGCCGGCCTCGGCGCAGGCCGCCAGAGCCGCCAGCAGGTTGTAGACATTGAAGCGGCCCAGCAGCGGACTCTGCACCTCCCAGCTCCCCTTGGCGGAGTGCAGCGTGAAGCGGGTCCCCGTGGGGCCCAGCTCCAGGCCGTGGGCCCGGTAGCAGGCGGGGCGATCCACGGCGTAGCTGACGTGGCCCTCCCGCTCCAGCAGGCCGCGGCCCCAGGGATCGTCGGCGTTCACCAGGAAGCGGTCGCACTGGGCCACCAGGCGATGTTTGGCCTCGAAGTAGGCCTCCAGCGTGCCGTGGTAGTCCAGGTGGTCCTGCGTGAGGTTCGTGAAGACGCCCACCTTGAAACGCGCGCCGTGGACCCGGCCCAGGCAGAGGGCATGGCTGCTCACCTCCACCGCCGAGGCCGCATCGCCCGCGTCCAGGCTGCGCCGCAGCCAGCGGTAGAAGGCCGGACTCTCCGGTGTGGTGCGGACCGCCTCTTCCTCCATTTCGCCCGCCGCGTTCAGCACGGTGCCGACGAGGCCGCAGCCGATCCCCGCACCCCGCAACAGCTGGCGGATGATGGTGGTGGTGGTGGTCTTGCCATTGGTGCCCGTGACGCCGATGAGGGCCAGGCGCTCGTCCGGTGCGCCGTGCAGGCGGCGCGCCAGTTCGGCCATCTGCAGGCGGGGATCGCCGGTGAAGGTGCAGGTGGCGATGGGCTCCGGCGCGTTCACGACCGAGGCGGAAATGACCGCACAGGCGCCTTGCTTCAACGCCTGGGGGACAAAGGCGGCGCCATCAGTCTGCTCACCCTTCAGGGCCAGAAAGGCCCAGTCGGGGCCCACCTCGCGGCTGTCGCTGGTGAGATCCAGGACCTCGACATCCGGACCAGAGCGCCGCACGGCGATCCCTTCGATGAGCGCATCCAGCTTCATGGCTTCCCCGCCTTGATCTTCACCACCGTGCCAGGCTCCAGAGGCGCACCGGGCTCGGGGCTCTGGCCCACCACGTGGGTGGCGGTGACACCGGGCGCGGCATCCACTTTCGGGCTCCCGCCCACCAGCACCACGCGGTGGATGGCGGCCTTGAGGCTGAGGCCCACGAGGTCGGGCACCCGGCCCCGCTCCACGTGCAGGGTCGCCTCATCCGTTTCGCTCACGGGCCAGTCCCGGAGCGACAGCTTCAGGTCCGATTCGCGATCCGGGTCGGGCGTGGTCTGCCGGAAGCGCAGGATGCCATCGCCGATCCGCTTGAACAGCGGCGCTGCCACATCGCCGCCGGTGGTGTCGCCAGCGGGGTCGTCGAGCATGACCAGGACGCCGAACTGGGGCTTGTCCACCGGGAAGAATCCCATGAAGGAAGCGAAGTGGCGCTTCGGGTCGTACTTCCCGTCAATGAGCTTGCGGCTGGTGCCGGTCTTGCCGAAGGCCTCCACCCCGTTGTCCAGCTTGGCCCGCTTGCCGGTGCCCTGCGTGATCACGCCCCTGAGCGTTTCCTTCATCAGGTTCGCGGTTTCCTCGCTGATGACCTGGCCCCGCACGGTGGGTTTGAATTCCTTCAGCAGCAGGCCCTTGTCGTTGTAGATGCGCTGCACGAGGATCGGCTGCATGAGCTTGCCGCCGTTGGCCAGGGCACAGCCGGCCATGAGGATCTGGAGGGGCGTGGTGCTGAGGCCGTAGCCGTAGGACATCGTGTACTGCGTGGGCACGCTCCAGCGGTCGGGCGCGATGAGGCGCCCGGAACTTTCACCTGGGAAACTCAGCCCCGTGGCGTCTCCGAAGCCGAACTTCCGCAGGTACTGGTAGTGCACCGCGGGATCGAGGCGGATGCCCATCTTGGCCGCGCCGATGTTGGAACTTTGCCAGAGCACTTCCTCGAAGGAGAGCAGTCCGTGGCGATGGGTGTCGGTAATGGGCGGGATCTTGGGGCTGTAGAGCCAGTGGCCCGACATGCAGTCGATGCGCTCGCCCAGGCGGACTTTGCGCTCCTCCAGGGCGATGGCCGCCGTGAAGATCTTCATGGTGGAGCCGGGCTCGTAGACATCCTCCACCGGATGCACCTTGCGGGCGGCCTTCTGGCGCTCCAGCTCGCGGCGCAGTTCCTCGCGCTCGCCGGCCGACAGCTCTGACTCCGCGCGATTCCGGAACTTTTTGGGCAGGATGTGGTTCGGGTCGAAGGAGGGGGTGCCCGCGATGGCCAGGATCTCGCCGGTCCGGGGGTCCACGACCACCGCATAGGCCGTGCGGGGGCGGGACACACGGACCGCCTCCTCCAGGGCATCCTCCACGATGTGCTGGATGGAGGCGTCCAGGCTGAGCTGGAGCGACGCCCCGTTCACGGGCATCTGGCTGTAGTTCTCCTGGAGGATGAGCAGCTTCCCGTGGGCGTCCTTGGGCGCGATCAGCTCGCCCTTCACGCCGGACAGCTGCTTGTCGTAGGACTGTTCGATCCCCAGCTGGCCCAGGCCGTCGATGTTGGTGAAGCCGAGGATCTGGGCCGCCAGGCTGCCCCGGGGGTAGAACCGGCGGCTTTCGGGCTGGAATTCGATGCCATCCAGGTCCAGGGCCCGCACCGCCGCGGACTTGGCCGGCGGCAGGTGCCGCTCCAGGTAGACGAAGGTCTTCTTGCGGAGCAGCTTCTCCAGCACCTGGGCCCGGGTCTGCTCCAGGACGGGCGCGAGCTTCGCAGCCACCGCCGCGGCGGCCTTGCGGTCGGGCTCGCCCCACTGCCGTTCCTCGCCCTTGCCGGGCCGGTAGGAGGGGTAGAACACGCGGGGATCCGCGAACAGGCTCTCGACCTTGATGGAGATGGCCAGGGGCTCCCCGCGGCGGTCCCGCAGCTCGCCCCGGATGGGGGGGATGGGCACGATGGTGGTGTGCTGCTGCTCGGCCCTCGCCCGGTATTTCTTGTGCTCCACCCCCTGGAGCCAGAGCAGGCGGAGGAGGATGAGCAGGGCCCAGAAGCCCATGCCCCCCATGATCCAGGGCATGCGCTGGCTCAGCAGGTCCTGGGGATCCTGCCGGCCCAGCAGGCGCCGGGAGGCTCGGGGCTCGGTGGCAAAGCGGAGGGACACGGGAAGGCCGGGGCTGGATGGAGCGGTGACGAGGGCTTACAGCCCACAGCCTATAGCCTACAGCCCATCGGAGGACACGGGACGGAGCTTGGCGAGGCGCTGGTCCTCGGGCGTGAAGGCCCGCCGGATGAGGTGCCCCTGCTTCCGGGGCTGGAGGCCCGCCTTCTGGGCGTAGCCCTGGACCTCTTCATCCCGCTGGAACCGGCTGCGTTCGAGCAGGAGCTTCCGCTGGAACTCCTCTTCCTTGCGGATGCGTTCCTTCAGGTCGCCCATGGCATAGCTTAGGCGGGTGCTCTGGATCTTCAGGTAGGCGAGCGTGCCCAGGGGCATGGCCAGGGCCAGGACCAGGAGCAGCATCCGCAGGATGCCCTCGCTCTCGACCATGCGGACGGGAGCGGCGGAGCTCGGCAGGGTGGCGGCAGCCATGGAGACCTCGGTCAGGGGAGACGCTCCGCCACGCGCAGGCGGGCGGAACGGGAGGGGGGATTGGCGGCGGCCTCGGCCTCGCTGGGGGCGAGGCCGCCGGGATGGATGAGCTTGAGGATCTTGGGGAGGACGGCCGGCGCGGTGCGCCCGGGGCCGTCGTAGATGCCCGCGAGGCGGCGCAGGGTCTGCTTGACGATGCGGTCCTCCAGGCTGTGGAAGCTGATGGCCGCCAGCCGCCCATCCGGGCGCAGCTGCGAGACGGCGGTTTCCAGGGCGGCGGCCAGGCGGTCCAGCTCGCCGTTCACGGCGATGCGGATGGCCTGGAAGGTGCGGGTGGCCGGGTCGCTATGCCCCTTGCGCTTGGCGGGTTCCCGGGGGATGACGGTGTAGACCGCCTCGGCCAGGTCCTTGGTGGTGGCCAGCCGGCCTTCGCGGTGCGCCCGGAGGATGGCGCGGGCGATGGGCCGGCTGGCACGCTCTTCACCGTACTGGTAGATCGCGTCGGCCAGGCTTTCGTCGGTCTGTTCCGCGATCCATTCCAGGGCCGTGAGGCCGGCGTTGGTATCCATGCGCATGTCCAGCGGGCCCTCGTCGCGGAAGCTGAAGCCGCGTTCAGGGGTGCGGAGCTGGAGGGTGGACACGCCCAGGTCCGCCAGGATGGCGTCGAAGCCGCCGGGGGCGAACTCCGCCTTCCAGGCCAGGAACTGGGGGTCGGTCCAGATGTCTTCGTAGTTTCCGGCCAGGATCTCCACGCGGCTGTCATCGCCCAGGCGGCGGCGGGACAGGTAGCGGGCCTCGGGATCCCGGTCCACGCCCAGGTAGCGCGAGGCCTTGTCGCAGCGGGCCAGCAGGGCTTCTGCGTGGCCACCCAGGCCCAGGGTCAGATCCAGGACCCGGGCTGCCGGGGGCAGCACCAGGTTGTCCAGGACCTCCTGGAGCAGCACGGGGACGTGAACAGGAATCGTCATCATCAGATCCCCAGGTCCGCGAGCTGGGCCAGGTCATCGGCGCCCAGGGGTTCGGCCGCCAGGCGGCGCTCGAAGCCGGCCTTGTTCCACAGGGCCAGGTGATCCATCTGCCCCAGCACGGCCACCTCGCCCGTGAGCTGGGCGGCTTCGCGCAGGATGGGCGGGATGACGAAGCGCCCCTGGGCATCTGGCTCTACCTCGCTGCCGAAGTAGGCAGTGGTCTCCAGGAACTTGCGCTTGGCGGGGCTCGTGGACGGCAGGGCGGCCAGGCGGGCCTCGATGGCTTCCCACACCGGCATCGGATAGAGCCGGGCGGACCGGCCATCCAGGGAGGTCAGGTAGTGCCGCAGGGCCACCGCCCCTTCACGCAGACCCTCGCCCCCCTCGCCCTGGGCGAAGGATTCCAGCTCAGCCTTGAAGGAGGAGGGGAGCTTCAGGCGCCCCTTCTCATCCACCGTGGCCGGTGAGTTTCCGCGAAGTCGCAACACCAATATCGCCTTTCAACCAGGTTTCCAAAAGAGATCGAGAGAATCGGAGCAAGACCACTTTGATCCACTTCAACCCACTTTTCTCCACTGAGAACCACTTCCAAGTCTAGAAAGCTCCAACTTGTCCACAAGCCAAAATAAAAGCGAAAAAGACACGCAACTTCGCGTGTCTTCTTCACATGGAATTGAAATTTCCGCGAGTTTCTACGCCAGGGCTCAGGGGTGCCGCCTCCGGCCCTCCCCGTGGTACGGACCGGATTTCCTCCCCTCCTCCGGTACTACCTCCATGTCATTTATCAGCTGGCCCGGTGTTTGACCCGAGGAGAAGGCATGACCTGATTCCACGCCTCCGATCGCGCACGATGCAGGTCGCTCCAGCCCTCTGCCAGCAAGGACATCGCCATGGAAGCCATCCGCGTACTGGTCGTCGAAGACGAACCGATCAACCTTGAGGCCCTCGTCGAGAACCTCCAGTTTGAGGGCTACGAGACGACCGGAGTCTCCAGCGGAGCCGAGGCCTGGCAGGCCATCACCGACCACCCGGATGAATTCGACGTCATCCTCCTCGACCGGGTCATGCCCGACATGGATGGCATCGAGATCCTGCGGCGGCTCAAGGCCAAATCCACGCCCATGCGGGCCTCCGTCATCATGCAGACGGCGCTCTCCAGCGACACGGACATCGTGGAGGGGCTGCGCGCCGGCGCCTACTACTACCTGACGAAGCCCTTCACGTCCCAGGCCCTGCTGGCCATCGTCGGGGCCGCAGCCAGGGACCGCCGGGGGTACCGCAAGCTCCAGCTGGATGCCCAGCAGGCCACCCGGGCCATGGCCTGCCTCGCCAGCGCCCAGTTCACCTTCCAGACTCCCGAACAGGCCTGGGATCTCGCCACGGTGATCGCCAAGGCGACGCCGAATCCCGAACGGACCGTCGGGGGGCTCTCCGAGTTGATGCTCAACGCCGTCGAGCACGGGAATCTCGGCATCACCTATGCCGGAAAGTCCCGCCTGCTCGCCGAGGACCGCTGGAAGGAGGAGATCGCCCATCGCCTGGCCCTCCCCGAACATGCGGGCAAGCGGGCCACCGTCTCCTTCGAACGGCTGGAAGGGGAGATCCGGTTCCTGATCCGGGATGAGGGCACTGGTTTCGAGTGGCGGGACTACCTGGAACTGAGCCCCGAACGGGCCTTCCACCTGCACGGGCGGGGAATCGCCATGTCCCGGCAGGTCTGGTTCGACCGGGTGGAGTACCTGGGCTGCGGCAACGAGGTGCTGGCGGTGGTCCGGCTCTGAAGCCCCTGCCCGCCTGGGATCAACCCGGGTCCACCTGAGCCCGGATCGACGCGCAGATCAGGTCGTTTTCCCGTTCGAAGGCCACCAGCAGGCCCTCGATCTGCTCGGGCGGGGCACCCTCACGGAGGGCCGCCTCCAACTGTGCGGCCAGTGCCTGAATCGAGACCAGGCCAAGAAATCCCGCGGCGCTCTTCAGGGAATGGGCGAGCCTGCAGGTCCCTTCGGAATCCCCCTTCGCAATCCCATCCCGGAAAACCTGGCTGTCCTTCGCGTGCAGCTCCTCGTACCGCCGGAGGAGGCGGACCAGGCTCTCCACCCTGCCGCCCACCGTATTCAAGCCCGCGTCGGCATCGAGTCCAGGGATGCCCTCGAGATGGTGGCTCAGCAGGTCCGGCTTCACAGGTTCCATCAGGCGCTCCATCTAAAAACATACTGTCTTTTGAACGGCACCCACGGGTCTTCCCTGGAGAAAGCACAGCCGGGTACGGCTTCCCCGTCCCCGGGACCGCCACTTGTCTGATGAAGCAGAGGTACGCAGCTGGCGCCTCAGATGACCTTGTGGACGACATCGAGGAGCTTCTCGGGGCTGAAGGGCTTCACGATCCAGCCCGTGGCCCCCGCCTCCTTGCCCTTCAACTTCATGTCCACGCCGGATTCCGTGGTGAGCACCAGGATCGGCGTGAACTTGAACTCCGGCAGGGA
>DASXVC010000046.1:0-19243 GCA_036504495.1 Geothrix sp.
TCCCTGCCGGAGTTCAAGTTCACGCCGATCCTGGTGCTCACCACGGAATCCGGCGTGGACATGAAGTTGAAGGGCAAGGAGGCGGGGGCCACGGGCTGGATCGTGAAGCCCTTCAGCCCCGAGAAGCTCCTCGATGTCGTCAACAAGGTCATCTGAGGCGCCCATGTCTGATCCCATGCAGCAATTCCGGAACGCCTTCTTCGAGGAGGCCACCGAGCTCGCCGACGGCATGGAGGCCACCCTGCTGTCCCTGGATCTGGACGCCGTGGAGGCGGAGGATCTGCATAGCCTGTTCCGGGGGGCCCATTCCATCAAGGGCAATGCGGGCACCTTCGGGTTTCCCGCCATCGCCTCATTCACTCACGCGCTGGAGAACACCCTCGAGCCCGTCCGGCAAGGCACCCGGCCCCTGACGGCGGAGCTGCGGGAGCTGCTGCTGCAGGGCGTGGATCTCATCCGGAGCCACCTGCACCACGCCCGGCAGGAGGAACCCCTGCCCGCCAAGGAACAGCACGCCCAGGAGACCCTGGTGGCGGCGCTCCTGGCCGAGGGCAAGGCCCCGTCTGCACCCGTGGCCGAGGCGCCGTCCCCCGCCCCCGCGGCCAAGCGGGGCACCGGCTTCGCCATCCGCTTCGAGGCTCCCCTGGATGCCTTCCGCCGCGGCGTGAACCTGGAACGGCTCTTCCGGGATCTGCGGAAACTGGGCTCCCTGCGGGCCTGGATGGATACCTCGCGCATCCCCACCCTCGAGCGGCTGGACCCCGAGGACTGCCACTTGGCCTGGGACCTGCGGCTCGAGACGGCGGCGATCCAGGCGGACGTGGAAGAGGTGTTCGAGTTCGTGGCGGAGGGGGACAACCTGCGCATCCAGCCCCTGCCGCCGGAAGGCGCCGTGCCGCCCCTGGGGGACATCCTCCAGACCGAGGTGGGAGTCAGCCCCAAGGACATCCGCGAGGCCCTGGCCCATCAGAAGCCCCTGGGCGAGCTGCTGGTGGAGGCGGGCAAGGTGAAGCCCGAGGCCGTGAGCAAGGCCCTCGATCAGCAGCAGAAGAAGCGCAACCAGGCCGAGGCCTCCACGGTGCGGGTGGCCACGGAGAAGATCGACCGGCTGGTGAACCTGGTGGGCGAGCTGGTGATCACCCAGGCCATGCTGGCCCAGGCCTCCCAGCAGACCCACACGCTCCACGGGGAGGAGCAGATGAGCGCCGCCCTGCTCCAGCTGGACCGGCAGACGCGGGAGCTGCAGGAGCGGGTCATGGGGATCCGCATGGTGCCCGTGGAAATGGTGTTCTCCCGGTTCCCCCGGCTGGTCCACGAGCTGGGCAAGCAGCTGGGCAAGGACGTGGAACTGGTGATGGAGGGCCAGGCCACGGAGCTGGACAAGACCTTCATCGAAATGCTGGTGGATCCCCTGACCCACCTGGTGCGGAATGCCGTGGACCACGGGATGGAAGATCGAGAGGCCCGTGTGGCGGCAGGCAAACCCGGGGTAGGCACCATCCTGCTGCGGGCCTCCAGCCGCGGGGGCCACATCCACATCGAGGTGAAGGATGACGGCCGGGGCCTGAACCGGGACCGCATCCTCCAGAAGGCCATCGAGCGGGGCCTGGTGCCCCCGGGCAGCCGGCCTTTGGATGAGGAGCTGAACCTGCTGATCTTCGAGCCGGGGTTCTCCACGGCGGACCAGGTCTCGGATGTGTCGGGCCGGGGCGTGGGCATGGATGTGGTGAAGCAGAACGTGCGGGCCCTGGGCGGCCGCATCGAGGTGGAAAGCCTGCCGGGGAAGGGCAGCACCATCCGGCTGGTGCTGCCCCTCACCCTCGCCATCCTGGACGGGCTCACCGTGCGGGTGGGCGAGGAGACCTTTGTCTTCCCCCTGGCCTCGGTGCTGGAGAGCTTCCAGCGGCAGGGCTCGGATGTGCAGACCGTGAAGGGCGACCGCGAGGTGATCAGCCTCCGGGGCGAGTTCATCCCGGTGGTGCGGCTCCAGCGGCTCATGGGCGGAGGCGCGGGCGAGGGCGCCACCGGCCGCACCCTGCTGGTGCTGGTGGAATCCGAGGGGCGGCGGGCGGCCATGGCCGTGGATGAGCTGCTGGGCCAGCAGCAGGTGGTCATCAAGAGCCTAGAGACGCATTACCGCCGCGTGGAGGGCATCTCCGGCGCCACCATCCTCGGAGACGGCCGCGTGGCCCTCATCCTCGATGTGCCCGGCCTCATGCGCCTGGAGGCCGGCGCCGCCACGGTCGAGGCATGAACCGTCCAACAGCCACCCCCCTTCGGGACGCCCCGGCCCCCGACCGCATCCCCTTGTCCAAGGAGACCTTCGAGGCCCTCCGGAACCTGCTGCACAGCCATTCGGGCATCGCCCTGGCCCCCCACAAGCTCACCATGGTCCAGTCCCGCCTGGCCAAGCGGCTGCGGCACCTGGGGCTGCCGGACTACGAGGCCTACCTGGAGCGGGTCGGCGACCCTGCCTCGGGCGAGTGGGGCGAGTTCATCAACGCCCTCACCACGAACCTCACCAGCTTCTTCCGCGAAGGGCACCATTTCACGCGGCTGGTGGAGCTGCTGGAGGCCACCCGGCCCCTGCCCCGCCGCCTCCGGGTCTGGAGCGCCGGATGCTCCACGGGCGAGGAACCCTATACCTTGGCCATGACCCTGCTGAAGGCCTTTGGCGGTTCGACCACCATCCAGATCGTGGCCACGGACCTTGATACGGCCGTCCTGGAGACCGCGGCCCGGGGGGTCTACCCCATCAACCGGGTGGAAGCGCTGTCCGACGAGTGGAAGCGCTTCGCCTTCCAGCGCGGAACCGGCGAGCGCCGCGGCCAGGTGCGGGTGCGGCCCGAGATCCAGGATCTGGTCAGCTTCCAGAAAATGAACCTGCGCGACGACGCCTGGCCCCTGGAGGGCGGCCCCTTCCAGGCCATCTTCTGCCGCAATGTGATGATCTACTTCGACAAGCCCACCCAGCGCGAGCTGCTGGGCCGCTTCCGCCGGCTCCTGACCCCCGATGGCCTGCTGTTCGTGGGCCACTCCGAGGCCCTGCTGGACGCCAGCCTGGGCTTCCAGTCCCTGGGACAGACCATCTACCGGCGGAAGGAGGGGGCCTCGTGACCCCGCCCCCCGTCCCCCTGGTGCTGGGCCGGGCCTCCAAGTACCGGGACCGGCACTTCGACCGACAGGCCATGAAGATCCTCCCCGGCGAGTTCTACGCCACCACCGAAGACGAAGTCATCGTCACGGTTCTTGGGAGCTGCGTGGCCGCCTGCCTCCTGGATCCCATCGCCATGGTGGGCGGCATGAACCACTTCATGCTCCCTGTGAAGCAGGGCGAGCGGGATCCCGACCGGTTCTATGCCGCGCGCTACGGGGCCGCGGCCATGGAGTACCTCATCAACAACCTGCTGCACCTCGGCGCCCAGCGGGACCGCCTCGTGGCCAAGGCCTTCGGCGGCGGCAAGGTGATGAAGGGGCTATCTGACATCGGCGCCCAGAACATCGACTTCGTCCGCTGCTTCCTCCGCGAAGAGGGCATTCCCTTGTGGAGCGAGGACATGGGCGGCCCGCATCCCCGCAAGGTCTACTTCTTCCCCCACACGGGCCAGGTGATGGTCAAGCGCATCGAGCACACCCACAACGACACGATCTACGACCGCGAGCGCTCCTACTTGAGCGACATGGGGCGCGTGCCCATCGAAGGCGACGTGGAGCTGTTCTCATGAACCAGGAAGCCAAACGCCGGGTCCTCATCGTGGACGACAGCGCCCTGGTCCGCCAGGTGCTCGGCGCCATCCTCGGCCGCCACCCCAGGCTGGAGGTCGTGGGCATGGCCAAGGATCCCTACGATGCCCGCGAGAAGATCAAGCAGCTCACACCCGATGTGCTGACCCTGGATGTGGAGATGCCGCGCATGGACGGCCTCACCTTCCTCGGCAAGCTCATGAAGGCCCATCCCATGCCGGTGGTGATGCTCTCCAGCCTCACGGACAAGGGCACCGCCACCGCCCTTGACGCCCTGGCCCTCGGCGCCGTGGACGTGATCGGCAAGCCCGCCCTGGACCAGGCCGCAGGGCTGGAGGCCATGGGCGCGGAGATCGCCGAGACCGTCCACGCCGCCTCCTATGCCCGGATCCACAGCGCCCCCCTGGCGCGCCCCCGGGCCCCCGAGGCCCCATCTGCAGCCCTCGCGCCCCTGGTCGCCCGGGCCCAGGCCGGACGGACCCTCATCGCCATCGGCTCCAGCACCGGCGGCACCGAAGCGCTGCGCCAGATCTTCGAGGCCGTTCCCGGCAACCTGCCGCCCATCGCCGTGGTCCAGCACATGCTTCCAGGCTTCACGCCGGCCTTCGCCGACCGCCTCCACCGCGCCAGCGCGGCCACCGTGAAGGTTGCGGAGGACGGGGAGGTGCTCCGGAGCGGCGTCGTCTACCTCGCCCCCAGCGACCGCCACTTCACAGTGGTGCGCCGCGGCGCGGGCCTTGCCGCTGAACTCAAAGAAGGTGAACGGGTCTCCCGGCATCTGCCCTCGGTGGATGTGCTCTTCGAGTCCGTGGCCGAAGCCTGCGGCCCCCACGCCCTGGGCGTCATCCTCACCGGCATGGGCGAGGACGGCGCCCGGGGCCTGCTCCGCATGCGGCAGCGCGGCGCCCGGACCCTGGGCCAGGACGAAGACACCTGCGTGGTCTACGGCATGCCCAGGGTCGCCTGGGCCCGCGGGGCCGTGATGGAGCAGTGCCCCCTGCCCCTGGTCCCCCACCAGCTTTCGGAATGGTGCCACCACCACGCCTGACCCCCCACCACCTCCCCACGGCGGCCCCATCCCCATGACCCTCAAGCTCCTGCTGCCCACCAACCGGCCTGATCCGACCCGGGCCTTCCTGGTCCTGTTCGGGGTCTGGACGCTGGTAGCCGCCTGCTTTCTTGGCGTGCTCATGTACTACACCACCATGGAGGAGCACAAAATCGCCCTCAACCGGGCCATGGACAGCTACCACAAGGATCTGGCCTACCGCCGCTGGGCCGCTGAACGGGGCGGAGTCTACGTCCCCCTGAACGGAAAAACGCCTCCCAATCCTTATCTGGCGCATCTGCCCGAACGCGATATCACCACCACCCAGGGGAAGCGCTTCACCCTGGTGAATCCCGCCTACATGACCCGCATGGTCCACGAGCTGGGGGAGGACGCCTATGGCCTGCGGGGCCACATCACCAGCCTCCGCCCCATCCGGCCCGATAACGCTCCGGACCCCTGGGAACGGAAGGCCCTCGAGGCCTTCGAGCATGGGGCCCGGGAGCTGTCTGAAGTGGTCGAGCAGAAGGGCGGCCGGCCCATCCTCCGGTTCATGGGCGCCTTCCTGGTGGAGCCCAGCTGCCTGGCCTGCCACGCCCACCAGGGCTATAAGGTGGGCGAGGTCAGGGGCGGCATCAGCATCACGGTGCCCGTGGGCACTGGCCCCATGGCTGTGGGATTGACCCACCGGACCATCTCGGTGCTCATGGTCGCTGCGTTCTGGGTCATCGGCGGCGTGGGGCTCGCGGCTTGGATCCGGCGGCGCGCCAGGACTTCGGAAGTCCAGCGTGGCCTGATCCAGGATCTGGCCGAAAGTTCCCAGCAGTTCGAGGCGATCCGGGACACCACACCCGACAGCCTCTGGTTCCTGGACCACGAAGGGCGGATCCAATGGGTGAACGACACCTACTGCCGGATGTCCGGATACGGCCGGGAGGAGCTCAGGGGCCAGCCGGTCTCATTCGTGGAAGCCGCCGAGCGGCCCGAAGACATCGCCCAGCGAATTGCGAAGCTGCGGGACACCCCCGGCGGCCAGCGGTTCCGGACCCGCCACCGGGCCAAGGACGGCAGGCTGCTGGAGCTGGAGATCACGGCCGCCTTCCTCCCCTCGAAGGACCAGATCGTGGCCTTCCTGCGGGACATCACACAGGAGGTCCAGACCGCGGCCCAGATCCAGGAAAGCGAAATGCGCTTCCGCCTGCTCTTCGCCTCTTCCCCCGCCCCCATGTTCATTCAGCGCGCAGGGCACCTCATCCATGCCAACCAGGCCATGGCGGGGCTGCTGGAAGTGGAGTCTCCCGACGAGCTCCTCGGCCGCGCCGTCACGGACATCATCCATCCGAACTACCACGCGCTGGTCCGCGACCGCGTGGAGGCCGCCCACCGGCAGAAGGTCACCCTGCCGCCCCTGGAGGAGATCTTCATCACGCTTGGGGGCAGGCAGGTCTGGGTGGAGGTCCAGGCCGTGTCCCTCGACCTTCCCGGCGGCCCGGCCATGCTGGTCTTCGCCGTGGATCTCACGGAACGCCGGCGCTCAGAGGAACATCAGCGGAAGCTGGAGGCCGAGGTCCAGCACGCCCAGAAACTCGATAGCCTCGGCAGCCTGGCCGGGGGCATCGCCCACGACATGAACAACGTGCTGGCCGCCATCCTGGGCATGTCCACCCTCCTTCAGGCCAAGGCCGGAGGGGATGAGGCCCTGGCCCGCTCGCTCCAGACCATCGAGAAGGCCGCCGGACGGGGCCGGGACCTCGTGAAGGGCCTCACTGACTTCGCCCGCAAGGGGCTGCAGGAAGCCCGGATCATGGACCTCAACGCCCTGGTGCGCGAGGAACTGGAACTCCTCGTCCGGACCACCCGGCACCGGTTCACCTTTGACGTCCACCTGGAGGAGGGCCTCGCGCCCATCATGGGCGAGCCCAGCACCGTGGGCAGCGCCTTCATGAACCTCTGCGTGAATGCCTTCGACGCCATGCCCCAGGGGGGGACCCTCGAGGTCACCACCCACCGGCAGGGCAGTCAGGTGGTCCTGGTGGTGACCGACACGGGCCATGGCATCCCGCCGGAGATCCTGCCCCGCATCACCGAGCCCTTTTTCACCACCAAGCCCACGGGGCGGGGAACCGGCCTCGGACTGGCCATGGTGTACGGCACGATGAAGGCCCACGGGGGATCCCTGGACATCCAGAGCGAGGTGGGAAAGGGCACCTCCATCCGCCTGTGCTTCCCCGGGGCCACCGCGGAGGTCAAGGCCGAGGCCGCCGGCCCCGCCTCCCCCCAGGCCCTGGAACGTTCCCTCCGCGTCCTGGTGGTGGATGACGATGCCCTCATCCGGAGCATCCTGCCGGACATGCTGGAACAGCTCGGCCATCACGTGGAGACAGCCTCCAGCGGCCTCGAAGCCATCCGCCGCCTGGATGCGGGGCTGCTCGTCGACCTGGTGATCCTGGACCACAACATGCCGGGTCTCAGCGGGGCGGAAACCCTTCCCCGGATCCTCCAGCTGCGTCCCGGCGTGCGGATCCTCCTAGCCACCGGCTTCCTGGACAACGATCTGAAGCTGCTGCTTGCCGGATTCCCCGCCGTCCTGGCCATCCAGAAGCCCTTCTCCCTCGCGGAACTTCGTCACGTGCTCCGGGAGGAGCCAGGGGGCGGCGGGGCCGACTGCGGCCTCAGTGACTCATCCGGATGTCCACCGGGTTCTTGAAGGTGTCGTACAGGGGCGAGGTGCGGATCACCTTGTCGTGGAGTTCCTGGATCTGCGCAGGCGTGCCGCTGCAGGCCAGGTTCACCTTCACGCGGATCTGGGACAGACCCGGCCGGATGCCCTTGTCCAGTTCCAGGAAGCCCTGGAGATCGGAATCCGTCTCCATGTCGAAGCTCAGGCTGCTGATGTCCAGGCCCATGGCCGTGGCGTTGTAGGCGTAGGTCACGCTCAGGCAGGCGCTGAGGGCGTGCAGGGCCGCCTCCCCGGCATTGGGCGCCAGGTCGGTGCCCAGCAGGGCCTCGGGTTCGTCGGCCTCGAGGAACATCGGCGTGCTCCTCTTGTGCTCCATCCCCGCCCCGTAGAGCGAATCGAACGTGCTCTGGGAATGGGCCCCGTTGATCCACTTGGCCTTGGACCGGAAGGTGAACTTGGCAAGCGATGGATTGGCCTTCACCATCGAGACGGTGGTGTTGAGGGCCTCCACGTTCACGCCGTTGTGGATGGTTGCGATGCTGCCCATGGATCCTCCTCCTGGATCAAGCGCCGCCCCGGCCAAAGGCCTGGCCTCCGGTGGGGGAAGCGCATGGTGGACACCCACAAGGGACCCGCATGGCACGGGGCCCTCTGGAAACAGGGCTTCAACATGGGTCGTGTTGCGCCTGAAACAAGGTCGCAAAATTTGAACCAGGGACCCGGACGGATCATCTCATTCATGTCCAACTATTTCGGTGTCGGCGCAGACCGGGCGGCTTCCAGGGCCTTCTTCGCCTTCTCCCGTTCGGCCTCGGTGGGCGTGCCCCAGACGGCCCGGTTGGGCTTCTGCTTCAGGAGTTGGAGCAGCTCCTCCACGGAATCCAGGGAGCGCCGGAGGGTCTTGAGGCTGGCCTCCAGCTCCGGCTGGTCCTCGGTGTGGAAGCGGGCCATCAGGGCGTCCGTCTGCTGGAGGACCGACGCCAGGTTCACCAGGATCCGGTCCAGCTCGGGGGCCCGCTTTTCGAGCAGGGTCCGCGTGACGGCCAGGCTCTTCTCCAGATCCACCAGCGCCTTGTCCGCCTCCCCCATGCTGCGGTCCGCATGGGCCGCCACACCACGACCCTCCCGGGCCAGGGCCTGGAACTCGCGCAGGGTGGCGTCCAGGGATCGCAGGGCCTGGGCCACGGAGGGATGCTCCAGGAGGTCGCCCAGCCCCTTCTTCTGGACACGCTCCCGCACCGCGTCCAGAGAGGCATTCAGGTTCGCCAGCAGGCGGTCCGCGCGCTCCAGCACGCCGCCCAGGGACACACCCTCCTCCCCCGGGATCTGGTCCCCCGCCGCCAGCGCCAGGATGCGTTCACCCGGCGGGGGCAGGCGCAGGTCGAGCATCACGCTGCCCACCCCCTTGGGCGCCACCACGGCGCGGGTGCCACGCCACAGCCGGATGTCCTCCCGCACGGACAGGGTGGCCAGGAAGTGGTAATCCACACCCTCCTGGCGCATGTCCACCCGTTCGACGGCCCCCACCCGGTAGCCCTTCAGCTGCACATCGGTGCCGGGCGCCACGCCCTCGATCTGATCGAGGCGCACCACCAGCGGATAGGTCCGCTCCGTCACGGCCCGGGCATTCTTGGTCACCAGCAACCCGGCGAAGAGGGCCAGGGCCAGGAGGACGAAGAACCCGAGGCGGGCGTCCTGCTTCTCGAAGTTCATGTCGACTCCATGGGCATGGCCACCGGGGACAGGTGGAGGCGTTCCGCGTCCAGCGTGGCGAAGGCCTGGGCCTCCTCCAGGGCCATCACAAGCGTGCAGGCGGAATCCCCGGCCCACGCCTCGACCAGGTCCTGGGCCACGGCGCGGTCCGCGGTGTCCAGGCCCTCCAGCGGCTCATCCAGCAGGACCAGCTGCGGTTCCAGGGCCAGCACCCGGGCCAGGTTGGCGTGCTTCCGCGCCGAGCCGCTCACCGCATGGGGCCGGAGCCGCGATACGGACTGGAGGCCCAGCCGTTCCAGCGCAGCCCCGGCGCGGCGGGCCACCTCCGCCGGAGGCAGGCCCAGGAACCGCAGCGGCAGGGCCACGTTGGCTTCGAGGCTGAGGTTCGAGAGCAGGCCGCCCGCGGGAAAGGCGAATCCCACCCGGACCCGCCCTGCCAACGACAGGACGCCGTCGCCGGGCCAGATGGCGATGCCGGCGATCCGCACCTCGCCGCGCCGGGGGCGCTCGGTGCCCGCGATGGCCCTCAGCAGCCGGCTCTTGCCGGACCCGCTGGCCCCCGTCACCAGGAGGTTCCCGCCCTTCGGCACAGCCAGGTCCAGGCCTTCCAGCAGGGGCCGCCCCTCGGGCGAATCGCAGGCGAGATCGCGGAGCTGGATCATCAGAAGTAGAACAGCGCGGCGATGAAGCCATCGATGAGGAACACCGCCACCAGCGCCGACACCACAGTCTTGGTGACAGCTTGGGGGATCTCGGTCTGGCTGCGCCGGATGCGGAGACCGAAGTGGCAGGCATGGAAGGTGATGGCGCCGGCGAAGAAGATGACTTTCAGGAGGGTCGCGGCGAAATCGATATTCGACAGCGCCTGTCGCACCGACTCCATGAAGAAGCCCCAGGTGACGCCGTACTTCAGCCGGGCCACCAGGAATCCCCCGGCCAGGGCCGCGGCATCGAAGAACACCACCAGCGCGAAGACCGACACGAGCACCCCCAGCCAGCGGGGCAGCAGCAGGTACTGGTAGGGATTCACGCCATGGATGGCCAGGGCGTCCACCTCGCCGTTGAGCTGCATGGCGCCCAGCTCCGCGGCGATGGCCGTGGAGCTGCGCCCGATGACCAGCACCGCGGTCAGCAGCGGCCCCAGCTCGCGCAGGATGATGAGCACCATCAGCATGCCGATGTAGTTCTCCGCGCCCAGCCCCGAGAGCTGGCTGAAGGCCTGGATGAGCGTCACCGCCCCCAGCAGAAGCGCCGTCCCCCCCACGAGCAGGGCCGCATCGAGTCCCGTGAACCGGATCTGGAGCTTCGTCTGCCCGCCCACCACGGCCAGCTGGTCGAAACGGAGGGCGAGCCCATGCCGCAGCGTCCGCAGCACCAGATGCGCCTGATCGCCCAGAAACTCCAGGAATCCGCGCACCGGGGCGCCCAGCCTCGCAAGGAATGCCGTCACATTTCACCTAAGGGATGGCCAAGGCTAGCAGAAAACCGATCACGGAATCAGCGTGAACCCGTCCGCGTAATCGATCACCGTCACCACGCGGTAGTCCCGGTGGGGCGCGGAACCGGCCCCGGCCTGGTGCAGGTCCGGATTAAACAGGTTGCGGCGGTGGCCCCGCCCCGGCACCCCATCGTCGATCAGGAGCTGGATGACCACCTGGCGGGCCTCCTCCTCGCCGGTGCTGATGTTCTCCGCGACGAGCCCCTGCCACCGGCCTAGCCGGTTCAGACGATCCGAAAGGTGGCTGCCGTCCGAGCCGACATGTTCCACCGACCCGCGGGGCCCCAGGTCCTGGGCATGCAGGCGGGCCGCCCGGGCCAGTCCCTCGTTGAAGCGCATGGGGCCGACCGGCCTGGCCGCTTCCAGGAAGGCGATGGCCTCATCCAGCGCGGCCAGGCCTTCCTCGGTGCGCAGCGGCACGCGGCCGGGCCGATTCCACAGGGTGCCCTCGAAGTACGGCCGCAGCTCCCGCAGGAACTTCGCGTAGGCCCTGGGCCGCACCCGCACGTCGCTCATCTCCTGCACCACCGCCCGCTCAAAGGCCGTGGCCTTCGTGGGAGCCGGCGCTCCCGGCACCGCCTGGGCCGGCAGCAGCAACGTGATGAGCGGGAACGCAGCGATCCTCATGGGCACCTCGGAAGCTCCCCAAGGATAGGCGAGCCGAGCTGTGCTTACTCAGATCGCCGGTTCATCGACCTCAGTGGGAAGCGGCCGGACAGCCGCGGCCCGGACCCAGGGCAGCCAGGGATGGATCTGGCAGGCCAGGCAGAAGCCGAGAAAGGCCTCGAGCCCCGCGCAGACACCCAGGACGAGCGCCAACCCGAGGCCCAGGGGGCGGAGACCGGCCAGCAAGGTCAGCCCGATCCCCAGGGAGAACAGGAAGCCCACCGAGGCCGCGAAGCGTTTCGGACCGGCATTGATCCGGCGTTCGGGCAGGCCCATCAGGCGGCGGAGCCACCCCGCCGTGCGTGCCACGGGGCTGAAGACGGACTGGCCCAGGGCGCGGAGGGCGAAGTTCGCGGCCAGGGCCAGGATGGCCAGGCCCCACCCGCCCCAGACGGCCAGCGCAAGGAGGCCCAGCGACAGCAAAGCCGCGATCCGGCCGGCGGATTCATCCGTGAGGTCCGGAACGATGGGGCAGCTCGGGCCCGGGCGGGCCGCCTTGGGATTCGATTCAGCGTCCTCCGCCATCCTAGAGCGCCGGTCCATCGATCTCCGCGAAGAGCGGGTGCGTGAGGTAGCGCTCGCCGGTGTCGCAAAGCACCGCCACCACGGTCTTGCCTTCGCCCAGCTCCTTGGCCACCGCCAGGGCCGCGAACACGATGGCGCCCGTGCTGATGCCCGTGAGCAGGCCCTCTTCACGGGCCAGACGGCGGGCGATGGCGATGGAATCGTCGTAGCCCACGGGGATGACGCGGTGGAAGGCCTGGCGGTTCAGGATGCCCGGCACGAAGTTGGGCCCCAGGCCCTGGAGCTTGTGCGGGCCGGCCTTGCCGGTGCTCAGCAGCGGCGAGGTTTCGGGCTCCACCGCCACCACCAACGTTCCGGGCTTCTTCTCGGCCAGCACCTCGCCCACGCCGGTCACGGTGCCGCCGGTGCCCACGCCCGCCACGAAGGCGTCCAGCTCGGGGACCTGCTCCAGCACCTCCAGCGCCGTGGTGCGCCGGTGGACGGCGGGATTGGCGGGGTTCTCGAACTGCCGCACCAGGAAATAGGAAGGATCGGCGTCCGCCAGCTCCTGGGCCTTGTCCACGGCGGCCTTCATGCCGCCGGAACCCGGCGTCAGCAGCAGCTCCGCGCCATAGGCCTTCAGCAGGGAGCGGCGCTCCTGGGTCATGGTGTCGGGCATCACCAGCGTGATCTTGTAGCCCTTGGCCGCCGCCACGAAGGCGAGGCCGATGCCGGTGTTCCCGCTGGTGGCCTCCAGCAGCGTCATGCCGGGCTTCAGCGCGCCGCGGGCCTCGGCGTCCTGGATCATGCTGAGGGCGATGCGGTCCTTCACGCTGCCGCCGGGGTTCGCGCTCTCCAGCTTCACGTAGATCTTCGCCGAGCCCTTGGGCACGATGCGGTTCAGGCGCACGACGGGCGTGTAGCCCACCAGGTCGTAGGCGTGCTCGACGCGGTTGGGGCGCTGGGTGGGGTTGGTCGCCTGGCTCATGGGGGCTCCTTCAGGGATTCGGGCGCGGCCGAATCCCTGAAGTATGGAAAGAGAAAATAAATTGTCAAGTTTGTTAATCTATTTTATTATATAATCGATTCGGAGGTCGACATGAAAGGTTCAGCAAAGGGGCGTTACGGGCTGCTGCTCATGGTGGATCTCGCGCTCCAGGCGGGCCGGGGCCCGGTGCTGGTGGCAGCCATCGCCGAGCGCCAGGAACTGCCCCCGAAGTTCCTCCGCGTGCTGCTGGGCAGCCTCAAGACCGCCGGACTGGTCAAAGTCCAGCGGGGCCCCAGCGGCGGCTGCGAACTGGCGCGGCACCCCAGCCACATCACCGCCCTGGAGGTCCTGGAAGCGCTCGAAGGCCGCCTGGGCCCCGCCACCCTGCCCTCCGACGCCACCCCCGGCACCCGCGCCATCCGCGAAGTATGGACCCGCAGCACCGAAGCGGCCCGCACCGTCCTCCGCGGCACCACCCTCGCCGACCTCGCCGATCGCCATCAGGCCCTGGAGGTGGATAGCCAGGGGTACAGCATCTGAAGCCCCGCCTCAGATGCTGTAGTCCTCGGGAAAGACCTGCACCCGGTTCGGCCGGACATAGACGCGGCTGCCTTCCACGATCTGGAGGTGCGCCAGCCGCTCGCGGGTGAGGTGGACTTCCAGTTCACGGTCGGAGGGAAGCCGCAGCCGCAGGCGGGCGAAGGCTCCCGCGGGAGCCAGCTTGACCACCTGCGCAGCCTCGCCCTCCCCAGGGTCAAGGCTCAGCTCCATGTCGTGGGGGCGGGCGAAGGCCGTGCCTTCCGCCACCTGGTGGAGCTGATTCATCTGGCCCACGAACCGGGCGACGAAGGCCGTGGCGGGGTGGTCGTAGATGTCCCTCGGAGAACCCACCTGTTCGATGCGGGCCCGGTTCATGACCGCCACGGTGTCGGCGACCTCCATGGCCTCTTCCTGATCGTGGGTGACGAGGACCGTGGTGACCTTGGCCACGTCATGCAGGCGCCGGAGCCAGTGGCGCAGCTCGGCGCGCACCTGGGCATCGAGGGCCCCGAAGGGCTCGTCCAGCAGCAGCACCCGGGGCTCCACCGCCAGGGCCCGGGCCAGGGCCACCCGCTGGCGCTGGCCGCCGCTCAGCTCCGAAGGCAGGCGGTGGCCGTAGCTGTCCATCTGGATGAGCGCGAGCAGCTCATCCACCCGGGCCCGGATGGCCTCGCGGGCGGGCCGCTGGGCGCGGGGCTTCACCTCCAGGCCGAAGGCGATGTTCTGGCGGACGCTCATGTGGGGGAAGAGGGCGTAGTGCTGGAAGACGAAGCCCACGTTGCGGTCCTGGGCCCGCCGGGATCCGCTGGCTTCGCCGCGGACGCTCACGTCGCCTTCATCCGGGGTTTCCAGCCCCGCGATGATGCGCAGCAGGGTGGTCTTGCCCGAGCCGCTGGGCCCGAGGAGGGCCAGGAGGCTGCCTTCGGGGATGTCCAGGCTCACATGGTCCAGGATGGTCTTGCCCCCCAGGCGCTTGGACAGGTTCCGGATCTCGATGCTCACGAAGCCTCCTGATGCTGCCGGCCCCGCCAGGCGACGAAGGATTTCAGGGCGAGGCTCACCAGGGCCATGAGGCTCAGCAGGCTGGCGCAGGCGAAGGCCGCGCCGAACTGGTACTCGTTGTAGACGGCCTCGATGTGCAGCGGCAGGGTCATGGTCTCGCCACGGATGTGGCCGCTCACCACGCTGACGGCGCCGAACTCGCCCATGGCGCGGCTGGCGCAGAGGATGACGCCGTAGAGCAGGCCCCACTTCAGGGCGGGCAGGGTGACCCGCCAGAAGGTCTGCCAGGGCGACGCGCCCAGCAGCCGGGCGGCCTCCTCGGCCTCGGGGCCCAGGGCCTCCACCAGGGGCAGCAGCTCCCGCGCCACGAAGGGGAAGGTGACGAAGGCCGTGGCCAGGACAATCCCCGGCTTGGCGAAAATGATCTGGGTGTTGTGCCGGTCCAGCCACGGTCCGAACCAGCCGTCCAGCCCGAAGAGCAGCACAAACATCAGGCCTGCGACCACGGGCGAGATGGCGAAGGGCAGGTCGAGCACCGCCACCCAGAGCCCGTGGCCCGGGATCCGGTGGCGCCCCAGCAGCCAGGCCGCCGCCAGGCCGAAGATGCCGCTGAGCAGCACGGCGGCACCGGTGCTGAGCAGGCTGAGCCGGATGGCCTGGGCCGCGTCCTCGTTGCGGAGGCTCGCCAGGAAGACTCTCCACCCCTCTGAAAGGGCGGCGTGGAAGATATTGGCCAGGGGCAACACCAGGAACACCGCCATGAAGACGACCGCCACGGCGGTGAGGGTCCACCGCAGCCACCGCGGTTCGCCCACGCCCTCGGCGGGAAGGGGGCAGGCATCCCACGACGAGTTCCAGGATGAAGGCGTGATTTTTTTCACCACCAAGGCACCAAGACCACCAAGTTTCTGTTTGCCTCGTGTATCCGCATCGCGGATACCGAGAAGAACTGCAAGGGCATTGCCTTTGGCTTTTCTTGGTGTCTTGGTGTCTTGGTGGTGTTCTTTGTCTTTTGATGCCAAGTAGGTTTTAGACATGGCGGCCCCCCCCGAAGCGGCGGTGCAGCTGGTGGACAGCCAGCAGCACCAGGAGGGAGACAGCGAGCATGACCACCGCCAGGGCCACGGCCCCGTCGTAGTCGTACTGCTCCAGCTTCACCACGATGAGCAGGGGCGCGATCTCGGTCTTGAACGGGAGGTTGCCGGAGATGAAGACCACGCTGCCGTACTCGCCCACGGCCCGGGCGAAGGAGAGGGCGAAGCCGCTGAGCAGGGCCGGCATGAGCTGGGGCAGTACCACCCGGCGCAGGGTGGCCCAGCGCGAGGCCCCGAGGCAAGCGGCGGCCTCCTCCATGTCCCGGGGCAGCTCTTCCAGCACGGGCTGGAGGCTGCGCACCACGAAGGGCAGGCTCACGAAGCTGAGGGCCAGCACCACGCCCACCTGGTTGTAGACCGCGGAAAACGGAAGGAGGCGTCCGATCCAGCCCTTGGGGCCGTAGAGCGAGGCCAGCGTGAGGCCCGCCACGGCGGTGGGCAGGGCGAAGGGCAGGTCCACCAGCGCGTCCGCCAGGCGCCGCCCGGGAAAGGGATAGCGCACCAGCACCCAGGCCAACAGCGTGCCCCACAGCAGGTTGAAGAGGGCCGCGGCCAGGGCGGCCCCCAGGCTGAACAGGCAGGCCGTCCGCACCCGCGGGTCCCCCAGCAGGGCCGCGAAGGTCCCGGCCCTGGCGTGGCCCGCCTTGAGGGCGAGGGCCGCCAGGGGCAGGAGGATCATGAGGCTGGCGCCCAGCAGTGTGATGCCGGCGCTGAGGGCGAAGCCGGGACGGCGGGTGAAGGTCATGGGTGGCTCACGGGTTCATTTCCGGGCGGTGATCTGGTCGAAGGTCCCGCCGTCCTTGAAGTGGGCCTCATGGGCACGCTCCCAGCCACCGAAGGGGTCGGCGATGCTGAAGAGCTTCAACTGGGGGAACTTCGATCCTGCGGCCTTGAGGGCCCTAGGATCCGAGGGGCGGAAGCCGTTCTGGGCGATGATGGCCTGGGCTTCGGGCGTGTAGAGGAACTCCAGGTAGGCCTTGGCCACGGCGGAGGTGCTCTTCTTCTGCACGACCTTGTCCACCCAGGCCACGGCGGGCTCCGCCAGGATGCTGCTGGAAGGGAGAACAATCTGGAACTTCCCCTTGCCAGCGCCTCCGGTCACCAGGAGGGCCTCGTTCTCCCAGGCCAGCAGCACGTCGCCCAGGCCCCGCTCCACGAAGGTGGTGGTGGCGCCCCGGGCCCCGCTGTCCAGCACGGGCACCCGCTTGAACAGCTCCGTCACGTAGGCGCGGGCCTTGGCCTCGGAGCCGTCCTTTTGCTTCAGGGCCTGGCCCCAGGCCGCCAGGTAGTTCCAGCGGGCGCCGCCGCTGGTCTTGGGGTTGGGCGTGATCACCTGCACGCCGGGCTTGAGCAGGTCATTCCAGTCGTGGATGCCCTTGGGATTGCCGGCCCGCACCAGGAACACCACCGTCGAAAGGTAGGGCGAGCTGTTGTGGGGAAGGCGCTGCTGCCAGGCCGCGGGGAGCAGCTGGCGCTGGGCGGCGAGGGCGTCGATGTCGTGGCCGAGGGCGAGCGTCACCACGTCCGCGGGAAGGCCGTCGATCACGGACCGCGCCTGCTTGCCCGAGCCGCCGTGGGACTGCGAAATGGACACCGTCTGTCCGGTCTTGGCCTTCCACTGGGCCGCGAAGGCGGGGTTGATGGCCTGGTACAGCTCCCGGGTGGGATCGTAGGAGACGTTGAGCAGCTTCAGGGACTGGGCGTGGAGGGAGGCGCCGAGGGCCGCGAGGGCGAGGAGGTAGGGTTTCATGAAGGATTCCTTGGGTCGTCGAAGGTCTGGGGGGCAGGTTCCTGGGCGGATGGCTGGGTGAGGCTTCGACAGCGGGTCATGGCAGGCTCCTGGGAAGGGTCGGTTCAGTAGGATTCCTGCCCCAGCACCAGCCCGGCAGCCACGGTGGCGTGGGTGGCTTCGTCCACGAGGATGAAGGAGCCGCCGCTGCGCACCCAGCCGTGGGGATCTGCGGCCACGGGCTGCTGGAGCCGGAGACTCACGGTGGCGATGTCGTTCATGCGGAGCTCCGAGGCGGGCAGGGACTCCAGGGACTGGAGGTCGAAGCGGCCGAGGATCGCGTGCACCTTGGCCCGCACCTCCCGGGTGCCGTGACGCAGGACCAGGCGGCTCCCCGGGTCCAGAGGCTGCTCGCCGAACCAGCAGAGGGTGGCGTCCAGGTCCCGCACGGGCACGGGGGCACCGGCGCTGCCGGCGATGAGGTCGCCGCGGCTCACGTCCACGTCGTCGGCCAGGTGCAGGGTCACGCTCTGGCCCACGACGCCACGGGCCAGATCCTCCCCGAAGAACTCCACCCGCCGCACGGTGGTGCGCACGCCCGAGGGCAGGAGGGTCACGGCATCGCCCGGGGCCACAGAGCCGCTCTCGATGCGGCCCTGGTAGCCGCGGTAGTCCAGGAGGCCGCCGGTGCGGGGCCTGCAGACGAGCTGCACGGGGAAGCGGAAGGGCGCGTCCAGGTCCTGGGCGGCCAGGTCCACGTCCTCCAGCAGCTCCATGAGGGTGGGGCCGTCGAACCAGCCCAGGTTCCCGCCCCGCTCCACCACCATGTCGCCCTTGAGGGCCGAGAGGGGCAGGTACTGCAGGTGGGGGATCTCGAGCTTGCGGACCAGGGGCGCCACCTCCGCTTGGATGCGGCGGAAGATGGCCTCGTCGTAGCCCACCAGGTCCATCTTGTTGATGGCCACCACCACGTGGCGGATGCCCATGAGGCCGGCCAGGGTCATGTGGCGCCGGGTCTGGGGCAGTACTCCTTTTCGAGCATCGATGAGGACGATGGCCAGGTCCGCCGTGGAGGCGCCCGTCACCATGTTGCGGGTGTACTGCTCATGGCCCGGGGCGTCCGCCAGGATGTACTTGCGCGTGCCGGTGCTGAAGTATCGGTAGGCCACATCGATGGTGATGCCCTGCTCCCGCTCGGCGGAGAGCCCGTCCGTGAGCAGGGAGAGGTCCACCTCCTCCAGCCCACGCTTGCGGCTGGAGACCGCCAGCGCATCCAGGGCGTCGGCGAGGATGGCCTTGCTGTCGAAGAGCAGGCGCCCGATGAGGGTGCTCTTGCCGTCATCTACGCTGCCGCAGGTGATGAAGCGGAGCAGTCCGTGGTCTGCGAGCTGGGTCTGGGTCATCAGAAGTACCCCTCCTTCTTGCGCTGCTCCATGGAGGCTTCGCTGGTCTGGTCGTCGAGGCGCGTGGCGCCGCGCTCGGTGATCTCCGTGGCGGCGGTCTCCTTGACGATGGCCGCCAGGGTGTCGGCCTCGCTGGGGACGGGGGCCGTGCAGCTGATGTCACCCACGGTGCGGAAGCGCACGAACATGCGCACAGCCACGGCGCCCTCGGGCACTGGCGTCAGGTCCGTCACCGGCAGCAGGGCCCCGCCGGGCAGCACCACCACCTCCCGCTCGTGGGCGAAGTAGATGGAGGGCAGCTCCAGGCCCTCCTGGGCGATGTACTGCCACACGTCCAGCTCCGTCCAGTTGGAGATGGGGAAGGCGCGGAGGTGCTCGCCGGGGTGGATGCGGGCGTTGTAGAGGTTCCACAGCTCCGGCCGCTGGTTCTTGGGGTCCCACTGGCCGAACTCGTCGCGGAAGCTGAAGATGCGCTCCTTGGCCCGGGCCTTCTCCTCGTCGCGCCGGGCGCCGCCGATGAGGCAGTCGAACTTGAACTCGTCCACGGCGTCCAGCAGGGTCACGCTCTGGTGGCGGTTCCGACTCTCGCCGGGGCTGCGCAGCACGATGCGGCCCTTGGCGATGCTCTCGTCCA
>DASXVC010000047.1:0-4415 GCA_036504495.1 Geothrix sp.
CATCGTTCAAGGGACCTGACGCCGCGGGGCGCCCACCTGGCTTTCTCCCTCCGGGCGAGGGCCGGCGGGCGTCGCGATGCCGCGTCACGCTCGTCGCGCGTAGTACCCGCTACGCATCTCCTCGCGTTCCTCGCCTCGCTCGCCCGGCGGCCCCCGCGCGGCCCCGTGGGGGTTTTGTTAGGCACTCTGTAGGGGGAACCGTGCCCGGGTCCGGGATGCAAACGCCTGTCCTCTTAGCTCTAGGAAGGGGTGGCTCGTGACTTTGGGCACGATTCACCAGGGGGTATGGCCATACAACACCTTGCGGTAGACAATCTGTTGACCGCTTCCAGTGGAAAGACTCGGCCTCTTCCCCCCCCCCTAACTCGAAAACTTCCCAGAAGGCTCCTCCATGGCACTGGCGGCACCGGATGTTTTCTCATCGACCTCGATTGCCACGGCGGGCTCGGTCCTGCCTCCGTCCGGCATGGAACCCGTGGGGTTCGAAGGCGCCATCTCGAACATGACCCTGGTGGATGTGATCCAGATCGAAGGGCAGAATCTCTTTTCGGGATCCATCCTGGTCATCTACCAGGAGCGGGAAGGGCAGATCTTCTTCCATCGCGGCGAAGTGGTCCACGCTGAGGTGGGGAGTCTCGTGGGCGAGGAGGCCTTCAACCGCATCATGGGTTGGCCTGGAGGAAGTTTCCGACTGCATCCCAATGTGACGAGCCTCCGCCAGTCCATCCACAAGCGCAGGGAGCACCTGCTCCTGTCCGCGCACCAGTGGCTGGATGAATCCCGCCGCGGTTTTACGGATCCCGGGACCGGGAGCGCGCCGGGCCAATCGGCGCCGGTCCATCCGGTGGGGGTCATGCAGACCGTCGGTTGCGTCCCGGGTGTCGCCTATGCGGTATTCACGGACCCGAACGGGGCACCGCGCGGAGTGACGGATGCTAGGGGCGAGGGCCTGGCGGCTAAGGGCGCCTACCTGGCGACCATGATTGCTGCCCCCGTGGGCGAGGCGCTCGGGCTGGGCGATCTCCAGGTGGCTGCCATGCATGCCGGGCCCGAAAAGGTGCTGTTGTTCAAGTCGAAGGAGACTGGCCTCTCGGTCTGCCTCACGGATGATGCCGCTCCAGAGGCGGTGGAGGCGGGTATCCGGCAGGCCCTCGCGGCGCGCCGGGTGGGCTCATGACCGAGGTGAAAGAGGTCCTCCACCAGATCCTGGGCGTACCTGGAGCCATCGGGGCGCTGGTCTACAGCACCGAAGGGGCGGTACTGGCTTCGGACTTCCCTGACCAGTACGCCGCCGACACCCTCCAGAGCATGGTCCAGCTCCTTTCGGAGGATTTCCTCGTCCAGCAAGCCCTCGAGGGAAAAGGCGGCGGCCTGGATCTGCGCTTCAACGGGGGGCGGGTGGTCCTCCGCCCTGTCTCGAAGGGCGCGATCCTCGCCTTATGCAGCGGCTCGGTCAATGTCCAGCTGATGAACCTGGCGCTGCTCCAGGCGGCGCACCGGCTCGAAAAGGCCCCACCCGCGGCCCCGCCCACGGCCCCGTCCCGCAAACTGCCCGCAGTGTCGGTCGCCACGACCCGCTCCGTGGTTCTGGGGCAGTTGAAACAGGCCTTCCTGGGATCCATCGGTCCCATCGGCGAGCTCCTCTTCTCGAGGATCCATGCCGACTGGTCGGCCGGGGCGGATCCCAGGAACCTCAGGGATTTCGCGAACCTCCTCGCGCAGGAACTCGATGAGCCCTCGGACCGCAGGGCCTTCATCCAGGAAGCGAACGCCATCATCGGCTGAATCATCGGCCATTCGGAGGTCATGCATGGACATTGGAGCCCTCAAGCGGAGCATCCGCTTCAAGATGCTGGGCGGAATCCTCATCCTGGAGCTGCTTCTCGTAGCGGTCTATGCCGGGATCTTCTTCGTATCCGCCCGGAACAGCCTCGCGCTGAATGCTACGAAGGCCGTGGAGCGGTCCCAGGGTGCTTACAACCTCATCCTCCAGGGCGATGCCAAGATGCTGTCGGCGGCCATGGATAGCCTTGCCACCAACGCCTCTGTGCGTCAGATCTATGCGGACCACCAGGACCGCCAGAAGCTCCAGGAAGCCGTGCAGGACCTCTACCGGGAGAACAAGGCCCGTTACGGGATCACGCACCTCTACTTCATCGACAAGGATGGCATTTGCTTCCTGCGGGCCCATGATCCCGGCAATTTCGGTGACATGATCCAGCGGGGCACCTTCCAGCAGGCCCGGGCTGCGGGTAAGACCGTCCGCGGCATCGAGCTCGGCAAGACGGCCTTCGCGCTGCGGGTGGTGACTCCCTACATCCACAACGGGAACCTGATTGGCTATATGGAATTCGGGGAGGAGATCGACCATTTCGACCAGCTGGTGAAGCGGGAAACCGGCGTGGATGTGGCGGTGATGGTGGACAAGCAGTTCCTGGACGAGGACCAGTACCGGAAAACGCTCAAGGCGAAGGGAAAAGCGGACAACTGGGATCAGTTCAAGGGGTTCGTCATGGTCAGCACCACCCTGGCTGATGCCAAAACGGCCGCCGGCATGGTTTCCGAAGAGGAGTTCCGCAAGGCCACCTCCCCTGAATACTTCGGCGTCCTCACGCGGGGCTCCCGCAGCCTTGCCAAGGGGGCCTTCCCGCTCAAGGACGCCTCCGGGAAACAGGTGGGCGTCGTGCTGGCCCTCAACGACGTGACCGACCAGATCCGGAATGAACACTCAGCCATCTGGACCCTGATTCTCGTCACGGCCCTGGTCTTCGCAGGCAGCTTCGTGGTGGCGGCGATGTACCTCCGCGTAGAGATCATCGGACCCCTGGTCCAGCTGGCCGGTCAGGCCAAGGAAATCAGCATGGGGAATGTCGAGCTGAAGCTCGAGACCGACCGGGAGGACGAGATCGGCTTGCTGATCCGCTCCTTCGAGCGGATGCGCGTGAGCCTCAAGAAATCCCTGGCCATGCTGACCCGGAAGGATTGACCTCCATTCCGGTCCAGCCCGGCGCGCCACTCTCTCAGCGCTTCTTCGGCGCGGGGAGGGTGGCGTAGCGTTCGGCCTGGCGGAGGTTCTCGGCGAGAACGGGATCCTCGGGACGCAGCGCGAGCGCGGCGCGGAAATCGTCGCGGCTCTCCTGGTAGCGTTTCAACTCGAAGCGGGCCCGGCCGCGGTTGAACAGGGCCTCCAGCTGATTGGGCTCCAGGGCCAGGGCCTTGTCGAGGGCCTCGCAGGCCTCCGCCCAGGCCTTCTCCTCATTGAGGCAGCGGCCCAGATTGTTCCAGGCGTAGGCCAGCCTCGGGTCCTTGGCGACGGCGGCCCGGAGGGCAGGTTCCGCCTCGGTCAGGCGGGCCATGCGGGCCAGAGCCTCACCCCGCCAGGCGAGTCCCAGGGCCTCCTCGGGGTGCTTCTGGAGCAGCTCGTCGGCGAAGGCCAGCAGTGCGTTCCAGTCCGAGGCGAGCCGGGCCTCCGCGCAGGCGTTGGGGAACCCATCGGGGTAGCCCAGCCGGCCGTTCTCACCGTGGGCCAGGGCGGCCTCCGCATGGCGCCCCAGCTGGCTCAGGGCCTGGGCGCGGTAGAGGCGGTAGGTGGCCAGGCGGGGGCCGGATTTCGCCTCCAGCTGGGGCTGCAGGGCCTCGCAGACCACCCGCAGCCGTTCCCAGCGCTGGCTCCGGTTGAGGGCCTGGATCCACCACTCGTAGTACTTCCCGCGGGTGGCCGGAGGGACGGTCTCGAACCAGTCGGCCAGTCCTCCCCAGTTTTTCGCCTTGATCAAGGCGTCCATCGCGGGTGGCATCGCATCCCCGGCCGTGATCGCCATGGGCTGGGATTGGACCTGGGGGGCTGGGGGAGGAGCCTGGAACAGCAGCAAGGCGATCATGGGGACACCCGTGGGCGGAAGAGCACAGCACTGGCCGATCGCTGAAAGCAGGTCATACGGCCACGATCATCAGGAAATGCAAGTGGGTCCAGCCTAGCATGCGACCGGGGCGGCCGAAGCCGCCCCGGTGTCCGTGCAGGTGTCCGCTATTTGGTCAGGTTCTGTCGCATCGTGGCCTTCAGGGCTTCGGCCTCGGGGTTGATGGCCGTGGGCACCACGCCCGCGAGCTGCCCCGCCTTCTCGCTGAGCAGGAGGCCCAGCAGGCTTTCGATGAGGCTGCCGCCGCCCTTGTCGCCGCCGCCCATGTGGATCTTGGGGACGACATCCACCTGGGACTTCTCGATGGCCTCGGCGAAGCGGCTCATGACCTGCTGCACCAGCTGGAACTGCGGGCCGCCGTAGGCGCGGACCTGCTCCTCGATGGCCATGGCCTGGGCGATGCCCACGCGGGCGGCCTGCTCGGCCTGGGCTTCGGCCATGACCTTGATGCGCTTGGCTTCGCCTTCGCCCATGAGGCGCACCTTCTCCGCCTCG
>DASXVC010000048.1:0-23594 GCA_036504495.1 Geothrix sp.
GAAGGAGATGGGCCACTGCAGCGGCATCGAGAACTACAGCCGCTTCCTGGACGGCCGCCAGCCCGGCCAGCCGCCCCACACCCTGCTGGACTACTTCCCCGAGGACTTCATCGTCTTCATGGACGAGAGCCACGTGGCCACCGGCCAGCTCCACGGCATGTACAACGGCGACCGCTCCCGCAAGACGACGCTCGTCGACTACGGGTTCAGACTTCCATCCGCGCTTGATAACCGTCCTCTCAAATTCGAAGAATTCGAGAGCCGGGTGAAACAAGTGGTCTACGTCTCCGCCACCCCCGGCGACTACGAGCTGCAGCAGAGCGGCGGGGCCTTTGTGGAGCAGGTGGTGCGGCCCACGGGCCTGGTGGATCCCATGGTCGAGGTGCGGCCTGTGGGCAGCCAGGTGGACGACCTGCTGGAGGAGATCCGGAAGACCGTGGCCCGGGACGAGCGGGTGCTGGTGACGGTGCTCACCAAGAAGCTGGCGGAGCAGCTCACGGCCTACTACCAGGAGCTGGGCATCAAGGCCGAGTACCTCCACAGCGAGATCGACACGCTGGAGCGGGTGGAGCTGCTGAAGAACCTCCGCCGGGGCGTGTTCGACGTGCTGGTGGGCATCAACCTGCTGCGGGAGGGCTTGGACCTGCCGGAAGTGAGCCTGGTGGCCATCCTGGACGCGGACAAGGAGGGCTTCCTCCGCAACAACCGGAGCCTCATCCAGACCATCGGCCGGGCCGCCCGCCATGTGAACGGCCGGGCCATTCTCTATGCCGATGTGATGACGCGCTCCATGACGCAGGCCATCGGCGAGACCGAGCGCCGCCGCAACAAGCAGCTGGCCCACAATCTTGAACACGGCATCACGCCCGAGACCGTGAAGCGCAACCTGGACGACGTCATGGGCGAGGCCCTGGCCCGGGAGTTCATCAACGTCACCAAGGAAGAGCGGGCCGCCGAAGAGCCGCTGCTCTACCTGGAGGACAAGGCCTTCGAGCGCGAAGTCGCCAAGCTCGAGAAGCGCATGAAGGAGCTGGCCTCCCAGATGAAGTTCGAGGATGCGGCGGAATGTCGCGACCGGATTCTTCGTGCCCGACGCGAACGGTTGGTCGCCGTCCTATGACGCGGGAGGTCTCGCGTGTGCCGCAGGCATACCGAGAGAATGCGGCGGAATTGCGGACCGGCTCCTTCATGCCCCGCGAGAACGATTGATAGGCGCCTTATAGCGCGAGAGGTCTCGCGTATGCCGCAGGCATACCGAGAGGATGCGGCTGAGCTGCGGGACCGCATCCTGCATGCCCGGCGGGAGCGGCTGCTGGGCGTGGTTCCGGCCACCGGACCGGAGATCTAACCCACCAGCGCGTGCCCCAGCGTGCGCACGAGGATGCCGGCGCAGGCGCCCAGGACGGCGGGTTTCCAGACCGCAGCCACCCGGCGGCCCGCGGAGATCAGCACCGCCACGCCCGGCACATCCAGGGGATGGATGAGGAAACCCGCGCTCCGGTTGACCAGCGCCCCGGTGATCTGGGCCTGGCGGGTCATCTCGTCCACCACGCCCATCATGGCGGTGCCTCCGGCCAGGTACTTGGTCAGCGTGGGCAGGATCAGGGCCGTATCAAGCCGCAGGGCCGTCATGGCCGGACTCAGGGCCCGGGTGAGCAGGGCGATGGCCCCGGCGCTCCGGAGGAGGGTGATCACGGCCAGGGAGAGGACCAGCATGGGGATGGCGCCGATGGCTATGCGGAAGGCCTCGGCGCCGGCCCGGTTGACGGCTTCGAGCAGGCCCTTGGTGGAGTCGGCGACGGGATGGGGGAGGGTCTCCTCCAGCGGCCGTTCCGCGGCGTCCAGGTGGCGTCCGAAGCCGTGGTAGGTGGCCGCCGCGGCCACCAGGCCGCCCAGCAGGGAGAGGGCCAGGACCGGCAGGAGGCGGAGCCCCATGGTCGTCATGGGGAACACGGTGTTGGCCTGGGCCATGGCCAGCACCATGGCCAGGGTGGCGGCCAGGTGCCGGTCCGAGGCGCCCCGCTGCTCCATCATGGCCAGGGTCGCCACCGGCGCGGCGAAGCTCACGAAGCTGATCTGCAGGGCCGCGAACACGCCCAGGCCCGTCAGGCCCAGGGGCCGGAGGAGCGGCGCGAGGCGCGCCACCAGCCAGTCCAGCACGCCCTTCGCCTCCAGCAGCCGCATGGCGGAGAGCATCACCACCATGATGGGGAGGAGCACGAAGAGGGACAGCTCCACGGCCGCCCGCCCGGCCCGCAGAATGGCGTCGAAGAGCAGCTCCATTCAGCGCAGTCCTTCGTAGAGGTAGAGCTCGGACAGCACCCGGCGGTAAGCGTAGGCGTAGCCTTTGGCGTCCGGGGTGAGGAGGAAGTTGCTGACGGTCAGCCCTGCCAGGTCTTCCGGGGCGATTTCCAGGAGCCTCCTCCGGGCGCCCGTGGCGAGGTCGAGGTGATGGACGGTGCAGGGCATCTCATGCAGGTCGACCACCCACAGCGCCTTGCCGTCGAGCGCCCAGCGAACCACACGCTCCTGGGGAGCCAGGCCGGGGATGGGTTGGGACCGGCCGTCCTCCAGCGAGAAGATCCGATCCTCCTGCTCGCTGACCCGGGTGATGAGACGGCGCCCATCCGGGCTGATGGGCTGACCGAAGAACTGATGTCCCGGCGGGGTCAGAGGCACGGCAGGCTTGCCGTCGAGGGGAACGGCGAACAACCGCGTGCCCTCCTCGGGCCGGTTGGCCTGCACCAGGAGCCGCTGCCCATCGGGGAACCACCGCAACCGGTGGATGGTCTCCAGGCCCGTATCGGGGAGGGTGAGGACGTCACCGGCTCCGGTGGGGAGGATCTGGATTTTGCGTGGCGTTCCCATGGTCAGGGCCGCCACGCGGCGCCCATCGGGGTTGAGGATGGGGTAGGCGCCCTTGGCCAGCCGCACGGCGGGGCTTCCGTCCGTCCGGCGCAGGTAGATGTCGTAGTGGGCGCCCGACCCCTCGCCCTGCTCGTTGAAGATGAGGGTGGAGCCGTCTGCGGAGAGATCCTGCACCAGCGACCAGTCCAGCCAGGACAGCTCACGCTCCCGGTCCGCGCCTGGGCGGAGGCTCTGGATGCCAGTGCGCATGACCTCCTTGGCGAGGAGCACGCGGCGTCCGTCCCGGGAGATATCGTGCAGGGTGAGGGGGGCGGGCACCTTCAGGATCAGCCTCGGAGCGCCCCGGCCCGCGGCGTACAGGCCACGCGCCACGCCATGCTCGGCGGCCGTGAACCACACTTCATCTCCCTTCCAGGCCAGTCCCTGGATGCTGGGCCACGCGCCGGTCAGAGGGCGCCGGACACCCTGCCGGTCCACCACGACGGGATAGCCGGCGTCATCCCCGGATACCGGGTGCTCCAGGTAGGCCACGCGGTCGCCCTTGGGCGAAACCCTGGGATGGCTGATCCAGCCAGAGGATTCAGCGACGGGGTGCCCCAATGGGAATTCAAGCCGGGCCTTGCCCTCCGCATTGCGCACCACCACGAGTTCGGAGGCGTCAGGGCTCCAGTCGGCGGCGACCACCTGTTCCATCAGGGCCCTGGGGGCGCCCCCGGCCAAGGGGACCGTGGCCAGGGTGCCCCGCCACATCCAGCTCTGGATGGGGTGGCTGCCCAGGGCGATCGCCAGGTCCCCGGAGCGGGACAGGCCGAGCAGGTCGGCCCCTGGCAATTCCAAGGCGTGGCTTTCAGGGCTGTCTGGGCGAGTGGAGAAGATCTGGAGGGGGGCCCCCGACCACGCGGCGCTGTAGAGCACCTCCTGGCCATCGGGGCTCAGCCTTGCGTTCCGGATCAACCCCTGCCGGAAGGTGAGCCGCTTGAGGGTGGGAGGATCCTGGTGGGCCCAGAGGTGGCCGAGGCCGAGACCCAGGCCCCCCAGCCCCAGGGCCAGGGCCACCCAGCCTGCGCGGCCCTGGAAGAGCCGGCTGAGTCCCTGGAGGGCGACCCCCTTGCGCTGGAGCGCTGCCAGGCGCGAGGCCAGCTGCTGGGCCGTGGGGATGCGATCCTCAGGGTTCTTTTCGAGGCAGTGTTTCAGCAGCCCGATCAGCTCTGGCGAGTAGGGGCTGGGAGAGGTGACCCGGAGGGGGGGCGCCTCCTTGAGAATGGCGTTGAGGACTTCCACTGGAGAGTCGCCGGAGAAGGCCCGGCGGCCGAAGAGCATCTCGTAGAGCAGGATGCCGCAGACGAAGAGGTCAGCGCGGGGGTCCAAGTTCCGGCCCCGCACCTGCTCGGGGGCCATGTAACCGACAGTGCCCATCATGGTGCCGACCTGGGTCTGGTGGCTCGTTTCGGGGCGCTGGATCTGTGTCTGCTCATCCAGGAGGGTGGGAAGGGCCTTGGACAACCCGAAATCCAGGATCTTCAGCCGCCCTTCCGTGGTGATGAACAGGTTTCCGGGCTTCAGATCCCGGTGGATGATCCCCCGCTCGTGGGTGGCCATCAGCCCCAGCGCGAGCTGGTGGGCCAGGTCCAGGGCCTCTTTGGGGGGAATGGCCCCCCGCTGCAGCCGCTGTTGCAGGGTCTCCCCCTCCAGGAGTTCCATGGCGATGTAGGGGGTCTGGTCGTCCGTGCTCCATTCGTAGATGGCCGGAAGGGCGGGGTGCTCGATGGCCGCCAGCGTCCGGGCCTCCTGCTGGAAGCGGGCCAGCCGCTCCCCGTCATGGACCAGCGACCCCCTGAGCACCTTGAGGGCGACGGGCTGCTGGGTCCGTGTGTCGAGGGCCCGGTAGACATGCCCCATGCCCCCCGAGCCAAGGGACGATTGAATCTCGTAGGGGCCGAGGTGGGTTCCGGATGGGAGCATGAGAGTGGGAAGATTGTGGCCGCACCCGGGTGGAAACCCAAGGAAGATCCTGGGTACCCAGGAGGTCAGGGCTTCGTGGTGGCGTACTGCCGGATCACCCGTTTGATGGCCGTTCTGCACGCGGCACAGAAACCCACATCGTCGCGGCTGAACATGAGGCAGTCCTCCTGGCTGCGGAAGTAGCCCTTGGCCTCGTAGTTGGCCCCCTCGAAGGCGCCCACCTTGCCGCTGTGCGCGTCGGTGCCCAGCAGCTTCGTCTCGTAGACCTTCTCCCGGGCGAAGAGGGCATCCATTTCGGCTTCGGGCTTGTTGGCGGCGCGGATGGCGCGGCGCTCCGTCTGGTAGGCGTGGCTGTGGGCCTCGAATTCATCCTTCTTCCAGGGGGTGGGCAGGGGCACGCTGGGCGTCAGCAGGGCAGCCCACTTCGGATGCTTCGGATCCGAGGTGGCATTGGGTTCCCAGGGTTCCGGGCGCGTGGGGCTGTTGGTGACGGCGACATCGGACGTGTAGTACTCATCCGCCAGGCCCGCGAAGTGGTGGCCGAACTCATGGACGAAGAGGTAGCCGATGGTGCTGTTGCCCGCGGAGGCCGTGCTGTAGAGGTTGTGGATGCCGCCGCCGCCGTAGGTCTCGGCGTTCACCAGAATCTCCACGAACTCATAGGGCGCCTGGGCGGCGATGTCCCGCCAGGCGCGGTTGTCGTAGGTGAGCACGTAGCGCTCGCTGCCGAAGGCGTCGAAGGTGGCGCCCAGGGGCGTGCGCTTGTGGACGCCGGTGGAGGGCCGGGAGACGCCGCTTTCCTTCGAGGGCGGGCAGAGGGCCCACACGTTGAAATCGTTCCGGTGTTCCTTGAAGGGGGTCTGCTGGAAGAGCAGTTCCATGACCTTGCGGGCCTGGGCCTCGAACTTGCCTCGTTCGGCGGCGGTGTAGCCGTCGCCCAGGATGAGGAAGTCGACCTTGTCGCCGGGTTCGCCGGTCTTCTGGAGGGTGATGAGGCCGCCGGCGTCCGGCGCCGGGGCGCGCTCGATGAGGGGATCCTTGGGATCCAGGTCGAAGGCCCAGAGGGTCTTGAAGGCATTGGCGGCATCACGTTTCTTCACCTGGATGCGCACCGGCGCGTCCGGCTGCGGGAAGCGCAGCGATTCGGAGAAGGTGCGGCTCAGGGCCTTGGCCTCGTCCGTGGTTTCCCATTCGCCATAGATGCTGGCGAAGCCGCGGGAATAGAGCAGCTTCCCGGTGGCCTTGTCCGCCACTTCGAAGCAGTACTTCCCCAGGTTGCTGGTGTCCACGGCCTTGGCAGGGTCGCCGGGCCAGGGCAGGGGCTCCAGGACGACCCGGTCCACACCGAAGCGCTCGGTAGCGGCATCGCCCGTGTGGCCGTAGTCCACCCGCAGCGTGCGGGGCGGAGCAGCCAGGCAGGCCAGGGCAGCGAGGGAGAGCAGCAAGGGGCGGATCATGGAACACCTCGCCAACCAAGATAGACTGGTCTTCTGGAGATCCGATGCTCACCTCGAAACAGCGCCAGTTCCTCAAGGCCCAGGCCCACAAGCTCAAGCCCGTGATGCATGTCGGAAAGGGGGGGGTGACGCCGGCCCAGGCCGCGGAATTGGACGTGATGGTGGACAGCCTTGAGCTTGTGAAGGTCAAGATCAACCCCAACAGCTTCGAGGACGAAGACTCGGCCGCCAAGGCGCTCTGCGTTGCGGTTCCAGGCCTGCAGCATGTTTGGACCATCGGCCACACCATGCTCTTCTTCCGCCCGAGCCGCGCCCGCGATACGCGGTATCCTTTGCCCGCCTAATTCAGGCCCGGCGCGACTCTACCCGAGAAGGCCGGGAGGAGGTCCGATGCCCTACCTGTCCTGGAAGGAGGGAAGCCAGTCCTTCCGGCATGCCGTGGTGGAGAACCCTTGCGTGCTGGGCCGCGATCCCGTGGCCTGCGCCGTGGCGCAACCTGGCCTGGGGAATCTGTCCCGGACCCACGCCTCGATCACCAGGATCGGGGACATGTGGCTGGTGAAGGACCTGGGCTCGGCCAACGGCACCACCCTGAATGGGGCCCCCCTCAACCATCCCCAGGGCAACACCCTGCAGAATGGGGACGAATTGGCCCTGGGCGGCTGGCACCTGACTTTCACGGAAGGCTTTCCGGGGCTGGATGGGATCACCTTCGCGGAGCGGGTCGGGGACCTCTTCGATGAAGTGCGGGAAGAGCCTTCCCAGATCATGGTGTTTCTCCGTGGGGTGGAGTTGTTGTACCGCTCCACGGAGAACCTCCTGCGCGAGGTGGATTCGGATTCCCAGGTGAGGAGCCTGCTGGAGGAGGCCCTACGCCTGCTGGGAGGCGATCGCGGGTTCCTGGTGATGCGCCAGGCGGAGGGCGGCTGGCGCACGGCCCATCGCGTGGGAGAGATCCAGGAGGGCATCGGGCTGTCGCGATCCGTCCTCGACTATGTGGAGCGCGAGCTGACCGCCGTCCTGTCCAACCGGCCCCTGGCGGATCCCCGGTTCGGTGGCATGAGCCTGGTGGAATTGCACCGAGGCTCGCTCATGTGCGCGCCCATGACGGATGAAAGGGGGATCCAGGGGGCGCTGTACCTGGATCGTGAATCCGAGGGGCGGCCGTTCAGTCGGCTGGATCTGGCCATCTTCCAGGCGTTCGTGCGCCAGGGATCCCTGGCCTTGCGTCAGGCCAAGCTCCAGCGCCGGGCCCTCAGCCAGGTCGAGCAGCAGGGTGAGCTGCTGCGCCTGCGGAACGAACGGCAGCGCGAGCTGGACCGCCAGGGTGAACTTCTGGCGGCCATGGCTGCCCCCCTTCACCGCATCCAGAGCTGGGCCCAGGAACTCCCTGAGGCCTCCGGGGAGGCGATCCGGGCCCAGTTGGATCAGCTCTCCACCCTGCTGGAGCAGGGGCATCGCGTGAATGGCCCCGAAGCCGAGCCGGTCGGTGGGCATCCCCACCCAATCGCAGCCTTGCAGGAGGACCTGGCCGGACGCTGGGAGCCCCTCATGGCCCTCCGCCGCGCAGGATTGCGCATGGAATCGGCTCCCCAGGGCTCTGTGTGGTGGCCCGTGGGCCCGCTGCTGCCGGCCCTGGACGGGCTGGTCGAACCCCTGCTCATGCAGCTGGCCTCTGGAATGGAGGTCTCCTCCCGGTGGGACCAGGAACGCGGTTTCCACGTCCTCCGGCTGGGGTTTCCCGCCGGATTGCATGGCCCCATTCCGAACGCCTGGACCCAACGGATGTTGCAGGACGCCGGAGTGCGGTGGCGCTGGGCCGACCAGGCCCTGGATGTGTCCCTGCCTGAGGGGCCGGACGCCATGCCGGAGGAACCCAGCCGCCCCTTGCTGGGGCTCGTCAGCGAGGAGCTGAGCCTGCTGGGGCTGTTCCAGACCGTGGCCGAGGCAGGGGATCTCCTGCTCAATCCCCTGGAGCAGGAACCGCCGCCACCGCCCTTGCCCAAATACCGGTTCCTCGTGATCGATGCCAAGGGCACCCTGGATCTTGAGGCCACGATCCGCGCCTACCGGCACCACCCCTCCTTTGCCACCACGCCGATCCTGGTGGTCCGGTGCACGGAGGACGATACGCCCAGGCTCATTGAGGCGGGGGCCACGGACTGGCTGGCCGAGGGCTTCCGCTGGGAGGCTCTGTACCACCGCCTTCAGGTGCTGCGGGGCCATACGGAGCTTCAGCAGCGGGCCCTGGCGGCCGAGCGTCTGGAGTCCTTCCGGCAGATGGCCGGCACCCTCAAGCACGAGATCAACAACCCGCTGGCGATCATCTCCATGCAGGTGGAGATGCTCCAGCGGAAGTATCCCGAAGAGGTCAAGCTGGCCAAGATCGGCGACATGGTGGACCGCATCCGCGCCCTGGTGCAGGTGCTTCAGAAGATGCGGGAGACGCCCACCGAAGGCTACGCAGACGGATCCAGCATCCTCAAGCTGGGATAGGGGGCTATCGGCCGTCCATGGCCAGTTGGCGCAGCCCCCGCTCGCTGAGGAGGGCCTGCACGGGCCAGTCGTGCGCGTCGATGGGCACGGGGAGATGCATCTGGGCCTCGAACCCCACACCCACGGTGAGGATGTCCTCGGGCAGTTTCGCCAGGAGCGCGTCGTAGAAACCCCGGCCATAGCCGATGCGGTAGCCCTCGTCGTCGAAGGCGAGGCCCGGCACAAGCAGCAGCTGGACCGGCGGGAGGAAGTGCTGGGCCAGGGCGGGCTCCATGAGGCCCCAGGAGCCTTTCTCCAGGGGCTCTGTGCCCCAGGCCAGCCGCGGCGGCTGCGTGGAGGCCACGCGCGGGAAGAACCAGAGCCAGTCGGGATGGGCCGCCACAGCGGGCCGCAGGTCGATCTCGGCGCCGAAGGGCCAGAAGGCCCCGATGCGCGTGACATGCCGGTCCCGGCAGAGTCGGTCGAGGTGGGCCGCGATGGCGGTGGACCAGGCCGCGCGATCGGCCTCGGGAAAGCCCTCCCGGCGGGCCTTCAGGTGCGCGCGGAACTCGGCCTTGGTTTCCATGTTCTCAGATCACCAGGGAGGAGGGGCCTGCGTCAACGGAGTATCCTCAACCGTTGGAGTGACGCCATGGCCGCCCGTACCCTGCTTCTGAGCCTTACCATCGGCCTCTTCCTGGCCACCCCTCTGCCTGCATGGGCGCAGCCCCGGAGCCAGTCTCAGGAGCCCGCCACCCGCCCGGCCACCGAGCTGGCGCAGTCCATCCCCGTGGAGACGGATCTGGCCGATCCCACGCTGCCCTTGGCCAAGGATGTGTGGGTGGACATGATCCGCAGGGCGAAGGCCAGCGTCGATGCCGCGGAATTCTATGTCACCAACCGGCCGGGCAGCGCTCTGGAGCCCGTGCTGGTGGAGCTGGAGAAGGCCGGCACCCGCGGCGTGGCGGTGCGCTTCCTGTTTTCATCGAAGATGCTGAATGAGGATCTGGCTTCCGTGGCGCGGATCCGCCGCATTCCCGGCGCCCAGGTGCGCAGCTTCGACCTGGCGGGCGTCTCAAGGGGCATCCTCCACGCCAAGTATTTCGTGGTGGATGGGAAGGAGGCCTTCGTGGGCAGCCAGAACTTCGACTGGCGGGCCCTGGAGCAGATCCACGAACTGGGCGTGCGCACCACGGATGCCCGCATCGTGCCACAGCTGTCCCGCCTGTTCGCCATCGACTGGGCCTTTGCCGAGGGGCGGAAGATACCGGAACTTCCCGCCCAGCCGCCGGTGACGGCGCGGCCCGCGGTGGAGCTGGTGGCCAGCCCGCCCTTCCTCACGCCCAGGGACATCCGCCCCGCCATCGAAGCCCTGGTGGAACTCATCGGCCAGGCGAAGCAGAGCGTACGGGTGCAACTGCTGACCTACTCCCCCATCGCCGGGCAGGACCGCTTCTGGCCCCTGCTGGACAACGCCCTCCGCGCGGCCGCCGTGCGGGGCGTGAAGGTCCACCTGATGGTGTCGGACTGGGTGCTGGGTGGCCGTGCGCTGCCGCACCTGAAGGCCCTTTCCCTGATCCCCAACCTGGAGGTGAGGGTGGTCACCATCCCGGAGGCGAAAGAGGGTCACATCCCCTACGCCCGCACCGTCCACAGCAAGTATCTGGTGGTGGACGATGCGCATCTGGCCCTGGGCACCAGCAACTGGGAGGAAAGCTACTTCACCGAGTCGCGCAACGTCGAGTTGATCTTCCGCGATTCGCCCCTGGCCGCGCAGGCCGCCCGCATCCATGACCGCCTATGGAACAGCCGCTACGCCTTCGCGCTAGATCCGGTAAAGGCCTACGAGAAGCGAAAGGTGGACTGAAAAGGCAACGGATCACCGCCAAGACACCAAGGCACCAAGAAAGGATCAAATGCTTTTCTTGGTGCCTTGGTGTCTTGGTGGTGAATCTTTAATGAACGGATTCAGCTCACCTGTGCGGCGTAGACGTTGTAGAGGTTGTCCCTTTCGAGGGCCTCGAAGCCAGCCTCCTCGATGAGACGGACCAGCTCGCCCCGCGTCAGGCCCTGGGGCGTCTTGGCGCCGGCGTCGTGGGCGATCTCTTCGGCGATGACGGTGCCATCCACGTCGTCCGCCCCGTAGCTGAGGCCCGCCTGGGCCAGGCCCGGGGAGATCATCACCCAGTAGGCCTTGATGTGCGGGATGTTGTCGAGCAGGAGCCGGGCCACGGCGATCTCCCGCAGGTCCTGGGTGCCGGTGGTCTCGTGGATGACGTGGGTGGCGCTCAACTCGTTGTCCTCGTTCTGGTAGGCCAGGGGGATGAAGGCCAGGAAGCCCTGGTAGCCCGCAGCCTGGGAGCGGTCCTGCAGGTCCCGCAGGCGCAGCAGGTGGTCCACCCGGTGCTTCGCTTCCTCAATGTGGCCGTAGAGCATGGTGCAGTTGGTGGGCAGGCCCTTGCGGTGGCAGAGCTCGGCCGTGTCGAGCCACACTTGGGCGTCCTTCTTGCCGATGCAGATCTGCTCGCGGAGCGCCTCGTCGAAGATCTCCGCGCCGCCGCCGGGGCAGCTCTCCAGGCCCGCGGCCATGCAGCGGTCCAGAAAGGCATCGGTGGACAGGCCCGAGATGCGGGCGTAGTAGTCCATTTCGATCATGGTGAAGACCTTGAGGTGGATGGACGGGAAGCGGGCCTTGATCTTCGCGAACAGGTCCTCGAAGTAGTCGATCTTCAGCTTCGGGTTGTGGCCCGAGGTCATGTGCAGCTCGCGGACGCCCGCGTTCTCGGATTTCTCCAGCTCCGCGATGATCTGCTCGGCCGAGAGGGCGTAGGCCCGGGGATCGCCGGGCTTGGCCTGGAAGGCGCAGAACTGGCAGTGGGTGAAGCAGACGTTGGTGTACGAGAGGCGGCGGCTCATCACGTAGTACGCGGCCCGGCCGTTCTTCTGGAGGCGCACGTGGTGGGCCATGGCGCCGATGCCCGTGAGGTCGGGGCTTTCGTAGAGCAGCAGGCCGTCGTCGAAGGTCAGGCGTTCCCCGCGCAGCACCTTGTCCGCCAGGGGCAGCAGGCGCGGGTCGCGGATCTTCGAATGGAGTGACAACATCGATACCTCGATCTTCCAGTGTAGCGCCGGTGCGCTGGGGCTCCGAAGCCTGATTACCCCCTCCTGGCAGCGTCGAGTCCGCCGCCCATCAGGGCAGGTGGGGAAGGCGGATCTTGAAGAGCGTGCCGCTACCCGGCACGGTGACGAAACTGATGGCACCACCCGCCTTCTCCAGCAGTGACTTGACGGAAACCAATCCCAGGCCGGTTCCGGCGCCGGAGGCCTTGGTGGTGAAAAAGGGCTGGAACACCTGGTCTTGCAGATCCTCGGGAATGCCGCTGCCAGTATCTTCGATTTCAAGCAGTGGCCCCGCAGCCATGTCGCCGGATGGAGCCGGCCAGGCCCGGAGGGTGATGGTCCCTCCGCTGGGCATGGCGTCCCGGGCGTTGCTGATGAGATTGACGAGGACCTGTTCCAGCATTCCTCTCGTACCCAGGAATGGCATCGACCCAGAGATGGTTGCCATCTGGAGGGTCTGGTCCCTGTGCAGCAGGGCCTGCAGCAGGGGCTGGATGGCTTCGAGTTCCAGGGCCAGATCCATGGCCTGGGGAGGTTCTGGATCCTGGCGGCCCAGGGCCATGAGGCGGCTGCTCAGGGTAGCCGCGAGGTGGGCCGCCTCCTTGACCCTCTCCATATCCTTCCGGGCTGGCAGTTTTCCTTCGTCCAGATTCATGATCACGAGTTCCGCCCGGTTCTGGATCGCGCCCAGGAGGTTGTTCATGTCATGGGCCATGCCCGCTCCCAAGGTGGCGATCGAATTCATCCGCTCTGTGCGGAGAAGCAGGGCCTGGGCTTTTTCGAGGGCCAGGGTGCGCTCTGCGACCCTTGTCTCCAGATGCCGGGAGAGGGAGAAGAAGTCCCGCAGGGCGACGTATTGCCGCACGAGGAGAACCACCACCAGGCCGAGCGCGAGCCACACCAGGACAATCCGGTGGCCAAGCCCGCCACCGGTGGCAAGCAGCCAGATGCCCAGAGACGTGGCCCCCAGCACCGGTAGGTAGGGCAGCACAAGCACGAGGTGGTCCCGGCCGGGACGGCTGGCCCGGGCATCCACCGGGCGTGGAGACAAGGCGGCAGCGAACTGGGCCAGGGGAATGGCGTAGATGAGAGGGCCGACGGGCAGATGGAAGAAGAGGGTGGCGCCCGAAAGGACATTCAGGAGCCAAACGAAGTTGTGCAGGCTGGCGAGCAGGAATGAGGCTGCGAGCCACCCCATGGGGCCCCTGAACCGCGACGGTGCCTCCAGTCCGAAATAGACCGTCAGCCCCAGCAGGAGGTCGTAGACCACGAAGGTGCCCAGCCACATCATCCGATCGGGCAGGGCGAATCTGTCACTGAGGAAGGCCGGTCCGAGTACCAGTCCCCAGAGGATGAAGAACACCGCCAGGGCGAAGAGGAGGCCATCCAGCCCGTGGCGGATCTTGTCGAAGCGCGATCGGGGTGTGAGATGCCAGGCCAGCAGGGCGCCCACCAGGAGGAACGTCCCCAGGACCTGGAGGAGGATGGATGCGTTCCGGGCCACCGTGGGGAGTGGATGCCCGAGGATCGCAGGGATTCGTGAAGCCTGGATGAGGCCGTTGATGAATAGGGAGCAGGAGAGGATCTTCCACCCGAGGGACTCGGATCCGGGTTGTCTTGCCCGCAGGGCCGAAGCCGCAAAGGCCGCCAGGATCAGGGCCACCAGGCCAATCAGGATGACCAGGGTCCGGCTGCGCCCGGATAGCCCGAACTGGGCCCCGGCACCAACCAGAATGGCGGCGCCAGTCACGGCCGCGAGAAGGGCGTTCCGTCGGCGGGTGGTGGGGCCTTCCGTGCCGGGGTGGTTCATCGAAGAAGTATAGGGCCAGGGATCCACAGGATGGCCGTCTGGCCGTGACGGGTGGTGGATCAGCGAAGCGAGGCCAGGCCTTGATGGATGCGCCCAACCAGGGCAGGCCCCTCGAAGATCAGCGCGCTGTAGATCTGGGCCAGGGCTGCGCCGTCATCGAGGGCACCCTGCACATCCTCCGCAGAACCCAGCCCGCCGCAGGCCACCAACGGCAGGCGGCCGCGCAGGGCCGCGAGGATGTGACGGCGGACATCCCGGGCCTTGGCCTTGAGGGGTCCGCCGCTGAGGCCGCCAGCGCCCTTGGCTTCCACCCGGGCGCGCAGAGGTTCGGCCACCACGCCACGATCCAGGGTCGTATTGGTGGCGATGAGGCCGGAGATGCCCGAGGCCACAGCCACCTCCACGATGGCGTCCAGGTCCTCCGGCGCGAGGTCTGGCGCCAGCTTGAGCAGCAGGGGCTGGTGCTCCAGGCCCATCTCCTTCCGGAGGTCGAGCATGCCGGTCAGCAGGGGCTTCAGGGCCTCGGGCGCCTGGAGGTTCCGGAGGCCGGGTGTGTTGGGGCTACTCACGTTGAGGGCCACGTAATCCACCTGCGGCGCGATGAGCCGGTAGGCGGCGCGGTAGTCGTCCAGGGCCTGGGCTTCGGGCGTTTCCTTGTTCTTGCCCAGGTTGCCGCCCACGATGAGGCCTGCCGGGCGGCGGCGCAGGCGGGCGGCGACGACTTCGGCGCCTTCGCTGTTGAAGCCCATGCGGTTGAGGATCAGGCCCGCCTCGGGGAAGCGGAAGAGACGGGGCCTGGGATTCCCGGGCTGCGGGCGCGGCGTGACCGTGCCGATCTCCACGTGGCCGAAACCCAGGCTCTTCCACAGGGGCAGCAGCGTCGCCCCCTTGTCCAGGCCCGCGGCGAGGCCCAGGGGCGTGGGGAAGTCCAGGCCAAAGGCCGTGCGTCGCAGGGCTGACAAGGGTTCCGGTTCCGGCAGGCGGGGCCAGGAACAGGCCCGTTCCCCCAGCCAGAAGGCCAGGTTGTGCGCGGTTTCGGGGTCGAGGCGGAAGATCAGCGGGCGCAGGGCGCCGTACAGATCCATCACTTCACCGTGACGGTGGCCGTGGCGGCAACCTCCGGGAAATCCTCGCGCTGCACCCGCACATGGTAGGTCCCGGCAGTGGCGGGGGCCGTGTAGAGGCCTGCGCCGTCGATGGTGCCCCCCGCAGCCTCCACCACGCTCCAGGCCACGGGCTGCCGCATGTAGCGCATGCCCTCGGGGTAGTTGATCTCGGCCTGGAAGGGCTGGGTGGCTCCCCTGGCCAGGCTGACGGCCACGGGGCGGAGGTTCACGTAGGGCACGAAGGGTTCGGCGGGTTTGGCGGGCACGGCATCCCCCGGGGCGGCGCAGGCGAAGGCCAGCAGGCAGGTGGTGAAGAGCAGGGAACGTTTCAACATGGAAGCCTCACACACCCGTCATTTCGGTCACGCGATCCATCACCAGGGGCGGCTCAGTCTTCGCCTGGACTTCCTCGCGGGTGACCCCCGGGGCCACTTCCACCAGCCGCAGGCCTTCGCGGCCCGGCACCACGTCGATGACGGCCAGCTCCGTGATGATGCGGTGGACGCACCGCTGGCCCGTGAGGGGCAGGTTGCACTTGCGGAGGATCTTGAACTCGCCGTCCTTGCTGGTGTGCTCCATGACCACCACCACGCGCTTGGCCGCCGCCACGAGGTCCATGGCGCCGCCCATGCCCTTGACCATCTTGCCGGGGATCATCCAATTGGCGAGGTTGCCCTCCATGTCCACCTGCATGGCGCCCAGGATGCTGAGGTCGATCTTGCCGCCGCGGATCATGGCGAAGCTGTCCGCGCTGTTGAAGAAGCTGGCGCCGGGCGCGGCCGTCACGGTCTGCTTCCCGGCGTTGATGAGGTCCGCATCCACCTCGTCGGGCGTGGGGAAGGGGCCGATGCCCAGCAGCCCATTCTCGCTCTGGAGGACGACCTCCATGCCCGCGGGGATCTCATTGGCGATGAGGGTGGGGATGCCGATGCCGAGGTTGACGTAGTAGCCGTCGCGCAGTTCCTGCGCCGCGCGGCGGACGAGCTGATCACGGGACAGCGCCATTCGGACCTCTAGAAGGGGAACCAGGATAGCGCAGGCGGTCTCGCCTTCAGAAGACGCGGAAGCTCTGGAAGGCGCTGAAGACCCAGCCCCAGCGGGCGGGGGTCCCCGGGAATTCATCCCGCCGCGAGGCCACCGAGGCCCCGACGCGACCCGTGGGAGTGCGCCACTGGGCTTCGGCCTGGAGGAACCACGATCCGGTGCCCGAGGGGTGGCCCAGGGCCGCGGTGGCCCGGACGGTCTTGAGGCGTCCCTGGCCCTCCAGGAAGAGGGGCAGACCCAGTTCCACCGTCCGCGTGGCGGCTTCGTGCCCAAAGGCCGATCCCAGCGGGTCGCCATGGGTGGAGAAGCCCGCGAGGTAGGTGGGCTGGGTAACGGGCGCCGCGGTTCGTGACGCAGCCGCTCCGGTGTATTCAAAACCGAGGTCCCAGCCCTCCCAGATCAGCTGGAGGCCCCCGAGGTTGCGGGCGGAGCCCAGGGTGATGGATCGGCCGTCGGGCGTGGCGCTCCGGCTGAGGTGGAGCGCAGCGCCCCGGGCCTGGGCGAGGCGCGCCAGGGCGGGGATCCGCACCTTCACCTCCGCCAGGGTGGAGGTGCGCGCGGCGGCCGCGGGCGCCGGCTGGCCCAGGACATCCTGGCCGCCCGCCATGGTCACGGCGCCGAAGGTGGTTTCCACCTGAGACCCGAAGGAGGCCCGGAGGAGCCCGCCGTACAGATCGGGCCGGCGGAGGTCCATCCCGTTGGCCTGGGCCGTGACCAGGGCCTCGCGATGCATGGCCCATGCGGGAATGGAGTGGTTCCATTCCAGACGCCCCATGAAAGCCTCGGCCCTCCAGCGTCCGAAGGGCAGCGAAGCCTCCGGTGTGGCCAGGGACAGGCGCGGGAAGGGGCGGGCGGCGTCGCTCAGTAGCTTTCCGCCATTGAGGCCCGCCCCCCAGGCCAAGGGGTGTTGTTCGAGGGCCAGACGCCAGCCGGATTCCCACTGGTAGGCCAGGGCGGCGCGGTGGAGGATTCCCAGGGCGCGATCCCCGTCCCGCAGGCCCAGGACCGTGGCCGACAGGGACCACCCTCCGATGACATAACGGCCCTGCAGGCCCAGCCCCCAGCCCTGGAGGCCGTGGCCCAGGCCCTCGCCACCGATCAGCGGCGCATAACGGCCGCCCGAGTCCGCGCCTCCCAGGCCCACTTCGAACGAGGGCAGGGACAGGGGCGGCAGGGGTTCCTCGCCAGCGACCCAGGCTCGCTGGGCCTGCCGCAGGGTGGTGGCGCCATCTTGGAGCAGAGGCGCCTGGGCCCAGGCACCCAGTCCCGCCATCAGGCCGATGGCCGCAGCCCGGGGCCCCTGCCGCTTCACGGTTCAAGCATCTTGATGGAGACGATCTTCGCGCCCAGCTCCAGGTCATCGAGGATCTTCAGGGCGCGATCCAGGTCTTCCACCTCACCCATGCGGGTGTACCGGCCCGTGAGGTGCGGGGTGGCGTTGGTGGTGATGAAGAACTGGCTGCCGCCCGTGTCCTTGCCTGAGAGGGCCATGCCTACGCTGCCGGGGCCGTACCAGGCCAGGCTGTTCTCGCAGCGCACTGTATAGCCCGGCCCGCCGTCCATGGTGTCGAGGGGGGAGCCCATCTGCACCACGAAGTCCGGCACCACGCGGGGCACCAGCCGCCCATCGAAGTAGCCCTTTTTAGCCAGGAGCACCAGGTTGGCCACATTCATCGGTGCCACGGTGGGATCGAGCCTGAGCGTAACGCTGCGCTTTCCGCTCAGGGAAAGGCGCAGGCGGACGGGCTTGCCTCGTTCGGCCAAGCGGGTGGCTTCTTTCAGGATGGCTTCATCGACCTGGGTGGGTTTCGGAGCCGCCGGCCAGGGTGTGGCGGAGTCCAGCTTCACCAGGGCCTGGTAGGCCTCCCAGCGGCAGGTCCAGTTGGGGTGCTGGAGCCAGGGGCGCAGCTGCGTCTTCTGGTCCTCGGGTGCCAGCTGCCAGCGGGCGTAGCTGTGGATGAGGGTCTGCTGGGTTTCGAACTGGGTGTCGGTCCAGACGCGCCTGGTGAGGGCGTCGAGGTCCACGGGGGCCGCAGGCAGATCCTCGATGGCGGCGGCGCGGGCGATGGGATCCGATCCGGCCAGGAGACGCGACCGGACCTGATCCGCCCGCTCGGGATGCTGGCGGCGCATGGCCGGAAGCAGCACGCCCAGCATCAGGGGGCTGGTGGCGCCGAGAGGATGGTCCTGCTCCATGAGCAGCTTCAGGCCTGGCATGGGCGCTTCAAGCTTGGCCAGCGCCTGGAACCCGTACCACTGGGCCAGGGGGTTGTTCGAGCAGGGCCAGGAGGCGCCTTCGACCTCGAAAGCTTCCACCGGCGCGGGCTTGGGAACCCCCTCGGCCAGCCTGGAGAGGACGCCCACGCAGGCCCGGGTGAGGGTGGTGGGATCCGGGTGGGAGAGGCCCATCCGGGGCCAGGCCGGTGATTCTCCAGAAAGCGAGGTGAAACCCGTCAACGCGAGGTCGCGGCGGAGGGCCCAGGGGCCCCGGTTCCACGCATCCATGAGGGCCAGCAGGCTTCCCGGGGTGGCCGGCACCGGCGGCAGGAGATCCTTCTCCTTGCCTGCCATCATCAGCCGCAAGCGCGCCGCCTGGGCCCGCACGGAGTCGACCTTGCCGGCCTTTTGCAGGGCGCCGAGGAAGGCCTGAAGGGCCGGGGCGACCTCGGCGCCATTCAGGCGGGCCGTGGCGAGGGAGGCTTCCAGGTGCAGGTGCTTCGGCCAGGCGGCGGCATCGGCGGCGGTGAGGCCGTCGAGGGCCAGGAGGGCCTTCGGGCTTTTCAGGCGGTTCAGGAAGAACAGGGCCGTGAACCGCTCCTGGGGTGTACGGGCGGCTTTGGCTTTGCCCTCCCAGGCCTCCACGGTGGGTTTGTCCAGCTCGGAGGGCAGCAGGGCGGGGGTCCCGGGGACGCCCAGCCGCAGGATCGTCCGTTCCAGCCGCGCCCGGTCCGCCGCAGGCAGGGCGGCCTTCTGGGCCTCGGTGAAGGCCACTGGCTGCCGCAGCCACTCTGCCTGAATGGCCTCGCGCATGGTGAACTGGGAGGTCTGGGCGGAGGCGGAGGCCGCCGCCAGCGCACAGAACAGCCATTTCTGGAAAGATGGGGGCAAGAGGTTCATGTTGGCTCGCAGAGGAACGGACATTCTACGGGAAGAGCTCGGCCGGCGTGTGGCGGCCGGACACGCAGGGCCTCACGAGGTGTGGATCCGGTGGCCCCGGCAGCTGGGCGATGTGGTTTTCGCGCTCCCCTTCTTCGGATCGCTCCAGGCGGCGTGGGATGCCGAGGCCGCCGCCCTGGGCGTGACCCTGCGCTGGGTGGCCGTGGGCCATGCCATCGGCGCGGCGCTCTTCTCCGAAGCGGCGCCGGAGTTCATCGCGGAATCCGTCATCGAGAGCGGCGGGCAGGGCAAGCCCGATCCCTGGCACCTGCTGAGGCGGTGGCGCAAGGCGCCCCCGGTCTGTGTCATCAACCTGAGCCAGAGCATCCGGCTGGCCCTGGGCGCCTGGATGGCCCGGGTCCCCATCCGGGGCGGCATCTCCGACAACCACCTGAGCCTGCTCTACACGCACCCCTTCAAGTACCGGGATCTGCCCGTCCACCTGGCCCAGCGCTACGAACCGCTGCTGGAGCAGCTTACGGGCCAGCGTCACCTCCAGTGGGTCCGGCTCGGACAGCACAACCTGGGTGGGGCGCGGGGCCCCGAGCTCCTTCGGGCGGCCGGGTGGACCGGGGAACCCTACGTCACGCTGGCCTTCGGGACCCGCGGCCACGTCAAGCGCTGGTTCCCGGAGACGGGAACCTGGCCGGAACTGGCGCGTGTGCTGTCGGCGGAGGGCTTTCGCTGCGTCTGGCTGGGCGGACCCGACGAAGTGGCCCTGGGGAAGGAGATCGCGGCCCGGGCGCCGGGTTCCCTGGACCTCACGGGGAAGACGAGCCTTCCCGAAGCCTGTGCCATCCAGGAAGCGGCGGCGGGCACTGTGGCTATCGATACCGGCCTGGCCCACACGGCCGCGGCCACGGGCCGGCCCACCATCACGCTGATGGGCCACTCGCCGGAACCCCTGATCGCGCCGGTGGGTCCCATGGCGGTGGCCATCCGGGGCTCGGCGGTGGATTCCTATCCGGGCGAGAGCGAGGGCTTCGAGACCCATGGTTCCGTCGCGCATCGGGTGCATCCCGAGCGCGTGGTAGGCCTGCTCAAGGCCCTCATGGCCGAGGCCCGCGCGTGAGTCCCAAAGGCGCCCATTGGGTGCGGATGCCGCGGTTCATCGGCGACGCGGTGATGATCCACCAGGCCCTGGCGCCCCTCCGGAACCTGGGCCTGCCTCTCGTGGCCTGGGGTCCCGAGAATGTCATGGAGCTCTTTGAAGGCAGCGGCGCCTTCGAGGCCTGTGTGCCCGATCAGGGGCCGCCAAGGGCCTGGGACATGGCCAGGCTGCTTCGGGGCACCCGCGCCCAGGGAGTGATCAACCTGCCCCGCAGCTCCCGGGCCCTGGTGGCGGCCTTCCTCGCCCGGACGCCCATCCGGGTGGGGTGGAGCGAGGGGGGAGGCCGGGTCCTGGCCACGACCAGCCTCCGCTTCAAGGGGCTCGACGGCCATCAGGTTCAGCGGTACGGCAGCCTGCTCAGCAAGGCCTTTCCGGGCCTTTCCCTGGGAGCGCCGGACCTGTTCCGGCCGCGGCGGGAGGCCTTCGATCAGGCCGGCGCCTTGCGGGAGGAATTGGACGTGCCCTCTCCATATGTGGTGCTGGCGCTCGGCGCCAAGTACTGGAACAAGCGGCTCGGAACGCCGGTGATGGTGCGGCTCCTGGATGCGCTGGGGCGGGACGGGATCCCGGCCCTGGTGCTCGGTGGCCCCCAGGAAGAGGATCTTGCCCAGGGGCGGGAGATCCTGGCACTGCGCCCCCAGGCGAAGGTGGCCTGCGGAAGGACGTCCCTCAGCGCCAGCGCCGCTCTGGTGGCGGATGCCCTGGCCGTGGTCGGGAATGACTCATCCCTGGCGCACCTGGCCGCGGCGAGCGGCACCTGCACCCTGGTGGCCTTCGGTCCCACCCTGCCTGGCGTCACGGCTCCCCAAGGGCCGCAGGTGCGGATCTTCCAGAAGGCCGGGCTGGATTGCCTGGGCTGCATGCGGTTCGACTGCCGGATCCAGACGCACGCCTGCATGCAGGAGCTCGAAACGGAGCCGATGCTGGAGGCGATCCGGGCCGTGCGGCGCGGGCTCACCGCTGGAGGAGTCCCCTCAGCCGATCCAGGAACGCGCTAGGGCTCTGCTGCTCCCGCAAGGAAGCCGAAGGGGCCATCGGCAGGCTCTGGGCCTGGAGGATGGCCTGCGCCAGGGCGCCTGGGGCGACATCCGGCGGAACATAGACGGCCACCGGGCCCAGTTCAGGGAAGCTCCCGATGTCCGATAGAACCAGGGGTCGCGCCATTCCCAACAGCTGGCTCACCACGCCGGAGGATTCCCCGTGGTTCGTGGGACGGAGCTGCACCGCCACATGGACCGAGGCCATGAGGGCCTCCAGCCGATCATCCGGGGGGGCATCGTGAACTTCCAGCCAGGGGCGTCGGGCCTGAAGCCGATGGCGTTTGGCATACCGCCCCGCGCCATAGCCCGCCAGGATCAGCCGCACGTCCTGGGATGCCGCGAGCTGGTCCATGGCTGCCAGGAGGGTGGCGATGCTCTTCCCCCCACTGAGGCCGCCGAAATGCCCCACCCTCAGGGGACTTTCCCCTGGTTCAGGGTGGGTGCCGCTGGGCGGGGGCAGGGGATGGAACAGGACCTCGATCGGCAGGTCCAGATCCCCGAGATCCTCCCGTACCTTCTGGGCGCAGTAGTCGCTGTGGACCAGGATGCGCTCGGCGCCGCACAGCAGCGCGAGGGGTCGGATGCCCCGGGGCGTCTGAGGACCGGGCTCCCCGAACAGGTCATTCACGGACAGGGGGCGCCCGGGGTAGTGCTGGCGGTAGAAGGCCATCACGGCACGGGCGTCCTCGTCGAACCACCCGCTCCAGAAACGGATGGCCTGGGCTTCATGGAGGTTCAGCCAGACGCGCTCCCCCTGGAACTGGGAGGCGGCGCCGAGGGTGGGCACATGGTGGGGGCTGTTGCCTGCTTCCACGATCACGGCCTGATAGGAGCCCGGGGGCAGGGCCTGGCCCCAGCTTTGGATGGGGAAGAAGCGCTGGCGGGGAGATCCCTTCGTGCGGAACAGGGTTTCAAGCGGTTCAAGGGGGAGGGGCGCATAGGCATCCAGCCGCCAGCGGGCGTCGGCGAAAAACCGGGCGGCAAAGGAGGCGACCCCATTGGGAGTGGGGGGGAGGATGGAGAGCAGGGCCAACCGGGGCAGGCCCGGATCCGGAATGGATGCCTGGCGGATGGCCCATTCGTCCAGGCGGGGATCCGGAGGCGCGGGATGGAGGCCCGTCATCACGCGCCGCAAGCCCCGGGCCCAAGGCCGGAGCCGGGTCCGTTCGAAGGTTTTCAGCCAGGACCGCATGGACATCGCCATTCCTTTGAAGCCGGAGGGTCCCACGTCAGGTGGGGCCTTGAAGGTCGCGGAGGGACCGGCCGTGGGATCGGGCTTTGAAGTCCCGGTAGGCGAGCCACTCCAGCCAGGCCCGCCGGAACCGGAAGCGAAAGAGGTATTTCTGGATCTGGTAGGCGAGCCGCCGCCGGTTCGAGTGCAGATGCTCGGGGAAGAATTCCTGGATGAAGAACCAGCGGTTCCGCCGGTTGTAGTACTCGACCACCGCGCTCCGGAGCCCAGACGAAAGCGATTCCTCGTGCGCCACCACCACACCCGGAAGGGAGGCGAGCTTCCTTCCCTTGCGACGCAGAAGCAGGGAGAACGCCACGTCTTCGTAGTACAGGAAGTAGTGGGGGGGGATGCCTCCCACGGCCGTGGCCTCCGCAACGCCCATGAACATGGAGCAGCCGTTGATGAAGGTCAGGGCGTCCTGAAGCTGGAACGGGTCGGTCAACACTTCGGTATGGAATGTGGGAGATACCAGGCGGCCACCGAAGATCATGCGTTTCCCGGTGGATATGGCGGTGCCCCAAAGGCCCACCTCGGGGCGCTCCCGGGCCCGTTCCACCAGGTCGCGGCTGGACCCTTCGAGGAGCAGGGTGTCGTTGTTCAACACCCAGGCGAAAGGCACGTGGTGGCGGGCCAGAAGCGCCAGTCCCAGGTTGTTGCCGCCGGCGTAACCCAGGTTCTCCGGAACCTCCAACAGGCCGATCTGTCCCGCATCCGGGAGGGCACTGTCTTCCGCCGCCACCTTCCGGCAGGGAATTCCATGGCTTGCCAGGAGGGCTTCCACGGACCCTTTTGACGAGCGGGCATCATTCTCGATCCACAGGATCCGGGTCTCAGACCCTTCCCGGGCCAGGAGGCTTCGGATGCAGGCAAGGGTGGAATCCGGCTGGTGGTAGTTCAGCACCAGGATTCCGACAACGGGGGTGGCAGTCCTCGGATCAGCCCCTGTCATCGATGCTCCGTGCCGATCTTCGCCCGTGACCTAGCCATAAACCCGAAACCCCCCCATGATTTTCTTTGGTAGAACAAGAATAGGCTGGTTTCTCGGAGGGCGTCTGTGGACAAAAGCTCAGCAATGAAGGGTGTCGTACTTGCTGGTGGCACAGGTTCCCGCTTGTTCCCTCTGACCAAGGTGACCAACAAGCACCTGCTGCCGGTGGGGATGGCGCCCATGATCTGGCATCCGCTGTGGAAGCTGGCGGAGGCGGGGATCG
>DASXVC010000049.1:0-15795 GCA_036504495.1 Geothrix sp.
CCCCTGCCGCGACGGCGTTTGCAAGCAAACCGAAAGGTTGGCAGTGTTTCAATGGAGCTGTCTCAAAGATTATCTATGGGTAGTCTAACGAGGCATTGAAATAGACCCATAAGTAATCTTTGGGTTGGCCAGGAAAGATGATCCAAATATCATTTATACGGACCCGGTTCCTCCCAGGTGGATCCGGTACTCCGGCTCATTGCCAAAGTCGACCGAGGAGGAACCATGCAACTTTCGGGCTTGCGCTACGGCTCCAAGCTTCTGCAGCTGGTTGAGTTTCCCGTGGCGGATTTCATCGATGGTTCCGCCACCAACCAGGAGATCCAGCAGTTCCTGGAGAAGCACCGGAGGCTGGTGGTGAAGCCGGCGTTCTACGGCGGAGTCGGCAAGAAGGGAAAGGCTGGCTTGATCCGCGTCGTGAGCACCCTTCAGGAAGCCCTGCAGGCCAAGCGGGACCTGTTCTTCGCCCAGCACACCTACGGAAACAAGACGGTCACGGCCAATGGCGTGACCATGGAGGCCTTCGTCCCCTCGGATCTGGAAGTCTACTTCAGCATCTCCAGCTCCAGTGAACTCCGGGGGCCGGTGTTCACCATCACGCCCTGGGGCGGAGTGGACATCGAGGCCCTGCCGCCGGAGAAAAAGGCGGTGGTGGAGATCGACCCGTTCATCGGGATCAACGCCTTCGAGATCACCAACGCCCTCACGGACACTGGCTGCCCCGAACCCTTCATCTCGGCCCTGGTCCAGCACCTGCCGAAGCTGTGGGAACTCTACGACGGCTATGGACTCACCACCATCGAGCTGAATCCCATCCGGGTCATGCGGAGGGGCAACCAGCTTCTGCCTGTGGCCTGCGACGTGAAGGCGAGCTTCGACCAGGATAATCCCGCCTGGAAGCGCATCGGGCTTCCGGACGCCCTCTTCCAGACGGAGACGACGGCCTTCGAGGCGGACATCAACGAGCTGCGCACCTACCAGGGGCAGAGCGACGTGCTGGAGATGAATCCGAACGGGAGCATCATCCCCTTCATGTTCGGCGGAGGCGCCAACAGCGCCGGCACCGAGACCCTGGGCGAGGCCGCCATCTTCTCGTCGGATTTCGGCGGGAACCCGCCCTACGAAAAGATCTACGAGATCAGCCGCATCACCTTCGAGCACTGGTACGACCAGGCGAGCATGCTGCTCCTCATCGGCGGGAAGGCCAACAACACGGATATCTACGTGACCTTCAAGGGTGTCTTCGACGCCCTGCGGGACCACGTGTCCAAGGCCGGCTGGAAGCCACTCTACGTGGTGATCGGGCGGGGCGGGCCCAATGTCGTGAAGGGCATGTTCTACGCCAAGGACATCCTCGACCGGCTTCGCTTCCCCTACAAGGTCTTCGGCCACGACACCTCGATGATCCTCACGCTGGAATACGCCAAGAAGGTCGACGACTGGTGGCGCGCGGAAGGCGCCAGCGCCTACCGGAAACAGGTTGAAACGCAGGTCCGGGCCTAGGAGGCATCCATGCGACGGTTGAAGACAAAACCTTTCCCGTACTACGTGGGCCTGCATTCCCTGGAAGAGCTCGTGACCCGGGAGCACCGCGTCTGTGTGATGAACATTCTCGGCAGCGAAAGCCGGAAGGTGACGCCCGTCTCCCACGAGTACAGTGGCGGCAATATCGTGGCCGGCGTCCAGTACGGCCGGCGCGGTGTCCTGGAAACGAAGATCGGCAGCATTCCCGTCTACCGGAGCATCCGCGAGGTCATGGAGAAGGGGATCTCCTTCGACATGGGCGTGGTCTACATTCCGCCCCTGGGCGTGTGCAAGGCCGTTTCCGAGCTGGTGACCCACAACGAGGCGCTCAAGCGCATCGTGATCGTCACGGAGAAGGTGCCGGCGCGGGATTCGCGCAACATCCGGGCGCTCTGCCAGGAGGCGGGCGTGGATGTGATCGGCGCCAACTGCCTGGGCATGGCCAACGCCTGGGACCGCGTGCGCATCGGCGGCAGCCTCGGCGGCGACCATCCCGAGGAATCCCTGGTGAAAGGCTCCATCGCCATCCACTCCAACTCGGGGAACTTCACGACCACCATGGCGGAATACCTCCGCACGGCGGGCTTCGGCATCAGCACGGCCGTGTCCAGCGGCAAGGACGTCTACATCCATTTCGCGCTGCCAGAATTCCTCTACGCGGCGCAGAACGACCCCCGCACCAAGGCCGTGGTGATCTACGTGGAGCCGGGCGGGTATTACGAAAAGATGGCGCTGGATTGGATCAAGGACCGCACCTTCGGTTTCACCAAGCCGATCATCGCGTGCGTCACGGGGCGGTGGAAGAAGAACATCACGCGGGCCTGCGGGCACGCCGGTGCCCTCTCCGGCAGCGGTGACGACGCGGAAAGCAAGGAGCGCTGGTTCGACGAGTACTTCGGCGTGGACGTGTTCGATCCGAAGGCCCCCAAGGTCAGCAAGCGCGGCGTGCGGGTGCCGAGCATCCAGTACATTCCCGACGCGGTCCGGGCGGTCTTCGAGAAGATCGACGAAAAACCCGATTTCGAGACGACGGGGGATCTGTCCCTCAAGCTGTGGCTCGGCGACACCATGATGAAGCTGCCGCCATCCCTCGACCTGCCGGTCATCCAGGCGCCTTCTCCCTACGATCACCAGATCGTGGAGGTGAACAAGCAGGTGGGCGCGCACTACCTCCGCCAGAACATGGCCTGCAAATCCGGCGCCTCCAGGATGAACCCCGAAACCCAGATCTCGGAGCTGCACGGGAAGACCGTCCTGGACCTCTCCCGCAACACCCTGGAGGAGAACCTCTATTTTTCTCTGGCCAAGGTCCTGCCGGAGAAGGCGGACATCCCCACGCTGAACCTCATCCTGAACCTGTTCATGAAGATCGATGAACGGCGCATGGAACTCATCGACGTGGGGCGGGCGAACGGCTGCACCCCCAACGCCTACCTGGCCTCCCAGATCGCGCTCGTGGGCGACAAGGACCTGCTGGCGAAATCACGGGAGCACGCGCGGTTCATCATCGACCTCATCCGTGAATTCGGCCTGGACGAACACACGAAGGCCTTTCCTCCCGAGCTGGACGATTACGTGGAGAAGCACCTGCTGCGGGCCGAGCCCTCCCGCAAGACGGACATCTCGGAGCTCCTTCTCAAGGAGGTGAAGAAGTCCCGCAAGTCCTGCGTGGCCCTCAAGGTCTGCCAGCACATCATCGACCTGGCCGAGAAGCGGGGCCTCGAGATCCGGGACGCCTACGAGTTCCTGCTGGCCACCATCGCGGTCTGCGTGCTCTGGAACCCGATGCTGGAGAAGCGCATCAGCCGCCAGCTCGTCGAGGATTCGGTCACCTACTTCTACCTCATGTCGCGCATCGTGGCCTACTCCGTGGTGGACCGGGAGCACAATCCCTACTGGAAGAAGCTGGTGGACCAGAAGCTGTCGAACCTCAACCACAGCTTCACGGAGAACGCCTTCAAGGTCCTGTTCGGCCGGGTGCCCAGCCCGCCGGAACTGGTCGAGTTCCAGACGCTGCTCGGGCTCACCGTCACCAATGGCCCCGGAACGCTCTCGGCCAAGGGGGCGAAGGAAAGCGTCAGCGCCCGGAACGACATCTCCATGGCCTTTGTGGGCTTCCTGGCCAACACCGGCCGGGCCCATGGGGGCAATGGGTATGAGGCGATCGATTTCCTGGTGGAGCAGTTCAAGGGCGTCGAGCTGGCGGATGCCGGCGATTCCGGCCACGGCTTGGACCTCAAGAAGATGGCCAGCCAGGCGGCGCGGGCCTATGGCGCTTACAAGAAACAGGCCCAGGAAGAGGAGGATGGCACCGTGAAACCCATCCCCTGCATCAACCATCCGGTCTTCCGAGGCAACAAGATCAACGTGGATCCCCGGGAGCAGTTCGTATCGGAGATGCTGGCCGAAAAGGGGAGCTACAACGCCTTCTGGGAGTTCTACCGCTTGCTGGTCAAGGAACTGTACGCCGAAGGCGTGACGAAAAACGTCTTCTGCGTGAATGTCGATGCCGTGCTCGCCGTGATCACGCTGAAGCTGGTCTGGAAGGACCTCCGGGCCGGCCGCATCACCCTCCGCCAGGTCCAGGAGCTGGCCTTCACGCTCTTCCTGTTCGGCCGCACCCTCGGGGTGGCCGCGGAGATCGCCGACCACCGGGACCGCGGCCTGGACATGGACTGCCGCACGCCGGAACGGGACTTGGCTTTCGTTCTTTAGCTTTGTCCAACGCAGAAAAGGGGCGGGCCGATGGGCCCGCCCCTTATTCTGCGAAGTAAAAAAGCTACTTGGCGCCGCCCTTGGCCGCCCAGTCCTCGAGCATGGCCGTGGTGACGGACTTGGGGCGCTCCAGGGCGTAGCCCAGGGCGCGGTCCCAGGTGATGTTGGCCAGCACGCCGATGGCGCGGCCCACACCGAAGAGCACGGTGTAGAAATCGTAGTCGGTGAGGCCGTAGTACCACTGGATGACGCCGCTCTGGGCATCGACGTTGGGCCAGGGGTTCTTGGTCTTGCCCTGCTCGGTGAGCACGCCGGGGGCCACGCGGTAGATCATGTTGACCAGCTTGAAGAGCGGGTCGTTGGGCAGGTGCTTCTGGCAGAACTCCATCTGCGCGGTGTAGCGGGGGTCGGTCTTGCGCAGCACGGCGTGGCCGTAGCCGGGGATGACGTGGCCGGAGTTCAGCGTGTCCCAGAGGGCCTGCTTGACGTTCTCCTCGGTGGGCTCGGCGCCGTTCATCTTCTTCTGGAACTCCATGATCCACTGCAGCACTTCCTGGTTGGCCAGGCCGTGGAGGGGGCCCGCGAGGCCGTTCAGGCCGGCGCTGAAGGCGTAGTAGGCGTCGGAGAGCGCTGAGGCCACCAGGTGCGTGGTGTGGGCGCTGACGTTGCCGCTCTCGTGGTCGCTGTGCAGGATGAAGTACATGCGGGCCACGTCGTCATAGGGCTTGGCGATGCCCATCATGTGCGCGAAGTTGGCGCCCATGTCGAGGTCGTAGTTGCCGGGGATGATGTCCCCGTTCTTGTACTTGTAGCGGTAGATGAAGGCGGCGATCTCGGGAAGCTTGGCCAGCAGGTCGCAGGCGTCCTCGTAGGTGGTGTCCCAGTAGTCGTTCTTCTTCAGGCTGTGGTACGCCTTGTTGAACTTGCTCTCCTTCTGCATGGCCAGCACGGCCGTGGAGAGCATCACCATAGGGTGGCTGTCCTTGGGCAGGGCCTTGAGTACATCGAAGACATAGCCCGGCACCTTGGCGCGGGACTTGAAGTCCTGGTGGATCTCCTCGGCCTCCGCCGCTGTGGGGATCTCGCCGGTGAGCATGTAGTACCAGAAGGACTCCACCGTCGGGTACTCGGCGCCCGGCAGCTTGGGCAGAGCGGCAAAGGTCTCGGGGATGAGCTTGCCGCGGAAGCGGATGCCTTCCTGGGAGTCCAGGTAGGAGATGTCGGTGACCAGACACTTGATGTCCCGGGCGCCGCCGATGCACTGGTCGATGGTCACCTCATCGATGACCACCTTGCCGAACTCCTTCAGAAGCCGGGTGGTCCGGGGGCGGTGCTCTTCGATTTTCTCAAGGAGACGGGTTTTGAGGCGTGTCATGGCTGGCTCCAGAATAGAGGGGCGGTGAGAGGTGGCAATTGGAAGGAACAGGGCTCGATCATCATACGGGCATCATCTATCCACGGGAGGTCATTCTTTAATGACCATTGGGGAATTTTTTCACTTGGAATGGAGCCGTGGAAACAGAGTATCTATGGAGGTCAAAGGAGATGCCGTGACCTTCGTCAATCTGTGGGTATTGGTAATCGCAACGATCGCCGGGGGCCTCGTGGCTCAGGAGACTCCCAGGCCCAACCGGCTGGCCTGGTTCGAGGGCTTCCCCGAACCCCTGCCCGAGGGGACCACGGAACTCGCGATTGAATCCACCAGCCAGATGCTGCGTCCCGATCTGGAGCACAGCGCCGACGGCCGCACCTGGGCCCGGCTGGATGGCGAGGAATGGCAGCTGACCGGGGATTGGGCCATGAAGGCCGGCTCCTCGCGGATCAACGTCCGGGCCCGCGTGGCGTCCCGGTCTGGCGGCATCGCCGATCAGGCCATCTGGAACTGGCATCAGCTGTTCAACATGCCCCAGGGCGGGCGCGAGGATGCATCGAAGAACCGCCTGGTCTATCGCCTGGAGCGCGATGGCCGAGTGATCGGGGAACTGATCCGGCCCGGGGTGGCCCTCATGGACCTGGATGTGGCGTGGGTCCATCCCTTCGGCACTGCGGATGCCGGGGGACGGGTCGGCGCCTCGGTGCAGCTGCCCACGGGCCGGCAGTCCGATTTCTCCGGCAGTGGCGGCACCGATGGTCTGGTGGGCGGGGCCCTGTGGCGGCGCTACGGGCGCATCCGGGTTTTCGGCCAGGTGGAGCGGGTGATGCTGGGGGTGCCCAGGCACAGCCCCCTGAGGGAGGTCCTGGGGGAGACCTCGTTCAACCGGGGGTGGGCCTCCGTGGCCTGGCTGGGCCAGGGCCCCGGGCTCATCGACGGAATCGGCCTGGAGGTCAGCCTCGGCTATGCCGAGAGCCCCTACACCACCGGCCTTGCGAGGCTCGACCGGCCGGGCTGGCAGCAGCATTGGACCCTGCGGCACACGCGCCTGCCCCACTGGCGCTTCGGTGTCAGTGAGGAGGCCGGCACCTTCACTGCCCCGGATATCACGGCCTATGTGGCCTATCGTTTCAGAGACTGAGGCCGCTTCGGTAAACTAGATGGTTCGTGCCGGAGTCCCCATGCAGCCCAACCAGTACCGCGATGTCCGCCTTGAGAAGCTCGAAAAGCTGAAAGCACTGGGCCTCGATGTCTGGCCACGGAAGGCTGAGCGGACCCACGGCATCGCCCAGCTGGCGGAGGCCTACGCCGATGCCGAAACCTGGACCAACGAGAAGCTGGAAGGACTGGGCCTCACGGTTTCCGTGATGGGCCGCGTGCTCACCATCCGCGAGATGGGCAAGAGCGTCTTCGCCCACCTCACGGAGAACGGGGAAAAGGTCCAGGCCTTCTTCCGCATGAATGACGTGGCCGAGCCGGGCTGGGATGTCCTCAAGCTCCTGGACATGGGCGATTTCATCAGCATCACCGGCCCCCTCATGCGCACCAAGACCGGCGAGCTGAGCGTGCGGGTGAAGCAGGTCCAGTTCCTCAGCAAGGCCATCCTTCCCCTGCCCGAGAAGTGGCACGGCCTGCAGGACAAGGAGCAGCGCTACCGCCAGCGGTACCTGGACCTCATCTCCAACGCCGACGTCCTCAAGACCTTCCAGACCCGCTCCCGCATCGTGAGCGCCGTGCGGCGCTACATGGAGGACCAGGCCTACCTGGAAGTGGAAACGCCCATGATGCAGCCCATCCCCGGCGGCGCCACGGCCCGGCCTTTCATCACCCACCACAACGCCCTGGACATGGACCTCTACCTGCGCATCGCACCGGAGCTCTACCTCAAGCGCCTCATCGTGGGCGGCTTCGAGAAGGTGTTCGAGATCAACCGCAACTTCCGCAACGAAGGCCTCAGCGTCCGCCACAACCCCGAATTCACCATGATGGAGTTCTACGCGGCCGGCCAGGATCTGCGGGACATGATGGCCCTCACCGAAGGGCTGATCTCCACCCTGGCCAAGGATGTGGTCGGTTCCGAAGCGCTGCCCTGGGGCGAGCAGGTGATCTCCTACGCCGCGCCCTTCCGCCGCCTCACCATGAAGGACGCCATCGCGGAATACGGCGGCATCGACCGCCACCAGCTGGAGGACGGAGAGAGCGTCCGCACCTTGGCCCGGGCCGTGCATGTCGAGGATGTGGACACCAAGACCGTGGGCACCCTGCTGGGCGACCTGTTTGAGCACCACGCGGAAAAGCAGCTCATCCAGCCCACCTTCATCACGGACTATCCCATTGAGCTATCCCCCCTCACCAAGACTCTGGAGGGCGATGACCGCTTCGTGGACCGTTTCGAGCTGTTCATCGGCGGCATGGAGCTGGCGAACGCCTACTCGGAGCTGAACGACCCCGTCGACCAGATGGGCCGCTTCCAGGCCCAGATGGACGAGCGCGAGGCCGGCAACGACGAGGCCATGCTGCTGGACCAGGACTTCATCACCAGCCTGGAGCACGGCTTCCCGCCCTGCGGCGGCGAAGGCATCGGCATCGACCGCCTGGTCATGCTGCTCACCAACAGCGCCAGCATCCGCGACGTCATCCTGTTCCCCCTGATGCGTCCGACGAAGCCAAATGAGGTCTCGGATGCGGCTGAATAAACTGATCACCACCAAGACACCAAGGCACCAAGAAAGACAAAAGCAGTTCTTGGTGCCTTGGTGTCTTGGTGGTGAATCTTTTCCGCTCTGATACTCGTTGAGTCGATGTGACGGAATCTTCCTTGACCCACTGCCATACTTGAAAACCCTGATTGGAGGCTCCCATGGCCGTCCCGATGCTTGAGCTCGCCCCGCAGAACGCTGCCATCAAGGCCAAGGTGCTGGAGGGGCTCTCGGGCCTCATCGACCGCTCATCGTTCATCCTGGGCGAGAACGTGAAGGGGCTTGAAGCCGAGATCTCCGCCTACGCGGGCGCGGCCCACGCGGTGGCCATGTCCAGCGGCACGGATGCCCTGCTGGCGGCCCTCATGGCGCTGGGCATCGGCCACGGCGACGAGGTGATCGTCCCGAGCTTCACCTTCTTCGCCTCGGCCGGCGTGGTGTCGCGCCTGGGTGCCAAGCCCGTCTTTATCGACCTCGACCCGGCCACCTTCAACGCCACCGGCGCCCTGGTGGAGGCGGCCATCACGCCCCGCACCAAGGCCATCATGCCGGTGCACCTCTTCGGCCAGCTGGCGGACATGCCCGGCATCATGGCCGTGGCGAAAAAGCACGGCATTCCCGTCATCGAGGACGCCTGCCAGAGCCTGGGCGCCAAGGGCTGGGGCAAGTCTGCGGGCCAGTTCGGCGACATGACCGCCTACAGCTTCTATCCCACCAAGAACCTCGGCGCGTTTGGTGATGCGGGCATGACCGCCATCCGCGATGACGCGCCCATGGCCTCCCGGGTGCGCCGCATCCGGGTCCACGGCATGGAGCCGGTCTACATGCACCACGAGGTGGGCATGAACGGGCGCATGGACGAGTTCCAGGCCCTGGTGCTCCGCGCCAAGCTGCCCATGCTCGACGGCTGGCACGAGGGGCGCCGCAAGCACGCCGCCTGGTACCTGGAGCGCATGAAGGGCCTGGCGGCCGACGAAGCGGTCCTGCCCCGGGAGGTGGTGCCGGAGGGCCGCCACATCTACAACCAGTTCACCATCCGCGTGAAGGGCGGCAAGCGCGACGCGCTTCAGGCCCATCTGAAGGAGCGGGGCATCGGCAGCGCCATCTACTACCCCATCTGCCTCCATGAGCAGCCCTGCTTCAAGGATCTCGGCTACACGGCCGGCCAGCTGCCAGAATCCGAACGGGCCGCCAAGGAAGTGCTCAGCCTGCCTGTCTACCCCGAGATGACCGAGGCCATGCGCGAAGAGGTCGCCACGGCCATCCTGGGCTTCTTCGGGAAGAAGTAGGTAGGAGGGGACCCGGCCCCCTTCAAGCCTGCTGGCTGTCCCTGGCCGCGCCCACCCAGATTTCCAGCGCCTCCCGTGTGGAGGCCTCCATGCACAGGAAATGGATCCCCACACCCACCATTTCCTGGGCCTGGCCGACGGTCCGGCCCCCCAGGACAAAGGCCACGGTGGCGATGATGGGGTCCTTGGGGAGCTCCGGGTGGAGGAGAACCAGATCGCCCAGGGCCGCCCCGTGCTGGAAGAATCCGGCGTTCCAGGCTCCAACGAGGGCCAGGCATCCACCCACGCTCAGGTTCGCGATGCGCACATCCCGGAAGGGGCGCCCCTTGAGGGTGAATGAGATTCCGAACTCCCGTCCTGTGATGACGCGCCGGGTATCGCGGCGGTCGGCAAGGTGGTTCATGGTGCGGACCTCCAGTTTGGTAATCCCTGCTTGGGTATCGGGTAGCCCCAGGATAGACTGGATCTTCTGATCGGCCTGAACCCACCGGGGGACAGGGCGGATTCCCGAGGATCCGGCCCTGACGGCGCATGACGCCGTCTCACCCAAGCGGGGACAACGCGGGCACCACAGCGCTGGCCGGACCATCCATTCCATACATCCATTTCGGGAGTTCCCATGGAAATCCTCCTCATCGAAAACGTCACCCACCTCGGCGCCCGCGGCGACGTCGTGAACGTCAAGGACGGCTACGCCCGCAACTTCCTCCTCCCCCGAAAGATGGCCCTGCCCGTCACCGCCGGCAACAAGCGCCAGATCGAGCTGGAGAAGGTCCGCGCCGAGAAGCTGCGCGCCAAGGAACTGGCCGACGCCAAGAGCCTGGCCGAGAAGCTCGAGGCCGTGAGCCTCGCCGTGACCAAGAAGGCCGGCGAGCATGGCCACCTCTTCGGGTCCGTCACCAACGCTGACGTGGCCGAGCTCTTCAAAGGCAAGGGCTTCACGCTGGACCGCCGCGACATCACCGTGCCCCACATCAAGGATGCTGGAACCTACGTTGTGGACGTGCGGCTCTACAGCGGCGTGCATGCCAAGGTCAACCTCGAAGTCGCTGCCTCGGCTGCCGAGTAGGTACTCCCGAACCCATTCCCCACCTGGCCGGCCCCCGAGGGGTGCCGGTTCCGCCGGGATTCCGCCCTGTCGAGAATCCCGTCCACCCCATCCCAAGGAGTCCATCCATGGCGAAGACCACTGCCAAGCCTGAAACTCTCGGCATCGCCGAGCTCGCCGCCACCCTGGCGGAGGCCCAGGACCTGTCCAAGGCCCGTGCCAAGTCCATCCTGGACGGCGTCCGCGATCACATCGTCGAGACCCTGCTCGCCGGCCAGCGCGTCAACCTCTTCGGTCTCGGCACCTTCGAAGTGCGCGCCACCAAGGAGAAGATGGGCCGCAACCCCAAGACCGGCGAAAGCATCCAGATCCCCGCCGGCCGCAAGGTCGTGTTTAAGACGGCCAAGGGGCTCAAGGATCAGATGTAATCCCGTCATCTGCTGCGAATCTTCGATTCGCAGATAGCAAAAGGCCGCCGGAAGGCGGCCTTTTGTCACTTATAAGGATTTCCGCTGCCAGCAAAGCTGGCAGCTAACGGCATTCCGCGTAGCGGAATGCCGCGGGTTCACGACCCGAATTCGGTCGGACTCAACGCCTGCAGGTACCGCGTGAGCAGCTTCTGCTTCTCCTGGCTGGCCTTCACCTTCTTCTGGTAGATGGAGAAACGGTCCTCGGCGGGGCGGATGGCGGGGAAGAGGGCCACGAGGCCGCCCCGGCCCAGCTCCCCCAGCACGCTGTAGCGGGGCACCAGCACGGCGCCCATGCCCTCCGCGGCGGCATGGATCATGGCGCGGATGTGGTTCACGGCGATGAAGCGCTCCAGCTGGGGCTGGTCCCGGTCGGGCAGGGCCATGAGGAAGCGGTTCCACCAGGCGCCGGCCTTGTCCAGGGACAGGACGGGGCACCGCGAAAGGTCCGCAGGAATGCGGATCCGGTGGACCTTCCGGAAGGCGGGTGTGCAGGCCACCACATAGGTCTCCCGGAAGAGGGGGACCTTCTTCAGGGCGGGCAGAGCGTGCTCCTGGCAGTCGATGGCCAGGTCGAGGTCGTCCCGCAGGAGGGGCGTGAGCAGGTCATGGCTGAGGGTGAAGTCGATTTCGAGATCCGGATGGGCGGCCAGGAAGGGCTGCATGTGCTTCATGAGGATGCTGCTGCCGAACTCCACCGTGGCCCCCACCCGGAGCCGGCCCCGGCCCTGGGTCCGGTGGCGCTTCAGGTCCTCGGCGGCGGCATCAAGGGTGGCGAAGGCCTGCTCGCAGGCCTGGTAGAGGCGCCGTCCCTCCTCCGTCAGGCGCAGGTCGCGCCCCTTGCGGTCCAGGAGGACGGCGCCGGTCTGGCTCTCCAGCTTGGCCATGGCGTGGCTGACGGCGGATTGGGTGCGGTTCAGGCGCCGGGCGCAGGCGGTGAAGCTGCCCACCTGGGCGAGGGTGTAGAAGGTGCGGAGCTGGGGCAGGTCGAGGAGGGCGTCCATATATGAATTGTATTCATGCCGTATGTGAATCGAATGAATTACGTGATTGATACAAAAAACGATACAAATGGATCCAGGAGGTGGGCCATGCAAGAGACCCTCGCATCGCTGGGCATTTCGGATGTGAACCCGGGCGGGTTCGCCGGCGCGTGGATGGGCAGCGGGAAGGCCCAGGAAGTCATTTCCCCCATCGACGGAAAGGCCCTGGCCACCGTCACGAACGTGACCCCCCAGGAGTTCGAGGCCATCCTGGCCAAGGCGCACGCGGCTTTCGCCTCCTGGAAGCTGGTGCCCGCCCCCAAGCGCGGCGAAGTGGTGAAGGCATTGGGCGACGAGCTGCGCCGGAACAAGGCGGCCCTGGCCGAGCTGGTGACCCTGGAGATGGGCAAGACCCTGCGCGAGGGGCTGGGCGAGGTCCAGGAGATGATCGACATCTGCGATTTCGCCGTGGGTCTCTCCCGCCAGCTCTACGGGCTCACCATGCCCAGCGAGCGGCGCATGCACCGCCTCCAGGAGCAGTGGCATCCCCTGGGCGTGGTGGGCGTCATCACGGCCTTCAACTTCCCCGTGGCCGTGTGGAGCTGGAACACCGCCCTGGCGCTGGTCTGCGGCGACACGGTGCTGTGGAAGCCTTCTTCCAAGACTCCGCTGACGGCCCTTGCCTGCACGAAGATCGCCGAGAAGGTGCTCCGCAGCTTCGGCTACGACCCCGCCATCTGCAGCCTGGCCATCGGCAAGGGCAGCGAGATCGGCGATCTCATCAACACCGACCCGCGCGTGGCGCTGGTGTCCTACACGGGCTCGGTCCCGGGCGGCCGCCATGTCGGGACGCTGGTGCAGGAGCGGTTCGGCAAGCACATCCTGGAACTGGGGGGCAACGGCGCGGTCATCGTCAGCGGCAAGGGCGACCTCGACATCGCGCTACGGTCCGTCTACTTCGGCGCCATCGGCACTTCCGGCCAGCGCTGCACCTCCACCCGCCGGGTCATCGTCCATGAGTCCATCTACGGAACCTTCCGGGACCGGCTTCTGGATCTCTACCGCAAGACGCCCATCGGGGATCCGCGGAAGCACGAGATCCTCATGGGGCCCCTGGTGGATACCGCCGCCGTGGCCACCATGCTCGCCGCCATCGAGACCGTGAAGGCCCAAGGCGGGAAGATCCTCATCGGCGGCGAGAAGCTGCCCAACCCCGGCGGCTGCTACCTAACGCCCTGCATCGCCGAGGTACCCGGAAACCTGCCCATCGTGCAGGAGGAGACCTTCGCCCCGGTGCTCTACCTCATGCCCTACCGCACCATCGAGGAGGCCATCTCGCTCCAGAATGGCGTGCCCCAGGGCCTTTCCAGCGCCATCATCACCAACGACCTGGGCGAGAGCGAGCTGTTCCTGTCCGCCGCCGGGAGCGATTGCGGCCTGGCCAACGTGAACACGGGCACCAGCGGGGCGGAGATCGGCGGGGCCTTTGGCGGCGAGAAGGAGACCGGCGGCGGCCGCGAGAGCGGGTCGGATGCATGGAAGACCTACATGCGGCGCCAGACCAGTGCCATCAACTTCAGTGGCAGTGTGGAACTGGCCCAGGGCATCACCCTGGAGTTGTAAGCGGCCATTTCCACCCTCATTCGCGCCTCTCTCGCGTGGGCCGGGCTTCCGCTAAGCTCTTGGAACCCTTCCACGAGGCCCCCTTGCCAGGGCAACCCACCACCTCCCAGCGGTCCGACCATGCAAGCCCACCCCTGCGGCAGGCGGCCTGGGCGGTCCTGCTGGGGGCTTGGGTCGCGGCGGTCTTGATCCATGCCTATGCCCCTGCAGAGCAGCGGCTCCTGAGCTGGCCCCTGAGCTACATGGGGTTGGAGACGCTCGCCGCCGTGAGCCTGGGCTGCCGCGCCTGGAGGACCCCGGGCCAGGCCCGTCTGGCCTGGTGGCTGCTGGCGGGTTCGGCCGCCCTGGAAGTGCCGAACCTGATCATCAACCTGCTCCTGAGCCGGGGGTGGACAGCGGTCTGGGCCGCGAATCTGCCCAGCTGGCTTGGCTTGGCGACCGGAATCCTGGTGCTGGCGGGGGTCCTGGCCTTCCCGCGGGGACGGGAGTCGGGCGGGGCGTTCCGGCGCCGAGTCCTGGACAGCCTCATCTTCGCGGTATCGATCCTCTTCCTGCTCTGGGTGATGGGGGTCCACGGCAACCTCCGCACCGCCGCCCAGGGCATCGGCCTGCGGGTCTTCGTGGCCTACCTCAATGCGGCCCTCCTGGGCGGTGGTCTCGTCTTCATGACGTCCTACGACCCGGATCGGGCCCGGGGCCCCCTGGGGTGGCTCGCGGCCTCGGCCCTCGCCTGGCTGGCCGCGCTCTCCTGCTGGACCTTGGCCGGCCTGCCCCCGGTGGTGGCCACCCAGGAGTGGATCATCCTGGCGGGCGGGATTCCCCTCTTCCAGGGTCTCGCGGCCTGGTCCCCCCGCCGGGTGGAGGAGGGGGGCCAGGCGGGGGCCGGTCCGGAACGAAGATCCATAGGGCTGCTCCCCTACCTTCCGGTCTCCCTCGCCATCGGGGCCCTGGCCGTACTCCTGGCCGCCGCCCCGGGGAGCGTGACGCGGGGCGCCTTCGCCATCTTCCTGGCCATGGTCGCGCTGCTCCTGTTCCGCCAGTTCCTGTCCATTCAGGACCTCCAGGCAGCCCGGCGCACCCTGGAAGACCGGGTCCTGCAGCGGACCCAGGCCCTGGAGCACGCCCAGGACACGCTGCTGAGGACCGAGCGCATGAACACGCTGGCCCTGATGGGGGCGGGGCTGGCCCACGACCTCAACAACCTGCTGTGCGTGGTGAAGAGCTCAGCCGAGCTGGCGGTCATGAGGCTGGATGAGAGCGGGGCGGCCGGTCCGGAGGACCTCACCCGCATCGCCGTGGCGGCCGACCGGGCGGCACATCTCACCGGCCGGCTGATGGGGTTCGCCCGGCGGGAGGATGAAGAACTGACGCTCCTGGACCTGGGCGGGGCGGTGGGGGGGATGGAAGTGACCCTGCGGCTCCTCCTCCCCCGGTCCGTGGACCTCCACCTCGAGATCGCCTGCGAATCCCTGATGGTCCGGAGTTCGGGACTCCGGGTGGAACAGATGCTGGTGAACCTGGTGGCCAATGCCCGGGATGCCATGCCGGAAGGGGGTGTCCTCACGGTGCGGACAGGACCGGGAGACCCGGAAGCATCCATGGCCCTGCTTGAGGTGACGGACAACGGGGTCGGCATGACCCCGGAAGTCCAAGCGCAGATCTTCGATCCCTTCTTCACCACCAAGGCCCCCGGCAAGGGGACGGGCCTCGGGCTTCCCTCCTTGAAGGCCATGGTGGCGGACTGCGGCGGGCGGCTGGAGGTGGCGAGCGCGGTGGGGCGGGGGACCCGGTTCAGGATCTTCCTGCCCCTGGTTCCGGCCCTGGGGCTCAGCCCCCGCTGATGAGGTGGATGACCTTCACCACGGCCCCGTCGGGGATGACCGTGGTGTCGTAGTCCTTCTTCTGGATGAGCGCATCCCCCACGTGGATGACCAGCATGGGGAACCGGTAGTTCCGCGCCCTGAGGACATCGCGCACGGTCATGCCCGCGTGCCAGTCGAGCGGTTCCTCGTTCACCAGGATCATGGGTGCTTCCGCCTTTGCTTTTCATGAAGAGAATCGGCCGCGAACGCGGC